>DHRK01000069.1:0-77900 GCA_002410325.1 Syntrophomonas sp. UBA5314
CCGCCTCCCAAACTTGGGCAATTTACCGTTCCTCCGATAATTTGGCAATTGACAATATCAGTTTCTTTAGCTGCGCCAATCAATGCGCCCGCATTGCCATATTTAAAGATGGTTATGTTCGGAGATTCTATGATCAGGTTTTTAATTTCCGCCCCGGAACAAATCCCAAACAAGCCCATAATCGGGTATTCTATCTGACTTGCGGAGGATATGTTTATCTTTAATCCGGTGATTTTATGTCCGTCTCCATCAAGGGAACCCGTAAATGCCACGCTATATATATCATCTATATCCTCGATGCCGTCAAGATTATAGAGAAACCCGATCGGCACCCAGGCTTCTCCTGCCTGATAGGAGGATAAATCTATGTCATTGGCCAACTTGTAACACGAACTCATATTATTACGAATTTCATCCAACTGCTGTGGTGTGGTAATCATATAGGGATTCTCTGGTGTTCCAAGGGGCGGTGGAGTTGCTGATGGTTGGGGAAGGCTCTGTAAGTAAGGATAAGTTACTCCTTCGTCTATTTGCCAAATGTCAGTAAAATCCCATCCGTTAAAGGTAGCCTGTTGAAACATTTCTGAAGTAACTTTACCCGTTCCGGCCTGGGATTGAGTAGTATTGGAAGTCACAGTGTCCCAATAGCAATTGTTTCCTACCTCGCCAAATCCATTGTAGGAAGGGCCTGAATTGGGTACCTGACCGATAGAGTAACATTTTTCAACCGAAACGGTAGTTTGATCTTCAACATATCCTACAAATCCACCAACTTTCTGATATGTGGATGAGGATATATTACCGGTCGAGAAACAATTGCTGAGTGATATTGAACCCTCAGACAGCTTAGCAACGAACCCACCTGCAATACCCGGGCTTGTCATGTTAAGCGTTCCGGTTGAATAGCATTCCGATACATTTGTTGAGTGTTCTGCAGTGCTGTAAAGGGTGCATACTAATCCTCCAAGTCTCACGCCGCTTAGGCTCGTATTTGCATAACATTCTAGCAGTGTACAATCTTGACCAAATCCGATTAATCCACCCACATAGAACCCTTCAATGGTTGTGGATTCAACCGAACACCCGTTGACAGTGCATCCATTTTCAAGTTGTCCCACTAAACCTCCTGCAAAGCATTCAATAGAGCCGATGCTATTGGTTATACTGCAATTAATTATTTGACACCCGGTAATAGTCGTCGTATCTAGTGCAAATCCTATGAGCGCCCCTGCCGTATAAGGGGCTGTAGAAATATTAAAATCTATATTCGTAGATTCAACCGAACATTCACTGACATTGCAGCCATGAACATTCCCTGCCACCCCGCCTACCATGCACTCCCCGGATTGGGCATTGCCAATGAGATGACAATCGGTAAAATGACAGTTACTAATCGTCGTATTTTCCGCCATTCCAGTTAATAATCCGGCATAACCATATGCAGAAATATAAGCAGATTCAATGGTTAAATTACTTAAAGCTGCATCGGAACAATACCCAAATAGTCCCGATAATTGCCTTGAACTGTCTATTTTAAGACCCGTAATTTTATGACCCGCCCCATCGAGCGAGCCAGTAAAGCTATTATCCCAGTCGCCGATCGGCACCCAGCCTTCTCCCGATTGGTAAGCCGACAGGTCTATGTCATTAGCCAGTCGGTAGCTCGCACTCAGATTATTACGAATTTCATTTAGCTGTTGCGGTGTGGTAATAATATAGGGATCATTAGTAGTTTCATGAGTGGACTGGAGCACATTGCCGCCGCTGTCATAAGAGTAAGTGTTGGTTTGGCCGTTGCCATAGGTGACTGACGTCAACCTCCCCAGCTCATCGTATGTATAGTGTATATGCCCGGCATTGACCGGAACGGAAAGCGTAAACAAGGTCAACACCATACATATACTTAATAAGGCAAGTTTTCTCAAGTATCTTCCAACGTACATTTCTAATGCTCCTTCCCCGACTCAATTGAACCCAATGATCCTTTATATAAATAAGCAGGGACAATTCCTATTTATATAGCTTAAAGAACCATCCCTGCGTTCCAACATATCCATTGATTTGTTTTTAGTTGGAGTGTGTCAATAACTCTGTCTCCTGACATATTTCTGTCTGTTTATCCCCCGGTAAATAATATGATACAACCCGGTTTGGCTGTATTGTCGAGCTTGCCTCCCCATGCCTCCACCCCCTTGCCAAGTTATACCATGAACCTATGCAAGACTATGTGATGTTGACGTTTAAGGTACGTCCCCATGCGTCCCATCCCCATGAGTCCCTCGTCCTCTAATCCACATATAAATCAAATCCAACTTCCGCATTGATAGATGCTAAGAATAAAATAATTTCTTTTGTTAAAACCATTTCTGGCCTATCACCATTTTCCATAAATATACCAATTTCAAAAATTACATTACTATTATAGGTGTTGCAAATTTCATTAATGATTTTTTCTTTACCTAACAATAGTTTCATAATTCTTTCAAATTGCACGGAAACTGCTTTACAACTGTCCTTCTCGGTCCTCAACGACCAGGTAGTATATGCGAATTGCTTTACAGGGCAGTCTTTTTTTTCTCTGGTATCCGTCGGCATGATATTCATTTTTTTAGTAACATTATCAAGATTAAACTCATCCCCAACTAAGAAGAATGATACTCTCACTTGTGGCAATTGTGTCAATTTGCCATTTTCCCCCTTCTTCCTTTATTTATACAATCCTGTGTGAATTTGTACAGAGGAATCTTTTAGATGTCAAGGGGAGGTGCCAAGGGGACGATTCTCTTGACACCCTTGCGTTTCTGCTTCTTATTTATTCAATTTTTCAATTTCGTTTTCTGAACAATCCCTCGATTAATCCCCAACAAATCAGCTATCGCCCTTACTGAAAGATTGGTGTTTGTCTTTAGGTTCAATATTATGACTGCTCCATTTGTATTGCCCCGGTTTTTCCACGATTCCAGCTTTAATCGGTTTGTTAAGGGTGTGCGCTTTTATGGTATCAGTCCAAAAAGGGGTCAAGAGAACCGTCTTGACCCCCGTCCTCTAATCCACATATAAATCAAATCCAACTTCCGCATTGATAGATGCTAAAAATGAGATAATATCTTTTGTTAAAACCATTTCTGGGCCATCACCATTTTCCATAAAAACACTTACTACAAACCCTGCATTAATGCCATATTCTTCGCAAATCCGATTAATAATTGATTCTTTGCCTTTTAATAGCTTTATAAGTTTTTCAAATTGCCAGGAAACAACCTTACAACTTTCTTTTTGAGTGTCTAATTCCCAGGAAGTATGCGCAAATTTTACTATAGGGAAATCTTTTTTTTCTCTGGTTTCCGTTGGTGTAATATTCATTCTTTTTGTAACATCGTCAAGGTTAAATTCATCCCCCATAAAAAAGAAGGATACTCGTATCTGAGGCAAATTCTCCATTATGCTCACTTCTTTCAATCTTTATACAATCCTGTGGGAACTTGTATAGATGAATCTCTTATTGATTCTAATACTATCTCACCAGTGTCTTTGTTATATTTTATATTAAACTTGGAAATGTTCCCCTTCCCTACAAAAGCCTTTTTTAAATCCTCTGCCCCTTGATATCCTAGCTTTTGGGCTATTTGATTCGCAATTTTATTGCTTTTAAAAATTTGTAGACTAGCCTTTCCAACCGGGCCCCCTCCGGCAATGCCCATTGCTATTTCATATTGTTCATCAAACTCTTGTTTTTTCAAATCCAATATTCTTTGATTAGCAATTTCTTTTTCTTCTTGGGAGTAGTAATCCCCTTTGATAATAAGCAACTCGTTTATTATTTTAAAATCCGAATTAAATAGCATAAGATTAGCCTCAGCCTTAAATTGCTCATAAAGAGAATAATTAGAACCGTTTGCTATAGCTTCTTCATTTCGAATACTATTTGATAGGCCTATATAAATTTCGTTTAATGATTCATAATCCATATCTTTATATCTTTGATATGCACCCGCATAATTAGTGGGACTATGCCCTGTCGGATCAATGAAATTAATGGGGTTGTTATTACAGTATGCAAACAAATTCAAACTCAGCGGATTAGTTATAGCCCCGTTTAAACTATCCTTTGAAACAAACCTTTGCACCTCGGGATTGTAGTACCTGGCCCGCATGTAGCACAGCCCGGTGCCGTCGGTCATGATTCCATATTGGCCGTTGTAAAGGAACGGGGTGTTGCTGCTTCCAACATGGTCCGTAAGTTTGCCGTACTCATTATACAGGAAGCTGTCGGTGGTATTGCCCGAAGCATCGGTAAGCAATACAGTACTGCCCCTGAGGTCGTAGTGGTAAACCTGATAAGTGTTCTGGCTTTCCTCCCCTATCAGTCCCAAACCGTATACATAAAAGGTCTGGCTGCTATCGGAGCCGTTTCTAATCAGAACCTGGCTCAAGGAGGCTTGTGGATTGATTATATCATCATAGTGCACCCCGTTGATTGTCGCACCTGTTCGGTTGCCTTCCGCATCATAGGTGTAGCTGGAGCTTCCCGCACCGGTCAGCCGGTTGCGGGAGTTGAAAGTATACTGGGTCATCTCTCCGTTCAACGGTCCCAAGGTCATGTTGCCGTCCGCGTCATAGGCAACCGCCTGTCCGTTGTAGGTCGCCATGCGGTTGTCGGTAGTACAGGTTATCACGCTGTTGTCTCCGGTATTTGCAGGGTCGGGAAGATTAGAAAATTCGTCGGTAATGTTTCCCGCTGCGTCATAGGTGAAATCAAATTGGGTTAGGGTGCTTCCTCCCGGAGCAACATCCTTTATCCGGGTTAATCTACCGGCTTCGTTGTAGGTTCTGGTTTCCACTGTTCCGTCAGGCCGGTGGGTTCCGGTCAGGCGGCCGTTGGCGTCATAGGCATAAGTCGTAATGCGGCCCGCCCAATCCCGCACCTGGGTCAGCTTATCAGCGGCGTCGTAGGTGTATTGCACCTGTTTTCCGCCCGGATAAGTGATAGTGCTCAGATTACCCGCCTCATCATAGGTATAGCCGATAGTGTTGCCCCGGGCATCGGTGTAGCTCACTACCCGGTTTAAGGCGTCATATTGGCGGGTGATGGTTCCGCTGGCATCGCTTACTGTCAGCAGGTTGCCGTTGCCGTCATAGGTGCAGCTTATGGATCCGTCTGGATCGTTCTGGGATATTAAACGCCGGGCATCGTCGTATTGCCAGGTCCGGTTCTGACCCCGCCCGTTGGTAAAACCGCTTAAAAGCCCGGCCTGGTTGTATGTGTAGCTGTGGCTGCCGGTATCCGAACTGCTTCCGGTAAGTCTTCCGGCCAGGTCGAAGCTGAATCCGCGCCGGTTGTTATTGGCGTCTACCATGGCCTTACGATTTCCCATGGCATTGAATTCCTGGCTGGCCTGGCCTTGAAGGGCGTCAACGGTTTGTATATGGCGGTTTAAATTATCATAACTGAACTGCGTACTCCGGTTCAGGGGGTCGGTTATAGCACTCAACCGGCCCAGCGAATCATATTGATTGTTAGTGCTATTGTCCAAGGCGTCTTTTACCGACGTAAGCAGATATTTTTGAGGATCATAGGTATAACTGGCCACGGTGTTTCCTAACGCGTCCTGCCTTCCGGTTACATTTCCCACTTCATCATAGTTGAAGCTAGAGGTGTTCCCCAGGGAATCGGTGATAGAAGTCAAACGGCCATTCAAATCATAGGCATATGCAGTAGTTTTACCCCGGGGATTGGTTATTCCCACCAGTTGGTTTTCGCTGTCATAGGCATAGGTGGTCGTGTGGCTCAAGGCATCGGTCACCTGTATACAGTTGCCGTTGCTGTCATAGGCATATTGGGTGGTGTTATTATTCGCGTCAGTTTTTCTTGTTACTCGGTTATTGGAGTCATACTGGTAGCTCCAGGCGTGGTTTAAAGGATCGGTAATGCTTAAAAGGTTGCCCGCCGCGTCATAGGTGTAGTTTGTGGTTTTACCGGCGCTGTCCGTGGCGCCGGTCACCCGGCCTGCGGAGTCGTAGGCATAGGTGGTGGTAAGGCCGGCCGGATTGGTAACGGTATGGGGCAGTCCGTTGGTATACGTGCGGCTCACGGTTCCCGTTCCCGCTTCCGTCGCCGGGTTGGTTTGGGTTTGGAGCAGGCCGTTGGAGAAGTATTCATATGAAGTCACCGCCCCCGTAGCATCCGTAAAACTTACCAGGTTGTTGTTGCCATCATAGGAGAGACTGGTAATTCTTCCACCGGGATCGGTTATTTGGGTCAGGTTATTGCCCGCATCATACTCATATTCAGTGTCGCCAAAGGCATCGGTAGATAAAGTAAGATTGCCATTCGCATCATACTCAAAGAACTTAGAATTGTCTTTTGGATCGCTTATACTTATGCAGTTGTTGTTTTTATCATAGTCAAACGCCGTATCCCCGTTTAGAGGGTCCTTAACGGCGGTGCATCTAAACTTATGGTCATAGGTGCAGGTGGTGACGTCCCCCAAAGGTCCGCTCAGATTTGTCTGGAAATTATTGTAGGCATATTGCCAGGTGTTGCTTTTCCCATCCACCTGCTGGATAACCCGGTTTTCATCATCATAGCTGTGGGTAAGCGCGGTGGTGCTGTCGGGGCGGATTATAGAGGTCAGGCCGTGAGAGTCGTATTGGTAGGTGGTTATTCCTCCGTTTAGATCCTGCGCCGCAGCCAGGTTTTCATTTGCGTCATATGTATAGTGAACCGATCTCCCGGCGGGGTCCGTTATGCTGGCCAAGCGGCTGCCAGAGTCATAGGTGAAATTCAGGGTTTTGCCTGTTGTCTGGTTGGTGGCCGTAGCTAACCGGTCGCCGTTATAGGTTAGCTCGATGGTGTTGTTGTTCTGGTCGGTAATGTTCAATAGTTTACCGGAAGTATCGAATAGGTATTGGGTGTGGTCCTTAAAGGAGAGAGTGTATCCACCGGTTGCACCGGTAAGCGTTTCATAGCAGCCGGCCGGCGCGGTGAACCCGGACCCACTGGAGGTAAATTTATATACATGCCCGTCGGCATAGGCCACACTGATACTGTTATCCTGATTGATGGTTAAATGAACATTGTAGTTGTTAGTCCAGCCCTTGCCTTGTGGTCCTTCATAGTCGTCCAATGAGTTGTAAAAACGGGTGAATTCCAGTTCCGGACCAACCCCGGGAATATTAATATCGGTTACCTCTTGAATGTAGTTTCCGGTGCAGAGATTAACTGAGCTGTTTCCGTAGGAGCAATAGGGCCGCTTGCCGAGATGTTCCTTTGATGATAAAACTGTTGATGTACGTTGTAAGTACGGATAGCCATTGTTAATGGCAGGATCGATGGCCCAGGTATTATCAAAATCCCATCCGGCAAAGGTCGCCTGGGTTTTCATCTCCGCTGTTGTCTTCGGTATTCCATGCCCGTCATTGTCTGAATGACCCGAGGTCTGTGAATCGTAATAACAGGAGTCAATTTGAGCGGTACTATGTGGAGAATCATAATCATGATATCCATTTGATGCAAAACCGCGGTAATAGCGGGAGTTGGAGTTCAAGGGGACTGTTCCAGTACTATAACAATGTTGTAATAATGGGCATTCTGAGGCGGAATATTGAAAACCATATCCTAAAAAGCCGCCCAACCCCCTCGCATTACGGAGTGGATCAAGATCAGCTGGTGTATTATCCACTATCGACACAGTTGAATAACAATCGTTAATTGTAACAGCACCATATAAGTGAGAAACAAATCCCCCATATTCTCCCACATAAATGTTTATATCAAGCATCATAGTTTGACAAGTCATGTTACCGGCTGAATAGCATTTATTTATTACTGCTTCAGAAGATATCCATTCAGCAAAGCCAGCAGCCATCCGCCCAGATACTGAACATGATGAAGAACAATTAACTATATTACCGCCAGAAACAAGATCGATGAACCCGCTCGCACTTTTTCCGCTAACAGTGCCGGAAACGCTGCAATTGCTAACGATTGATTGGCGAACGAAACCCATCAATCCGCCTGCATATCCTCCGTTTATGGTGCCAGAAATGTGGCAATTATCTATAACGGCGCCATCCGCACCTCCGCACAAGGCCCCAATATTGCACTCATCATTACCACTACTACTAATACTACTAATATTGACATTTTCAAGGATAACGTTTTTTATAGTTCCGCCATCTATAAACTGAAATAAACCATATAAATCATTTTCATTGGTAACCGGTTCAGTCGTGTTAAACCCTATAATTTTATAGCCATTCCCATCATAGGTCCCCGTGAAAGCACCGGTTATTCCGCCCCAATTAGAATGACTGCTCAAATCGATATCGGCCATTTGAATATAATTTGCATCCGGATCATTCACTATATTGTCCAGGTCCTGGAATGTCCTGACTTCCATGGTATTTGGCCGTAATATCATCTGGTTATTTGAAGAAGCTTTTGATTTACTATTTGTTTGATATTTATGGCGTATTATCTCCATACGAGATTTTAACTCCGCTTCGCGGGCCTCTATATCACGCCTGATCTTTTGTGCATCATCAAGGGACGCAGTCTCTATTTGCCCGTTTTCAATTGTCATTTCATCACTTACAGGGCTGCCGGGCTTATCGTTTTCATTGGCATAGACATAAAATAGTTTTCCTGAAAAAAATATATTGATGGCAAATATCATCATCAACACCAAGAAATATTTTCTGCATAAATGAGAAGTCCGCATGTTAACCTTTAATACCTCCCGGCCAATCATTTCAGTAAAATTAAGTCAATAGCAATATTTATTTCCACTAACAAAGTTAATACCCTTTTTCCCCTTTTATTTGTTTTACGACTTTAGGTGACAACTTTTTTGTTAAATATCATCAATAAACGTCTATAAAATTTTTACATAATATATAGAATTCAATCAAAACTTTATCCACCTTTTCCCATATAATATATCGAAATAGGTCAGAATTTTTTAAATTACTTTCCATTTAAACTTTTGCTTAAATTTACGAACATAAATTGTCTTATTTGCTTGCATTGTAAATAGAATGGATTTTTACGGACTAATTTTAAGGCGGGCAGTTTGATTCTAAACATAATCTGGATTATTCTGTGCGGGTGGGAACTGGCCATTTACCACCTGGTGGCGGGTTTGGTTATAACCATTATCGGCATCCCGTTCGGGCTTCAGCATTTCCAGCTGGCCAAACTGGGGCTGATCCCTTTCGGTGCAAGGATCTATTGAGGAAGACCGCCTGGCTGGACGCGCCGGAACAACGCCGGATGAACTGGACAGTTATCTGGACAGCATTATTGATGAGGTGGGCAATAATAAAAAACACGCTGCTTTAGATTAGTGTGTTCCAATTGCTTTCTCATTCGGTTGGGTTTTTTTGCTCATCCTCCTCCGGATCGTTGATGCTCTCCTGCATGAAGACATCAAATTGTTGAATGATGCCGAAGCAATAGTCTTTTAACTTTGGAATGTCGATGGTTATGGTTTCCCATAAGCTTTCCACGTCAATTTTGCCATAGCTGTGGGCAACCACATTGCGCAACGCCTTAATCTGGGTCCAAGGCATTCCCGTGTAGGTTTGCTTGAAATCGTTGGTGAGATGCGTGGTCAATTCTCCAATTTGCATGATACAAAGAGCCGTAGCGTTCCTATATATGGAATCCTGCGCGAATACCGCGTAATCTTTTCCGAACCGCCGCATGGCTTCCTCTATCTCATGACAATAAGAAATGATACGGCGGAGTACGTCGGCGTTCCGGTCATCCGCCATACAGAAGCACCTCTTCTTTCCGTATCCTATGAAGAAAGTCGTCTTCCAGGCTGCCTGTTGTCAGAACGTCCACTTTAGTCTGCAGAGCTTCTTCAAGCTCCGTATATAACCCGCACAGGGCAAACATCCCCTTAAGTGCCCCTTTATCCACACGCAAATCTATATCACTGTTTTCAGCCACTTCTCCACGGGCGTAAGAGCCAAAGAGATATACGCGTTCCACACCATATTTTCGGGCGATCGGTTCTACAACAGCTTTGAGCTCCTCTATCGTATACTTTTTCGCTGCCATTGCTCTCGCCTCCTTGAAAACATCTTGATTTATTATATCACAGCCGTTTTTACAATCTGCTTAAATCTGGTAATAAAAGGATGTATGCAGTGTTTAAGTTTAATAGGGCAACACAACACACTCCACGTGGTAAGTATGAGGGAATATATCCAGATGTTCTAAGGGCCTTCTTCACTGAACTCTTTCACTATATAGAGCGGCCGCCGCTTGGTTTCCAGGTAGGTCCGGGACAGATACTGGCTGACAATGCCGGTGATTTACGTTGAATAGTGAAGCCGCTTTCATTGCTGGAGTTGCCCTGCCAGCTTAAACTGACACAGAGTGCGCCCGGGAAGCTGCTGGTGATCAAATTTGATGGCTGGGACGGAGCCGAAAGCTCCAGCGGTGGGCGGGCACTGGGCAGTTCTTTTGCTCCCAGCACTCAGGCCGGGAACACAAAAACGGGTGGTATTATTTTGAGTTTCAAGTCAGATGATCCCCCGAAAATTTAGGGGTTTTTAAGCAATCCCTAAGTACAACCCCACGAAAAAGTGACCGAATAATCAGACGACTGATTGCATTTGATTAACTGATCTTGAAAGCAGCTTTTGCCGAGTCTTGTATGACCACTTAAAGGGAGAGGCAAATGATTTTGGCTATCTTAATGTAATCACTGTCTTCCTCGAAAATATTCTGTCTGTTTATCCCCCGGTAAATAATATGATACAATCCGGTTTGGCTGTATTGTCGAACTTGCCTCCCCATGCCTCCACCCCCTTGCCAAGTGATACCATGACCCTATGCAAAACTATATGCTGTTGACATTTAAGGTACGTCCCCATTCGTCCCCTTAAACGACGAGCAGGGCGGTCTTTTGGCTTAGTAAGCCGAAAGACCGCCCTCCTGGGATCCCTTTGCACTTACCTGGATAGGCCCAGATACTCGCTGATGGCGTCGGTGATAGCCGATGCCGCCCGGGTTTGATAATCATCCTGCTGCATCAATTTAACTGCTTCGGGATTGGATAGGAAGGCGATTTCGGCCAGGGCGCAGGGCGCCTGGGTAAGCCGTAAAACCGCCAGCCGGTTCTCTTTTACCCCCCGGTCGGTAAAGCCCAGATTATTGACCAGTTTTTGCTGGATCAGAGTGGCGATGCGCATTCTCTGTGATTTTTGAGCGTACAGCGGCGGATTGTCCTGAGGGGCGCAATAATAAGTCTCCGTGCCGTTAACCGAATTATTATCCACACTGTTATTATGCACCGATACAAACAGAGCCGGATTTAATAAATTAGACATGGCTGATCGCTCGGCCAGACCGACATCACTGTCATCCCGCCGGGTATAATATACCTTGACCCCTTTTTTACTCAAAGCGGCCCCGACTTTCAACGAAATTGATAGGTTAAGGTCTTTTTCTTTAAGCTGCAAGGGACAGGCGCCCGGGTCCGTTCCTCCGTGTCCGGGGTCAAGAAGTACGGCCGTATTGGGGGCCGGCAGATCACGGGGATTCATCATCACCATAAACAGAGCGTTCTCGTCTTTGCAGCCCGGTAAGATGCTGTATTTAACCGCACTTTGCGTCTCGACCCGGATGGTCAGGTTTGGTATTGAATGATTTATGCTCTGTTCAAAACTGACTGACTTCAATAATCTTCCGTTATATGTATAGGTATTGTTTACCGTACCCCGGCCCATCCCGGGCAGGCTGATGCTTACCATGGCTCCATCCTGGCTGTAGGTGCAGGAAGGCGTCAGCAAAGTATGTACAATCAGGCGTTCGCCCGCAGCCTCAAAGGGCTGGCGCTCTATGCCCAGCACACAGTTGGGGATTGAGAACAATTGCTTTTTTCCATCCGCCGCAACTTGGCGCTGGTGTTGCACCCCGGCCGGCACAGATGCCTTTACTACCACCGCACCGTCCTGGTTTAAGGCCTGGATGAGGATGTCGCCCCGGGCGGATTTTTCTTTATAAGTCTTATTCTCTTTAATGAAGAAGCCCGGAAAGCGGTAAACCGTATCGTTGCCGGTTTCGGTGACCGTCGGCTGCAACTGGCTGGAGGATTCCATACTGAAGCTGATGCCGGAGCTGTCGCAGAGATAATTTAGCATCAACTCCCTTGCTGCGGTCGGGTTATTGGGTGAAGTCGCCGGCTGCGGGGATGGACTGGTCGCGGCAGGCTGCGCCGCAGAAGTCTGTGTCGCGGAACCCTGCGTAGCGGAAGTCTGTCCCGGCAATGCCACCAGCCAGCCTGCTACCCAGGCGGTCTGTCCTTGATACTTTACTTTATACCATTCACCGGTTTGGGACAGCACTTCCATCTGCTGGCCGCGGGAAGCGGTGCCGACTTTATCATAAGTGGTGCCCGGCCCGCTGCGCAGGTTTATTGTATCTTCATTTACAGACACGTATCCACTCGTCTTACCAGGTGAAGCAGCCAGGCTTATATTTACGACCCGGTTGGCCGGATCCCAGCTAACCTGCCCGCCGAAAACCTCTCCCACGAAGCCCAGCGGTACCATAGTGCGATTTTTTATGATCCTGGCCGGCATATCTATCGTACAATCCCTACCGTTGACAGAGGGACGCAATGAACCGATCTTGAGCTCCACTACCGTTTCCTTACGAATCGCCGTGACCGTTTGGCTGCCGCCATCCCAGCGCATCTCAGCTCCCATAGCGGAAAAGATAGCCGCCATAGGCACCAGGGTGCGTCCTTTTTCAACAACGGGTGGAACATCAAAGCTAAGCAGCTGGTCGTTCAAATAAACCTTCACTTCTTTATCAGGAGCGGCACTCACTTTACCGCTTGTGCAGACAACAATTCCCACCGCCAGAAATAAAAGTATGACTACGTTTAGAATTAAACCCCTTTTCCTGGACATTCCTCCATAGCTCCCCTCGTTATCAAAATATAACTTTTTTACTATTAATAACAATATCGTTATAATCACAATAATACTTCACCAAAGTCTTTACGATTTGCCTAAATAGTCAAATATTTATCGCGAGGAGTCGATAATCGGCTTAATAGACAGCCAGAGGGACGGCCTTTTTGCTTTAAAAAGGACCGTCCCTCTGGCTGGTCTGCGCGTTTATTCGGGGATCTGAATCAATTCATCGGGAAATACGGTGATTTTCTCGGCACTGTCGGCAGTTACCAGCCAGGTGTTTTCTATGCCCACCATGCCGAGCCCGGGAAATACGAATTTGGGCTCCAGGGCAAAAACCATGTTTTCCAACAGGGGAGCATCGAATCCCCGGGCCAGCACCGGCGGCTCATCCACTTCGAGGCCTATTCCGTGCCCGACGAACTTGGCCTGGTCGCTGCCGTAGCCTTGCAGGTGGTCGAGCAGTTCGTTTTGCGCGGCTATGGACACGGCCGTATCCCACAGTTGGCTTGGCGCTATACCGGGTTTAACCTGCTTGATAACAGCGTCTTGGATTTCCAGGGTCACCTGGTAGGCTTTATAAAGTGCTTCAGGAAGCGAACCTATGACAAAGGTGCGGGTCTGATCCACCTGGTATCCGTTATAGATGCCAACATAATCGAGCGCGATCGGCTCCCCGGGAGCGAGCGTTTTTTCACTGCAGCCCTGGGGGAAAAAGGCGCCCAATCCCGCCCCCCCGGTAGCTCCATCGTTGAAGCTGGGCAGGGCGCCACTGGCGCCGGACAGGAAGTGTCCGAAAAATAAGCTCTGGTTGTAGCCGCGCAGGCGGATGATCCCTTCATGAAGGGTCTTGCGGGCTTCCACTTCCAGCTCCGCGGCACAGGCGATTTCCGATTTGCCGGTTCTGATTATACTCGCAACCCGGCTGAAAACCTCAGCCATCTTTTGGCCGGCGTTTTTCAACAGGGCTATTTCATAGGGACTTTTAAGCGCGCGTACGCTCTTTATCCAGGGACTCCCGTCCATGGTTTTGGCATGGGGAAATATCTTTTTCACTCCCAGGAAGTTGGCAACCGGCAGCACGTCGTATTCCAGGGCCAGGCGGGAAGGGGCTTCCAGGCCCAGATCGCCCAGGTGCCGGGGCATGGTCTTGAAGCTGCCCACCTGGATAATAGGCCAGGGGCATTCCTCTAAAGCCCGCTGGTAGCTCTTGCGGCAGAATAGAACCGGCTCCCCGGCAGCGGGAATATAGAGCTGAGCGTTTTGCATGGTACCGCTGAAATAGTATAAATCCACATTCTGAATAATAATAAAGGCCTGGCACTCGCTTTCCTGCATTTTGTCCTGCAGCCTGGCAACACGCCCTTTAAGTTCAACTTTATCCATCATCTCTAATTCCCCCCCTGTAAAATGTGTCTACAGTCTCCCCCTGCCTGCCATATATTCAACATTTACTATTCTTTATCCTTGCGGTGGATGGTAACCTCAATGCTGCGGCAGCATTCATCGTTCTTTAGAATGATATGATCCGGCCTGTCTATCAACTGGTAGGCTCCTGCCGTCTCTATTTCTAAATCGTCTATGGTCAGATTATCCTCCTTGGGAATGAAAAGAGGACGGCCCAGCGGTATAATGGTTTTCTTAAGAACAGTCATGATTAGACCTCCTTTTAGCCTTGGTTTATTCTAGAACATCGGTCCTGGCCCGGGACCAGTATTTATGAATGTGATAGGGAATAAAACTTCCCCGGTCGGTAAATATCTCCTGCACCAGCCCCGGTGGAGTCAGGTCAAAAGCCGGGTAAAACCCCTGCACCTTGTCTCCAGTAATGCGGTTTCCTGCAAAGTTCAGGACTTCTTCAGGATCCCGGATTTCAATGGGAATGTCTTTTGCCGTGGCGCAGTGCCGATCCGGCCCCCCGTAACCCAGGACATATAAGGGCACTTGGTGATAACGGGCAATTAAAGCCAGCTGTAAAGTGCCCACCTTGTTGGCCACCGTTCCGTCCATGGCTATGCGATCGGCAGCGGTAAAGACCTTGTTTATCATTTCTTCACTCATACAATAGGCCGCCATGTTGTCGGTGATAAGGGTTACCGGAACGTCAAGCTCTGATACCGCCCAGGCGGTAAGACGGGCTCCCTGCAGGTAGGGCCTGGTCTCGGAAGCGATTACCGATATTTCCTTACCCTGTTCCCTGGCTATGGCCAACATGTAAAGCAAACCGGCTCCTGGAAAACAGTGGGTCAGAATAGTGTCGCCGTTCTCCAAAACCTCGGCCGCCGCCCTTCCGGTAGCCTCCGAGCGAAACTGCTGTCTCTGCACGGCTGCCTCGACATAATCAAAAAGCTGCCCGGACCAGCGGCCCTGTTCCCAGTTCAGCTTGTCGAGCATTTTATTGAGCAAGGCCGCCAGATGATGGCCGGTAGGGCGGGTGCGGATTAAACGCCGGGCTGCATCATAGAGTTTGACCATGAATTTTTCCCGATTTCCGGCCGCTTCTGGCTCAAACTGGCATGCGGCCAGGTATAGTCCATATCCGGCCGTGATGGCTATATCGCCCGCCCCCTGAACTACCATGCTCTCAATAGACTCGGCCACCTGTTCATAATCCGCCGCGACCACCTCCACCTGTTTGACAGGCAGGAAACGGCGATCAATCATTACCAGGGAATCATTGCGCAAAAAAACCGAATTGTTGATATGCATCAATAAGGTCTGGTTCACAAAATCTCCCCCCGGCCGTTTTCTAAGATCAGGGTACCACACCTGGGATGAAATGACGCGGTTTGGTTGGATACACTTATTTTATTGCTTTCCGGCCATGTTCTTGCCAAAAGGCTGGTTAAATCCTTCATCGGCCCCCTGGTAGATCATTTCCACGGCCATCCCTGCGGTGTCAATTACGATGCTCATGCACTTGCGGAAGCGGTCTTTGTCAAACCAGCTGGGATAATCCTTATTCAAAACCTCACACTGGGTCGAACCAAATTTCTCTTCAAACCGGTGGGGCAGCTGGTTAAAAAAACGATACAGGCCAGGGTTCCCGTAAAGCTTATCGACGATCTCGTCAAAGCTCCCCTGAGCCGGATCGCGGCGGCCATGAACCGCGCCGACCGCCATGGCCGCCGCCGCCAGGGATCCGCATACTCCACCGCTTAAACCTATCCCTCCCCCGAAGCCGGTGGCCAGAGCTACGGTTTCTTTGGGAAAATCGACCAGGCCGGCATCGCATAGAGCCGCATAAACTGACTCCGCACAGTTAAGCCCTTTGCGGAAGTTTTCCTTGGCATATCCACGCACTTTTTCTACCATTTCTTCCTGGGGAATGTTTTTAATATCAACCATGGTAATTCTCCTTCCCTTCAGGCCTTGGCCAGGTTAGCCAGGGTCTGGCCTTAATCCAATCTATTACCTCTTCTACGGATTCGTTAGGGCCGAATACTTCAGCCACATGGCCATGATCTTTGAGCTCCTGGACATCCTGATGCGGTATAACTCCGCCTCCGATAAGGCATATATCCGCGGCGCCCTTTTCATTTAGTTTTTGCCGCAATTCCGGGAAAAGACTCATCTGCATGCCGGTATGCACGCTCAAGCCCACTATATCCGGTTTTTCCTGGAGGGCGGCGTTTACTATTTCATCCACGCTCCGGTAGAGACCGGTGTAGAATACCTCCATGCCGCCGATCTCGCGCAGTTTGCGCGCCACCAGCTTGATTCCCTTGTCGTGCGGATCCAGGCCGGCCTTTGCCAATAATACTTTGATCTTTCCGGACAATGGCCACCCTCCTTTGTACATTCCCCTGCCGGGGGTGTGCATCCAGCGCTGGAGAGCGCCAGCAATATGCCGACGCTCTCCAAGCAGGTCAATGCTGTTTACTCATTTTTACTTAAATGTCTTTCATGTACTTTTGGGCAACCTCTTCGGCCAGACTGTAGGGATCGGTTGCTTTGGTCTTCAGCTTGGCTATCATACCCTCCATTTCCCCGTCCGCCATGAGTTTCTTGAGCACCGGGTCCAGGATGGCAGCTTTCAGAGCATCGTTCAATTCGGTAACCACCTTGCGGTGCGCCCGGTCAACCAGGATATTCTTGTCGACCAGGTGCTGGTAGTGCGCCTCGATCTTGTCATAGAGTTCGGCAACGCTCCTGGCAAAGCTGTGCGGCTCCATGACGCTCTCAATCATCAATACCGGCGGCTCCCAACCGCTGGTCCATTTGCCCATTCCGATCATGTTCTTGGTTTCTTTATATAGCTTCTTGGCGCCGTCTCTATCCGCTTTGTTAATGACGAATATATCGGCTATTTCCATTAAACCGGCTTTGATGGCCTGGACGTCATCCCCCATGCCGGGGACCAGAACCACGATAACCGTATGGGCGTGGTTGATGATATCAACCTCCTGCTGGCCCACCCCGACCGTTTCCACGATGATCACGTCTTTGCCCATAACATCCAGGACGTGAATGCCGTCTCCGACCGCCTTGGATAATCCGCCCATAGCTCCGCGGGTGGCCAGGCTGCGGATGAATACACCGGGGTCTTCGGCATGGCGCAGCATGCGAATGCGATCGCCCAGCAGGGCGCCGCCGGTGAAGGGACTGGTCGGGTCAACCGCCAGCACCCCAACTGTTTTGTTCTTTTTACGGATTGCCATGATGAGCTCGTCGGTTATGGTACTTTTACCGGCTCCAGGCGCTCCGGTCAGGCCGACCACGTGCGCTTTCCCCGTATGGGGAAAAATATGTTTGATGGCCTTGTGGGTATCGGGAATATTGTCTTCAATGTTCCGGATCAAGCGGGAGGCTGCCCTCATGTCTCCCGCCATGGCTCTTTTCCCTAGTTCTTCCATATTAATCACGTCCTTTATTCCCTTGGTTGTACGTTCGTGCGGATCCAATCGCAAATGGAGTCCAAGGTTGCACCAGGAGTGAATACGGCTTTCAGGCCGGCATCATACATGGCCTGCATATCAAAATCGGGAATTATACCTCCCCCTACCACGATAATGTCTTCGGCATCCTGCTCTTTGAGCAGTTTGGTGACCGCCGGGAACAGGTAGGTATGGGCGCCGGACAGGCAGCTCAATCCTACCATGTCTACGTCTTCCTGGAGGGCGGCGCCTACAATCTGCTCCGGAGTCTGGTGGCATCCGGTATATATAACCTCAAAACCTGCATCGCGGAAAGCCCGGGCTAAAACCTTGGCGCCCCGGTCATGCCCGTCAAGACCTGGCTTTGCAAGTAAAATGCGAATTTTTCTTTCTGACATATTGCTTACCTCCCCACAAATTTTTTAGTAGATGCCAGGGTCGCGATATTCGCCGTAAACGTCGCGGTAAACGTCGCATATCTCCTGAACGGTGGCCAGGCTCTTAACCGCTTCAATGCAATAGGGCATGACATTTTCGCCCTTTTCACAGGCAGTCTTGATTTCTTTCAAACATTCAGCCACATGACGGCTGTCGCGTTTATTCTTGACTGCCTGCAGGCGTGCAATCTGGTCTCTTTCGGTTGTCTCGTCGATCTCAAGGAAAGGTATTTCCACTTTGTCATCGGTGCAGTATTTATTGACCCCGATCATGATCTTTTCATTGGCATCAATCTGCTTCTGGAAGGTATATGCTGCATCGGAGATCTCCATCTGTGGGAATCCCCTCTCGATGGCGGCCACCATGCCGCCCATCTCGTCGATCTTGTGAATGTAATCCCAGGCCTTTTCTTCCATCTCGTTGGTCAGGGCTTCCACAAAGTAGGAACCGGCCAGCGGATCGATGGTGTTCGCTACGCCCAGTTCCTCAGCGATGATCTGCTGGGTGCGCAGGGCGATCTGCACGGCGTGTTCGGATGGCAGGCACAGCACTTCATCCAGGGAGTTGGTGTGCAGGGACTGGGTGCCGCCCAGAACTGCGGCCAGAGCCTCGGTGGCGGTTCTGATCACGTTGTTGTAGGGCTGCTGCGCAGTCAATGAGCAGCCCGCTGTCTGGGTGTGGAAGCGCATCCACCAGGAGCGCTGATCCTGGGAGTTGTAGCGCTCCCGCATCGCTTTGGCCCAGATGCGGCGCGCGGCCCGCAGCTTGGCTATTTCTTCAAAGAAGTCGATATGGGAATTGAAGAAGAAGGACAACCGGGGGGCAAACTGGTCAACATGCAGGCCTTTGCGTTTGATAACGTCTTCCACGTATTCCATGCCGTCGCGCAGAGTGAAAGCCAGTTCCTGAACCGCGGTCGCTCCCGCTTCCCGGATATGATAGCCGCTGATGCTGATGGTGTTCCATTTGGGCACGTACTTGGTTCCGAATTCCACCGTGTCGCTGATCAGCTTTACTGAGGGATCAGGCGGGCACATCAGGGTCTTTTGGGCTATGAATTCCTTCAACATATCATTTTGAATGGTGCCGGAGATTTCGTCCAGGCCAATTCCGGCCATCTGAGCCGAAGCGCAGTACATGGCCCACAAAATCGTGGCCGGCGGGTTGATGGTCATTGATGTGGAAATTTTCGCTAAGGGAATGCCTTTAATCAAAGTTTGGAAATCTTCGATGGTGTCAATAGCCACCCCGCATTTTCCGCATTCACCCCGAGCTTTGGGAGAATCGGTATCATAGCCCATCAAAGTGGGGAAGTCAAACGCGGTCGACAGTCCAGTCTGCCCGGATTGCAGCAGGTAATGCCAGCGCTGGTTGGTCTCCGCGGCGCTGCCCATCCCGGAAAACATTCTGAACGTCCAATATTTTCCGCGGTACCCGGTGGCCTGGTTGCCTCTCAAGAACGGATACTGTCCGGGATAGCCGATATCCCTGGCAAAATCCATATCTTTGATGTCATCCGGCCCGTACAGCCGTTTGATCTCCAGATCAGAAACCGTTGTCCATTTGGGTTTCTGATCCGCATTCTTGGCCACGATTTTCTTTACTTCGTCTTCCCATTTGGATTTCATGGTCTTGGATTGCTCAAGAACTTCCGGTGTAAACATCCGTTAACCCCTCCTTATTCTATCTCTGTCTTGATGGAAAACAATTTTGCCCTGGTTTCCAGATTTGCCAACTGTTCATCTACTTGCTCAATACTCAATGCCTGCCCGGTTTTTGACTCCTGCCGCGTAGTGGTGCTTTACCTCTTTAACTTCACTAACCGTGTCAGCTAAAGCTTTCAAAGATTCCGGTGCGTAGCGTCCGGTCATAACCAAATCCAACTCCGGGGGTTTGTTCTTGACCATTTCCAGTATTTCATAATCCGGCACCAGGCCAAAGTCCATAACAACATTGATTTCATCTAATATAACCATGTCGTATTCGCCGCTTGCTATGATCTCTTTAGCCTTTTCAAAACCCTGCTGAGCCAGTTCCATATCCACTGTAGCCGGATCATCCCGCATTACAAAACTATCCAGTCCGAACTGGTAAAGCGTTATGGTCGGCAGGTACTTCCTTACTGCCAGCACTTCTCCATAGGCTCTCCCTTTCATAAACTGGATAATGCACACTTTATATCCCTGTCCGGTAGCCCGCAAGGCCTGCCCGAAGGCAGAGGTGGTTTTACCTTTTCCATCACCTGTAATAACAATAACCAGACCTTTGTTAGTTCCACTGTCACTGAACTTATCAATGGGCAAACTTATCACCTCCTTTGCAATAATGATATCTATTTAGGAATGGCTGCTTGATTAAAGTAACCTTGCATTCCCAATCAAGAGATGAGGACCCGCATTTTTCAAAGCATTTAAATTACTATTGTATGGATTTTAGCGGACTAAAAACGTTGCATGTTTAAACAAAAGAAGGTTTTAAGAACAGGTGGTAGATAGAGACGAAATACCTTTAAGGCGATATGGTGCCGTAATTATTCTTGGATTTAAGGGTGCAAATCCAACTGCAGTTCACACCGACGGGGTTTTGACAAACAACAAAAGCCCCTCCAAAAGGGGCTCATGGCTCTCAAGTGCAGTACCTGTTATACAATTGTTATGGTCATTTTAAAAATGCCCATGCTTATTATTAGATTATACGGGTTTAAGCGTCCTGTCAATTATCATAAGTCCTTATTATCAAAATGCAGTCTAGGGGCTGAATCAATTAACTCCGAATTATAGGATAAAACAACGTTTTACTTGCCATACCAGTTATTTCCTTACAAGTCAATTTTATTCTGAACTGGAAAAGGGACAGTTTTTGCCCTGGTCTTTCACAGGGTTATACTATCCCTTTCCGGGCTTTCATCTCATGCTGTCCGGATTAAAGTACTATCCTTCCAGAGCGATGCTCATGGTTACAGATCCGGCCGCAGCTGTAAAGTCAATGACCAGGGTTTCAACCAGGCTTACCAGGGCGACTATGTTTTGGCCGCTGATCAGAGTGGGCGGACTCATAGAAACAGAATCGGCATCAAGCCCGGCCACGCTGTTGCCCGCCACCATGTTGGCCAGCTCGCAGAGAGCGCTTTTAGGCATCATGTCCAATACGGCAATCTCCATGCCTCCCATCATGGTCGAAGCTATGTTACGGGCAGTCTGTTCCGGCATGGAAAGTACTATGTTGCCGTTCATCCCTCCGGTCATCCCCAGGAGAATGTTGACATCCTTATCAATTTCCAGGCGTTCCTTCTTACTGAGCCCGCTTCTTTTGAGATCAGACAGTCCCAGCATGCCGGTAACGTTTAGCAGCCCTGATATGAAAGCATTTATAAATTTAATGTCCATACTATTGCGCCCCCTCTACCGCCACATTGACCTTGACCGGGCCGACATCCGTGTTAACTACCAGTGACGAAGAGTTAACCCGGGCATTGAACATGGTCATTCCCATCCCGGTAAAAACACTGGGCGGAGTCAATCGAATCTGCAAGCCAGGCTGGCTGTTATTGATCTCGGTAATGGCATTGCCGCCGATTATATTGCCCAGTTCCGCTCCTGACAACAGAACTTCTTCGTCGCCCGCCGATGAGTAGGGCTCGCCGGTCATGGCACTGGCCATCTTTATGGCTGTTTCTCCGGGCATGTCAAGGATCAGGCGTCCTTTCCACCCACCGGTAAACCCCACCAGGACCGTGTAGCCCTGAGAGGTAAATTCATCGGGTTCCGGCTCCATCCCTCCGGTATTTACTTCAAATCCCAGCATGTCTTTCAAGTTCTTAATGGTTGCCTTTACAAAAGGAGCAAGTTGAGCGCTTAACTCCATCTGTGTCACCCCTTTTTATAGAATTCTCAGTATTTTTTCTATTATTTCATCCGGTTTGAACGGTTTGGAACAAATGTCGTTGATTCCCCTCCGCCGAGCATCGTTGATAATGTCTTCATCACCCATGGCGCTCAACATAATAATCGGCTGCCCCGGATTTACAGCCTTGATGGCCGATGCAGCCTCCAGCCCGTCCATAACCGGCATGGTTACATCCATAGTTATTACATCTGCTTTTACGCTTGCGTACAGTTCGACCGCCTGCTTGCCATTTCCCGCCTCGGCGATCACCTGGAATCCCTCTGGTTCAAGCGCTTTTTTTATCATCTTGCGAGAAACCGGTGAATCATCGACCGCCATAACGGTAATGGCAGTCCCATCTGCTTTAATTCCTCTCATAATTTCCCTCTCCCTCCTGAATTTGGCTTATTTCAGGAATAAACATTCTTTGAATTACCTGCCCACTGCCCTGACGATTTCACTGGCTATATCCCAAATTGGCGCAATGATCTCGGCACCTCCCCGCTTAATGGTATCGCCAGGCATCCCAAACACGATGGCGCTCTCTTCCGACTCGACAATGGTAGCTCCCCCGGCCTGCCGGATGCGCAGCATGCTGTCAGCTCCATCATTGCCCATCCCGGTCATGATCACGCCAACCGTCTGCTTGCCGTAAACGCTTAAAACGGAATCCATCATCACACTTACCGACGGGACAAAAAGGTGCTCAGGACGGTTGGTCAAGCGGATAACCACATCTCCTCCCGAGTTCTTGACCACATTCAAATGTCTTCCCCCGCCTCCGACATAGCAGTATCCAGGCTCGATCTTGGTGCCGGCCCGGGCTTCTACAACCTTTAACTGGCAGGAGTCCGACAGCCTTTTAATATAGGCGGCGGAAAAGTTGGCCGGCATATGCTGCACCAGGAAGAAAGCGGCATTTATATCCCGCGGAATATGGGGAAGCACTTCATAGATCATCTTCGGTCCACCGGTGGATATTCCCATAGCCACCGCCTTCATTACCCGGTTGCCGGTAGAGCTTACCCGCGCTCGGCGGCTTAAGGCAGTCGAAGGTTTGCGGGCCAGCCTCTCGGTTACCCGGCGGCCTCCGCCGCCCACCGCGGTCTTCACTTTGAAAACCAGCTCATCGGCAACCGTCTGCATATCGGAAGAAACCGTACCTCCCGGCTTGCCTACAAAATCAAAAGCCCCCAGTTCAAGGGCTTCAAAGGTAGTTTGAGCCCCTTCCTGGGTAAGAGAAGAGACCATAATTACCGGACAGATCTTTTCGCTCACTATGTACTGAAGAGCGGTTATGCCGTCTTGTTTGGGCATATTGACGTCCATGGTAATCAGATCAGGTTTTAGTTCCCTCGCTTTAACAACCACATCTTCGCCGTCCCGGGCGGAGCCGACTACTGTAATACCGGAATCTGACTCTAAAATCCTTTTTAAAGTTTTGCGCATTAGGGCCGAGTCATCCGCTATCAAAACTCTAATCATCAACCATTCCTACCTTTGCTTTTTTAATTTTGCCCCACTGGGAGCTGGCTCCGGGTTCCCGGTTTGGCTGATCTTCTCCAGCTTCTTCCACTCTTTATCCTGCAGCAGGTTCTCCAGATTGATCATCATGATCATTCTCTCCTGAAGGTTGGCTATACCTTCCAGGAATCGGTCGGCCCCCTGCGCTTCGCAGATATCGGGCGGGTTTTCTATGCGGTTTTTGCCTACCCGTAACACTTCAAGGACTGCGTCAACGATCATTCCAACTTTTTTGTTATGAATATCACTTACTATAATCCTGGTGAATTGATTGTATTCCTTAGATTCAAGCTCGAACCGTTTGCGCAGATCGATAACCGGTATTACCTCGCCGCGCAGATTGACAACCCCTTCGACATATCGAGGAGCCCGGGGTACTTTGGTGATTTTCGATAGGCGGTTGATTTCCTGCACCTGGGTAATGCGTATTCCATACTGCCCGGAAGCCAGGCTGAATACAACCATCTGTTCCTCGTCAGTCTCGTCGATACTAAACCGGTTATTCACAAGCTCCTCCCCACTGCCAGGCCCCGGTTGGCTGATCTCCTCTAAAACCGGCTGGCTGATAATGTCATGCAAGTCCATCAACATGATGATCCGCTGGCCGTCTTCCAGACGGGCGATTCCGGTAATGTTGGCCCCACCATCATGGCCTGTCATTTGCGGGGGTGGGAATATTTTGGTCAAGGGCACCCGCATTACTTCAAAGACCCGGTCTACGGTTAAACCGATCAGGCAGCCCTGAACATCAACCACCACTACCCGGGTACTGTCAGTGACTTCTTGGGAGCCGGTTCCCAGTTTGCTGCGCAGGTCGACCACCGGTATCAAGTAATCCCGGAGCGATATAATTCCGGTAATATAATACGGAACATTGGGTACTTTAACGATATCGGGAAAACGGATGATCTCCTTGACTTTATTGATCTCCAGACCGAATTCTTCGCTGCCGACCTGGAACGATACCAGCAGCACATCCTCTTCCGATTGCTTAGCTTCTATTCCCTTGACAGGCTCATCCCGGATATGGTCATCAAAGGCGGGAGCCCGGCCTTCGCATAGGAAGCTGCTGTCCAGGATCATGACCAGCTTTTGGCCGTTGTTCAACTTGAGGACTCCGCTTATTGAAGCCCGGTCGGTCCCTTCCGCCAGACTTCCCGGGGCTGCCCCTATGGTTCGTCTGTCTACCCGCAGCACCTGCGAAACTGAATCGACATCAAGTCCTGCCCTCTGGCCATTTACATCCACAATAATTACCCGTTGAAAATCATCTGAGTCCCTTTTGGACATACCGAACCGGCTTCGGGTGTCAATGATGGGCAGTATCTTTCCCCGGAGATTGGCAACCCCCTCAATGTACGCCGCGGTTTTTGGCACTTTGGTAATTTCGGGCAGGCGGATTATTTCTTGTACCTCCATGATGTCAATACCAAAACTCTCATCGCCCAGATTAAAGGTGACCAACTGCATCTCCGCCCCTGGGGAAGCCGCATTCTTCATAAAGCGTCCCTCCTTAAAAGCCAATCGCCTCTAATCAAGCCATCTGCATTTCATCGGCAATTGATGCTATTTCCTCAATGGAACTGGCCAACTCATCAATGGCTTTGGCCTGCTCCTGTCCCACCTGGGAGGCTTCCTGAACTTCATTGTTTACCTGCTCTACGATCTGGGATACTTCTTTGACCTGCTGTTCATTTACGGCTACCGCATCTTTAATAGCGTTGGCACCGACATAGAAGTTGCCCCGGATCTTGTCAATCTCCTCCAGAGCTACGGTTACGACCCCATTTTTTTGGACGGCGACCTGTATATAACCGGTGGCCTCCTTGGACGCGCTCTCCGACTGGGTAATATCCCCCAAAACCCGTCCCATCTGGTTCTGAATTTCCCTGACCAGGTCCTTTATCTTGTCGCCATTTTCGGCTGACTCGCTGGCCAGATTGCGAATGTCACCGGCTACCACGGAAAAGCCCCGGCCGTGCTCTCCAGCAGTGGCTGCTTCCACAAACCCGTTCACGGCCAGCATATTGGTCTGAATGGAGACGTTCTGGATAGTATCCACGATCTTTTCAATGCGCCGGATCTTATCCTGCAGCTTTTCCAGCGACGCATTGGTGGCTCCATAGGTTTCATTGCTGGCCGTTAAGCGCTTGGCCATCTTCCAGGCAAATTTCATGATCTCCTGCCATTTTTCAGTGGCCTTGGCCCGGTGCTCCCCGGAAGTGACAGCATTGGCGTAAAGTTCCTCATATTCCCTGGCACAGGTTTCGGTAAGCGAAGCCGCGGCAACAGTTTCCTGGTTTATGACCCGGGCCGCTTCGCTCAACTGCATAATTCCGCTGGCGATCTGGGTGGCGGTACTGCTCAATTCTTCAATATTGGCCGATAACTGCTCGGCGGTGGCCGCCACTTCTTCCGCTGACTTATTTATATTGTTTGATGTTTTCAGATCTTCGGCCATTTCGCTCAGCTCCTGACTGGCGATATTAACCTCGGCCAGGGCTTTGCTCTGTTCGGCAACCGCTTTGGCTATTTCCCTGGTCCCACCGGCGGCCTCTTCGGTGGCTGAAGCAATGCTCTCACAGCCGGCGGTCAACTGCTTGGCATTGTTCCCCAGCTTTTTGCATAATTCCATAATTTTTTGATTGCCCGAGCTGTATATTGTGATCTCCTCGCCCACCCCGGTCATATCAACTACTGATTGCGTCAAATCACCGGCCAGGGAGTTAAATTCACCCACCGTTTTATTTATATCTTCCACGACTTCATTGACCCCGGTGCGAATCTCATCTACCACCCCGCGAATATCCCGGGCCGAGCGTTCCGATATTTCCGCCAGGTTGCGCACCTCATCGGCCACAACTGCAAAGCCCCGGCCGTGTTCACCAGCCCGGGCCGCTTCTATCGCCGCGTTAAGAGCCAAAAGATTGGTCTGGTCGGCAATCATCACCACCGCTTTGACGATGTCCCCGATTCTCTGGGACTGTTCTTCCAGTTCTCTGATGCGCTGGGCGGACTGGGAATTCTTGTCCGCAGCCACCTTGACCAGCCCGGCCATATTGTCCATGGTTTGGATGGACTCCTTGGATGCTTTGACAGCCGCGTCGCCCTCCCGGATCAGATCCACCATGACATTCCACAAATCAAGTGTTCCGGCATCCATTTGATTGCTGGCCTCTCGCATCTTTTCCGAATTGACTCCAGCCTGCTCAGCCGCCCCGGTAACCTCCTCCATCAGCCTGGAGAATTCCTGGGCAGCGGCACTGGATTCCTCAACTCCGGCTACCAGCTGTTCGGAAGCTGAAGCTATCCTTTCCGCCATAGCCGACTGTTTGGCCATGTTTCGGGCACGGGCCTTTTCCTGGGCCATTTTTCTGGCCAGTTCCCTCTTTTTGGAGATGTCGTCGCTTTCTTCCGCTTTCACCGCAATGCCGGTTCTCTCTCCTGCCGCTTTGGTCGGTCTTGCCAGTTTCTTTGCCATTATAACTTCCCCCTTACTTAGGACTCTCCCCCTACCTAACTGTTAGAATGAAATGAGAGCAAATAATGGCTCTGATGGGGATCGGTTGACTTGCTAAATGCTTGCTGCAAGCATTTTTACCCTCTTATGTTTTCTTGACCTGTTTTTTTAGTTTGCCGGAGCTTTTAGTTTTGGCGGCCGGCTCTCCTATACCTTTAATTTTTTGCCATTCCCCGGCCTGCAGGATGTTCTTTAGATCCAACATCATTATCATCCGTTCGCCCAGGTTGGCCAGTCCTTCCAGAAAGTTCTGGATATTGCTTTCCTGAACTATCCCGGGAGCGGGTTCCACATTCTTTTTAGGAACCCGCAGGACCTCAAGGACTTCATCCACAATTATGCCAACCTTTTTCTTGTCAAAGTCGCTGACGATGATACGGTTGAACTGATTGTACTCCCTGGTGGCGAGTTCAAAGCGTTTTCTTAAGTCAATAACCGGTATGACGTCGCCCCGCAGGTTGACGACGCCCTCGACATATTCAGGAGCCCGCGGCACTTTGGTAATCCGGGATAAACGGTTGATTTCCTGAACCTGGCTTACGGTAACGGCAAATTGTTCTTCAGCCAGGCGAAATACTACCATCTGCTCATCATTCAGCTCTTCCACCAGTAAGCTTTTTCCCGGAACCTTAGCGGTTTTATTATCCGGTTGGCCGATTTCCTGCAGGGTCGGGCTTAAGATAAGCTCCTTCAAATCCATCAGCATAACGATCCGCTGGCCGTCGTCCAGGCGGGCTATGCCGGTAATCCGGGCCCCGGCTTCAGAAGCTATCATCTCGGGCGGCGGGAATATGATATTAACCGGCACCCGCATAACTTCAAAAACCCGGTCAACCGTCAGTCCCATCAAAGTGTCATCCGTGTCAACTACTACAATCCGGGTGCTTTCTGTGATGACTTCCTGTCCGGCTTCCATCCTGGTCCGAAGGTCGATGATAGGCATCAACCTATCTCTAAGGGAAATAATTCCTTTGATATAATTGGGAACGTTAGGCACCTTGGCGATTTCAGGATAACGGATTATCTCCTTGACCTTGTCAATCTCCAGGCCGAATTCTTCGTTACCGAGCAAGAAAGATACTATCTGCAGTTCGTCAACGGCGGTGGCGGTTTTATAGTCAAGTCCGGAACGGCTTCCATGGGTGTTTTGGCCCTGGGCGGCATCGCTTTCGATGCTGCAGAGATCAGCCAGCGAGAGGAGCATCACCAGCTTCTGCCCCTGGTTGACCTTCACCACGCCGGTTACCGCTTTTCCGCCCTCACCCGCCTGGGACAGGCTGGCCGGAGCCGGCTCGATCGCCTGGCCTTCAACTCGGAGTACCTCTGATACGGAATCCACATTCAAGCCTATTTGTCTTCCATTAACATCCACAACTATAACCCGGGTGGATGCGTCCAGCCCGGTTTTGGGCATCCCAAATTTGGTCCTGGTGTCGATAACTGGTAGAATATGCCCCCGCAGATTGGTAACCCCGTCCACATAGGCCGGAGCTCTGGGCACTTTGGTTATCTGAGGGGTACGTATTATTTCCTGAACGTTCATAATGTCCAGTCCAAAACTCTCGTCGCCCAAATTGAAGGTAACCAGCTGCAATTCCTCTGAGGAGAAAACCCTGTCAGCGTTCATAAACCTTTCCCTCCTTACCAACCTTGCCTTCTCCTCTTACCCCATCTGCATTTCGTCGGCAATGGAAGCTATCTCTTCAATGGAGTTGGCCAGTTCATTTATAGCCTTGGCCTGCTCCTGGGAAACCTGAGCAGCCCCCTCTATCATTTCATCAACCTGCTCCATGGTTTCTTCCACTTCCTTAACCTCGGGGGCGCTGACTTCAATACCGCTCTTCATCCCCTGCAAGGCGTTATAAAAAGAATCCCGCACCCCCGCAATGGCCTCAACCGATCCGGTTACAGCGGTGTTTTTGGAAATGGTAACCGAAGCAAAACCATTGGCTTCGACTGCTGCTGTTTCGGACTGTCCTATATCGGCAATGACCTTGCTCATCTGGTCTTGTATCTCCCTGACCAGGTCCTTGATTTTATCAGCGTTTTCAGCAGACTCAGCGGCCAGGTTGCGAATATCGCCAGCCACTACCGAAAATCCACGACCATGTTCCCCGGCAGTGGCAGCTTCTACAAAGCCATTGACAGCCAGCATATTGGTCTGGATGGATACATTTTGAATGGTGTCCACAATCTTTTCAATTTTGCGAATTTTATCCTGAAGGCTTTCAAGAGCAGTGTTGGTTGCTTCATATGACTTTACACTGGCTACCAGTTCCTGTACGGTTGGACCGGCCTTTCCCCGGGCAACAGCCAGCAAATCAGTAAACTTGACCCGCACCTCTCCCGACTTTGTTGCTTTTTCATTAATCGTCTCAAATTCGGCCATGCAGCCATCCAGTAGCCCGCCGGCATCCTTGGCCTCACGGGTTATAATGTGGGCTGCTTCATTGAGCTGAGTTATTCCACTGGCTATCTGGGTAGCGGAACTGCTCAACTCTTCTATATTGGCTGATAGCTGCTCGGCGGTAGCCGCCACCTCCTCGGCTGATTTATTTATATTGGTCGAGGTTTTAAGCTCTTCAGCCATTTCACTCAATTCCTGGCTGGCCGTGTTAACCTCGGCTAGCGCTTTAGTCTGTTCGGCAACCGCTTTGGCTATTTCTCTAACACCGCTGGTTGCCTCTTCCAGCGAAGCGGCAATGCTTTCACCGCCCTGATGAAGCTTCTCGGCCTGGACTGACATAGTCTGACATTGCTTCTTAATGTCTATATTTATTCCCCCGTAAGCATCAACCAGTTCTCCCACTTCGTGGAATTCGCCGACAACTTCTTCCATAGTTGCAGCCATTTTATTGAATTCCTCAACAGCCCGGTCAATATCGTTGACCACTCCATTAACCCCGCTGCGAATTTCGTCCACTACGCCGCGGATATCCCGGGCAGAGCGCTCCGAGATTTCAGCCAGGTTGCGTACTTCATCCGCTACTACAGCAAAGCCGCGTCCGTGTTCTCCCGCCCGCGCCGCTTCAATGGCAGCGTTCAATGCCAACAGATTGGTTTGATCGGCAATCATTACAACCGCCTGTACAATATCACCAATCTTTTGTGATTGGACTTCCAGTTCACCAATTCTTACAGCCGATTGTTGATTTTTACTTGCCGCTACTTTTACCAAACTGTTCATACCTTCCATGGTTTGAATAGCTTCCTGGCTGGTTTGCACTCCTTGATGGCATATAGCCAGAAGTTCATCTACAACCTTTTCCAGGTCTTTGGCAGCGCTGTCCAATTGATTGCTTGCTTCTCTCATTTTTTCAGCGTTCCCGGCACTTTGCTCGCTGGCGGTATTTACATCATCCATTACCCGGGAAAACTCTACTGCGGCGGCGTTGGATTCTTCAACACCCGCCACCAGTTCTTCCGATGCCGCGGCAATGCGTTCCGCCATAGCCTGCTGTTTGGCCATGGTACGTGCCTTTGCTTTTTCCTGAGCCATCTTCCTGGCTATTTCCCGTTTCCGGTCCATTTCCGGACCCTCATCGCCTTTAGCCGCGATGCCGGTCCTGCCAGTAAGCTCGGTTTGTGACGGTCTTTGCAGTTTCTTGGCCATGTTTGTACCTCCCAATATTTTTACCCTGAACCAAAACAGGATTTTGGCTGTATATTAATAATCCGCTTCCAATTGGGAAGTCGAGCGCTTCAGTGATCGAGGAAGGCTGCCAGACCGGGCATTTCCAAACGTCCGGTGAGGCGACCGGCCGAAACCGGTCTCATAACTGTTCAGGATGCGGTTTAAGTACGGGCCTGTTTCTTTAATTTGCCCGCCGTTTTAGCCGGAGGCTTTTCCGGCCCGCTTATCCCAGCCAGCTTTTGCCATTCATTGGCCTGCAGTATATTCTCCAGATTGAGCATCATTATCATTCGTTCACTCAGGTTCGCAATCCCCTCCAGGAATCTCTGAATGTTCTGATCCTGGACGATGTCCGGCGCGCCTTCCATGTAACGCCTCGAAACCCTCAAGACTTCCAACACCTCGTCAACAATAATGCCTACTTTCTTCTTGTTTAAATCGCTGACAATGATGCGGGTAAACTGGTTGTATTCTTTGCCCTCCAATTCAAAACGCTTGCGCAGATCGATAACCGGAATGACATCGCCCCTGAGGTTGACCACCCCTTCGACGTAGCGCGGCGCCCGTGGAACTTTGGTAATCTTGGAAAGTTTGGTGATTTCCTGAACCTGGTTGATGCGTACGCCAAACTGCTCATCGGCCAGCCGAAACACCACCATCTGCTCCTCGTCCAACTGCTCCATAAAGAATCCGTTATCGGACAGTTCCTCCTCGGGGCCGCCGTCCTGTTTGGCGATTTCATCCAGGATCTGGCTGCTGATGATATCCTGCAGGTCCATCAACATAATGATCCGCTTGCCATTGTCCAGCCGAACGATGCCGGTGATTTTCTCCCCGCTGTCGCTGACTATAACCTGGGGGGGAGGGAATATACTGCTCACCGGCACCCGCAGCACCTCGTAGACCCGGTCGACAGTGAGACCCATCAGGGTGCCGTCGATGTCGGCCACAACTACCCTGGTGCTGTCGGTGATATGGTCCTGCCCGGCATCCAGCTTGGTTCTCAGGTCGACTATGGGCATAAGGGTGTCGCGCAGGGATATAATGCCCTTAATGTAATTGGGTACATTGGGGACCTTGACGATATCCGGGAAACGGATGATCTCCTTTACCTTTTCGATCTCCAGGGCAAACTCCTCGTCGCCCAGCAGGAATGACACTATCTGTAATTCCTCAATGGCCCCAGCTCCGGTGGTATCAACCCCGGTGCGGCTGGCATGGGTTCCCTGCCTTTCCGTCGACAGGTCTTCGGCAATGCTGCAAAGATTGGCTACATCGAGGATCATCACCAGTTTTTGGCCGTTGTTTATCTTTACCACCCCGGTGATGAAGCTGCTGTCTATCCCATTCGCTATGCTGGCCGGGGCGGGTTCAATGCCCTTGCTTTCCACCCGCAAAACTTCGGAGACCGAATCTACGTTTAGCCCCACCGTCCGGCCGTTGACATCGATCACGATAACCCGGGTGGAGCCGTCCATGTTGATTTTTTCCATGGTGAACTTGGTTCTGGTATCAATCACCGGCAAAATGTGGCCCCGCAGGTTGGTGACTCCATCCACATAAGCCGGTGAACGGGGAACCTTGGTTATGTTGGGGGTACGGATAATCTCCTGAACATTCATGATGTCCACCCCGAAGCTCTCATCGCCCAGGTTAAAGGTAACCAGCTGCATCTCAGCTGAGGAGAAAACTTTTTCGGTGCTCATAAATCTCCCTCCTTAATCTCAAGTCTTCTCCCCGCTTAACCCATCTGCATTTCGTCGGCAATCGATGCTATTTCTTCAATCGAACTGGCCAGTTCGTCAATGGCCTTGGCCTGTTCTTGCGAAACCTGATTAGCTTCCTGGATGCGTTCATTCACTCTCTCTACAATTGCTTCAACACTCTTAACCTGCTCGTTATTGATTTCGCCAGCGTTTTTAATCACCTCGGTGCCGGCATAAAACTGCTGCCTTACCCGGTCGATCTCCTCCAGGGCATCGGTAACCTGCTGATTCTTGGCGACCGCCTGGGGTATGAATCCGGCCGCTTCCCGCGAGGCCCCTTCGGATTGGCTTATTTCGGCGATGACCTTGGTCATCTGGTTTTGCACATCCCTGACCAGGTCTTTAATCTTGTCGGCATTTTCGGCCGACTCGGTAGCCAGGTTGCGGATATCCCCGGCCACCACTGAGAAGCCGCGCCCGTGTTCGCCGGCCGTTGCCGCTTCTACAAAACCGTTGACGGCCAGCATATTGGTCTGAATGGATACATTTTGAATGGTATCCACTATCTTCTCAATGCGGCGGATCTTGTCTTGCAGGCTTTCCACCGCCTCGTTGGTTGACTCATAAGATGATAGGCTTTCCTGCAAGGATGTGGCGATGCCGCCCGCTTTAACCCGTAATTCTCCAAACAGTTCGGTTGCCTTTACCCGGTATTCCCCCGACTCTTTGGCCAAAACCATCAATTCATCATATCTCTGCTGGCAGAGATCGGCCATTTGGGCAGCCTCCTCGGTTTCCTGGTTGATAACCCGGGCTGCTTCACTCATCTGCATAATACCGCTGGCGATTTGCGTGGCGGAACTGCTCAATTCTTCGATGTTGGCCGACAACTGTTCGGCAGTGGCGGCCACTTCTTCGGCTGATTTGTTGATGTTGGTAGAGTTCTTCAAGTCTTCGGCCATTTCGCTCAGCTCCTGGCTGGCGACATTGACTTCTGATAAAGCCTTGGTCTGCTCCTCGACCGCCTTGGCGATCTCTCTGGTTCCGCCAGCGGCTTCTTCAGTGGCGGACGCTATATTTTCACTGCCTTCCAGCAGTTTTTTGGCGTTGTTGCCAAGTCGTTTGCATATGTCCATTACACCCTTGTTTTTACCGCTGTATCCATCTATCTGCTTGCCAACATCGACAAATCCTTTAACGCTTTCCTCCAGGCCGGTGGCCATACCGTTGAAGTTTTCCACGGTCTGGTTGATGTCTTTAACAACGTCGGTTACTCCGTTTACGATTTCATCGACCACTCCCCGGATATCCCGTGCTGAACGTTCTGATATTTCAGCCAGGTTGCGGACCTCGTCGGCTACCACTGCGAACCCGCGCCCATGTTCTCCGGCCCGGGCCGCTTCAATAGCCGCGTTTAAGGCCAGCAGGTTGGTCTGGTCGGCAATCATGACCACCGCCTGGACGATGTCGCCGATGCGCTGCGACTGTACTTCCAATTCGGCGATGCGCTGGGCTGATTGAAAGTTTTTGTTGGCAGCTTCCTTGACCATCCCGTTCATGTTCTCCATGGTCTGAATGGATTCTTCACTGGCTCTGACTCCGGAGTCTCCTTCCCTGATCAGCTCCTCCATGACCTGGTACAGATCAAGGGATGCTTTATCCAGGTTGTTGCTGGCCTCGCGCATCTTCTCAGCATTGACGCCTGCCTGATCGGATTCCTGGGTCACTTCGTCCATGAGCCGGGCGAATTCCAATGCCGCCGCATTTGATTCCTCAACTCCGGCCACCAGCTGTTCGGAAGCCGAAGCGATTCTCTCCGCCATGGCCTGCTGCTTGGCCATGGTTCGCGCTTTGGCCTTTTCCTGGGCCATTTTCCTGGCCAGATCGCGCTTCCTGGAGATGTCCTCACTGTCATCATTCTTTACCGTTATACCAGTATTCCCCCCTGCCTCTGTCTTGCCTGGTCTCTGTAATCTCTTTGCCATATTAAGGTTCCCTCCTTATAAAACTCGTAAACTGCTCCCTCTCCGAGCGTAAAAACTGTTTTCGGTTCCAAATCCCATCTCACTGATGTGGATTTCGTTCATGATCCCGGTATCTATATCTATGGCTGACACCTTAAGGATCCCATTGCGGTCGATCTCGAAGCTTACGTCGATATTGGGCTCCCCTCCTTTCGCTTGCCTTATTCCGGCCAGATGGAATTTTCCTAAAGAGATCAAGTCTTTTTCAGTCTCGTCTGACATCTCGTCCTTCTGTACAATGTGGATTATGACTTCCTGAATATTATCTTCCACGGTGGTAAAAAGCCGTGACTTTACAACCGGATAGGGCGTGTTGGCTTCAATGATGGGCACAAAATGGCCCTGATCGTCTTCCAAACCCAGGGTGTGACTGGTAACATCATGCAACTCCACATCCTGCACCTGACCGGACAGCATTCCTGCCTGCAGGGCGGCACCGAGAACTACAACTTCGTCCGGGTTGATATGAGCCTTGATCAGGGCATCCGGAAACATTTCCTGAACCTTCTCTAAGAAACCGGGCATCCGGGACGCCCCCCCGGCCAGCACAATGGCCTCCACCCAATCAGCCGGCAAATCCGCCCGCTGCAGGGTTTGTTCTATCAATTCCTTTATCTCTGCGAACAGATCGTTGCACAGGTGGTTGAAACTCGGCCGCTCCAGCAAATGGTTTAAATGCACCGGACCTGCGGGTCCCATGCTTATGTAAGGGATAAGCATGGAGCATTCATTGACCGTAGACAGATCCACTTTGGCCTTTTCGGCCTGAATCAAGACCTGTTGCAAGGCCACCGGATCTCCGGCCAGCCCGATCCCGGTCTGCTGTTCAAAAGTACTCAATATATGCTCGACCAGACGCTGATCAAAATCCACCCCTCCCAGGGAGGTGGAGCCCCCGGTCGCCAAAACCCGACATATGCCGGACTGGTATTCCATGATGGTTATATCAAAGGTGCCGCCGCCGATATCCAAAACCAGAATTTTCTCCTCCCGCTTCAATTCGGCGGCATAGGCCAGAGCCGCGGCGGTCGGTTCATTTAAAAGCTTTAATATCTTTATTCCCGCCAGTTCACCGGCCATAAAGGTGGCCTGGCGCTGGTTGTCATTGAAATAGGCCGGCACTGTCACTACCGCTTCGGTAACCTGCTCCCCGGTGTTTTTCTCGGCATATTGCTTTAATTTGCGCAGTATTAAAGCTGATATTTCAACCGGAGAATAACCCCGTTCATTGATCTTAACTTCGTAGTTGCTTCCCATCTGACGCTTGATATGAGCTACCGTTCTTTCGGCCTGGAGCAATGATTGGGAGCGGGCCATTTCCCCTACCAAGACCTCCTGCTCGCTCTTAAAAAAGGCCACTGAAGGAGTCAAACGGCTGCCTCTTTCATTGATAATTATTTCCGGCCGCCCTTCGCTATTAACGTAAGCTACCAGGGAGTTGGTAGTGCCTAAATCTATTCCCACTATCGAAGACATGCTTTATCCTCCTCTTAAAGCAAACCTCTAAATTGTTTATTTATAAACCCGAACCTCTTAGTCGGTCGGCTTCAACATCTTCAGGTTATCCCGGGCCGTCGTATTTTCCGGCCAGCAGGCCAGGGCCCTTTCCAGGTACCCGCGAGCCGCGTCCTTACAACCGTTGTCAAATAGAATAGTGGCCGCGTTGTTCAAGGCCTGGGATAAGATCTGGCTGGCGGCTTCTTCCGCCGGCCTTCTTTCAATAATCAACCGGTAATAATAATAGGCTTCGAGAAAGCAGCCTTCCTCATCATGTTTCAGGGCTTTGTCCAACCATTCCTTAAGCTGGGCCGCATCTTCGGCCCGGACGGTACGGACCGGTGTGTTGCTACTGGCCTTGAGCAGCAGGTCCAAACCCATGCCCAATCCTTTGCGGTTGTCTTTCATGCCAAACCACTCCTGGCCAGGATGGATTCTGCCAGCCGCCAATAATCCGCAGCTCCCCGGCAGCCCGGAGCGTATTCGAATATGGTCTTGCCATAACTGGGTGATTCGGCCAGCTTGATATCGGTCCTGATCAGGGGCAGCAGGCGCTCGGTTCCGAAATTCTCAATGATCTCCCTGACCACTCCCCGGGCCAGATTGGTTCGCAAGTCTGACTTAATGATTAAAATCCCCATCAAACGCAGTCCTGGATTCAATTCGGCGTTTACCCGGTAGAGTATGCTCATCATCTGGGCCAGGCCATCCATTGATAAGAAAGTCGGTTCTATCGGGATTATCAAGTAATCAGCCGCGACCAGGCCGCATATGGTAATAAGGCCCAGGGAAGGCGGCAAATCCATCAGGATAAAATCATAGTCCTGATCGATTTCCATGATAAGATTGCGCATTAGCCCCTCCCGCCCCGGAACCTGGCCGGCTTCCAATTCAAATGCGGAAAGATCGGGCTTGGACGCAATAAGATCAAAGGGTTTTACCTGCTTGATGATCGTCTGCTGGATAAACCCGCTGTCACTGCGGCCCTGGGCTTGCAGGTGCAGCAGTTCGTAAAGGCTGGATTGGATCTGCTGCGGCAGAAAACCGCAGCTGGTAGTTGACTGAGCCTGGGAATCGGCGTCGATAAGCAGGATTTTTCTACCCTGACGGGCCAGGGCGTCGGCCAGATTTATGGAACTGGTGGTTTTGCCGGTTCCGCCTTTGCGATTAGCCAGCGCTATGGTTATCGCCATCCGCTTCTCCCGCCTTTCTGGAATGTAAAAAGGTATTGAACAATTGAGCCGGGTTCAATATCAAGACTACATTACCGTCTCCTAATATACTGGCCCCGGTGTATATCCTGAGCTGAGCCAGTTCTTCCACCAGGGCCTTAACTACAAACTCCTGCTCCTTATAGAAAGAATCCACGATCAGGCCAAAGCGATGGCCGTCGTTTTCCAAAATTACCACGGAAATCCTTTCCGGCCCGGCTGCTGTTTCCAAGCTGTCAGCTTGAGGCTCCCGGCCCTCCAGGTCGAGTATATCCTGCAGCCTGACCAGATGCAGAATGCCCCCTCTGATATCGGCAACCAGCAGGTCCTTGTAGCGCCGGATGTCGGAGGGGAGGATTTTTACAGTTTCCTCAATGCTATCCAGGGGGATGACGTATTGCTGGCCGCCGCAGCGAATCATCAAGCCGCGGATAATTGACATGGAAAGGGGAATCTTCAAGGTGAAATGGGAGCCGGCATTGACTGCGCTGGACATGGCAATCGAGCCCCCCACTTTTTCGATGTTGTTTTTAACTACGTCCATTCCCACGCCCCGGCCGGACAGCTCGCTGACTTCATCGCGGGTTGAGAAACCGGGGGCGAATATCAGCCGGAAGGTGTCATCCATACTCAAGGTTTCGATCTGTTCGGTAGTGATCAAACCCTTTTTCAGAGCCTTGGCTTTTATCTCGTCAGGATCCATCCCCTTACCGTCATCCTTGATTTCTATTACCACGTTATTGCCCTGGTAGCGCGCCTGCAACCAGACCGTTCCGGCCTCCGGCTTGCCCAGGGCCCGTCTGACATCCGGTGGTTCAATGCCATGATCAACGGCATTGCGCAGCATGTGCACCAGGGGATCGTTGATGGCTTCCATGACGGTTTTATCAAGCTCGGTCTCTTCTCCTGAAACAACCAGATCGGCCTGTTTGCCCACTTTACGGGCTGTATCCCGTATAGTGCGCGGGTAGCGCTGAAACAAGACCCTCAAGGGCAGCATGCGCGCGGACATGATGGCGTCCTGCAGTTCATCGGATATGCGCGATATTTCAAAGGCTACCGACTTTACATCGCGGGACAGTTCGGGAATCTCGTACTCCAGATTGATCTGATCGGCCAGATGGAAAATCCGGTTTTTAGATATCAACAGCTCTCCGATCATGTTCATCAACCGGTTCATCTTATCCTGGCTGACCCGGATGGACTGGCCCCCAACCTCACTGGCAGCCTGGGCCGGCTCGAGGGACTCTTTGCCTTGCTGCCTGGCCATGCTCTGTTTGGCCAGGGCCAGGTCGACATCCTCTTTCTTGAGTATCCCTTTTTCCACCAAAACCTCGCCCAATTTGCGCTGCTCTTTTAAGGCCTGCTCCAAGTCCTCGGCGGTGATTTTCTTCTCCGCCAGCAGTATCTCACCCAGTTTTTTATCGTATTCCCTTTCCGGAACCGAACAAAGGTCTGCTATGTCCTTGATACGGGAATCCAGCAGAGACTGCAGCACTTCATATTGCTGCTTAAGCTCATCGACAAAGCCTGTATCAACCGAATCCCCCGGCTTCACTTTCCCGACATGGGCCTGCATTTCCTCAACCAACTCGGCAATATCGAGGTATTCCATTTGCCGGGCTGATTTAATAATCGCATTCATGGCCCGCTGGTATTGATTGATTCTTTTATTGGATACTGGAAGCCCGGGTTTGGCACTGTTGACCAGGAAGGATATGGATTCCAGCCCCTGACGGGTTATGTTGGCAAAGGCGGTGAGCTGTTTGGGCAGTTTGCGGTTGCTTTCCTCTACCAGGGCCTGGCCCTCGGCGGGCAGAAAGTTCTCTTCGGAAGAGAAGACTTGCAATTTCTGGACCAGGTCCTCGATGACAATCTGCTCCTGGCGGTCCTCTTCAATGGCCTTGGCCAGAGCGTGGGACCTGTCGACCGCCTCCAGAATAATATCAACCACCCCGCTGGGGATGCCCAGGTCCATGTTTCGATAGGTCTGGAGGAGTGATTCAACCGTGTGGGTAAGGTTCTTGATAGTATAAAAGGGGTCGTCTTCTTGGCCATCGCTTTCCATCATGCTCAAGATTACCCCGGCGCCGCCCTTTATACTGTGGAAGCCCCGCAGAATCGCATTGAGCAGCTCCTTGTTGGAACTGTCCTTTTCCATCTCAACGCAGTTTTTCTCAATGGTGTCCAGATGCTCGTATACCTCTTCAATGAAGTCGATCCGGGACTGTTCTAAAAATGATCCGATCTCCAGCTTCATAACCCGCTCAACTTCACAGGAGGCATCCTTTTTCGGGACGGCAACCGGAGATTCGCCGGACTCCCGGGCAGGTTCGCTCTGCAGGGTCAGTTTTCTTATCGCTTCAGCTTCATCAACGAAATCCTGAAAACCATACTCCTCAATTTCAAGCTCCAAATTCTGCCCACCGCCGGCTTCCAGGTCGGGAAGCCGGCCGGCCAGCTGGGCTACGTGCAAGTTCAAAATATCAATACCGCGCAAAAGCAGATCGGTAATCTCCGAACTGGCTTCATAAAGGCCCTTTTTCATATCGCTCAAAAACGACTCCAGGACATGGGCGGTATCTTTGATAGGCGTATAATCGACAAACCCGGCAACGCCTTTGACCGAATGCAGGGCGCGGAAAACGTGATCCAGGTGTTCCGGGGCAAATTCCGCCTCCAGCTTCAATACTCCCTCTTCGATGCCGTTTAAATGCTCGGTCGATTCTTCTACTATTCCTTCCAGTATTTCCAGGTCGTCTGGTTCAAATTGCAGCTTCATGGCCTGCTCCTTTATCAATTACCCAAAAGCATAAGTACCTGTTCCACCAGCAATTCAGGCTCGGTGGGTTTAACGATATAGACATCGGCACCGGCTTCAAACCCCCGGGTTTTGTCCTGGGCTTCGTCCTCGGTGGAGACGATTATTACCGGCACACTGGCGAACTGCTCGTCTTCCCGCAGCCTCTCGATCAACGAATAGCCGTCCATGTTGGGCATATTGATGTCAGTTATGATCATGTCAAAATGGTGGTCGCCACCGTATATCTTTTCCAGGGCGTCAGCCCCGTCTACCGCAGTCATTACCTGAAAACCCTGCGATTTCAAAATGTAGCAATGAAAGTTCCTGACCATTTCCGAATCGTCTACTATCAAAATCTTCACCAGCAAAATCCCCCCTACCGATTTAGGCCTGATATACCGTAAATCCGTCGATACGTTTGATCTTAAATGATGTGGTTATGCGGCTCAGTGACTCGGCATGCCCCAGGAATATATAGCCGCCCCGGTTCAGCATGGTATAAAAACGTTCGACAACCTGTTTTCGGGATTGGTCGTCAAAGTAGATCAACATATTACGGCAGAATATAAAGTCATAATTTCTCTCACTGCGCAGAGCTTTACGATCCATGAGGTTAACATGCTCAAAGGACACCAGATCGCGTATTTCCTGCTTAAGCCGGTACATGCCGCCGCCCAGACGGTTAAAATAGCGCTCCAGGTAGTCCGGTGGAACATCCTTTACCGAGCGTGAATCATATTCGGCTTTTAGAGCGGCCGAAAGAACATTTTCGTCAATATCAACACCCTTGACCAGGACATTCCAGGATGTAAAGTCATCCACCATTTCCCGCAAAATGATAGCCAGGGTATAGGGTTCCTCGCCGGATGAACAGGCAGCTGAAAACACGCGCAGGGTGTTATCCCCACGGGCCCGTTTTTTCTCCAAAGTTTCCTGCAGACAATTCTCACCAAATACCGCCAGCTGTTCAAACTCCCTGAAGAAGTAAGTCTCATTTACCGTGATCAGGTTGATCAAGTCCTGAAATTCGCGGTTGTCCCGATCGAACATTTTTAAATAGCGGATGTATTCCGCCACTTTATGAATATCCCGCTGCTCCATACGCTTTTGAATGCGTTTTTTAAAGTAATAAATTTTGTTTTCTCCGAACTGCATGCCGGTTCTTTCATAGATCAGATTGCGCAGGTTGATAAAATCCTCAATAGATAGTTCCAATCAACTTCACCTCATCTGCTAACTTGCTGTAGAGATTTCTGGATGGCATCTTGAATATCTTCATCCTGGACTCTGCCCAATAAGTCTTTAAGGATCGGCCGGGCTTCCGGCCGTCCCAACCGGCCAAGTCCCTCAATAGCCCCCAGGACCAGCAGTCGGTCCTCACTTTCGATGTGGGACAACAGCGCATCCAGGATGGCCTCATTTTTAAACTGACCCAGGAAGACCAGCAATTCATACTTGTTAATGGAATTGATATCACTGCTAATAAAATCGAAGATTTGAGCCAGCATATCGTCGTTCAACTGCCCCGGGGAGGTTCTTTCTAGAATGCCTTGAAGAGTGTTGATGATCTCTTTGGTTAGAAGTTTGCCTTTGGAGGTCATCAAAGAGAGAATAAACGGCAGCGTATCGGTTCCACCTTGTTTGGCCATATACTTGAGATAGGAAAAGAGCTCCAGGCCTTTCACCGCATCGGGGTTGGGAAACAGGCGGGCCACGATTTCCCGGGATTGTTCATCGCCGATTTTGGCCAGGGCCTCCAGGCAGGTGCAGCGAAGCAGCAGGTTTTCGGCCTTCTCCAAAACGGCGTTTATAGCCGGGGTCTGCTCGGAGGTTCCCAGGTTGCCCAGGTATTCCACCGCAGTGATGATAATGTTGATATCGCTATCATTCAGGAAACACACCATATAAGGAGCTACTTCCTCGGTTCTCAACTGGTAGAGGATGTCCAGGGCAAATTTGCGCACGTCTTTATCCGCATCCTCCATCAAGGGTTCTAAATAAGCGGCGACTTCATCTCTCCGGGTAGACACAATGTCGATTATGGCGTTACGGATAAAGGCATCATCGCTGCGCAATAAGGGAAGCAGTTTTTGCACCAGAGCAAGATCCTGAATTTGAGGTATGTTATTGACAATTACTTCTCTAACAAAAACGGACTTTTCCCGCTGGATGTGTTCAATCAACAGGTCAAGTCCTCCGCATATACCCTCAAAAACTATGTCTTCTACAGCAAAGGCACGATCTTTTTCATCTTCCGACTGCAATCCCTGGATTATCTCAGAATGGTCTGGCAAATGATCCCCCCCCAATCTCAACAATAAAGCATATCTTTTATCCCCAAGGTTTAACAGCTACAGAAAGGTTCCCAGATTGTGGCAGTTTTGGGTTCTGGAACATTTTAATCAGATTTGTAATTTTAGTAAAATTTGTCTTCGGACCATAGACAGAAAAGCAAAAATGACAGCCCTGCGAATACTATTCTTCTCTTTAAATATCGTCCTTAGGTTTAAGGCGCTTTAGGCCCATAGGTCCCGGGTTCTTGTTTTGTCGGTCATCAATGACTTATTTGCACTTTTTCCCGCCTACATTGCCGGTATTTATTCTTCCTTGTCCAGTAGGCCGTTACAATTATCGACATTAGGGAATGAATTGTTAAATTTTACAGGCCTTTTGCACTAGTTAATTATAGTTAATTGTTCAGAAAATAATGAAACCGCCCTTTGAAGAAAGAGCGGTTTAAAGCAGTTCTGTTATTTCGCCAGTTCCTCGGCTAAAGCCCGGCTTTTTTCGGACAATACCAGCGCAATATGTGCTGCGTCCTTGTTTTTCCCCAGAATAAGAGTGGAAGCCAATTCGGCAAAAAGCTTTTTCAACTCTAAAAACAACTTGGTGATCATAGGGAAATACCTCCCCTCTCCCGGTCCTAATTTCACCGCAAAAGTTTTATATATAGATTTTATTCAAAACCTTGCCCATTTTCAACATGAATCCAATACCAGGTTTAAATGTTCTCATAGCAGTACGTCACGCCCCTCGGCAACCAGCAGATCCACCATCTTTTTTACCTGCTGCGATTTTTCCTTGGAGCAGATGAAAATGACATCCCGGGTTTCGACAACGATCAGCCCGTCAACTTCCAGGAGAGCTACCGTCTTTTCGGTTTGTTTGACCAGGCAGTCTTTGACTCCCAGGGCCAATATATCGTCACCGACCATTACATTGCCATTTTGATCGGTATCAAGCAACTCGGCCAGGGCCTTCCAGCTGCCTACATCGCTCCATCCAAAATCCCCCCTTACCATGGCCACCCGCCGGCACTTTTCCGCGATGGCATAGTCCAGGCTTATATCAGGAAGAAAAGAGTAATGGCTGAGATAATGTTCATATCCCTGCATGATAAGCTCGTATACCCGGGGGAGATGTTTACGATACTCTTCCCGCCAGACATCGATTCTGGCAAAAAACATACCCGAATTCCAGTAGTAGCTGCCCGCTTCCAGGTAGGCCAGAGCAGTAGTCAAATCCGGCTTCTCTTTAAAGGCATACACCTGGTAGGCGTCAGACAACCCGGGCAGCTGTTCACCCCTATGTATATATCCGTAACCGGTCTCCGGGTAGGCGGGCGGTATCCCTACCGTGGTCAGATATCCCCGGGATGCGCTTTCCACCGCCCTGGTCAGGACCTTTTGATAGGCATGGGTGTCTCTGATATAGTGATCAGCCGGGAAGATGGCCATTACCTCGGCCGGATCCGCGTCCAGACAAGCGGCCAGGGCCAGTCCTACGGCGGGAGCCGTGTTTCGGCCGGCCGGCTCACAGATTATCTTGATATGGTGATGCTGGCCGGCCTCCAACATTATTTTCCTGATCATTTCTGCTTGATTTTTTACGGTAATAATAAGGGTTTCCGAAGTGAAATCAGGGTCAAGGCGATCAACAGTATGTTCAAGCATAGATTTGTTGCCGAAAAAAGAGCATAATTGTTTGGGTTTGTCACTGCGGCTTTCCGGCCAGAGACGAATACCCTTTCCTCCCGCTAAAATAACGGCTTTCACGAGCCTTCCCCCCTAATCTCTTCTTAAATGATATAATAATTATACAATTCTTGGGCATATATTGCCTAACACAAGCACAAAATAATGGGTTATGCTAATCGTATAACGAGCTTAAAATAACAATTAGCGGTTTGGCTTTAATTGTTGTTCCCCGGGAGGTAGAATTTTGTCATTGGATAAAACTGAAATCTTGTTTGATCAGGGCATTGCCGAGGCTTTAAATCAAGCCCGTACTTTGCCGGAAGTCGATTTGGTGATAGCCGTCCCTTTTTATAATGAAAAGGATACTCTATCCCAGGTCTTATCAAGTGTTCAGATAGGTCTACGCGGCATTCAGCCTTTACGGGCGGCACTTATGCTGTGTGTCGGAGACCCGGCCGGCTCAGAGGTTCTGGAAACGATGCAAGAAGCCGAATTTGACATCCCTCATATTGAATTTCTCATGAAACCGGGAGCCAATGGCCGCGGAGCCAGCATACGGGCCATACTTGAAATATGCCGGGTCCTGGAAGCAGATGTCGTTATTCTGGCCGCCGACCTCAAACAGATAGATGAGCGAGGATTTCAACCGGAATGGGTCAACCGCCTTTTAGAACCTATCCGGGGAGACTACGATCTATCTCTGGCGGTTTTCGAGCGCCATCATAATGAAGATGTGGTGGGCAGCCTTTTTGCCTCCCCCCTCCTGGAAGCCTTCTATAAAGTCCATCTAAGAGATCCCTTGAGCGGCGTTTACGCCATATCCCACGACCTTCTGGAGGACTACTGCCTGGAAATCAAGTTCTGGACTGACATAACCCAGGGCTATGGCATCGACCCCTGGATGGTAACCCGGGCGGTAATATGGCAGGATAAGATCTGCGAAGTCCAGCTGGGCGCCAAACTCAGTTCAGCCAGCCTGGAAAAGATAAACTTCATTTTCAAGGAGATAGCGGAAGCCCTTTTTACCTGCATAAAGAGGGATGTGAAATTCTGGACCAAACGCCAGCCGGTGGTAAAGTACCCTGATCATTACGGGAATGGATGGGCCGATCAGCCCTTTATGGTTGAAGATATGTCGCACGCGCTCACCATGGCCTTTAAGCGCTACTACGAACAGTACCACCGCCTGTATGAACAGGCGCTGCCTGCACCTTTAAATGCGGAAATAGAAAAAACCGTTGCCAGCCTGGCAGGTTTTACCAAAACCGGCGGACTGAGCAGTGAGACCTGGGCTGACCTGGTTTACAATTTCCTGCTTGAATACAGCTTTAATCCCACCCTGCAGGCTGACGACCTCTTGAACGCCCTGACCTTTGCCTTTGACGGCAGGCTGGCCCAATATATGAGCGAATCCCAATTTTTAGACGATACCTGGCCGGGAAAAAAAGATCCGCCCCGGCTCTCTCAGTTCCTGGAAGCCGCCGCCTACAGCCAAAAAGAATCCCAAAAGCAGTGTTTTGTCCAGCTCTGGAATGCTTTTTACGACAAGTGGGTTCACAAGGCGATTGAAAGCAAACCCCCCTTGACCCCCACCTACTACCTGGAGTTTATTCCCGGGCTGCCGGTTATTCTGCCCAAACAGATTGAAGGCAAAGGCCAAAAGGTGGTTTGGACGGAGGCCGTGTTTAACAAACTGCAGGCCCGCTATCAGGAAGCATTCAATCATTATATCCTGGCGCGCCTGCCGGGGAACGAATCTTTGGAACCCTCATACCTCAAACCACCGGCGGCTGTTTTACCGCCGACATTTTATATCCAAAAAATTCAAGACCTGATGGGCAAGCTGGAACAGTGCCTGGAATCACTGCTTCCCGGAGATCTTTATACGGAGGAAGGCACGGCCCAGTTTGTTGACGCGATCTTTTCCCTTAAGCCTTTTCCCAAGATATTTACCGTAAAAACCGAAGTTCTGGAAGAAATGCTGCTGCGCTTTCCCCCGCTGAATGTAATGATACCGGCCGGCTGCCGGACCGCTCGGGAATTGATCGAAAAGCTGGGTGCCCGTGATGCCGTCACCCTGGCCAACCTGCTGGAAAACCGCAAATATTCGGATCGAGCCTTACTGTGGATCCTCGATATCCTTACCCCTGAAAAGATGGACTTCGTAGAAATAAAACCGATAATTCTGGGGCCCAAGCTTCTGGATGACGCGGTCAGCCAGGCCAGTATATCGGACCTTAACAAAATAACCACCCGGATAACGGTCAATCACTTGAGCAAAGGACTCGGCGGCGCCTATCCGCGCCTGCGCTTCTTTTTGTACATCCTGCGCCATATTATGATCGCCCAGGACTATTCCCACCTGTGGAAGACCTATGCCCGGGAAAGAAAAAACCTGGGGGATAAGCTCCGCCACTCCCTTATCGGGCTCTATCACACCACGGCTTTTTCCGCCCACAACATTTTTGAAAACATGCATCATCGTTCGTTAGTCAGTTTCCTCAAAGACTTGATACCGTGCCTGGAAACCCGCGGCGAGCTCGAAACAGCCCAAGCTCTGCAATTGTTGGTCGACGGCTACGGCTTGAGCCAGGTGCTTGATGACGGAACCTTTTTGCCCTGTTCAGCCTGGACCTGGGCCAGCTACAGCTATAAAGGGGGCAAGGGCCTTCCCACGCCCATGTCCAGTCATGTTGAAGAAAAATGGTTCAACCACGATCTGCTGGAAGAGCTCCAGTCGGAGTTGGGCTACCAGTTGGACGATATCAGCCAGTTGGTTATACAGCTCATTGGAGAGGGCCGGGCCAGTGAGAATCTGCTCGACATCCTGGTGGGGGTTAAACCATCCGATGTCACCGTAGTGCCCCAGGATCTGGTCGAATTCCCCCCCGCCCTTCCGCTGCAGCGCGCCCCCAACAATCCGCTGCTGCTTCCCATTAAGGACCACACCTGGGAGAGCAGATACGTGTTAAACGCCGCTACCGTTAGAATAAGGGGTAAGGTATATATTCTTTACCGCGCCTTCGGTGAGGATGAAATATCCCGCATCGGCCTGGCCGTAAGCGACGGCTATCATATTCTGGAGAGGCTTGATACGCCGGTTTTCGCTCCGGCCAATGAAAATGAAAGACGCGGCTGTGAGGATCCCCGGGTGGTAATCATCGATGGAGAGTTGATTATGCTATATACCGCCTATGACGGCCAGGTGGCTCAAATTGCCGCAGCTTCCATTCCGGTTGAGGATTTTGTCAACTACCGGTTTGAGAAGTGGAAGCGGATTGGACTCGCTTTCAACGGGATCTGGGACAAAGACGCCATCCTGTTCCCGGAACGAATAAACGGCAAATATGTAATTTACCACCGCATCGAGCCCAGTGTATGGGTATCCTACCTCGATAAGCTGGCTTTTCCAGCCCCCAAAGAAAACCATGCCATAATATTCGGTCCCCGCTCGGGTTATATGTGGGATTCATTGAAGATTGGCGCGGGGACTCAACCGATTAAAACCGAATTTGGCTGGTTGATGATCTATCATGGGGTGGATCGCAAGCTGGTCTATCGCCTGGGGGTTATCCTGGTTGACTACCAGAACCCGGAACGGCTGTTGTACCGCTCACCCAATCCCATCCTCTCCCCGGAAGCGCAATGCGAACTGGGTTCAGAGGGAACCTGCTGGGTTCCCAATGTGGTTTTCACCTGCGGAGCAGTGCCGGCCGAAGACAAGGAAACGCTGGGAGCCGATGATGAGCTTCTGGTCTATTACGGGGCGGCCGACACTTATGTTTGCCTGGCTTCGGCTAAAGTTGGCGATCTCATCCCGGAATCCATAAGAAACAGCATTCTACAAAGACGTCAGTCAACTTTAGATGTCAAAGATAAAGGGTAAAATCTAATTCAGATTAAGCCAGTTGATAAGCCGGGTGCACATAAGCAGGGAAAGCAGAGACTCGGCTCCCTGATTGCGGTTTAGCCCCGAAGGAATCAGGGCGTCGTAACAGCCTCCGCTGCCCGGGTCGTAAAGCGGCAGGGCATTGATATTATGGCCGCGATACCAGCGGAAGGCGGTATATACCCTTTGCCGGTAAGCACTCTGGCCGGTCGCCAGGTAAGCCTCGGCAAAGGCCAGGGCGGTAGAACAGGCGTCAACCGGCTGTTGATCATAGTCGGAACATATCCCTCCCCGACTCCACCAGGCCTGATTGCCCACAATGTTCAGATAACCCCTCTTAAAGAGATTATCGCTGAGGAACCCCAGGCTCTCCTCCCCTACCTCGAGCGCCCGGTGATCACCGGTGGCCCGGTAAAAAGCCAGCAGGGACTGGGGCATAATTCCGTTGCAATAAGTCAGGCGATCTTCGAACCACCGCCAACCCGGGACGCTGTTTTGGCAATAGGTACTTAGCAGGGCTTCGCCGTATTTTAAGGCCAACTCCCGGTAGAAACGCTCCGCTTCAGTTCTCTGAATAAGACGGCTTAACCCAAGCAGCACATAGGCCATGGAGCGTAGGCATCGCATGTCCTGCATACCGGGCAGAGTGCGCCTGACCATAAACCTTCCCCAATTACGCACCCTATCACTCTGGTCCAGGGCCGCCAGGCAGCAGGCTAAAAAAGCCCGCCCCCGGCTGTCCTGTGAGTCAAGGGTGGGTAGGAAACACCCATCCAGCAAGAGATTATGCCAGCTTCCGTCCGGCTGCCAGGCCTGCTCCAAAAATCCCATATAAATGCGGCATAAATTGTCCCGCTCCGGGCCCTCCTCCATCCTCAGGGAAACCAGGAGAGCCCGGGCATTGTCGTCCAACGTATAGCCGCTCCGGGGATCGGGGAGCGGGCCGATGGAAAACTGGAGCATGCCGATATGATCGGTCATGTTCTTAAGATGCCGGTAGTCCATATGCTCCAGTAATATGGTTCGATCTGCTTCTTGATGAGCCATAACCCTACCTCGCCAACAGCTGGTCCCGCCTCAGCCTGGGCGCCACCCGCTCGGCCAGCAAGCCATATTGCTCGGCTACATAAGGCCAGAGCATTCTTTTGCCCATTCGTTCCGCGCTTCGTTCCAGGCCGGCCTGCACCTGCTCATCGTCTAAAACCCTGGTTAAGGCCGCAGCCAGATGGTCCGGTCGGGGAGAAAGGGCCAGAACTCCCCTTTTCCCTCCCTGCAACATCTCCAGGGCATATTCGTAAGGGGTGGACACTATGGCCCGTCCACACCCCAGCGCGAAGGCCATGGTTCCGGAAACAGCCTGGTTCATATTGGGATAGGGACTCAAATAAATGTCGCTCATGCTCAAATAGTCGCCCAGCTCTTCCAGAGACAGAAACCGGTTGACAAAGCTGACCCGCCCCTTCAGATTCAATTCATCTATGAGGTTTTTGAGCATATCACGGTAGGATTCCCCTTCCCGTTTTAACAGCATAGGATGGGTTTGTCCGACAATAAGATAATGAACCCGGGGATGCCGGGTAAGAATCCGGGATATGGCCCTGATTCCGTTTTCCAATCCCTTACCGGGCCCGATCAGGCCGAAGGTGGTTATTATTTTATTTCCTTGCAGGCCGTATAACTGCTTCAGGGCCTCCCGGTCCTGTTTGGGGAATACCGGGACTCCATGGTGGATAATGAAGAGCTTCTCAGCCGGAACCGAAAATACCGAGCTTAATAGGCGGGCGGAGCGGGTGCTCATGCATACCACCGCTGACGCCTGGCCGGCCAATTCCTTTAGAACCCGAAGCTGATTGGTGGAAGGCTGAGGCAATACGGTATGGGCCACAACTAGAAAAGGCTTCCTCAAGCGGTTAACCAGGTTTAAAACGTACTCACCATCTGCCCCTCCATAGATTCCGTATTCATGCTGAACAATTAATAGGTCTATTTCCGGGTTGGTATTTATCAACCGGGCAGTCAGTTCGTAATCCTCAACATGATGCTGCCTGAGCTCCAGGATGACTTCCGCAGGATAATCATAAGAGTACTCTTCATCGGATACAGCAGCTATCTGTACTCGACGGCCGCTCAGTTGGAGGTTGTCCCTAAGGTCCTTGGAAAAAGTTGCGATTCCACACTGTTTGGGTAAATAGGTCGCCAGATTGAGAATTGACACGCTTAAACCTCCTTCCTGTTTGTCCCCGCCTGGCCCTAAAAAGGGGTAAATAAGACCAGGCCCGAGAATCATCTACTGTCCATCTCTATAAAAAGATTGAAGAATACAGCAAAATCGGTCGGATCAAATCATCATCGCGTTTCGTTTGGCCACAACACTTCTGGGGATCGATAGACAAGTCAATACTAAAGAAGTGGATGGGAAATATCTTTGTCCTTCGTTGACTAAATACTCCTTGCTTTATTTATACCAGAATTAAGGACCGCGCACAAAAAGCCCTTACCACGAATAAGCGCCTCTTCCCCCGTCGTGACAGTTTGTCCTCGCCCTAGCTCCCTATCTCACCGCTATGCTCTTTGGCATCGGGTTTTTTGGCCTGCCAAACTTCACTCAGGGGGTTGCGGTTTCCATAGCTGGCGGATTATTGTATATTAATTAAAGATCAGGTCCATTATCGATAGATTTGATGAATAGCGGAAAGGGATTGGCTATGAACAAGAAGCAGGTAGCGGTTATTGGCCTCGGGCGGTTCGGCTCCAGCCTGGTTAAGGAACTGAGCGCCATGGGGCACGAGGTATTGGCCATCGATACCCGGGAAAGCAGGGTAAACGATATGATCGACATCGCCACCCAGGCAGTCGAAGCGGACAGCATGGATGAGAATGTTCTGAAATCGTTCGGTCTTTCCGACTTTGACGTGGTAGTGGTGGCTATTGGGGAAAACCTTCAGTCCAATGTTTTGACCACCATCATGTTAAAAGAAATGGGAGTCAGGAGGATTATAGCCAAGGCACAAAACGAACTGCACGGCCGGGTATTGGAAAAACTGGGCGCCGATCTGGTTGTATACCCGGAAAGGGATATGGCGGTAAGGGTGGCGCACGCCCTGGTCTCCAACAGCGTCCTCGAATACATCTCCCTATCATCCAATTACAGTATTGTGGAAATGATAACCCCGCGCGTTTTTGTAGGAAAAACCCTGGCCGAAATGGACCTGCGCAGCAGGTATCAGGTCAACATCATGGCTATAAAGCGGGGTGAAAACATCATCGTCGCCCCGGGTCCCAATGAACGAATTGCCAATCGGGATTTGCTGGTTATACTGGGGACGACCTGTGACCTCGAAAATCTGGGCAAATTGATCGATGAATAGGCAGAAACTTATGACCAGAGCCAAACTACAACTCAGTCCGCCCAAGTTTCTGGCCTTGAGCTTCTTTTTGCTGATTATGGCCGGAACTCTTTTGCTCTACCTGCCCTGGGCCACCAGCTCAGGACAAAGCGACCTGTTAACCGCCCTCTTCACCGCAACCTCAGCCGCCTGCGTAACCGGCCTGATCGTCGTTGATACCGCCACCCACTGGTCCGTTTTCGGGCAGGTGGTAATACTGCTGCTCATTCAGGTAGGCGGGCTTGGCATCATGTCCTTCGCCGTCTTCTATTCTCTGGTGCTGGGGAAGAAGATCCAATTCCGGGAGCGCCTGATCATGCAGCAGGCGCTTAACAAAATCGACCCCGGCGGAGTTGTAAACCTGTTCCGCAAACTGCTGCTCTTGGCCTTTATCTCAGAAGCGGCGGCGGCCTTAGTACTGGCCTGGCACTGGTCCTCCCTGCTGGGCTGGAAAAAAGCGCTCTGGTTCGGAATATTCCATTCCATATCCGCCTTTAACAATGCCGGGATCGACCTGTGGGGAAGTTTCAAAAGTCTGGCCGCCTTCGTGCATGATCCGGTAGTCAACCTGGTGATTGGCGGGTTGGTAATCATAGGGGGGCTGGGTTTTGTGGTAGTCGACGAGCTGTTTGGCCTGGCTACCGGCAAAAAGAAATCGCTCTCCCTGCACAGCCGGGTAGTAGTGTACACTACCCTGGTCTTGATTGCGGGCGGCACTCTGATTTTACTGGCCACGGAATACAACCACAGCCTGGCCGGCCTGCCCCTGTCTACCAAATGCCTGGCTTCCTTCTTTCAATCGATAAGCCCGCGCAGCGCTGGATTTAGCACCATTGATTTTTCCAGTCTATTGCTATCCAGCCAGCTGCTAATAGCCCTTTTGATGGTCATCGGCGGCTCCCCCGGGTCGGCCGCCGGAGGAATGAAAACGAGTACCTTCGCCCTGCTGCTGGCCGCTATTCGCAGCCAGATACGGGGTAAAAAAGACACCGAAATCCATGGCTATCGCATTGCCCATGAGGATATTTTGAGGGCTTTAACCGTAGCCGCATTATATATCGGGCTGGTCATCACCGTAACCTTTATCCTGACCTTAACCGAAGGAGCGGCCCTGATGCCCATCATGTTCGAGGCCTGTTCGGCGGTCGGTACGGTGGGCCTGTCTCTGGGCGCAACCGCCAGTCTGTCCGTCCCGGGCCAGTTAATCATTGCCGCCGCCATGTTTCTGGGCCGGGTGGGCCCTCTGACCCTGGCCTTTGCCCTGGCCTACAATAAAAAACCGGCCAATTATCGTTATCCGGCCGGCAAAGTCATGATCGGGTGAGTATTGGTTTGGTTTTACGCTATTAAACCGCAGAACCTAGGGCTGAATGGCTGGCCCTGGTCAAATTTCGTACTAATTTCCACAGGATAAAGGCTGAAACAACTGCGCCCAGGGCCGTGGAGCCGGGCTGACACCAATAAACTCCCTGTACGCCGAACGTAGAACCGAGGAAGATGGCCAACGGGTAGCGTAGCAAAAGTATGCGCACCCCCAGGGTAAACAACGAATAAACCGGTTTTTGCAGGCCTTGAGCCAGACTGAACAGAGCCAGGTCAATGGGAACCAGAATATGTCCCAGGGCCGCCACCCGTATAGCATAGCTCCCCAGGGCCATCACTTCGCCTTCGGCCCGAAAAGGGAGCATCAGATAGTGAGGAAATATAATGAAAATCGCCATAATAGGTATGATAAAGGCGGTGGCCATCAATAAAAAGTACTTAACGCCCTTGGCGATTCTTTCAAATTTTTTCTGGGCGTTGTTATAGGCCATAAACGGAATCAGGGACGCTGCCATACCATTCAAAGGCAAAAGCCCCAGCATTTCCAGCCGGGACATTATATTCCAGGCACCCACCGCGGCTTCACTGAAAGAAGCCAGCACCCCGTTCAATAACGACAGCCCCAGGGGGCTGACTAAAAAAGTAATTGCCACCAGGGCCCCCAGCCGGCCGATCTTCCGCCAAAGCAACGGCATTCCCGGCTGCCGTTTAAAAGCCGGCACAACCAGGTTATATTCTTTCAACTTGGCCCGAATATACAGAGCCGATAAAAGCTGCCCCAAAAAAGCGGCCAGTGATGCCCCGGCAATACCCATATCCATGACGAACATCAAGAGGGGCGCCAGGATCAGGTTGGCGAAATTGCCCAGGAGCATACCCTGCATGGGCATCCGGGTATTGCCATGGGACATAAAAACCGCTTCACATACCATGAAATAAGCCATAACGGGGAATCCCAGGATCAGCCAGAATATATAGCGGTATATCTGGTCCAGCATTAAGCCTTTAGCTCCCATCAGGCCGAATACCAGGTCGGACAGCCGGGGTATGAGCAGCAAAAACAGAGGCAGTATCAAAAGGAGCAGCAGGGGCAGAGCCGCCCTGGCCAACGCCCCTACTTGACTTTCATCACCGCTGCCCCGGGCATGGCTGATCAGGGTGGCGGTACCGACCTGCACCCCTTTGCCCAGCGATAGAGCGATGTAGAACAGCGGTATGGAAAAAGCCTGAGCGGCCAGGGGCACCGGACCCAGCCAGGATATAAAGATGGTGTCTATGAAGGCATAGAGATTCTGAAAGAACATCGATATCATGGCTGGAACAGCCAGAGTCAGAATTAACCGGGGAATGGGTCCGCTACCCAGGTCCACCGTCTTGGCCGCAAAAATCTTCACACTTAATACCTCTTTGTTAGATTGGTCGCTATGATCATTGAAGCCCCGCCGGTTTATGCCAGCAGCCGCAACGGCAGATTGGCCACCAGCATTCTTCTATAGCCGGCGCTGGCCCTGATATCGGATAGGGGCGCAACCAGCCGGGATGCCGCTTCACCATATTCTCTTAAGACGGAAGCGGATAATTGGCTCCCCTGCAGCCGGGCGTCGGCTTCCGGGAAACGCATCACGGTTGGACCTACACTGCCCCAGGCAATTCGAGCCTCTTCTATATACCGTCCCTGGTTTATTTGCATAAAAACCGCCATGCTGCAGATGGAAATGGCCAGGGCTTGGCGCTGCCCCACCTTGAAATACGAACTCACCGAAGCCTTGCCGGGCAGCGGGATGATAACCTGCTTGAGTATTTCTCCAGGCTTGAGGTCCACTTGACCCGGTCCCCGGATAAATTCTTCTATCGCTGCCATCCGGCCGCCCTCCGGGCCGGCCAATGCCACTTGAGCCTGCAGCGCATAAAGCGGCGGCAGGGTGTCTCCGGCCGGTGAAGCGGTGCAAATGTTGCCTCCCATCGTGCCCATATGCCGTATGGCCGGTGAGCCGACCATGGCCGCCGCCTGGCCCAGGGCTGGAATATGGCGGGTTATTATCGAGCTGTCCATTAACTGCTGATGGCTGGTCATCGCCCCGACGATGATTTCTGAACCGTTCAACTCTATGTGCCGCAATTCCTCTATTCTTTCCAGAACGAGCACCGGTCTCAGGTCCTTTTTCGTTGCACGCATTCTTACCAGCAGGTCAGTCCCCCCGGCCATTACCAGCGCGTCTGGGTGCTCCTTCCGGAGCGCCCAGAGCTCTTCCAGGCTGGCCGGCAACATCACCTGTCTCATGCTTCAGCCCTCATTTCTCCCGCGGCCGCTTCTACCGCATCCACGATCTTCTGATAACCGGTGCAGCGGCACAGGTTGCCCGAAAGAGCACGCCTTATCTCACCGCGCTCCGGGTTGGGATTACGCTGCAGCAGATCCATTGCCGCAATCACCATGCCCGGGCTGCAAAACCCGCACTGAACTGCTCCCCGGTTTACAAAGGCCTGCTGGATGGGATGCAGTTCTTCCCCGGCCGACAATCCTTCTACAGTCGTTATAGTACGGCCCTCCAACTGGGCGGCCAGCATGAGACAGGACAATTTGCTGACTCCGTCCACCAATATGGAGCAGGCTCCGCATTCACCGGCTCCGCAGCCTTCCTTGCTGCCGGTTAAACCCAGGTCCTCCCGCAAGAGGTCCACTACCCGGCGATCGGGCCGGGCATCAATTTCAATCTCCCGGCCGTTTAATTTAAATCTGACTAACACAGACAGCCCTCCTCAGATTCCTCCCGCAGCGCCAGTAGGACTCTTTCCGCCGTCAGGGGCGCGGTTCCCAGGCTCCGCCCCAGCCCCCGGTAGGCTGCGTTGGCAATAGCGGGCAGGGGCAGATTAATGCTTATCTCGCCTATCCCCTTCATTCCAAACGGCCCGCTTGCTTCCAGGGTTTCAACCGGCAGGCTGATTAAATCCGGCGTATCCAGGGAGGTGGGGATAATATAGGTGGCCAGGTTCTTGCTCAAAACCTCCCCCTTATGCAGCCTGAAATCCTCCCACAGGGCATAACCCATTCCCTGAACCACCCCACCCTGAATCTGTTGTTCATAAACCTGGGGATTAAGCACCTTCCCGCCGTCGGTACAGGCCAGGTAATCACAAACCGATATTTCTCCAGTCAACTCATCGATTTCAATACGCGCCAGGTGGCAGGCAAAGGAAAATATCAGGTGCGGAAAACCCGCCACCTGGATAGCGGAGTTAACAAGAGCGGGGGCTTTATCAACCACCGGCGCCTTGTAGGCATAAACCGCCAGCCGCTCGGCCTCGGTCATCGCCGCGGCTATTACGGCCAGGGGAATATCTTTACCCGAAGGCAGGTGGCGAACCCGGCCGGGAAGGAGCATCAGGTCCTCTTGGTGGTAGCCCAACCCCATATTGCAGCTGCGAATCAGTATTCTTTCCTCGATCATGCGGCAGGCGCCCAGCAGGGCATTGGCGTAAGAAAAAGTGGTCCGGCTGGCCGCCGCTGAGCCGGATGGCAAAGAATTGGCAGTATCCGGCTGCCAGATTTCAAAGGCGTCGGCGGCCTGTTTCAAAGCCTCACCGGCCACCTGAACATTGGTCGCATTATTGCCCTGGCCCATATCCGCCACCCCGCAATAGATCCGAAACCGGCCATCCGGCAAGAGTTCAAGTTTGGCGTTGGCGATGTCGGCGATCATCGGGCCATAACCGGTTCCCTGCAGGCCAGCCGCCACCCCCGCCGCTCTTCTTTTGAAAGGCGGGGCGGCTTTCTCCCATTCCCGTCTGGCGGCCCAGAGGGGATGCTCTCGCACTTTTTGCAAACAGGCCTTGATCCCGGTGCTGTTGCGCATCAATACTCCGCTGCCTATTTCGTCACCCCGGTCAACGGCGTTTTTCATCCGGAATTCCAGGGGGTCCATACCTATTTTAACCGCCAGCCTATCCATGGCCTGTTCTATCCCGGCCAGGGCCTGGGTGGCGCCGAATCCCCGAAACGCTCCGCTCACCGGATTGTTGGTATGAACCGCATAGGCTTCGATATAAACATGGTCCACGCGGTAGACCCCGGCGGCATGCTCCATGGCCATCTCCAGGATGGGACCGCCCAGGTGGGCGTAAGCCCCGGTGTCCAGAACAATACGGCAGCTAAGGGCGTGCAGGATTCCGTCGGCCCGGCATCCCAGGCGGTATTGCAGCCGGGCCGGATGCCTTTTGGTAGACGATATAAAGCTCGCCTCCCGGGTGTTCCACATTTTGACCGGCCGTCCCTGGGAATGAAGGGCGGCCAGACCGAGGTAGGCCTGCACGGTAATGCCGTCTTTGCCTCCAAAACCGCCCCCCAGATAAGGGGCCGCCACCTTGATCTTTTCAGGCGCTATGCCCAGCGCGTGGGCCAATTCCATGCGATCCCGAAAGGGGGTCTGGGTGGAAGCCACCACCTCCAAGACGCCTTCCTCATCCATCCAGGCTACACCGGTTTCGGTTTCCAGATAGGCATGCTCCTGAGCGGGCAGCTCAAACTCGGCTTCGACAAGCGCATAGCAGGCCGCCAGGGCAGCCCGGCCCTCACCCCGCTCTATAACGCCGCTCAGCAATATGTTTTTGCCGGCTCGCTTTTCATGTAAAACCGGCGCGTCGGGCAGCATTGCCTGCTCCGCATCAAATAACGCCGGCAGCTCTTCATACTCGACCTTGATCAGGTCCGCGGCCTCCTGCAGAATCTCCCGGCTTTCGGCCAGGATCAAGGCCAGCGCGTCTCCCCGGTAGCGGACCTTGTCATCAACCAGCACCGGTTGATCCCCTTCCGGCACGCCCACCCGGTTGCTGCCCTTTACATCCCGGCAGGTTAAAACCGCCCTCACGCCGGGTATTTGCAGGGCGGGACCCGTATCTATATGCTTGATCAGGGCGTGGGCGTAATCGGAGGTTTTAATGCCAACCCACAGCAGGCCCTCCGGGTACAGGTCAGCCGCATATTTTTCCTTCCCGGTAATCTTACCGGGAGCGTCGGACCGCGGCAGACTGGTTCCAATAACAACAGGCTCCCTCATCTTCCTACTCCCCTTTTTTGTCAAACACAATAAAATCGAAGTCCTTGAGCCAACTGCTTCAAGCCCTAACGGAATTGCGATCCGCCTCGATAATCGCCAGTATCTTTTTAGCCCGTTCAGGATACAGGTGAATACCGGCCATATTGGGTTCATGCAACAGCTTCTGCATCATCAGCCCGTCGCTGTCAAACCAGCGCGGCAGCACTCCGCCCAGGAAATACCGGTGTCCGCGCAATATATCGATCGCCGCTCCGTTAGCAGGAGAAGCCAGGTTTATAAACACCTGCAGAACGCAGCAATTCTGAGCTGCCGCCTCCTTTTCCGCTTGCAGCAGATAATCTTCCAGATCATTTCCCAGTTCACTGATGGTAAAGCGGGCCACCCCGGCTCCGGCGTATATTTCGGTTTGGCCCCGGGTAGGCGCCGGAGGCAGCGGCTCACCGGCCTCCAGGAAGCTGTGGCCGAAATCATATACCGAATAGATGTAGCGCAGGCTGTCCTCATAGATTTTAGGCAGGTAAACGGTCTGGGGTGCAATCTTGAAAGTCTTAAACACTAGCAGGGAAGCCACCCGGCCCTGGCTGCTCTGTTCTTTTTGATAGGAAGCGGCCGGCATCAGGTCCAGTTCAATACCGGTTTCATAGTAGCCCAGCCGCACACCCGCCTTTTGGGTATAAATATGGTTGCAGACCGCTTCCCCCCAGATCTGCTCCATCATTTGCGGGTAGACCTCTTCATGGCCATACTGCATGCAGCGGTCCAGGATGCCCTGGTTTCTGCATTCCAGGACTACTATTCCCTGACCTTCCTCGTAAAGCGCCGGGTTGCTGACGCAGGACCGGTAGACGGCAACCTGCCCAATCACCCGGCCCTCCCCGGTAACGGCGATAATCCTTATCATATCTCCTTTTTGCTGCTGCTCGATAATGCTGTTTACATCGTAAACTGCTTTGATCGGATACTCGTCTCCGTAGACGCTGCGGTACAGTTCAACTACTCCGGGAGCATCTTCCGGCAGCATCCTTCTAACCTCAGCAAGCGCTTCCTGGTTTTCAGAGTTATTCACGCCCCAACCCTCCTCAAGCTTGTCCATATTTAGAGAATATGTTCCAATCCTTTTATAAAGGCCTCCATGGCCTCATGCTGAGCTATTGTGATACGAATATAATTGGGAAAACGAAATCCCGTCATGGTGCGCACCATGACCCCCCGGGTCATCAGCTTGCGATACGCCAGGGTGTCGCTGATGGGCAGCTTGAGCATAACGAAGTTGCCCTCATTGATCACGTAAGACAGACCCAGGCGGTCGAATTCCCCCCGCAGGTAATCCTTTTCAAGCTTAACCAGCCGCCGGGTGCGCTCCACGTGCTCCTGGTCATCGATAGCCAGAACGGCCGCTTCCTGGGCCAGAGTGTTTACCGAGTATACCACACAGGCTTTGCGGATGATGTCCACCACATCCATGCTTCCCACCAGGTAACCGATGCGGAGTCCGGCCAGGCCGTACATCTTGGAGAAGGTGCGAAAGATCACCAGGTTGGGATAACGCTTCATCAAGGCTAAAGAATCAGGAAAATCGTCTTGTTCCACAAACTCGCAGTAGGCCTCGTCCACCACCACGATCTGCCGGCCGTCCACCCGGTCCAAAAAGCGGACCAGCTTATCCTGGTTCCAGTATGTACCGGTAGGATTGTTGGGATTGCAGACAAACAACACCTTGCTGCGCCGGTCCACTTGCATGAGCATCGCTTCATCATCAAAAGCGTAATCCTTCAAGGGAACCAGGCGGGCTTCATACCCGGAAAAGATAGCCACCCATTCATAAACCGCAAAGGTCTTGTCCGCGGTAATGATGTTGTCTCCGGCTTCACAAAAGGCATTTATGACAAAGGTGATCACCTCATTAGCGCCGTTGCCGACCAGGATCTGATCAGGGTGGACTCCATGGGTTTCGGCCAGTTTCTCCCTCAGGTAATAGGAATCTCCACTGGGATAGATAGCGGCCCGGGCCGGATTGAAGCTGCGCAATACTTCCCGGGCGGCCCGGGGCGGCCCCAGGGGGTTTTCATTGTTATTCAAGCGGTACAGGGTACTACAGCCGAACATCTTCTTCAATTCCGGATCAGGTTTGCTGGGAATGTAGGCGTCAAACTTGTTTATATAAGAAGGAACCAGATTATCGAAAGCCACGCTTATCACTGTGCATCACCCGCCCGAAACTGCATTAACAGCAGATCTCCTTGGCCCGCGTAGGGCAGTATGAGGCAGGGCTTAAAACCCTGCTCCAATAATGCCGGGATCATCCCGGCGTGCCAGGCAATGCCCAAATCCATCTCAAAAAATATATTCAGTACCTTCTCCCGGCTCAGCAGCTGCAGATGCCGGGTCAGGTTGGCGGCGGCATCCCCTCCGCTAAGCAGGGGCCGCAGTATAGCCTGTTTACTGCCCAATTCCGCAGAAAAGACCGAATGCCGGTTGCTATGTTCGCCCATATTGCTGACCACCCGGATATCGCGGGGCAGAAACAGCCTCTGATACTCGCTTTGCAGGTAAGGCAGCAGATCCATGGGGGCCCAAATTCTCTGGCCGGGCTCTTCACACAACTGCCGGTAGTAGGCAGTGGCCTTTTGGGCTAATCCATCAGTTTGATAATTCACAACGGTCCCCAACTCCTCAAAATACTGTTTGCCAAGGTCAGCAGCGCCGCTGCGGTTTATAATCCCAACCGCTTCGGAACGGCCGGTTTGCTCCAGGCAGTGTTCGATTAGGGCTTCAGGCATCCCTTCCGCCTTGGCCAGAAGATAAGGCCCATACAACTCTACCGTTTTCCGGGCCCGGGCCCTCCAGACAATGCCGCCCGCGACAGCCTGCCGCTCGTCAAAAGCCAGCGCCGCTTCGTATTCCCCGGAACGGATCATATCCACGAACTTTCCGGGATAGGTCATAAACGGGGGCAGCCCACCGGTATCCCCCAATGTTGCCACCGCCAGCCGGCAGAAGGATTTCAAATCTTCGTTGTCGGGCGGTTTTATAGAGAAACGCGTTCTCTCCTCCACAGTGCGGGGAGCCTGGGCCTCAATCGCCGGATAGCGCTTTTCTTTATAGAGAGTCAATATCATCGACCGGCCCGGTTCATCGCTTATAAACAGGCGGTCAACACTGCGCGCGGCAATCAAAAGCCCCATTTCTTCCAGCTGGCTGTCGTCCTCCAGGTCTAAATCAGCTGCCAGGTTAAACGCCCGGAGATCGAGATTGCTGCACGGAAATATAAAATCGATCTGAACATAATAAATTCCGTTTTTACACACCGTGCGCATGCCTTCTTTGACATCCGTTCGAGCGCACAAATAGTTGAAGACCTCTTCCGCGGCCAGGGTTAAAGCCAGGGCGTCCTTGCCCTGCATGCCAAAAACCAGGGCGGACTGCTCGACAACATTCATAAGCACCGGCAGATTATGGGCAAGCAAATCCAACTCTACGGCAATTTCTCCTCTTTGCACCTGCATCAGTCGTCTTCCTTTCTTAACCTACAATTATATCTCTTGTTTTTGGACTATTGACGCCTCTTTTGAGTCCCTGCCTAACAGCAACCGGTACGCCATTATCGCGAAAAATAAAAGACCGGCATGCTTATATAATCGTCTACTCCTGACCTCAGCATTAATCCCGGCAAGGAAATCCCGGCCGCTGGTTTGCTGGCCGGGGCATGAATTGCTGGAGTTAATCTATAGCTGAAAGAAGGGACCTGTCTCCATGTCCCTCGCCCAGGATAGAAATTTTTCATATTGGTTTCTTATAAGGTAACGATCAGGTTATTAAATCCAATGACATTGTAGTACTCAATGGATTTCGAGATACCCTTCACAATCCGTATACCAAGAACGCCGTCCATATCTTCATATTTGAGAGGATTAAAACTGACACCGTTATCGCGTACACGAAAGATAAACTCATTTTCTTTCAGAATAATACGGATATCGATAAAGCGCACACCAGGGTGCTTATAGCCGTGTAAAACAATATTGCCCGCTATTTCCTCTATGCACAGGGAAAGATAGGTGATTTTTCTTTTATCTTGGGAATATTGTTTGCAAAATTCTGAAACCCGTGTAGAAAGTTCCATCACCTGCGCCATATCATTCTGTATGGATATATCCAGAACATGCGTGCCATCCGACGTAAAACCGGCGGGGAGCATCAAAAAATCCTTTGTAGCTACCGACCACTGATGCTTTTGCATCCTGATAAGAAGGATAACGGCAATTAAAGCAAATGCCTCCCCGATGGAAAAGGCAAGCCACACGCCATCTGTCCCCAGCAAACCCGACAGAAAAAAGGCTGCGGCAACTGGACCAAGCAGGCCATGCACAAAACAAATCGTATTAGCTACAGAAAATTTCTTTAGAGTCTGATAATAAAATAAAAGATTAATAACGATGATTGAAAGTGGCAGGCTGAAGCTGAAGAATTGTAAGGCGCGGACGGAGACTGCCTGCGCTGCACCTCCATCAGGTAAAATAAATTGGACAATAGAAGGTGCAAATACGAACAAAGCTGCGCCCATCACACAGCATATTATGATACCGTATCTCATGGAAATTTTAAAAATCCTTTCCATGGCCCCCGCATCTCTTTCTCCCATAAAAATACCAGACATAATAGACAACGTTGTACCCACGCCCATAATGATAGGCACAAGGAACTGGTAAACATTGTTTTGTACGGAAAGGGCGGCTACTGCAACCACTCCACCGATGGCAAACAGCAGATTATTGAGTACGAGTCCCCTTACCGAGAGACAAATGCCGTTCAGAAAGGTTGGAGCACCCGTGTAAAGGATGTTTTTCAATTCCTGGGGAATCGCTTTATTTTTTATAAGACGCAGGGTATTTTGGGGTTTCAAAAAATGGATCAAGCATATGCACATTGCAGCGGCAGCACTGATGGACGTAGCCAGGCCAATCCCAAACAAACCCATCTGGAACCGGCTGACAAATATGATATCTAAGGATATATTGATAGCGGTCATAATCACTACGCTAAAAATATTCAGCCGGATATCATTGTCCAAGCGCAGGTAAATCAGCAACACCTGTATAAAAAGCATCGGGAACACCCCAATGCCAATACCGCGTATATAGGCGGCTGTTTGAACGGCCAAGTTGCCTTTTACACCGACCATTGCTGCAATCTGTGTACTAAACACCACAAACAAAACCGTAATAAAGGCACCGGTCACCACTGACAAGAGACAGGACGCTGAAAAATTTGCGTTTATGCTTTTGGTATTGTTGGCGCCGATATGTACAGCACAGCTTGCCGCGCTCCCATCGCTGAGCGCCCCGCCTAAAGCTGAAACAATAATCATCACCACCGGCAATGCATAACCAAAAGCAGCCATCGAATCGCTGCCAAGATAAATTCCTATTACGCATCCATCCACAAAGGAACCGATGGTAGCGGTTAAAACAGAAAATGTTATTACAACGGTCTGCAGCCTAAAGCTTGTTTTGATTAAATAATCATTAACCATGCTTAAACGCCGGTTTTTTCAATCGTCTCTTCGATCAGCGCAAAGAAAAATTTACGCTGGAATTCATTGCGGATTACCCGTACAGGTTTGAGCTGAGCGGTGGACCTGCCTTTCATAAACATTACGTCTCGGTACAACAGGTAGGTTTCATCTTGGGAAATCTTCAACACGGTAGAACCGCAAATAGCATTTATGATAAGGTCTCCCAGGTACGGATTCACCATAGCAAGATTTTTTTCCAGGCAATCACGTATTTGCGGATAGGAAACTGTATCCGGGCGCTTTCCGATTTCCATAAAATAAATGTACCGTGTCGGCACCGAATCCCGGTCAGGATATACGGAAAAATCCACCAAATCAAAACCCAGGTCTTTTGCCGTATTCTCGGCAGCAGTGCTTAAGGCTGTTTCCGTTGTATGATCGTCAAGAAGGTCCAGCGTCTGGTCTATACGGTATTCAAACTGAATAGTGGGCGTGTTATTATATTTGCCCATAACGCGCACGGCGTCCCGCATTCTATAGCGGTAAAAACCCGACAGATTCGTCAAAATAATTTCATATATCTTGCCGGTTTCAAGGCGGTCCATGGTTACGATCTGCGAGAAATCATCTCCGGCTTCAACCGGCAGAAATTCGTAAAACATGCTGCCCGGAACCAGCGTTCCATCTCCGCAATCCAGATCGAATGGTACGGAGAACAACCCTTCGGAGGCATTAATCCCCCACATGTAGAAGTGAATATCATCGCCCAGATATCTCTCCCGCAGTTTATCCGCATATCCGGCGAAACAACCGGTGCAAACGCCATTATAATACTGGAGCTTAGGCCATAGTTTCGGAATAATGGGCGTGTCAAACCCCTCGGCAAAAATGCTGCGCAGCTTCCGGGCGCGCTCGGGCATCGGCTTGATTTCCGAAAGCAGCTTTGCTCTGACTTCCGGATTCATCCTGATGCTTTCATGGAGCGTCCCGTTCTCAATATCATCGGTAATCATCTCATGATGTTTTTCAATATAGCGCATAATTTCTAAAAAATAACTGCAAAATGAAGACGAAATGGATGAGATATTTTCGTCCATCAGGCCAAAGCGCGCATGCAGATAGCGCGTGTTGGTATCGGGGCGCGGGAACATGACTTCTTCCGGCGAAGTGTATAAGTATTTGAGGTATGGCCGTGCTCCGGCAACCATACGTGAGGATACGGGGCCATACTGCATCCCATTTTCCATTTCGTCGATTTTGGCTTCGATCAAGCTCATGCAGCGGCCACTGATCCAACTGTCGCCTAATTTATCAAGTACAAGGCCGTTGATATACGCGACATTATAGGTCATGAATACTTCCAGTGATTTATCGGTGAGCGGAAGCAGCTTGGGATTGCCTAGAGTGCCTGAAGTTTCGCAATAATATATGACGTCATACGCTGTAATCAGGTTCTTTTTGTTTCGTTTAACCATATCTATTATGTATCCTGCATAATCGTCATATTGGGAGACCGGCACATTCTTTTGATAGTCCTCGATAGAATGGATCCCGGCAAAATTATATTTTTTACCGTACTCGGTATCTTGATTGTCCCGTAGAATCTTCATTAACAACCGCTCATTGACTTCCATTGGGTTTATGGTATCTTGCTGCAATGTTTTATAGGCCATTATCCCTGTTGGAATGTTACGGCGCCGAATCTGTTCAAGTGATAATTCCATTATTATGCACCTCATATTAGCTCTTAAATAGACTAAATTTTGCAAGTTTTCCTAAAGTTATTTTAGCCCTACAGAAATCGCGCTTTTTTGCTAAGACAGTCAAATTCCATAACTTTACTCCTCTCATTTAAGTAGCTCATAAAGAACGACCGCCTCAGATTTTCTAAAACCGGCCTGCTTATATAATCGTCTACTCCTGAACACAACATTAACGCAGTAGCCAGGTATCTTGCACCTGGCTACTTAACGCTAAAGAGTTATAAATCTATAATATAGCCTGATCTTGCGGTTCAAAGTTTACTACAGTTAAAGCAGACTGGCTGGTACTGCCCAATATATTCCCGCCTGCGTCATATGTATATGTAGAACTGGCGCTGTTCTTCGTAGCAGAAGTCAGCCTGCCCAGATTGTCATATGTATAGGTAGTCGCGCTAACCGGAAGAGCCAAAGCTATCATTGCCATTATTAAAAACAAAATCTTAGACTTGCTTCTCCTTGTTAGAATGTCAATTTTCATTTGCCCTTCCCCTCTCGTTCGAATAGTTCATAAAAAATATAAGACAGTCTCAAATTTCCTTAAACCATCCCTGGATTGGTGATTCTTTTTAACTGGGATCAATCTCTTGCTGGGACAAGGGACCTTTCCCCGTGTCCCTTCACGTGTCCCTTCTATTCCTCACCCATGAATTTTGTGCGAAAAACCACCGAACGATTGTTAATATTCTCCCCAAGATTGTTCCGTATATCTGAATACTGATAACTCTTTCCTTCGTAACAAAACACTGTATCAAAATATACATATTTTTCAAATGCCACTGGATTATTTTCCAGCAAACCTTTACTAATAAATTGAATTTGTGAATTAATAATCCCATGTTCAGTCCACCAATTGAATCTTCCAATAATTAAAAGAATTAAAATTGGTAAAATAATACCTAACAAAATCTTACGGTGTTTTTTCAGCATATTGAACTCCAATAATCCCAATCCCTCGAAGTACCAAACGAAGGCCGAACTCCTTACAGACTCTTTCTTCCCTTAAGTGCTAAGACCCACGAAAATACTTAACCCATGAATGGAAAGACAAATCAGGCAAACTAACTAAATATGCGAATAGACATATAATATTTGCAATCAGCAAAATAATATAAATAGATTTCTTACTGTGCCCCGATATTGAAAGCCTAATAAAACCACCAATGTTCATAAGAAAAAGAAATATTATAAAATACGTTAGCTTATTCATTACTCGTCATCCTTAATAATTACATTACCCGACCAAATTTCTGCCTTTATCTTATCAATCTCGTCCGGGTTCCAAAAACAACCCTCGCCCTCATCAGTGTTTGTGAACCCAACCTTGCCAGCATCTCTTAATTGTTTCATTCGAACTTTAGCATATGCATATGTAGCAACAGCCCCTTTTCTCGAATCGCTAACCAAGGCGTCTGACAAAAATCTTTCAGTTAATCGGTCTAAATCGTAATCATAATTAACTACGTCATCGTACAACTGTTTTGTATTCGTTGCAAAACTTACAGCACCGGCAATCTTACCAATACTTTTTACAAAAGGCGATTCGCTAAATTTACCAGCAACGCTCGTTGTGTCAAGAACTGCGTTAGCAACTTCTTGAAGATCAGAATCCGTGATAGGATCTAAACCGGCAGCATGCGGTATAAGGAAGCCACCAGGGACATATGAGGCAACATCCTGTGCTGTGTCTAAAAATTTGTCTCCGAAAAAGACATGATATTGCCCGTCTTCATTATATGTATAAGCACGATGGCCGGTGGGATCGACGTAGTTGATAGGATTGTTATTACAGTACTGCGGTTTTGTTATATTTCCTAATACGTTATCCTTGCTCATAAACCTCTTTATTTCCGGATTATAATACCTGGCCCGCATATAATACAGCCCGTTGCCATCGTTCATAATTCCGTACTGGCCGTTGTACTGGAACGGCGTCGCGCTGGTTCCGGTATGGTTGAGGAGTTCTCCGTAAGGGCCGTATTGGAATGTATCAGTGGTTGCTCCGTTTATATCGGTTAGCATCACCGTGCTGCCCCTGAGGTCGTAATGGTAGACATTGTAATCCGTAATGTTCTGTTCCCCTATCAAACCTAAACCGTAGATATAGAAGGTCTGGTTCCCCTGCCCGTCGGTCTGCGCCAGGACCTGGCTGAGTGATGCGTTGGGATTTACGACATAAGTAGCCTGGTATACTGAGTCCGCGATGCTTATACGGTTGTTCTCCGCGTCATAGCCGTAAGTAGTGCTTCCAGCCGCTGTCAGGCGGTTGCGGGAGTCGAAGGTGAAGCTGGTGGTCTGGCCGTTTAAGGGTCCGCTGGTCATATTGCCGTCGGCATCGTAGCTCACGCTCTGCCCGTTGCAGGTTTCCAGGCGGTTGTCGCTGGTGTAGGTCATGGTGGTGGTTTGCTCCGGCAGCGGCACATCGGGCAGATTGTTGGTTTCCGTGGTTACATTGCCGGCCGCGTTATAGGTAAAATCAAACTGGGTCAGGGTGTTGTTGGCCTGATCTTTGTCCAACTGCTGGGTCAGCCGTCCGGCGGCATCATCGGTCCGGGTTTCCATGGAACCGTCCGGGCGCTGGGTCTGGGCTAAACGGACTCGGTAGTAAATTGTATATTAGTTTCCCCGTTCATGGCTGTACTGTTTAAGTTTTTCAATGCGCCGGCAGGAATTAGAAGAGTATAGGTTGTATCTACAGTTAAATCACTGCTGGGATCGATGGTCAGTATACTGCCGGCCATGCTGCAGGTGAAGGCTGTCGACTGACCTCCGCCGGTCAAACTGATACTCGCATAGTTGTCCCCCGCTTGGGTATCTTGATTGAAGGTCACGGTAATGCTCTGTCCTACCGGCACATCGGTAGTATTGTTCACCGGATCACTACTGACCATGCTCAGGCTTGATGATGCAGTTGTAAAGTGCATGATTATTTTGGCGTTGCTCTGACTGCCAGATACCGCTTTTACAGCCTCGGCCGGAACCGTTACGGTATACCTGGTGTTTACCACCAGGTTGTCGACCGGATCGATAGTGAGCATATCGTTGCTCATGAACGCATTTATTGAAACCGGGGTGGCTCCCATCATAAGGCTAATGTCACTAAAATTCGTGTATTGTTCAATGTTCATACTAAACTGCAGATATACTGACTGACCCACCGGCACATTGCTGGCTTGGTCTTGGGGATTGGTGCTTAAAACAGCTAAAGAAGAACTGACCAGTGCCGCTCAATAGGTTCCCGCCTACATCATAAGTATACGTACAACTAGCCCCACTGTTCGTCGTGGCAGAAGTCAACCTACCCAGATTATCGTATGTATATGTGGCGGCGCTTACCGGTATCGCAAAGGCTATCATAACCAGTATCAAAGCCATAATCCTGAATATGCTTCTTTTTCTTAGACAGCCAATTTTCATAGCCCCTTCTCCTCTCGTTTAGTAATTCATTAATAATAAAAAAACAGCCCCAATAAAATATAGTGTCAAAATGTAAGTCCTAATGTTACTTTGTAGAATTCTTTCTCGGTTTTACCTAACAAAAATCCTCCCGTAATTCCTTTAAATCGAAAACAAAAAGTCTATAACTCGTAAGCCATCAGTGAGTACTCTCGAAAGTTCCTTTTTCTCATCTGGTGACCAAATAGGCAAAAATGGTTCCTGGGCCATTGACGGTAAATTATTAGAAAAAAATAGTTTATCATATATAGCGTTAACCCTAGGAGTTTTCTTATTACCCCAAAATTCTTCTCCTAATGTATTAGCTAAATCAGATACCAAATTCCAAAAATCCAAAAAATATGAGTAGTCAATCTCATCATTCATTTCTTCTAACCATTTCAAAATGGGCTTCATTGATATAACAGTGAGATCTTCTGTAACAGTAAGATTATTACTTCTTGCATAAGAGAAAAGATGGTCTATTGATATAAATTGTACAATTTTACCTTTTTCAGTAATAAATCCATCATATTCGTTAGAAAACCAAATACAAAAATGAGGAATATCATTTAGATCGAATGCTACTGGATAATACTCTTTCATTAGGGCTACCCCCCTGCCAAAATACTAGTAGCGATAGGGCTATTCAAAAGCTCTATCGCCCCACTTTTTTATTTTGTTAAATTCACTTGTCGGACCTTTACTATAATTACCTGCACCATATTTCTCATCTAATAATCTCTTTGCAAAATCTTTTCCATTTTCTCCAACGAATGGCCGATTACCTTTTGCCCAGCTAGGTACATCTTTGGCAGCCTCCTTTGCCGATAGACCTGGTTTTGTTCGCTTTAAGTTATTACTAAATAGTTGCAAATCAATTGCCAGATCAGATATACCTTCTGCACTTGCACATACTGCTCTGGAGCCAATTGTTTTTACCACTCCTGCAGCCCCCAGGCTGCAGGCCGAATCTGTTATAAAGTTGAATACTGGGTCTGGTTGAACTCCTCCACCCTCGCATATTTCTATAACATCGTCAATATTTAAATAACCATCGGGATTTTCTGTATTAACGAAATATGCTCCTTGATTTAGCTGACTTTGTGCCCAATCTCTATTACCGATATCCAGGTCATAGAGCGCCGTGTGGGTTAAATAGTTATACTGGTTGTCATCTATAACTATATCATGCCCACTGGGGTCTACAAACTTTATGGGATTACTTTGACAAAAGGCATAGCGGTTTAGTTTCTTGGGATTAATTAAATCCCCTAATACGCTATCCCGGCTTATAAACCTCTTGATCTCCGGATTATAATACCTCGCCCGCATATAATACAGCCCGTTGCCATCATTCATAATTCCGTACTGGCCGTTGTATTGAAATGGCGTCGCGCTGATTCCGGTATGGTTGAGGAGTTCTCCGTAGGGGCCGTATTGGAATGTATCAGTAGTTGCTCCGTTTATATCGGTCAGCATTACTGTGCTGCCCCTGAGGTCGTAGTGGTAGGCATTGTAGCCCGTACTGCTCTGTTCCCCTATCAAACCCAAACCGTAGATATAGAAGGTCTGGTTCCCCTGCCCGTCAGTTTGCGTCAAGACCTGGCTAAATACAGCATGGGGATTTATGGCATAGGTGGCCTGGTATACCGAGTCCGCTATGCTAATACGGTTGTTTTCCGCGTCGTAGCCGTAAGTGGTGCTGCCGGCCGCCGTCAGGCGGTTGCGGGAGTCGAAGGTGAAGCTGGTGGTCTGGCCGTTTAAAGGTCCGCTGGTCATATTGCCGTCAGCGTCATAGCTCACGTTTTGCCCGTTGCAGGTTTCCAGGCGGTTGTCGCTAGTGTAGGTCATGGTGGTATTGGGCTCCGGCAGCGACACATCGGGCAGGTTGTTGGTTTCTGTGGTCACATTGCCAGCCGGGTTGTATGTAAAGTCAAACTGGGTAAGAGTGTTGTTGGCCTGCTCTTTGTCCAACTGCTGGGTGAGCCGTCCGGCGGTATCGTAGGTTCGGGTTTCTATGGAGCCGTCCGGGCGCTGGGTCTGGGTTAAACGGTTGTTGGCGTCATAGGTATAGGCGGTTGTTCTGCCCGCCCAATCAGTGACCTGGGTAAGGGTAAGCCGGTTGGCGGCGTCATAGGTGTAGTTGACCTGTTTGCCGTCCGAGTAAGTGAGGCAGGTCAGGTTGCCCGCCGCGTCATAAGCATAACCTATGGTGTTACCGCGGGTGTCGGTATAGCTTATAACCCGGTTCAAGGCATCGTATTGGCGGGTAATGGTGCCGCTGGCGTCATTAACGGTGAGCAGGTTGCCGTTGGAGTCATAGGTGCAGTTTATGGTTCCGTCCGGATCGCTCTGGGAAATCGGCCGCCCCGCGTCGTCGTACTGCAGGGAGCGGGTCTGGCCCCGGCCGTTGATCAGGCTTCCCAAAACACCCAGCTGGTTGTAGGTGTACTGAAGGCTGCCCGTGGCCGAACTGCTGCCGGTCAGACGCCCGTCCAGATCGTAGGTGAATTCTTGCCGGTTGTTGTTGGGATCGATGAGCGCGGTACGGTTGCCGTCCGCGTCAAATTCCTGAGCGGCGTAACCGTTCAAAGCATCCACGGTCTGAATCAAGCGGTTCAAACTATCATAGCTGTAGCCAGTGCTTTGACTTAAAGGATCTGTCGTCTGGGTAAGGTTGCCCAGGGAGTCATAGGTGTTGGTGGTAGTGTTGCCCAGCGCGTCGGCAACGCTTATAGGCCGGTTCAAGTTGTCATAGCCGATGGCAGATATTTTGTTGTTCAATGCGTCATACTGTCCGGTAATATTATCGACAGCATCGTATTCAGTGCGGACGGTATGGCCCGGCGGGTCGGTCAGGGAGATTTTTCGCCCTTTGGCATCATAGCTTATAGTGCTTACATTCCCCCGGGCATCGGTGATTTGAACGAGCCGGTCCTCCCCGTCATAGGCGAAGGAAGTAATATGGTTCAGGGCATCGGTAACGCTAGATAAATTGCGGTTGCCGTCATAGGTGTAAGTAGTTGTATTATTCCGGGCATCAGTCTGAGTCAGAACCTTGCCGTTGGCGTCATAGGTAAAGCTGACCGTATTGCCCAGGGGGTCGCTGGTACTCGTAATATTATTTATTGCATCGTAGACGATAGTGCTGGTCTTTCCCGCCGGATTGGCCGTACTTAGTAAACGGCCCGCCGTGTCATAGCTGAAGCTGGTGGTTCTACCGGTGGGATCAGTCTGGGAATTGAGCAGTCCGTTTTGATAGGCATAGCTGGTGATCCCTCCCCGAGGAAAGGTTTTGCTGGCCAGCAGTCCATCGGCGTTGTAGGTAAAACCGGTGACCCCGTTTGCCGGATCGGTAATAGAAGTGAGCCGGTTGTTGGTGTCATATATATTGGTGAGGGTCCTGCCGGCTGCATTTTGAATACTGAGCAGATTGTTGCGATCGTCATAAGTCATGGTGGTGGTGTGTCCGCCCGCATCGGTAGAGGTCAATAGATTGCTCCGGCTGTCGTAGGTCATAGTGGTGGCATGCCCGGCGGCATCGGTTATGCCGGTGCGGTTGCCGTCGGCATCGTAGGCGATCTGGGTTTGATTGCCCAGCTCGTCGATCACTTGGACCAGTTGATAGCTGCTGTCGTGTATGTACTGGCGGCTGTGCCCGGTCCGGTCGGTAATGGTGGTGATGCGGAAGCCGGGTTGGCTGGCGTCATCATATACCAGAGTGCTCAACTGGTTGCCGCTTACCCCGTCATCCTGGCTTACAACCCGACCCTGGTCATCGTAGGTATTTAAGAAGAGCAGGTTGCCCTGGGGATCGGTTTCGCTCAAAACCTGTCCAACCGAGTCGTAGGTGAAGGCGCTGCTGTTTCCATTGGGATACTGAATGTCGGTTAGGTTGTGGCTGCTGTCACAGGTAAACGACCACTGCCGGTTGAGATTGTCAGATACGCTTTGCAGTAAGCCGCTGCCGTCATAAGCCAGGTTGAGGGCGATGCCGGATAGAGGCTCGCTGATGGTCTGCAGTTTGCCGTTGCTGTCATAACTCATTTGCAGAGCCTGGCCGGTGCCGTTTCGCTCTTCAGTTAGCCGCCCGGATGCGTCAAAGAAATATTGACTCTGGTCTTTTCGGGTCAGGGTATAGCTTCCATCCACGTTCTTTACTAGTTTATCCAGGCGGCAGGCGTTTTCGCCGGAAGTAAAGTTTATCTGATCGGTGCTGGTAAAATCATTCTCCCGGTTGGCCGACCAGCGCAGCTTTATGCTTCCATCGGCCTGAGCCTCCAGGCGGGTTTCATAGTTGTGGGCCCAGCCTTTGCCCAGGGGTCCTTCGGAAAGCATCAATGAATTGTAGCTCAGGGCGAAGTCAAGAGGCCTGGCTCCATTCAATCTGATTAAGGTTTTATCGATCATGTGGGCTCCGGTGCCGGAATCGACTGGCTCCAGCACCAACGACCGCCTTCTGGTCAGGGGGTCATAGTGCAGGCAGAAATGGCGTGCCCCTTCTATCGGCTGTTCGGGGACGTAGGGAGACGTTAGCCACGGGTTCACATCGATTTTAGTTGTGCTGTTTATCTTGTCTCCCGATCCTATGGGATAGGGTCCGGATGCGCTGCCCCACCAGTTGTTTTCGGCTATAGCTATGGGCGGGTTGTTGGGAAGCCAGTTTTCTAATCCGTAGGAAACGTTGTTTTCAAAGTTGTTGTATTCTATGAGACAGTTGTTTTGATCATCTGAATCCATCATAATTTCCATGCCAATATTATTGTTATGTAAGTAGTTGCCCGTAACTATAGCTGCCGAGTTTTTGAGGATATGAATTCCATGGCCATTTTTAAAGATTTCGTTGTTTATTATGGTCGGGGAAGCTATTGTTGCTTTTATTCCGTAGCTTGAATAGGATATTTTAGAGGATTGTATAACGGTGCTGTGTTTACCGAATAATCCAATGCCGTCACTGCTCATTCGTTCTATATCACAATTTGTAATTTCCAATTGTCCGGCGTTCTGGTATATCGCTTTATCCCCATATTTAAATAGCCCATAGCGGAAAACTCCTTTTCCGTTTTCCGCAATCGACAAATAGGCCCAATCGCCGGGACTAGCACTCGTATTTGCTCCATCATTATTTGTATCTCCTCCAAACGAGTCATCTCTTAAAGAGGTAAATACTACCGGATGCTCGGGGTTGCCTTCTACTGTCAATATTCCATATATTATTGGTCCAATAAAACCAATCATCTTAAATACAGCCCCGGCATTTATGGTGACAGAGGCACCCTCATTGATGTTTAGCTTTTTAATAATATAAGGAATCACATAAGCTGGAACGGTTTGTGTTGCAAGACTGACATTAAGATTAATTCCCAAAAGACTGCAATTAGCAAAACCATTTGATTCAAAGGTTATAATGGGTATCTTGTTTCCCGTAAAGCCCAGCGGGTATTTGCACCCGCTCATCGTATTTCCAGTGACGCTGCCGCTTATGCTGCTCCCGTTGCTGCCCAGGAGAATAGCTTCATGATTGGGGTATTGGGATATGGAATTGTTTTGAATGCTTATCATGCCGTTATCGATGACTATTCCGTAATTGTCGGCCAAACCTCCGCCATTGAGAGTGTTGCTCAAAATCACAGGGGACCCGTTAATTATATAGACGGCCTTGTAGGCATTATTAATCAGGTTATTGTTGCTGATAGCAGGAACACCGTTTACCACATATATTCCGTAGTTGCCGCCGGTTATGGCATTGCCTGAAATATTGGGAGAACCGCTGTTTACATATATTCCGGTAGTTGCAAATTCGCTCAACTGGTTGTCGGTTATACTGGCTGTTCCCTTGGTTTCAATCGCCCTTCCTGAACTTTTCTCAATAATACTATGAGTAATATTCACCGCTCCGCCGTAGCTGTAGACCATTGAGTAATTCTTGCCACCGTATCGTATTCTGCAGTAAGCAAAATTGACTGTTCCACCATTATCAGACTTAATATACTGCCAATCCCCTTTGGACGGAGTGCTGGTTCCCCCGTCCCCATTGGTATCACCGCCGAATTCATCATCTTTATAAGAGGTAAAAACTATATTGCTTTCAGTGGTTCCCGGAGCATCCAGGGTTCCTTTTACATTCATATAGGCGTTGGCCTGGAATTTGACAACTGTTCCGGGTTGAATAGTCAACTGAACACCGGGCTAGACAACTGTATAAGTAGGTATAAGATAGATATTGTCACTGGTCCAGGTGGTGTCGACACTGATAGAGGTAGGTGCAGTGATGGTGGCGGCGTAAGTGGGTTCAGCAAACCAGGGAATCGCCAGAACGGCAAATATAAAAATAAGCAGAACCTTTAGACTCTTCATCCAACCAAGCCTCCCGCCAACAACTATTCGGGCTAAATTATTACCGATGACATACAAAGCGTATGTTCGAGCAATCCCACCGGTTAAGATTTAGCCTATTATGTTAATTGTGATTAAATATACTAGTTTTTTACACTATTAGACATTGGCCCCTGGTCTCATTTTATTCCACCTGCTTTAGGCCTAATAAGCAAAACTAAAGCGCTGGTTTACAGCGCTCAAATGTTGCAATTAATTGACTTTTTTTACTTTTATCGTATGCCTCAAAGTCCCTGCTCTGAGCTTTTGTTTAGGGCAGGTCAGAGGGATTTAAAATCAATTCAGTCTTTAATAAACAGGGCTACCGGGCAGTGGTCGGAGCCTTCTATTTCATTGAGGATAGTACAGTCTTCAATGTCGTCAAGCATATTCCGGCTGACGTAGAAGTAGTCGATTCTCCATCCTATATTTCTCGCCCGGGCCCGGGTGCGGTAGCTCCACCAGGAGTACTGGACCTTCTCCGGATACAGGTGGCGGAATACGTCCACATAGCCGGAGGCCAGGAATTTATCCAGCATTTCCCGCTCTATCGGTAAAAACCCGGAGCGGTTTTCGTTTTCCCGGGGGTTTTTAAGGTCTATATCCCGGTGAGCGGTGTTGAAATCGCCGCAGATAATCACTTTCCGGCCATCCTGCACCCGCTGGTTGCAGGCCGCTATCAGTTCTTCATAAAAGTCCAGCTTGTACTGCAGGCGCTCATCGCCCATCTGGCCGTTGGGGAAATAGACATTAAAAAGCACGAAATTCCGGTGTTCGCTGATTATCACCCGGCCTTCGCCGTCGAACCGCTCCACCCCCAGGTGGCATTGGACGTTAAGCGGTTTTTGCCGGGTGTAGGTGGCCACTCCGCTGTAGCCTTTCTTGTCCGCCCAGTGCCAGTAGCTCTCGTAGGGCGCTATGCTGGTCAGTTCCTTTTCCAGCTGCTCGGGGCGAGCTTTGGTTTCCTGCAGGCAGAGAATGTCGGGCAGCTCGGATTTCAACCAGGAAACGAATCCCTTTTTTTGCACCGCCCGAATGCCATTGACATTCCAGGAATAGATCTTCAGTTATTCTCCCCCCCAACCAATTCTCCGTTACATATGTTTACGGAAGTTTTTCTCCGATCTGGGCGGCAATGCTTTCCATTTCCGGGGAGCTGTATTTTTCAATATGCCCCTCGTCAATAAGCCGGTTTAATTCCACATCCCAGGGCAGGCGGCCCAGGAAGGTCAACTGGGTTTCCGCGGCCACCACGGCGCCCTGGGTCTTGCCGAATATCTCCAGGTGCTCCTGGCAATGGGGGCAGACTGCGTAGCTCATGTTTTCGATGATGCCCAGTATGGGGATCTGCAGTTTACGGGCCATTTTAATAGTCTTTTTGACCACCATAAAGGCCAGATCCTGCGGTGATGACACGATGACGATGCCTTTGACCGGCAGGGTCTGCATAACCGTTAAAGGCACATCGCCGGTTCCAGGCGGCAGGTCTACGATCAGATAGTCCAGCTCGCGCCAATCGGTTTCCCCCCAGAACTGCTTTACCGCCCCGGCCAGCATGGGGCCGCGCCAGATCACCGGGTCGTCTTCGTTGGGTAAAAAGAAGTTGATGGACATCAGTTTTATGCCCAGGTGGGTAAGAGCGGGCAGCAGGCCATAGTCGCTGGCCTGCAGTTTATGGTCCTGCAGTCCGAATATTCTGGGTTGACTGGGTCCGGTTATATCAGCGTCCATAATGCCCACCTTGTGCCCCTGGCGGGCCAGGCTGCTGGCCAACAGGCCGGTAACCGATGATTTGCCAACCCCGCCTTTGCCGCTCATGACGACTATCACATTGCGGATATTGTTGAATACCCCGTAGAGGCTTTTTTGCGTATTGCATTCACTGGCTTCTACATTGCATCCTTCCCGGGAAGGACAGCTGTTGCACTGGTCTGACATGATAATACTCCTTTCAAGCTAATCCGGTATTATTATACATTAAATCGCCCCTCCCGAGCACCTTACAAGTTCACTTCCAAGAAGGGGATGAGCTTTTAAATCGGCCCCGATATCTACTTTCCGGTCAGGTTGCGCCGGTGTTGGCCTTTTCAATAATTCTAACCAGGTTTTGCCGAAAGCGACGGTTGTCTTCGCTGATCCGTTTTTTGGGGTTGGTAGTTCTGAAACCGGCCCGGCGGGCTTTGGCGTTGATATGCCTCTGCATCAAAAGCGCATCGATCTTGTCTTCTTCATAGAGCCAGCCGTTGGGATGAATGGCCCGGCCGTGTTTGGCCATAACCAGGCAGGCCAGGCCGTAGTCCTGGGTGACGACTAGATCCCCGCTTCGCGCCAGGTTGGCCAGGGCCAGGTCAACCGCCTGGCTGCCTCCGTCCACCCTGACTATTTGGCCCAGGCGGCTTTCCAAGTGGTGGTGGGGATTTACCACCAGGATCAAGTCCAGGCGGTAGTCTGCGGCGACTTCCTCCACGATGTCCTTGACCGGGCAGGCATCGGCATCTACCAGTATTCGTAAAATTTCTCCCATCAAATTTCCAGCACCTTCATTTGCAGCAACTGGTCCAGAACCCGGCGGGCCTTGATTCCCTCCAGTTCCAGAATGATGCCTTCGACCACCAGGTAGACCTCGGTGTTGGCCCTCAGGCAGCCGGTCAGACTGAACTCTTCGCGCCCGGCTCCTCCATGCAGGTGCAGGGTGGGCTGTCCCTCTTCATCGCAGATCAAAGTCCCCATAGCCAGTATTTCCCGGCCGTCATCAAAATTTACCCAGTTGGGCTCAGGTGGAACCACGCACTCTTTTGGGCCGGTGACCATATCGGCTTTGCGCAGAGCTCCCAGCAGCATTATAAAACCGGTATTGATGCCTTTTTTCTTGGCCAGGGCCAGTATCTCCCGAATCAGATCATCGCCGTGTTCGAATTTCACCAGGAAGGTGCGCCCCACCCTGCCTTCTTGAACCTTCATAAGTCCACCCTCTTCCAAATTATTTCTTAAAAGAGAATCCCTCTGGCAATATTATACCCTTCATGTCAGTTTTTGCTTATAAAATTAGCTAGTAGTCTGTGACATCTAAAAGTTTAGTTTATCCGCCGAGAAAAATTTTCACAGGGGGAGGCGGAGGAATGAGT
>DHRK01000069.1:78003-117942 GCA_002410325.1 Syntrophomonas sp. UBA5314
ATACTGGACGTATTGCGATTGACGACAACGCAGTTATGCGAAAATTTAACCGACGAGTAATACAATAATTAGAGTTAACAGAGTACTAGACTCCAAAAGCGGGAGTAGGTTTTTGTTCGGAGTTGGTGTAAGCTGTTTATCAGGAGTTCGTATATATAAGTGAACGTGTTGGGGAGCTGATATCTTGTTAAGCGATGAAATACTCGCCCGCCAGGTGCTGCAGGGCGAAGCGGCTGCTTTTGAGGAACTGGTGGACCGTTATAAGAATCCGGTTTTTGCTATTGTCTACCGCATTCTCGGCCAGTACCAGGAAGCAGAAGATATCACCCAGGATGTTTTTATATCCGTATACCAAAAACTTTATCAGTTTGATCCCAACAAGAAATTCCGTCCCTGGATTCAGCGCATCGCGGTTAATGCCAGTATTACAGCCCTGCGCAAGAAAAAGAAAATCGTAAACTTGAGCTTTGACGAGGGTTTGGGCAAGGATATCGATCCCTACCTGCCTGCTCACATACCCGATCCCCAAACCGAGTTTGAGAAAAGTGAGTTGAGGCAGGAAATAAATAACGCTCTGTTATCTTTAAATGAAGGATACCGGGTCCTCATCATCCTGCGCTATCAAATGGACCTGGATAACAAGGAAATAGCCGATATCTTAGGCGTCAGCCGGGAAAATGTCGAGGTCCGGCTGCACCGGGCCAGGAAAGCACTGCGGCGTATTGTTATCCAACAATGGAGTGAAAGGGGGATTAGCCATGAATTGCCAGCAAGCCACTAGGTACATTTGGGATTATTGTGACAACAAGCTGTCCCCCGAGCTTGGCACCGCCGTCGAAAGCCACTGCCGGGAGTGCCCGCAGTGCAACAAGCACCTGCAATTAACGGTTTTAGAAAACGAAGCATTGAATAATACCGCCGAACTGCCCCAGCTATCGTCCGGGTTTACCGCCCGGGTAATGAAGAATCTGCCGGAACAGGATTTTGCTCCGGGCAAAAAGACGGCATCCAGCCGCCTGCGCAGCCTGTCCGGGCGTAAGCGCTGGATGGTGGCTTCAACCGCTGTACTGGGAGTCCTTCTGGTACTGCTCGTTTTGCCGGGTATCAACGACCTCGGAATAATCAGGTTTACCCAGCAGTCGGTCACGCCGCCCGCATCCAGCCAGCCGGAAGAGCAACAAACTGCAGGCGGCCTGGGTACCGCTGTCATCGTAAAGCATGGCATTATGCCTATGGACGCCGTACCTTCCGAGGAGAAAAAGGAGCTTACTGTTTCTGACAATCCTGCCCAAGATACTGAGCCCTCTCCTCCTTCTCCTCCCGCTTCTCCTCCCGCTCCTTCTCCCGCAGCCTATTCCGCAGATAGTTCATCCATCAGCCGGGGAACCACGGTAAATGAAACCACCAGCAGCACAGATTCGCCGGAATCGGAAGCCCCCTACAGCATCAGCCTGCCGGGCACCTACACCCTGGTCAATATAAGCAGCGGTGCCGGCGACAATTGTTTGATTTATAAGTTCGCCCAGGATAAGACCGATATTGTGGTCGATGTAATTGTCAGCCAGGTGGAAAACTATAAAGTGGAAGGCGGGCAATTGGGGGCCCCGTCCCCTAGCGCCGCTCCTGATACTAATACGGCTACCGCCAAAGCCTCCCGGGAGCAGACCGCCAACAGTGAAATCAGCTGGACGGTAACGGCTGGGGACGCTTCATATCGCTTAACCTTGAACGGGAACCTCAGCCCGCAGGAATTGGCTTTGCTGGCCGGCTCGGTAAGCTTCAAAGTTAAGTAACTAGGCCAGTTAGATCAACCAAAAAAGGCAGGCCCTGCCAAACCATGCCTGCCCAGACCATCGACAAAAGCGAATAGCTGCGTTGCTCAATAGGCCCGCTCAATCAACGTACTCGTGTACGCCTCAATCGCGGGCCTATTTCGTGCCTTGCTCTTCGCTTCCGTCGCTCGCTCTGGCAGCTTATCGACTTTGTCGACAAGCTGGGCAGGCCCTGCCAAACCATGCCTGCCCTATATTTTTTCCGATTTATTTTACCAGGGCTGATATGCCGCGGAAGTCCGGGCTGCTGGCGTCGATCAGCAGGTCAAACAGCACGGTCTCGGTATTGGTTACCACGGCTCCGGCTTCCTGCATCAGGGACAGTCCATTCTGGAAATTCTCTTTGAATCTGGAGCATACCGCATCCCTGACCACATGCACGTTGAAGCCCTGTTCCACCAGGTCCCGGGTGGTCTGGAAGACGCAAACGTGGGTTTCGCTGCCGGTAATGAGAACGGTTTTTCGCCCGATTTTCTTCAGAAGGTCTGCCATTTCCGGAGTTAAGGCCGAGAAACGGGTTTTTTCCAGGCGGTGGTGGTCTGCCGGCAGCTTGCTTTTTATTTCATCTACCGTTGACCCCAATCCCCGGGGATATTGTTCGGTAAGGATCACCGGCAGCTGAAAAATCCGGGCCGCGTCAATTAAAATACCATTATTTTTATATACTTTGGCCTTCTCCGACATGGCTGCCATCAGTTTTTCCTGCAGGTCAATGATCATTAAGACCGTATCCTCTTTCTCCAGGCGATATTTGTTCATCTATTTTCCTCCTCCACGCATTAAAGATATCAATATTATACCGAACTTTGGCTATTAACAACACAATTCCCCGAAATATTTTCCATAATTTCCCTGCCAAGCTATTGCCATCATACCCCTGATTTGTTACTCTTTAATTAAACCTTCTATTGTCTCCTTGAACAAAACTGGAGCGGACCTTCGGGTTCGCTCTTTTCTTTTCTGAAATAAATCTGCCTTTGTCCTCAAAGGCTCTGGAGTGGTATAGTGATAGTTAGACAGGAAGGGGGCTTTACTCTTGCTGGAGGACAAGATATTTCGCCTATGCGACAGAAAGGCCGACATACTAGGAAGCAGTAATGCCTTTAAATCCTCTGTCCTGGTGCCGCTAACCCGGATTAATGACGAGTGGTGCCTTTTATTTCAAAAACGTTCATCATCTATAGATAGACAGCCCGGAGAAATATGCTTTCCCGGCGGGGCCCTGGAGGAAAGCGACCCCGGCCCTCGTTATGCCGCCATACGGGAAGGTTGTGAGGAGCTGGGCTTATCCCCTGAAGATATTAGCGTTATAGCTGACCTGGATATCTTTGTCAGTCCCTTTAATATGATAATCCGTCCCTATCTGGCCATTATTCATCACCCGGAAAAGATCACCATCGACCCGGTCGAAGTAGCGAGCGTTTTCTATGTCCCCCTGCAATGGCTGCTGGAGCACCAGCCTTTGGAGACTTCCAACGGCATCGCAATGACCTGGCCCGAGGATTTTCCGGTGCATCTCATTCCCCATGGCAAGAACTACCCGTACCGGCACACTATCTACCCCCAGTATTTTTACCTGTGGAAAGAAGAGGTGATCTGGGGTTTAACCGCCCGCATCCTCACCCACTTCCTGGATTTGATACGTTAGGCTAATCCAGCACCTCAATGCTGTCGCCGGCCGCAATCCAGCCGCCCTCTAACACCCTGGCGAATATTCCCTCCAGGGGCATCACACAGGTCCCCACCTGTTTTTTTATGGCACAGCCCTGGTTATGGCATTCCTTTCCGATCTGGGTTACTTCCATGAGAACTTCTCCGGCCTTTAGACGGGTGCCTATGGGCAGCCTGGACACTTCAATGCCCTCCAGGGTAATATTTTCGGCAAAGTCGCCAAAGTCCACCTCTGCGCCCATGGCCCTCATCTTGTCAACACTGGTTTGGGAGAGGAGGCTCACCTGGCGGTGCCACTGTCCGCCATGGGCGTCCAATTCGATGCCGTAATTGGTTTTGATCAGGGCTCTGCCAACATTGCGTTTCTTTTCGCCGCGTTTGGCGGAAATGTTTACTGCCAGTACGGTTCCTTTTTCGGCCATGTCATCTACTCCTTGCTGTTGATTATAGATTGTCTAAAGTCTCGCTTGCTTTAATGACTAGTATTATTATAACTTAAATATAAGAAGAGACACCCTCCACTTAGTATTGGATAAGGAGTGATTCCATGCCTGATTACGCTCGTCTGGATCATCCCGTTTTAGTGCAGCTTCTCTTTTACCCCCGCAATGATCACGACCAGGCCCCTCCCGGTGCATTTGACTTCCCGGTCCCGGTCGATGAAGTAGTGAACATCGTCTGTCGTTTTTATACCGGCCAGGAAAGCTGGCCCTGGTTGATTTATTTCCACGGCAATGGCGAGGTGGCCTGTGATTATGATTACATAGCTCCCTTTTATACCACCCGCCGCATCAACCTGGTGGTGGCCGATTACCGGGGGTATGGGGGCAGTGGCGGCCAGCCCGGGTTTGCCCACTTGATTGAGGATGCTCATATTCTCTACCAGGCCCTTACTGATGAGATCAAACGCCGCTCTTCATCAGCGCCGATCTTTATTATGGGCCGCTCGCTGGGAAGCACCAGCGCCCTGGAGCTGGGGTACAATTATCAGGACAGCATCCAGGGATTGATTATCGAAAGCGGCTTCGCTTCGGTAACCCGCCTGATCAAGCATCTCGGGCTGCCTGTTCCCGGGATCGAGCTAGACAGCCTGGAAAACCAGTGTCTGGAAATGATCGCCGCTATTAAATGCCCGTGTTTGATGATCCACGGTGAATACGACAACCTGGTGCCGGCAAGAGAAGGGCAAATGATTATGGAAACCCTGCCCGGGGCTGATAAAAAATTTGTTCTAATACCCGGCGCCGGCCACAACGATGTAATATTTGCCCGTCCCGAGCTGTATTTTTCGGCTATTGAAAACTTTGTTTACCGGGGGTTTGTCCCCAGGAAATGAAAAGGAGGCTGCACTTTGCAACTGTCAAGGAAAGCTTCTATTACAGGGATCAGTGAACTTCCCCCGCAAAAAGACGGCCGGGGTCTAAGAACCCTGGATCTCCTGGCGCAGGCTGCCCGCCTGGCTATCGAAGATGCTGGCCTTCTAAAATCGGACATTGACGGTCTGCTGGTCACCCCGCCCTCCGAAGACACCGCTTTTATGTGGCCGGCTCAAGTGGCCGAATACCTGCAGATCTTCCCCGCCTCCCTCAATATGGTTGAACTGGGCGGAGCCAGTGCGGCAGGCTGCGTCAACCGGGCCGCTCTGCTGGTGGCAGCCGGAATCTGCCGCCACTGTCTCTGTTTGAGCGGTGGAGTCTGGGGCACCCGGGTATTTAACGACCGGGAAGGAAAATCCGCAGTTATGTCCGGTGCGGAACTGGAATATGAGCTGCCCTATGGCCCCATGGGATTTAATTCGGGCTATGCCCTGGCCGCCCGTCGGCATATGCACGAATACGGCACTACTCCGGAACAACTGGCCAAAATTGCCGTCGACCAGCGCCGGAGCGCTTTGCTCAATCCATTGGCCCTTTTCAATCAGTCGGCCTTGACGGTTGAAGAGGTTCTGGCGTCTCCGTTAATTGTTGACCCCATTCACCTCCTGGAAATAGTTCGTCCCTGCAGCGGGGCGGCCGCGGTTGTGGTCAGCCGGGCCGAAACGGCCCTGGACGCGCCCTGTCCCCCGGTTGCTATTCTGGGAATGGGAGAAGCCTGCACCCATGATTCCATCGTCTACGCCCCCAGCCTTACCGCTACTCCGATCGCTCTTTCGGCCAAACGGGCTTTTGCCATGGCCGGTGTTAAACCGGGCGATATGGACCTGGTTTCCCTGTACGACTGCTACACCATAACCGTATTGCTTACCCTGGAAGAGGCCGGCTTTTGCCCCCGGGGTGAAGGCGGCCGCTTTGTCGCCAGCACCGACCTCAGCTTTCAAGGCGCCCTGCCCTGCAACACCCATGGCGGACAGTTGTCGTGCGGTCAGCCCTCTTACGCCGGAGGCATGTCGCATGTAATAGAAGCGGTGCGCCAGCTGCGGGGGCAGGCCGGGAAGCGCCAGGTGGAGCGCCGCCGGCTGGCTTTTGTCAACGGCAACGGGGGAGTTTTGAGCACCCAATCCAGCCTGGTATTGGGAGGTGACTGAAATGCCGGAAAGCTTCATCGACTTTTTCAAGGAGAAATGCAAGCACGGCGAGCTGTGGCTGCCCTACTGCCCGCATTGTCAAAAAGCGTTTTTTTACCCCCGCCGACAATGCCCCTTCTGCCTGGCAGAAGGCTGGCAATGGAAGCCGGCTTCGGGCCGCGGAAGGGTCTATTCCTACACCATTGTCAGGGTAAGCGCTTTAGATGAATTCCGAGGGGCAACCCCTTATGTCTATGCCCTTATCGATCTGGAAGAAGGCGTGCGTCTGGCCAGCAATGTGGTAGACTGCCCGGAGGAAATTCTACGCCCGGACATGCCGGTAAAATTGGCCTGGGTTACCAGAGAGGGCCGTCAGCTCCCGGTCTTTGTTCCGAGGGACGGGGATTAAGACCACCGGCATATTTTTAAGCAGATCCCGAACCCGCAGCTCCCTTCCCGCATAGGATGGATGGGAGGGAGATTTATAAAATGCTCTACACGGTGCAGGCCGGGGAAACCCTGGACCAGATAGCCAGGCGTTTCGGGGCCAGCATAGAGGCTATTGTGAATGCAAATGTTATTTGCTACCCCGGTCTGCTATTCGCCGGTCAGGTCTTGATCATTCCCAACCGGGATCTGGATTTACCCAAATCAGGCGGTGGTCCTTACTACCTGGTTCTGCCTGAAGACACCCTGCACTGCCTGGCCGGACAGTTCAACACCAGCGTCCCGGTTCTGGCCGAAAACAACCAGCTCAAAAGCCCGGATTCCGTTCATGCTTACACCGATCTACTGGTTATTCCAGCCCGGCCCGATATCTTTAAGCTGCAGACCAGCTGGCAGAGTACACCGGCCGCCGACTGTACCGTGTTCGAGCCGCAGCGCCACGGCATTTATTATATGGGCAGCTTTTTATGGACAGCATTTGGTCTTGGAGCCCTCCCTCCTCTTTTAGCACTGCTCAGGCATCCCTGCCCGGTGGTGCGCTATTATACCGTTTTAAGCCTGGGGCGTATAGCCCGTGATGTAAATGGCAGAGTAAAAAGGGCTCTGCAGGCGTGTTTTAACGATTCTGATCCTGCCACAGCCGGTCTGGCCCGCCTGGCTTTGCGCCGTCTGCGTCTGGCCGAGCGCGGCTATCGCCGCACCCGCCTTTTGATCGGTGATGATATCCTGGTCGGAGATATCAACCTCCCCGGCGCGCCGGCCAGCCCCCTGGCTTTCGGAAGTGAACTGATCGTTTTGCGCTGGCACATACCCAGCCCCACAGGGGAAGAAGGTCCCCGAGGGGGAGTGTTGATATATGATCAGGTACAGGTGATTGATTCAGGAAAGATCGGATTTTTAGCCCGCAGAGGGGATGCGGAAGTCTCCTTTTTATAGGGTAGGCATAAATTCAAAAAAGAGGCAGGAGCAACGCTAACCTGCCTGTTTAATTCTATTGATTTTTCTTGCCAACCGGCATTGCAATTGGAGCCGGTATCGTCTACTCCTGAGACAACACGTCCAGTCTGGTCAGGACCCAGTCAAAATCACCGCTGCTGACCACGCTGTCGCAGTATTCGCATTCTCCGGAAGCGTTGATGCTCACATTCGCTCCGCAATTCGGGCAGGTGGTAACGGTGGTGTTTTCGGCCAGCCTGGTGACGACCCCTTTCCGGCGGCTCATAACCAGTTCATACTCCATGAATATCTCCCGATCAGAATCTCCTTCAATGACCTTGCCGGTTTCGTCGTTTATTATATAGTCCTTTAAACGCACCCGCATATAAACATCCAGGCTCTCCGTGGGTCCGTTGTCATGGTAATCGGTAATTTCAGTTCGTAAAATACCGATATCGTCTACTACATTGGTGGTCCGGCTGTCTATAAACTCCTGCAACTGCCGGGCATGGGTATTGAAGAGTTCATCGGATTCAAACGGTCTGACTTTCTTCCAGTCTTTGGCCTGCCAGGCCTCCTGCAGCTGGATAAACATGTTGTTTACCCGGGATATAAACATATCTTCTGAGAAGTTGGGATCCCGGCTGCGCAGGTCATTCAGGGAGGACCTCAAATAAGAAGTATCCCGGGTTGCGGCTGCTTCCTGGTGAGGCTCTTCATAATACCCCTCATCAAAGCCGCCGCCTTTCTTGCGCATTGCGAAGTAAAGGATGATTCCAATTACAATGATTACACCCAACAGGGAGGGATGGCTTAAGAGGCTGCCTATCAACAAACCGGTAAAAAAGCTCCCGCCTGACGAGCCGGAAGAACCTCTGGAACTTGTGGACTTGGAGTGGGAAACGCTGTTGCCCACCGCCGCATCGGCAACATTGACCAGTACAAACGAGCACAGGACTAAACAGGCCACGCATATTAAAAGAACCTTTCGGTGTTTCCTCAAGGAGTTCATCCTTGCTCCTCCTCATGTCTTTTATTTCATCCTACTAAATAATCAGGCTAATTCTGGGATAAAACCACCAACCGGGTAAGAACCCAGTCAAAATCGCCATTGCTTACAACGCTGTTGCAGTATTCGCATTCACCGGAAGCGTTTATGCTGACATTGGCTCCACAATTGGGGCAGGTGCTGACCACCGTATTCTGTGCCAACCGGGTGGCAACACCCTTCTTACGGGACATCACCAGCTCATATTCCATGAAGTATTCCCGGTTGGGATCGCCCTCCACCACTTTGCCGGTATTGTCGTCAACAATATAATCCTTGTAGCGGCACCGCATATACACATCCAGGGATTCGGTGGCCCCGTTGTCGTGGTAGTCGCTGATTTCAGTGCGCAGTATTCCGATGTCATCAACCACATTGGTAGTATGGCTGTCGATAAGCTCCTGCAGCTGGCGGGCGTGCTGGTTGAAAAGTTCATCCGATTCAAAGGGCCGCACCTTTTTCCAGTCTTTGGCCTGCCAGGCCTCCTGCAGCTGAATAAACATATTGTTGATCCGGGATATGAAGAGATCTTCGGAAAAGTCGGGGTCGCGCTCCCTTAGCTCGGCCAAAGCCTGCCTCAGGTAAGCCGGGTCCTTTACCAGCGCTGCCGCTTCTTGCTGGGCCGGCATTTCTAGCATCCCGCCGCCTTTTTTCTTGATAAACATAAAGACCAGGATGATTATTACGGCAATGATGACAAAGGGTATGATAAATAAAGCGGCAAAAAATCCTCCCGCCGCTCCGGCTGCCGAGGTGCCGGTGGGGGTGCTCGTGCTGCGGCTTGACGAAGTCGAAGAAGTGGATTTCGAGGAACTGGATGAACTTGATTTCGAGCCGCTGCTGGAAGAACTGGATGAATGGCTGGTGCTGTGGCCCACGGCTGCGTCAACTATATTGACATAGGCAAAGGTACAAATAACCAGACAGGCCAGGCACATTATTATACCTTTACTGAATCTCCTCAAGGAGAACATTACACCGCCTCCTTATAATTTAGTTCCGCAATTGCTGCAGAATGCCGCGCTGCCATCCAGTTTGGTGCCGCACTGGCTGCAGAATTTGGCCTGCGCAACCGGCTCGGGCACTACCACCTTGGCTCCGCAGTTGCTGCAGAATTTGGCGTCGGCCGCCAGCCCCATACCGCAGGCGCATACTATAGCTGCCGCACCCGGCGCAGCCGGAGCCGGAGCCTGAGGAGCCGCCGGCGCCTGCTGCTGACCGGGCTGACCCAGCGGAGCGCCGCCGAAACCTCCCTGACTGGCACCCATGGTCTGGGCAAACACCTGGCCCATGGCCAAACCGGCGCCCATGCCCATACCGGCCTGCATCATGCCTCCCCCGCCTTCATTGGCCGCCGCCGTCTCCATGACGTCAAGCTGCCGTACCCGGCTGTAGTTGTCCATGCCGCCCATCATATTGATCCTGGTGCGCTCGTTCAACATGGCCTGGATATCTTCGGGCAGGGATATATTGGATATGGTAAGGATAGTCATTTCAATGCCCAGGTTGGCGAAGCTCTCTTTGACCGCGGCTTTAACCGCTTCATTGATTATGTTGTAATTGGCTGCCAGTTCAGCGACCGTTACCTTTTGCTGGGCCAGAATGGGAGCAAAATGAGTAATGATGAAGTCCTTGAGCTGATCCCGCAGGGTGTCTATCTTGTAGACCTGGTTGGTGCTGGAAACGGTGCTCACAAATATTTGAGGATCGGTTACCGCAAAGCCAAAGCTTCCAAAGGCGCGCAACTGAACCTGCTCAAATTTGGGATCGGAAACCAGGATGGGGTGGGGAGTTCCCCACTTTTGATCCAGGATCTGCTTGGTGTTTACGAAGTAGACATCGGCTTTAAAAGGGGATTTAAAGCCATAGGCCCATCCTTTTAAGTCGCCCAGGACGGGCAGGTTCTGGGTGGTAAGGGGGTGGGTTCCTTCCCGGAATACGTCAGCAATCTGACCCTCATTGACAAAAACCGCTGCCTGCCCGGGGCGAACCACCAGTTTGCCGCCGTTTTGAATCTCGTTGTCCTGCATGGGGAACTTGTAGACCAGGGTGTCCTGGGTATTGTCCTCCCATTCGATGATATCCAGGAATTGTTTAGAGATGAAATCAAAAACGCCCAATATTTTATTCTCCTTTCTCCCTTGAGATTACAAGTTTCACTTAAATCAGGGTTTACTAATACCATTATCGGTCGAAAAATCAGTTTTGTTAATACCCCCCGCCCAACTTTGAACGCTAAAGACCCTGACGTAAGCCTGGCTTATTAAACGTAATGCTCCCTTCTATTTATATGCAGCTACTCCCTCATGTCTTTCTACCCTTTCTGCTATTTCAAAGCCGGTTTTTATCCTCCCAAATAAATTATTCTTGCCTTCCACCGCTTGACGCCGTTATCTCTCCAGGCTCCGCTTTCTCTGGTTCAGATGCCGGTAAGTACTTGGGCTGCATATGGGTGCACGTTTACCTGGAGCAGTTCCGGGTGCTCCAGCTCCGATTGTTCATGGGGCTCCGGTTGTGGAGGAGGCCGCGGGGGCGGCGATTAATGGGGTCTTAATGTGGAGTGGGCAGGCTGTCTTTCATACGCATTTCTCGGGGTAAAGTCTTGTCTTTAGTCAAGGCCTGAACCCCCCTGGGCTACTGCTTTGCCGAATCGACTCTTCAGCTCCTGGTAGCTTATATTGGATTTGAGAGCCCCCCTGTCATTCCTGGTCCGCCACCAGGGCATAGGCCCTGCTTTTGTCAAGTTTATTGATAAAGTCATATAAAAACCATATTTCTTTATGGAATTTGTTTTCGTTGAAGTCGCCATAAAAATCATATAAGAATTGTTTCAATTCATTGATGGTAACCCGGGCCACCCAGGCGTTCTGGTCGGTCTGTTTGCCCTTAAAAACCCCCTTTTTTATATAATCTATTACGCTCCTTAAGGGTTCCCTGCCATTGGCCGGAGGGAAAAAAGGGCTTATGGGGCGAGGAACGTTGCGGGTCCACTCGCCTAGCTCCCAGGAAAAATGAGGATCATCCAGTTCCGCTATATACACGTCAAAAAACGGCAATCATATCCCATCCTTTCACGTTTCAAGTCTTTTTCTTTGGCTGCTAAGCAATCCCCGGCCGCGTTATGCCTGTTTAAATCCCTGTTTTTAATCAATAATGACAAATTGCGGAATATCTGGCCGGGCTACCCTTTCAACAAGGCCCTTGCTTTTAGGGGATGAAAATTATTTTGGCAGGTCTTAAGCAAAAAGTAAAGAGGTTCTTGGCCTTAATCCAGCATTCCGTCCAGGCTGCCCTGGTAAACGCTATAATCAGGGGCAAAAAATGCGAAGGTTTTACCGGTTGAGTTTAAAGGTGCGGTTTATAAAGCGGTGAAAACTGTGCGGAAAACCGGCTTTGTTATGGTGCAGGTATACGCAGGAGTTTTGGTAATCAAGGTTGAGCTGCCGGGCTATGTTTAGAACTTCTTCATCCGCCGCGCCTTGCTGGAACCAAACATGTTCAATCCCTTTGGCCTTGCAAGCCGATAAAAGCTCCGAGGTAACCCGGGGGTTGGTGAAAAAGAGCACTGCTTCGACCGCAGGGACGGAATCTATGCTTTTATAGCATTTCTGGTTTTCAACCTGTTCAAGTGCTGGATTTACCGGGTATATCTCATATCCCTGTTCGCTCAGGAATTTAAATACTCCCCGGCTGAATGACTTGGGATCGCCGGACAAACCTACAAAGGCCAGTCTCTTATAGCTGTTAAAGAAGTCCCCCATTCCTCATCCTGCCTCCTAATTCAAGCTCAAAATCTCATATATCCACGCTGGCTGCGCTCCGTATTGTTGAACAAGGCCGCCGCTGCCCTTATTGTACCACAATTACAAAATGCTACTCCTTACCCCCTTTTACTACAACTCGGCTGTTGAGAGAAGGCATTGGCTTTTCGGGAAAGATTCTTTAAAGACACATTATCACAGGGAAAACGTATAAAAACGGGCTAACGCATCATCGTAATTACATATGCATTCATGGTTCGTGTTATTATAAATGCTAGAGGCCTATTATACCTGTGTCGGAAAAGATAGGTAGGGCGCGATAAGACAGAATATATTGGATTCATTCGGGGTCATTAAAAAGTTGCTCAGATGGGTGGCCAGACAAGGCCACCTCTTCATGTTTAAGCTCGCTTTTTACAAGGGATATTTCATAGGGGCAGGTAGGAAAATGCATTTTTGGCTTTCTATTATTATCTTTCTCAGTGCTTACCTAATGATCATGGTTGAAAAAGTTCACCGAAGCATAATAGCTCTGGTGGGTGCATCACTGGTTATAGTTACCGGTCTGCTCAATCAAAAACAGGCCTTTGCTTCGATCGATTTCAATACTATCGGCCTTCTGGTAGGCATGATGATCATCGTAGGCGTCACCCGGCAGACCGGGGTATTTGAATACCTGGCCATCAAGGCCGCTAAAATGGCCGGCGGAAAACCCCTGTCTATCCTGGTGGCCCTCTCCCTGGTTACCGCCTTCACTTCAGCCATGCTGGACAATGTAACTACGGTTTTGTTGATCGTTCCCATCACTTTTGCCATAACCGATCGCCTGGATATAACTCCACTGCCCTTTTTATATGCTGAGATTATATCCTCCAACCTTGGGGGAACCGCTACCCTGATTGGCGATCCACCCAATATAATGATAGGCAGCGCCACCGGGCTGGGCTTCATCGACTTTCTGTCCAACCTGGCCCTTCCCGTTGCCATAATTCTGCTGATAACCGTTGCGCTCATGGTGTGGATGTTCAGGAAGCAACTGCGGACCTCCCCGCAGCGCATCAATGAGCTTCTGCAAATCAATGAAAAAACTTTCATAAAAGACTGGCGTTTGCTAAAAATCTGCCTTTTCATTTTGAGTTTAACGATTGCGGGTTTCCTGCTGCACCAAATGCTGCATCTGGAGTCGGCCACCATCGCCCTGGCAGGCGCCAGCCTCTTAATGCTGATAAGCGGTGAGAATCCCGATGAAGTGCTCTTGACCGTCGAATGGCCGACCCTCTTCTTCTTTGCCGGCCTTTTTGTTATTGTCGGAGGGCTGGTGGAAAACGGCGTAATTGCACTGGTGGCCCAAAAGGTCCTGGCCATGACCGGCGGTCAGCTGGTGCCCACCGGCATGCTGGTTTTATGGCTGTCTGCTATCGCTTCAGCGTTTGTAGACAATATACCCATGGTGGCGACCATGATTCCCATGCTGCAGTCGATGGGGCAAATGTCCCCGCTTCCCATGGAGTCTATATGGTGGGCCCTCTCCCTGGGAGCCTGTCTGGGCGGCAACGGCACCCTTATCGGCGCGTCAGCCAACATAATGGTAGCCGGGATAGCAGAGCGCTATGACACCCGGATTACCTTTGCTTCATATTTTAAGATCGGTTTTCCTCTGATGCTCCTGTCCATTGTCCTTTCCACCATCTACCTTTATTGCTTCTTCTGGTTATGATTATATATCGGGAGTAAAATCCGCCAAAACTTTATGGACCTCTTTTATACCAGCAGCTAGCGCCTTTTCCCAAAACTCAAATCCTATTAAAGCGATTTTGACGTATGTGGTGATTTTGTATATTCCCATTTCAAGTGAATTAATTTTTGTGTTCCTGAACCGGGCACTCTTATTCCCAGCATTACGTCCCGTAGAATTACACCACCGACCGTTTTTGTTGCACTAAATATATCAGTAACGCCACCATAAGGCCTTCATACATTTCTTCTCATGCGAAAACTTCAAATGGTTAATAATATCGTGCATATCACTTGAATTGCACGATATAATATAATATAATGATGCTACATTAGAAATGGAGGTGATGACTATGGCCAAAACCATCAACGTAACGATACGTCTGGACCGGGAGGTGAAAGAAAATGCCGAAAAGCTTTTTAATGATTTTGGCATGAATTTATCTACGGCATTCAACATCTTTGCTCGTCAAGCTTTACGTCAGGGAAAAATACCCTTTGAGATTTACGATCCCTTTTACAGCGAGAAAAATCAGGCAGAGTTAAGCCGCCGCATCGCCGATATTGAGGCCGGTAAAAATTGTGCGGTTCACGAGATGATAGAGGCGACCGATGAATAAGGTCTGGCATGACAGAGCATGGGGAGAATATTTATACTGGCAGACACAGGATAAGAAAACATTAAGGCGTATCAATAACCTTATTAAAGATATTGAGCGCAATCCTTTTGCCGGCATAGGGAAACCTGAACCGCTTACCGGGGATAAACAGGGATATTGGAGCAGACGGATTGATGAAGTAAACCGCATTGTGTATAGAGTGGGAAACGATCAACTTATCATTGTTCAATGCGGCGGACATTACGATGATTAAAAGATGTAATCTCCCAAAACAACTTTGCGCGAATAAGATGAATAGTTGTTCATACAGCCAGAGAAAAGGTAACGCTGTGCCCCTACGCTGTTCCTTGTGCCTAACCAAGCAAGCTCGGGGCAAAACGGCATGGGACTTTCTCACCCACTCCCGTGAGTTCTCACCCCATGCATACTTATATCAAAAAACAAAAATACCACCGCAAGGGTGATATTTTCAGACAAATTATGGTGCGGTAGAAAGGACTTGAACCTTCACCTGCTTGCACAGACATGGACCTGAACCATGCGCGTCTGCCAATTCCGCCACTACCGCATGCTGGTTTACATCAGCAATTGAAATTATAGTATAAGCCACTCCGGCTTGTCAAGATAATCATCCCCTTAAATCCTATCTATGAATATCCGCTTATTGATATCTGCATCCTGGGCCCGGAGACTATATTTACTTCGGACAAATCCGTCAGTTGCACGAGCAGTCGGAAACAAGAAAGATGAAAACCCTATTTTGCCGAAAAGAGGTTAAGCCGCCGGGATTTCTTCCGATATTATAAGTAATGGATCAGAAAGGATGCGGTAGACCTAATGCTGGGAGCAATGGTGGCTGATCTGGAATCCCTCTACATTCTTAGCCCCGATGATATAATCCGTTTCAGGAATTATATAGCGGAAAAGTATCTCTTCCAAAATGCGGCCAGTCGGGCCAAAACCCTGGCCAATGCCGTCCATCGCGTTATCGATAAGGAACTTCAGGCCTTTTCTGACTTGTTTAAAGGCCCCCTCCGTACGGCTGTACTCGATTTAGCCGTAAGCAGAGGCGTCTTTCAGGTCAGGGGCGATGACATCTTCTATACGGCTTTGGGTTTGGCCGGTTTTGCCAAAGACGCTCTCCTGGCATTATCCGCCTGGATAAAGACCCGTTTGGGCAGAATAGTATCCATTACCGCCCTGCAGCAAATGGCTTTGCAGCTTCGTCAACGGGCATTTAGCAACCTCTCTAAACCAGTCCGGCCGGCAGATTTGGATGCATGCCAAGCATCGTCAGACCCGTTGTGGTATAGCCCTGCGGCGGTGCTGACCGGGTTGCCGGAAAACGCGGACGTGAAAAGAGCGTTTTCCAACCTGTCCGGCTTGAGGATCCCGGCGCCCTTTGGAGGGCTCTTCCTTCTTGACTATATAAAACAACTGCCCCCAAAAGCGGCCCGGATAGAATGGCCACCTTTAAAGCAATACCTTGAAAACGCCTGGTCCAATACCTTGAGCCTTCTCCAAAAAGGCCTGCGGCGTTTTGTTTTGCCCGCTGCCACGGCCTCGGTTTTGTGCCTAGCCGCAGGTTTAAGCATGGCCAGCTTGAGCAGCGGCACCGCAGCCGGGCAAGCAACAGCATCTAGCAATCAGGTCCAGAGCATTAAGGCCAGTCCGGTTATACCTTACGAAAATAGTCAAACTGCAAGCGCTCCGGTTTGGAACGAGCTTACAACCAGGGCTCCAGAAAAAGCACCGGTTAAGCCAGCCACCCCTAATACCGCCAGGCAGGACGAATCTTCCGCCCAGCCCAAGCCCAGGAATTCAACTCCGGTCCGCCAAACTGCTCCGCCGGCAGCGCCCCCCCAAAGCGTTTCGAATCAATCTACCCAGACCAAAAACGCTGCCGTCAACCAAAATCTGGCTAGATTATTAGCTTACCATAGTGTTGATCAAAAGAAGCTAAGAGCCTATCTGAAGGCCAAGGATTCTTTGCTCGCCAGTGAACCCTATTTCTCTTCCATCATATCGGTAAGCCGCCAGCACAACCTCAATCCGCTACTGCTATTTGCCATTGCCGGGCAGGAGCAGGCCCTGGTTCCCAGGGGAAGCAGCGACGCTGCACTTATCGCCAACAACCCGTTTAATGTATATGGCAGCTGGCTTGAATACAACACTTCTATAAACGACTCGGCCAATATTGCCGCCAACACCATCGTTGCACTGAGCAAAGGCCGCCCGGCCAATGCCGATCCCCTGGCCTGGATCAACCGGAAGTACGCCAGTGATCCCAATTGGTATAAAGGGGTGGGGAGCTTTTTGCAGGAATTGGAGAGAGTGGTTAAATAGAAAGCTCTGGGGGCTTTATCCAATATTTTCCCTGCCAGGTGTTTTTCTCTGCCAGCCGGCGATCGATCAGGTTCAGAACTTCCCATTTGTTGATGCTCCATTGCGGTTCCAGCAATGTGTGACGGGGGCTGTCCCCGGTCAAGCGATGGATTACCATATCAGCAGGCAGGATCTCCAGTATGTCTACCACCATTTCTACATATTCATCCCTGCTTAAAATATCAAACGGCCTTTGTTGATAGAGACAGCCCAGCGGAGTGTCTTTCATAACGTGCAAAAGGTGCAGCTTGATCCCATCCAGGGGCAGCCCGGCCACCTTAAGAGCACTGGCCATCATATCATCCCGGCTTTCCCCGGGCAGGCCCAGGATCAAATGAGCGCAGCACTCAATGTCCCGATCCTTCAAGCGGCTTAGCGCATCCAGGAAGTCGTCAAAGCTGTATCCCAGGTTAAAGCGCCCGGCACTCTTGGGGTGAATACTCTGCAAGCCCAATTCCACCCAGAGATAGCGCTTTTGCATCACCTCTTGCAAAACGTCCAATACTTCTTCCCCAAGACAATCCGGCCGGGTGGCGATGGCCAGGCCCACAACCCCCTCCAGGTTCAATGCCTGACCATAGATACCGCGCAGGACGGCCGGTGATGCGTAGGTATTGGTAAATGCCTGAAAGTAAGCAATGTACTCTGCCTGAGGCCACTTCTTGTGCATAAAGGCCTTTACTTCAGCAAACTGTTCCTCCAGGCTGCTTCCCCGCCGCCCCGCAAAATCTCCGGATCCTCTGGCGCTGCAAAAAAGGCAGCCCGTGTTTGAGAGGGTTCCGTCGCGGTTGGGGCAGCTAAAGCCCGCATCCAGGCAAACCTTGAACACTTTTTGCCCGAATTTCCGGCGCAAAAAGTAGTTCAGGCTTTGATAGCGCTTGTCACCCCACAAGTTTGGAGTTCTTTCGTCTCCCGCCATCGAGTCCCCCTCCTAAAAATATGATATAATTCTTGCAAAACTATCTCGCTACTATGATTATTGAACAGAATGAGTCAGGGGGCGGTTCTTCAACTCATTCTACATCCCGGGAGGAAGTCGGATGCAAGCGAAATATAAAAAGGAATACCTTATTATCATTCTTATTTTTATGGCATTGTTTGTTGTAGGGCTCTACAGTTCCCTGCATGACCGGCCCGAGTATAGTAAACAGGCCGGTCCCGCCATAGTCTTGCCCCCCGAGGATTTTACGGTTCAGACCGGTGCGGGGGCCATCACTCCAGGGCGCAGCACTTTCCAGGAAGTGACTGCCTTATTTCCCCGTGGAAATACCCTGGGCATGAGCACCGTCTATCGTCCAACCGGCCAGCCTTTCTTTTTTGAATTTTCAAAAAAGGAGAATATACTTACGGTGGTCCAGATAGAAGAAAAAAGCCTGGCAACCGCGCGGGGCATCCATGTGGGAGACAGCCTGGAGAAAGTCATCGCCGCCTATGGAGAGAACTACTCCTCAACCAGCCTGGCCGGAGCCGGTCTGGTTGATATGAGCTATGGCCAGGCTGATAAGATCATTTTCAAAATAAACGACCAGGTGGTAACCAAAATAGTGGTGCAGCACCAGGTGCTTAAGTAGTTCTCAGTTTTTTACGCTTTTTTCGGTTCTATCCTTCCCGGTCATCAGAGTTCTTTGAACAGGTTCACCATTTCGATAGCTGTTACCGCCGCGTCAACGCCCTTGTTGCCGGCCTTGGTTCCAGCCCTTTCAATAGCCTGTTCTATAGTGTCGGCAGTGACCACTCCGTATACCACCGGAATCCCCGAATCAAGCCCTACATGGGCAATACCCTTGGTGACCTCGGCAGCCACGTACTCAAAGTGGGGCGTAGCCCCGCGTATTACGGCACCCAGACACACAACCGCATCGTAACCCTTCTTAGTCATCCGGGCCGCTGCCAGCGGCATTTCAAAAGCACCCGGCACCCAGGCGACTTCTATATCCGAGGGGCTTACCCCGTGACGGGTCAAGGCGTCAATGCAGCCGGACAGCAATTTGTTGGTAATAAACTCGTTAAACCGGGATACCGCTATGCCGATCTTTTGCCCGTCGCCAATAAGTTTTCCTTCATAACTCTTTCCTACCATTTACGTCTGCCTCCTTGATAATTATGATGCAACTACAGGTTTACCAGCATATGCCCCATTTTTTCTTTTTTGGTCTGCAGGTAGCGCAGGTTTTCTTTTTGATGTTCCATTTCGATGGGAACCCGTGCAACCACTTCCAGGCCATATCCCTCCAGACCTTTAATCTTCTTGGGATTGTTGGTCATCAGCCTCATCTTGCGAGCACCCAGGTCAACCAGGATTTGCGCCCCGATTCCATAGTCGCGCAGATCGGCCGGAAACCCTAATTCCAGGTTGGCTTCCACCGTGTCCCGCCCGTTGTCTTGCAGATGGTAGGCGCGAATCTTATTAGTCAGCCCGATACCCCTTCCCTCCTGGCGCATATACAGTAGAATCCCTTTGCCTTCCTGCTCGATCATGGTCAAAGCAGCCGCCAGCTGGTCTCCGCAGTCGCAGCGCCGGGAGCCAAATACATCACCGGTCAGGCATTCCGAATGCACCCGGACCAGGATCGGTTCATCAGGCTCCCACTGGCCTTTTACCAGGGCCAGGTGCCCCTTGCCGTCCAGCATGGATTCATAAGCTACCGCCGTAAAATCGCCATATTGGGTCGGCAGCTGGGCGTCCGACACCCTGGTAACCAGTTTTTCCTTGCGCCTCCGGTACTCGATGAGATCCGCTATAGACACGATCTTTAAGCCATGCTGCTGCGCGAAATGATAGAGCTCGGGCAGGCGGGCCATGGTTCCGTCAGCATTCATTACTTCACAGATCACCGCTGCCGGGTAGAGTCCGGCCAGGCGAGCCAGGTCGATAGAACCCTCGGTGTGCCCGGTCCGGCGCAAAACACCGCCCGGCCGGTAGCGCAGCGGAAATATATGCCCTGGTTTACGGAAATCAGAGGGCAGAGCCGTGTCAGAGATCAAGGCCTTGATGGTTTCCGCCCTCTCAAATGCCGATATTCCGGTAGCGGTAGTCCGGTAATCGACCGAAACCGTGAATGCGGTCTGGTGATTGTCGGTGTTTTCCGTAACCATAGCCTGAATTTCCAATTCATCCAGGCGCTCGCCCAGCATGGGCATGCAGATCAGGCCCCGGGCGTGCATAGCCATAAAATTAACTATTTCGGGAGTGGCCTTTTCCGCGGCGATAATGACGTCGCCCTCATTTTCCCGATCTTCGTCGTCCACAACGATGATCATTTTCCCTTCCCGGACATCCGCGATCGCTTCTTCAATCGTGTTCAGCATTCGTCCAACCTCCTTATAAAAAGCCGTTTTCGGCCAGGAAACTCAAATTTAACGGTGATTTTTCTTGGGCCAGGCCGGGAGTCAACAGCCGCTCCACATAGCGCCCGATGATATCGCTTTCCAGGTTTACCGAATCCCCGGAGTGCTTGGATCCTAAAACGGTTTGGTGCGCGGTATGGGGAATAAGCGAAACCGTAAAACTGTCCTCAAAAACGTCAACCACGGTAAGGCTGACCCCATCAATAGCTATGGAGCCCTTGGGCACCGCATATTTTAACAGGGCGGCGGGAGCGCCTACACGCAGGATGACGGCTATATCCAGGCGTTCCTTTTGCACAATGCGGCCCACTGCGTCTACATGACCCTGCACCAGGTGGCCTCCCAGCCGGTCGCTCAAGCGCAAAGCCCGTTCCAGGTTGACCGGGTCGCCCGGTTTAAGGCTGCCTATGGTTGTTTTGCCAGCCGTTTCCGGCATTACATCGGCCGCAAAGCTGCGGGAACCGAATTCCACAACCGTCAGGCATACTCCGTTTACAGCTATGCTGTCGCCCAGTTTGACATCGCTTAAAACCCGGACCGCTTCAACCCCGATTCTATAGGACTGGCTCCCCGGTTCCAGCTTGATAACTCGGCCTATTTCTTCAACGATTCCTGTAAACATTTTGGCTCACCATCCCGTATAGGCGGTTAATATAAAGTCCGGCCCCAGCTTTTCCATCTGCACATCATCCAGCCGCAGGGCTTCACTCATCAGCTGCCGCCCCGGTCCTGCCACCGGACCGGGAGCCGTTTTTCCGCCAATAATTTTAGGAGCTATCACCCAGATCAATTTATCCACCAGGCGTTTTTCCAACATGGCCGCATTGATCTCGGCTCCACCCTCCAGGAGCAGGCTGCATATCCCTCTCTGGCCCAGTTCTTTAAGCACCAGGTCCAGATCCAAAACCGGCCCCTCACCTTCCAGGGAGAAAACCTCAACGCCCCGTTCTTCCAATATCTTAGCCTTTTCGGGCTCCCCGGTCCGGTTGGCAAAAACCAGGGTACCCTGCTCCCGGCTGCTCGCAACGATTTTGCTGTCCAGGGGAAGCTGTAAACCCGGATCCAGGATAACCCGTAGCGGGTCGCGGCGCTCTTCGATATTCAGCCGGGTATTGAGCTGAGGGTCGTCGGCCAGTACCGTACCGATCCCGACCATAATAGCGTCATGGAGATTGCGCAGCCGGTGCACGTATTCCCGGGCCGCTTCCGAACTTATCCAGCGCGAATCCCCGGTATGGGTGGCGATTTTACCGTCCAGGGTCATAGCCGTCTTAAGAGTGACAAAGGGGCGGCCTTCCCTGATGTATTTAAAATAGAACTCGTTCAAACGCCGGGCCGGTTCCTGCAATATTCCGACTTCGGTGGATACTCCCGCTTTCTGCAGGCGGGCTATTCCCTGCCCGGCTACCAGCGGGTTGGGGTCCAGGATAGCTGCGACCACCCTGACCACGCCCTGGTTTATTACCGCCTCGCAACAGGGCGGGGTTCGCCCAAAATGACAACAGGGTTCCAGGGTTACATAAAGAGTGGCACCCCGGGCGTTCTCCCCGGCCTTTTGCAGGGCCATTACTTCTGCATGAGGGGTTCCCGCCTGGCGGTGATAGCCTTCCCCCACTACTTGTCCGTCTTTAACCAGTACAGCTCCCACCGCCGGGTTGGGGCTGGTTCGCCCCCGGGCGCGGGCCGCCAGGTTCAACGCTCTCTGCATATAGTATTCGTCAATGATCTGCTGCATTTAATATTGCCCCCAAATAAAAAACCCGACTTATTCGGGTTATGGGGCATGGCTACTCAGGCCTGCGACAATGCACGCCGGAATAGACCTTCTTCTCCCATCCAGACTATACTGTCGGCCCCGGAATTTCACCGGCTCCTGCCTTGCGGCTCGCGGGCTGTGACCGCCGATAGGGAATTTCACCCATCCCCGAAGAAAGCTGTTTTTTTCTATTAAGTTTGCATCTATGGTATCACGAGTCAACCCCGCCGGTCAAGGGGCCAGGGATTTAAGGTAGCGCACCGCCTCCGGAGGGTGTTCGGATTTGAACACATAGGAGCCGGCCACCAGGACATCGGCCCCGGCCTTTACTACTTCGGAAGCGTTGCTCCGGTTTATGCCCCCATCGACCTGTAAATAAGCCTTTGAATGGTTCTCAAGCAACATTTCTCTTAAACGCTTTATCTTGGAAATCATCTCTGGTATAAACTGCTGTCCCCCAAAACCCGGATTGACGCTCATGATCAAAACCAGGTCCACGTCTTTTAACAGGTATTCCAGGCCGCCCAACGGAGTGCTGGGATTTAAGGCCACGCCCGCCTTTTTGCCCTGTTCCTTGATCAAGTGGATCACCCGGTGCAGGTGACGGCAGGCTTCCTGGTGCACGCATATCAAATCCGCTCCCGCCTGGGCAAAAGCGGGAATAAACTGTTCCGGCCGCTCGATCATGAGATGAACATCAAAAAAGAGGCCGGTCACCGGTCTGAGATCGGCCACCACCTGCGGGCCGATGGTGATATTGGGAACGAAATGTCCGTCCATCACATCGATATGGAGCCAATCCGCTCCCGCCCTTTCTACCGTCTCAATATCCTTTCCCAGCCTCGAAAAATCAGCTGCCAGGATTGAAGGCGCGACCAGGATCATTTATAACACCTCTCTTTTTCCATCACTTCAGCCAGCAGGTTTAAATAATTGTTATATCGAAAATCCGGGATTTGTCCGGCGGCCACGGCTTCACGCACCGCACAGTCGGCTTCCCTGGCATGCAGGCAGTCGGAAAATCGGCAATCCCGGGAACGGTCAACAAAATCGGGATAGAGTTTTCCCAGCTCCCGGCTGTTTATATCGGGCAGATCCAGCATGTTAAAACCGGGCGTATCAGCCAGCCACCCCCCGCAAGGCAGGATAAACAGTTCCACATGACGGGTGGTGTGCTTGCCCCGCCCTATCTTGCTGCTCAGTTCACCGGTAGCGGCGTATCCCACGCCCACCAGCTGGTTTAACAGACTCGATTTGCCGGTGCCCGAAGGTCCGGCAAACACCGCGATTTCATCCTGAATCCGCTCTTTCAGCAGGTCCACCCCGGTGCAATCCAGGGCTGAAGTCTTTATTACCGTGAAACCGGCCCGGGGATAATAGTCGGCGATGAGCCGGGCGTTGTTATCCGGTTCAAGGTCGCTTTTATTCAAGACCAGGCAGGGCCGCAGGCCCTTGTGCAGGGTCAAAACCAGCAGTCGATCCAGGAGCACGGTGCTGGGCACCGGCTGGTTGCAGGCCAAAACAATAAGGACCAGGGTGACATTGGCGATCCGGGGCCGATAGAGTTCGCTGCGGCGGGGCAGGACTTCTTCCAGTATCCCGCTTCCTGACTCCAGGGGGCTTACCATCACCCGGTCGCCGGTAGTGACCAGATCCTTAATCTTACCGCGTAGGCGGCACTGATACAGGTTTTTGTCTTGATCCTGTACATAGTAGAAGCCGCTGTATTTTTTCAATACCAGCCCTTCTACTCTTGCTTGCGGCATGGCTACCCTCCAACTACAGTTTAACCCGGCGCCTGGACAGACTCTTTCCCCCCACCCGGGGGTGGGGGGGCCAATTTAAAATCCCTCTGTTTTCACGGACTTGCCGTTGAGCAATACTTCCACTTTGGCGGCTCCGAAATAATTTACAGATACCACCACCGTATCTCCTCCCCGGTGGGGTTTGTTGTAAATATCCCTGGTTCCCTGGGTATCAGTGACCCGGATGGCTACCTGGTAAAATGCCTCAGCCGTCGGCAGCGTGTACGAAAACTGCCGGCTCTGGGCCACCGGTCCGGGGCCGGTGGAGAGGGAAATGTTGATAACGCTCTTTTGATCCACCATGGTGCCGGCGGGAACGCTCTGCTTGCAAATCTGATTGATATAGTATTGATTGCTGGGTTCTCGGGTGGTTGTGCCTATAACCAGATCATTATCCTGAATCAATTTCGTAGCCTGTTCCAGAGTCATACCCAGCAGTTCGGGCATCTTTACCTTGCCGGGCGACTTGCCCTGGCTTACCAGGATGTTTACCGTACTCCCCTTGGCAGCCTGGCTGTTGCCTTTCGGATCCTGTGACATGACCGTATTCTCTGCCCATTTGTCATCATATTGCTTCTGCACCTTGGGAACAAAGCCGGCTCCCCTGATTTCCAGTTCAGCTTCACTGGCCGTTTTGCCTACCACCTGGGGAACAGTGGCCTGTTCGGCGCCGGTGCTTACCGTTATCTCTATTTCACGCTTTTCCTTTACTTTCTGGCCCTTGGGAGGCTTCTGGGCTATAACCGTGTCCACCGGCTGGTCGCTGCTGGCCTTTACCACCGTCACCACGAGGTTTAAAGCGGTGAGCTTTTGGTTGGCTTCCGTCACCTTTAACCCAACTACATCGGGAACTTCAACCTCTTTTCCAAACAGGCCGGAACTCATAAAAAAGAAGCCGCTCAGCAGGCCCAGCACGGCTATGCCAATAATCATCCAGGTACTCTTTTTTAGGCGCCTCTTAACCAATTTCTTGCGGGGCGCGCCTGAACGATAGCTATCATTCCCGAAATCGGCGCCCACCGGCCGGCAATAGGGAAGCAGGGCATTGCGCAGATCCTGAGCACTGGCAAAACGCTGCACCGGATTCTTGGCCATAGCCCTCAAAATGACCGCTTCCAAAGCCTTCGGGATCTCGCTGTTAAAAGAGCGGGGAGGAACCGGGTCGTCGTGAATATGCTTCAAGGCCACGGTAATGGGACTCTCTGCATCAAAGGGCATTCTTCCAGTTAGCATTTCATATATAACACAACCCAAAGAATAAATATCCGTGGTTCGGGTGACCGGCTCCCCCCGGGCCTGCTCCGGCGCAATGTAATGGACCGAGCCTACGATATTGCCGCCGTAGGTTATCGTCTTTTTACTGATGGCTTTGGCTATGCCGAAATCTGCTACTTTTACGATTCCGGTTTCGGTTATTATGATGTTATGCGGCTTGATATCACGGTGTATGATGCCTTTTTCGTGGGCATGCTGCAAGCCGTCGCAGATCATGGTGGCGATGGTAATGGCCTGTTCAACGGGCAAAGGCGCCTCTCGCTGGATGTACTCCTTGAGCGTCTCACCTTCAATGAATTCCATAACTATATAGTAGACGTCTTCCTCCTGTCCGACATCAAAGATATTTACGATATTGGGGTGGGAAAGCTGCGCAGCGGCCAGGCCTTCCGTCTTAAATTTCTGCACAAAGTTGAGATCGCTGGAATATTCGTCCTTCAGTATTTTGACCGCTACTATCCTGTCCAACATGCGGCAGCGGGCCTTATATACCATAGCCATGCCGCCTTCACTGACCAGTTCAATGATTTCGTAACGACCACTTAACACTGTACCTGCACCTATCAAAGTTCTAACCTCCCACTTCGATGCGCGATAATATAATCGTGATATTGTCGCTGCCGCCGTGCTTCAAGGCCCTTTCCAAAAGTCCCTGGGCGGCCTGTTCCAGGCTGCTTGAAGTTTCCTGCAAAACCTCCAGCATTTCACCCTCGCTTACCTTGTCGCTGAGTCCGTCGCTGCAAAGGAGAATCAAATCGCCTGGGTGCACCTTTTCCTGGCACCTATCTATGTTCACATTCTCTTCCACACCCAGAGCCCGGGTGAGGATATGGTTATAGGGATTGGAGCGCATCTCTTCCGGCTTCAGCCTTCCCTCCATAAGAAGCTGCTGAGCCAGGGTATGATCCTTGGTCACTTTGCGAAAATTCCCATTCTGAACCATATACAGGCTGCTGTCCCCTATATGGGCTACATACATGATCTCATCTTCAAAAGCAGCCAGGGTGGCCGTAGTCCCCATCCCATGCAAAGCGGGATCCTGCCGGGCGGAGTTCAAAATGGCGGTGTTGGCCTTTTCCAGGGCCAAAATCAGCCGGCCCGGCAATTCCTCGCCGCTGCTGCTGAAAATTTGACTGATGGTTTCAACTGCTATAGCCGAGGCTACTTCTCCGCCGTTATGACCTCCCATTCCGTCACATACAACCAGCAGGCCATGGTTTAAATCCACCAGGTAGCTGTCTTCATTGTTGCTTCTGACCAGCCCCCGGTCGCTTATCGCTGCTACCTTCATATTTTAACTCCTATAATAAGCCTTTAATATACTGACCCGTTTCACGTACTGGCTTTTAGCTGCCCACAGGCCGCTTCGATATCGGCACCCATTTCCTGGCGAACCGTTGCCGTAAGTCCCCCCTGTTCCAGCATTCTTTGGAACCGGTATACTACATCGTGGCCCGGCTTCAAGAAGGGCAATCCGTCAACTTCATTATAGGGAATCAGATTGACATTGGCCAGCAGCGGTTTTAGAAGCTTTATCATGTTCCGGGCGTCCTCGCGCCGGTCATTGATCCCCGCCAGCAGCACGTATTCAAAAGTAACCCTTCGTCCGGTCATGGCGATGAACGACTCAACCGCCTGTATCAGACGCTCTAATGGGTATTTCCGATTGATCGGCATCAGCCTGCTGCGCAATTCGTCATCACAGGCATGCAGCGAAACGGCCAGGGTTACCTGGAGCTTTTCCCGCCCCAAACGCTCAATTCCTTCCGCTTCACCGGCGGTTGAAATCGTAATATGCCTTTGCCCTATATTGATTCCCTGCGTATTATTGAGCACATATACTGATTTTATCACTTGATCATAATTTAGCATAGGCTCGCCCATTCCCATATACACCACATTGCCGACCTTTTGGGTTTCCCGGCTTTTTAAACGCTCGGCCAATTCGCGGTTGGCGCTTAACACCTGGCCGGCAATTTCATAAGCCTGCAGATGGCGCTGAAATCCGCCCTTTCCCGTTGCGCAAAAGGCGCAGGCCATAGGACAGCCCACCTGGGTGGATACGCACAGGGTGTATTTATCGGAGCGCGGATCCCCCTGGGGAATGGCCACGCTCTCGATACGCTTTTTATCGTTCAACTCCAGGAGAAATTTGCGGGTTCCGTCGCTTGCAACCCGCTGCTTTAAAAAGCGCGGCGCCGATACCCGGGCGTGGGAGTCGAGCCGCACCCTTAACTCTTTGGGCAGGTCGCTCATCTCATAAAACGAAGTCACATTCTTGCGATATATCCATTGGTATATCTGCCGCCCCCGGTAAGCCGGCTCCCCTAAGGTCTGGAGGTATTGTTCGAGTTCGGGAACGTCCAATCCCAGGAGCTCGGTTTTATCCATCATCTAATCCTCTCTCTTCAGCAAGGCAAAGAACATCCCATCGGTATCATATTTCCCGGGCAAAAGGGTCAACATTCCCCCAGCACAGGCCCGCCGGTCAGGCGGGTCCAGAGGAAAAGGCTCCAGTTCCCGGTCAAACCCCTGAAGCCGGAAATGGGTATGGGAGTTGAGGAAACCCTTGACCACTTCCTCGTTTTCCCCCCGGTTGACGGTGCAGGTAGAGTATAACAGACGCCCCCCTTTCTGGACCAGGCGGGCGGCCTGTTCCAGCATAAGAGACTGCAATCCGGGCAGTTCCCGCAAATCCTTCCGGCTTTTCCTCCATCGCGCATCAGAGCGCCGGGCCAGAACCCCCAGTCCCGAGCAGGGGGCGTCCAGCAGCACCGCCGACCCGGGCGTTAAATGAGGTGAAAGGCCGGTTACATCCGCTTCATAAGCCTCAGCTATCTCTATCCCCAGGCGCCGGCAATTTTCCTTCAAAAGCTTGATTTTGTGTCCATAGATATCAAAGGCCAGAATGCGCCCCTTATTGTCCATAATTTCAGCCAGATGGGTGCTTTTCCCGCCCACTCCACAGCATAAGTCATACACCGTCTCCTCGGGCGACGGGTTGAGAATGATACCGGCCAGCATAGCCGCCTCGTTTTGAATATAAAACATGCCTGATTTAAAGGGCCGGCTCTCGCTCAAGGGGCTTTTGGCAGCCGTAACCCGCAAAGCTTCCGGCCAGCAGGGACTTATCGTCACGTCAATTCCTTCCGCCGCCAGATCGGCCGCCAGTTGCGCGGGCCGGGCGCGCAGCCGGTTTACGCGGAGCGTTAAAGCCGGAGCTGAATTGTCAAAGCGCAGTATCGCCCGGGCCTGCTCCAGGCCATACTGTTCGATAAATTGGTCTACCATCCATTCCGGATGCGAGTAATAGGCGGCCAGGCAGACTTCTGGTTCTCCGGGCAGGTTCAGATCCTCCCGCCGGCGCAGCAGGTTGCGCAGAACGCCGTTGGTCACCCGTCCCAGACCCTGGCCGACCCGGTGCGCAACGATGTTGACTGCTTCGTTGACCACGGCATATTCCGGCACCCGATCCATGAACAGAAGCTGGTAGGCCGATACCCGCAGCACGGATCTCAGCCACCGGTTCTGAGAAGCTATATCCCCTTTCAGGAAAAGATTAAGCACCTCATCAAGGTGCTTTACCATACGAACTGTTCCATTGACTATTTCAGTCAGGAGACGGCGATCTTCACCGCTGTAGGTGCTGCCTTTCATCTGTTTCTCCAGCAGGAGATTGGCATAGGCCCCTCTCTCCAGGACTCTATACACCAGATCAGCCGCGCACTCCCTGACTGATGCGTATACCTCGGGTTGGCTACGCCGGCTAGGCCGTTCCCGCTGCTCAGTCATCGCTCCCTCCGGCGAACATCATAACATAATAGAGAAGGGTCATTACCGACGACAGGGTTGCCGCAACATAGGTCAGGGCGGCGGCGCCGAGCACCTTTTTGACCTGGGGCGCCTCTTCGGCGCTTATCAAGCCGGCTTCACTCAGTTGCACAACCGCTCGACGCGAAGCGTTGAACTCCACCGGCAGGGTAATAAGGTGAAACAAAACCACTACTGAAAACAGGATAATCCCCAATAAGATCATGTTGGTCCACTGCAGCAGGAACCCTATGATGATCACAAACCAGGAAGCCCCGGATGCGAAATTGGTCACCGGCACTAGGGCATGCCTGAATTCCAGCGGACCATAGCGCTGGTTGTGCTGAATGGCGTGGCCGACTTCATGAGCCGCCACCCCGATGGCCGCGATGGAGGCGCTGCCATATACGGTCTCCGACAGCTTAAGGGTGCGGGACCGGGGATCATATAGATCAGACAGGCTTCCCCCGATGGGTTCGATGCGAACCTGACTCAGTCCGTTTCTATTGAGTAGAACGCCGGCCGCCTGAGCCCCGGTGTAGCCCCGGGCATTGCGCACCTGGGAATAACGTTTAAACACCGAAGAAACACGGGTCTGAGCAAAAATCGACAGTATCAAGGCCGGCAGCATAAAAATAAGGTATGCAAACATCATTTACCCCCCTTGCACATGGTATTAAAAGCCTTCTCCACATCTTCCACACTGACATCGGTATCTACACAAGGTCCGTTGGGCCGGCAGTTTAAAACACCGATTACCGGGATCAGACCGCTGTCCTGAATGCCTGATGACAGGTCCCGTTCACAGGCTACCGCAATGATGCCCCGGGGCTTCACATCCTTTATGTACTTGCGGGCCAGTGTCCCACCCGTCGCCACTTTTATAACCGCCCGGTTTTCTTCCGCGAACTTCTTCAGTTCGCTGACCTTGCATTTGCCGCAGCCCTTACAATTACTTACGTCAACCGTTATCTTGTGCTGACACTCCGAATGCTGTAAACAATGGGGAATCAGAATCATTATCTGGTTTTTAGGAATAAACGGCTTCTTGACGTTGACCAGGTAGTTGTTCACTTCAATAAAAGAACGCAATATATTCTCTCTTTTAATCCCCAATACTTTACCGGTAACCAGGGTTAGGGGAAAAAGGATTTCGTTGGCCAGCTGGCTGACATGCTCCAGCGAAGGTATGCTTTTAGAGCGGGCGATCATGATCACCAGAGCCAGTATACCTATGGATAAAAGCAACACCAGTGCGCCTAGTATACCTAGAATGATGCTCAATAAAACCTGATTTACGATTAACTGGCGGTTGCCAATAAGATACCAGATCATTACTGCCAGGGCTATGGCAGCCAGCATGCTTCCACCTAGAAGGCCTACATACAGGCGTTTTTGAATGACCATATTGCTCCCCCTAACCGCTAAGACGGCTTCCCTGAACCAGGGGATACCCCTTTATAAACTCACGGGCGGGCATGCGTTTTTTGCCCGCTTTCTGAACCTCCAGAATCTCCAAGGCTCCCTGGCCGGTTTGAACAACCAGTCCATCGCTGGTGGCAAAGAGGAAAATACCTTCCTGCCCCTGGCCTGATTCTTCAAGCACCCGGCTGCGGTACAGTTTGAGCCTTTCACCCTGAAATATGGTATAAGCCCCGGGAAAAGGGCTGAGAGCTCGAATTCGGTTGTGTATTTCCCGGGCTGGCCAGGTCCAGGATATCAGCTCATCCTCCCTGCTTATCATGGCGGCATAGGTAGCCTTATCATGTTCCTGCGGTACAGGTCGGATGCTCCCGGCTGATAGACCGGCCACGGTCTTGAGCAGGAGTTTGGCCCCCACTTCAGCCAGCCGGGTTTCCAAACCGCCATGATCGATTTCATCGGATATAGGCACTTCTTCCCGCAGCAGTATATCTCCCGTATCCATTCCCACATCCATAAGCATGGTAGTTACTCCGGTTATAGTCCGGCCGTCCATGATGGCCCGCTGGATGGGGGCCGCCCCCCGATAATCAGGAAGCAAGGAGGCGTGGACATTTATACATCCCCATGGCGGCGCCTGGAGCAGAGCGGCGGGGAGAATCTGGCCGTAGGAAACGACTACAATCAGGTCCGGCACCAGCTCTTTAACCCCCTGCACCGCCTGTTCATCCCTGATCCGTTCGAACTGCAGCACCGGAATGCCATAGCGCAAAGCCGCCTCTTTGACCGGAGTGGGCTGCAAGCGGCGGCCCCGCCCCCGGGGGCGGTCCGGTTGACTCACCACCCCCATAAGCTGGTGGGGCGAGCCGGCCAGGCTTTCCAAGGACGGTACGGCGAACTGCGAAGTGCCCATAAATACAATTTTTAATGCTTTATTTTTCATTACCAATACCTTTTAATAATCCTGCTTCCTTTTGATCTGGGTCGCTTTATCAGTAAAGAGGATGCCCTCCAGGTGGTCGATCTCATGTTGAAAAACCCGGGCCAGCATGTCGGTAGCCTCGATTTCAACCTCTTCCCCCTGACGGTTTAAACCACGCACAATGATGCGCTGCGCCCGGGGAACCACGCCACGCACCTTGGGAACGCTTAAGCAGCCTTCACTGTCCAGCTTTTCACCCTCACGCAAGATAATCTCCGGATTGATCAGTTCAAACAAATTGTCCCCCGGATCAACCACAATCATGCGCCGGGGAACACCTATCTGGGGCGCAGCCAGGCCCACCCCGTCAAAGGCATACATGGTGTCGGCCATGTTGTCTAAAACCCTCAGAACGCCGGCATTTATCTTGTTTACCGGCAGGGCCTTGGCGCGCAGACTTTCGTCCGGCACGGTCAGCACCTGATATACAGCCATCGTCATCCTCCTTACATCGTCACCAGCGGATCGACATCGATCTCAATTCTGCCTCCCGCTGTCCTTTCCCTATTAATTATATAACGCCCAATACTTGATAATAAAAGAATATTAGCAGATTTCACTAGGATCTGAAAGCGGTAGCGCTTGCGCACCCGGGCCAGAGGGCAGGGCGCAGGACCCAGCACTTCAGGAACATCATCACTGGAGTCCAAAGCCTCTTCAATGCTGTAAAAAACCGCTTTGGCCAGCTCCCAGGCCTCCCCTTCGTCCAGGGCGCTCATTACTACCCTTAATATACGGGTATAGGGCGGGTAGTGCAAAGCCTGGCGCCAGGCCATTTCCTCCCTGAAAAATCCCGGGAAGTCTTGCAAAACTGCTTTTTGCACCGCATAATGATCCGGGTTGCAGGTCTGGACCAGCACTTTTCCGGCAATCGCTCCACGCCCGGCCCGGCCCGCGGCCTGTACCATCAACTGGAAACCGCGCTCCGCGGACCTGAAATCCGGCAGATTTAAAAGACCGTCGGCATCGACCACGCCTACCAGGGAGACCTCTGGAAAATCCAATCCTTTGGCCACCATTTGGGTGCCGATCAGAATATCTATTTCACCCCTGCCCATCTGGCGCAGGATCTGCTGTTGTCTCCCTTTCCCGCTGCTGTCCATGTCCAGGCGGGCTACCCGCGCCTCGGGAAATATACGGCACACCTCTTCTTCCACCCGCTGCGTGCCTATCCCCTGCTGCTGCAAAAAACGGCTGCCACAGGCCGGACAGATATCCGGAGGTTTTTGACTGAAACCGCAATAATGACAGCGGTTTTTATCGCTCTGGCGATGATAAGACAGCGACACGGAACAGTTTATACACAACAGGGACTGGCCGCAGCTGCGGCAAATGGTATGCGGAGAATACCCGCGCCGGTTGATGAACAGAATGCACTGTCGGTCCTCGGCCAGTTCCGTTCTGATATAGTCTGTAAGGTGGGGTGACAGTACGGCACCTGTCAAATTGTACGGAATCTTGCGCATATCTTCAACTTCGATAACCGGCAGTCGGGCCGGCCCGGGCCGTTCAGGCAAATGCAGCAGGCCGATTTGGCCGGATACCGCCCGGTAATAGCTCTCCAGGGAGGGGGTTGCGCTCCCCAACAGCAAAAGACCGCCCTCTAGCTCCAGCCGTTTGCGGGCCACTTCCCGGGCATGGTAGCGGGGGCTTTCCTCCTGCTTAAAAGTGTTTTCCTGCTCCTCATCTATGATGATCAAACCGAGTTCCGGCAGCGGTGCGAAAACGGCCAGCCGGGTTCCCAATACCAGGGAAACCTCACCACGGTATATGGCCGCCCATAATCTTCCCCTTTCCCCTGGCGTCAGGCCGCTGTGTAAAACCGCCAGATTGGTAATGCGGCGTTTAAAGACTTCGGTCAGGTGCCTGGTCAATGCTATCTCGGGGACCAAAACGATTACCGTTTTTCCTTTTTTTATGGCCGCCTGCGCCAGCCGTAGATAGACCTCGGTTTTACCGCTCCCGGTAACTCCATATAGAAGCTTTTCCTGCCGGGGAAGGTCCAAACAGTAAATGAGTTCTTCAAGCACTGCTTCCTGTTCACCCGAAAGGCGGTATTCCGGTTCTACTTGATACGATAAGGCCTCCTTTTTAAGATAGCCCTTGTCAAGCAGGGCGGCAACCACCCGGCGGCTAAAGCGCTTATCCAAATCCCGGCAGGCGACCGCTCCGTTATCCTGCACGTATTCCAGGGCTTCCAACTGGCGGGGAGACCTGGCTAATTTTAGTTTTGAGCCGGGATCAAATTGTTCAGGGACATATACCGAATCCCTATCAGCTTCTTTCATAAGACGGCGGGGGCTTGAAACGCTTATCAAGCCGTTCTCCATCATTTCTGCCAGTTCCCGTTCATCAAGCAGCCGCAGGGCTTCAGGCCAGGACAAAGGCCCGTCTTTTTCCAGATGTTTAACGAAGTCACGAATGGACAGCGGGTAATTGCCCCATTCATGTTCACCGGGGCTTAAGCTTATCAATTCATTCCTGCTCCGCAGTCGGGCAGGCAGCATGGCTTTTAAAACCAGGTTCAACGGGCAGACATAGGTTTCCGATATCCACTGGGCCAGGCTCAACATGGAGGGACTTATATGAACTTCATCATCCAGGGACTTAACTATGGGTCTGGCCCGTACTCCCGGCGGCAGCTCACTGGCTTCACCCATAATCCAGCCTTCCAGGGTTTTAGCCCCCAAATTGGCCAAAACCCTTCTTCCCGGCACACAGGAACCCGCCGGGCAGCTGTAGATGTATATGGGAGGTGGACTTAGGCTGGATATGTCCAGCAAGACGTTGACATATTTCATATAGTTCTCCAGGAATTAAAAAAGCCCGCGATTGAAGCGTACCCAAGTACGTTGATTAAACGGGCTTTTCTTATGACGCAGAAATCCGCTTTTGGGGACGGTGTGGTCTGTAACACCTAAAGGTTTAGACTACTAGCTTTAATTTATAAGCCGGCCTGTTCTCTTATAGCTGCTGCCCTATCCGTCTGCTCCCAACTAAAATCGGGATCGTTTCTTCCGAAATGTCCGTATGCAGCAGTCTTTCTATAAATAGGGCGGCGTAGCTTGAGGTCTCTTATAATGGCGCCCGGCCGCAGATCAAAATTCTTATTGATAAGCTCGATTATTTTTTCGTCGGGAATCTTACCGGTCCCAAAAGTCTCCACCCGTATAGAGAGCGGGTTGGCTACGCCGATGGCATAGGCCAGTTGGATTTCCAGCCGGTCAGCCACTCCAGCCGCCACCAGGTTTTTGGCTACCCAGCGAGCGGCATAGGAAGCGGAACGATCCACTTTGGTGCAGTCCTTGCCCGAAAAAGCCCCTCCCCCGTGGCGAGCCATACCGCCATAGGTGTCAACAATGATCTTGCGCCCGGTCAGACCGCAGTCTCCCTGGGGGCCACCGATGACAAAACGCCCGGTGGGATTGATAAAGTAGCGGGTTTGCTCATCGAGCATACCGGCCGGTATTATCGGTTTTATCACGTTTTCGATAACATCGCGCGCTATTGTGTCCAGCCCCACCTCGGGGTGATGCTGGCAGGATACCACCACCGTATCAACCCGCACCGGCTGGTTATCGACGTATTCAACCGTTACCTGGGTTTTGCCGTCCGGGCGCAGGTAGGGAAGAGTACCGTTCTTGCGCACTTCGGACAAACGCTCGGCCATTTTGCCGGCCAGGAATATGGGCATGGGCATCAGTTCCGGCGTCTCATTAGTAGCATAACCAAACATCATGCCCTGATCACCGGCGCCCAGAGCTTCTATTTCCGCCTCCGACATTTCACCTTTTTTGGCTTCAAAGGCCTGGTCAACCCCCATGGCTATGTCGGCGGATTGTTCATCTACCGAGGTTATTACCGCGCAGGTATCGCAGTCAAAGCCGTACTTGGCCCTGGTATAACCAATTTCCTGGATAGTCTTGCGTACTATTTTGGGTATGTCTATATAGCATTCAGTTGTTATTTCACCCGAAACCAACACCAATCCGGTGGTAACGATAGTCTCGGCTGCCACCCGGGCCAGGGGATCCTTTGCCATGATCGCGTCCAAAACAGCATCAGATATCTGGTCGGCGATTTTATCGGGGTGCCCCTCGGTGACCGACTCGGAAGTGAATAAATTTCTGTGCATGACCCATCATCTCCTCAACTTGAATTTACCTTAAAAGATCAGCCACCCTGTCAATGATGGCCGCTGCGACATCATTTTTACTCATTTTGGGCAGGGATACCAGATCCCCGGTACGGCTTATAAACGAAACAATATTGGTATCTACCGCAAATCCAGCCCCCTCCAATGTTACGTCATTGGCCACAATGAAATCCAAATTCTTGCTTTCCAATTTTCTGGCAGCGTTCGCCAGCAGGTTCTCGGTTTCCGCGGCAAATCCCACCATGATCTGATCAGGGCGCTTATTCTTGCCCAATTCTTTCAAAATATCGGGATTTTGGATAAGTTCCAAGACCAGAGTCCGGGGACCGCCTTCCTTTTTCTTTATCTTTTGATCCGCAATGCTGGCCATGCGAAAATCGGCTACCGCCGCCGATCCGATGATGACATCACATCCGGCCTGGTATTCCAGCATGATCCGGCACATGTCCTCAGCGCTCCAAACCTGCACCAAATGAACTCCCACCGGCGGTTGAAGCTGGCAGGGACCGCTGACCAGGATGACTTCGGCGCCCCGGGCGGCTGCTTCACCAGCTATGCAATAGCCCATTTTACCTGTCCCACGGTTGGTTATGTACCTGACCGGATCGATGTCCTCACAGGTAGCTCCGGCATTTATCATTATTCTCTTGCCTGCCAGGTCTTTTTTGGGAAACAGTAGCTTATTGATAAAACCATATATTTCATCTACTTCCGGAAGCCTTCCCGGACCGGTGACTCCACAGGCCAGGTAGCCTTCACCGGGCTGCATGATATGGCAGCCAAAGCGGTTTAGCTTGTACAGGTTTTCCTGAACCACCGGCTGGCGAAACATATTGCTGTTCATAGCCGGCACTACCAAAACCGGAGCGGTGTTGGCCAGGTAAACGGTGCTGAGCAGATCATCGGCAATACCATTGGCCATTTTTCCAATGATATTGGCGGTGGCCGGGGCGATAACCAGCAGGTCCAGTTCTTCGGCAACACCTACATGTTGAACCTTCCACTCCCGGGAATCGTTCCACAGATCGGTTACCACTTCCCGTCCCGACAGGGTCCTGAAGGTTAAGGGGGTTACAAAATGCTGGGCTCCTTCGGTCATCATGACAATAACGTCCAGCTCGTCTTTCTTCAGGCGGCTGACCAGTTCAGCTATCTTGTATACGGCAATACCGCCGCTTATTCCTATGCCAACGGTTTTGGGCATGGTGAGCCTCCTAGAGCTTATTGGCTCCCGGTTGTTGGATAACTATCTTGCCATTTATCAATTCGTCGAGGGCGATGGTTACCATACTCGAAAGGCGATAATCAACGTTGTTTTTGCTTTTTTCGGATAATGCCCGGGCTCTCTTGGCGGTTGCTACCACCACCGCATATTTGCTATCTGCGATGTGAATTAATTCTTTGGTTGATGCAGGTATCACAAAGATCACTCCTCTATCGTTTTGTCTATCCTGCAGCGCTCGGCAACAATTATCGATCTAACTCTATCAACAGCATCCTCAATTATATCATTTATTACCACATAATCATAATACTTCATATGATCCATTTCGCTTCTACAGGCTTCATAACGGGTTTGAATACTCAGCTCGGAATCCTTGCCCCTGCCATGCAAACGTGTAACCAGATCTTCCATCCGGGGCGGGGATATGAAGATGAAGATCCCGTCGGGCATTTTCTGCTTTACCTTTAAAGCACCCTGAATGTCTATTTCCAGGATTACATCCAGTCCATTCTCCAGCGTATCCAGCACAAAATCCCGGGGAGTTCCATATCGATTGGAGTATACCCGGGCCCATTCCAGAAGCCGCTCTTCAGCAATCAGTCTGTCAAATTCTTCATCATTGACAAAATAGTATTCACGACCGTCGACCTCACCGCGCCTGGCCGGGCGGGTGGTGGTCGAGATGGACAACTTTAAACCATCCATGATCGGCAGCAGGGCTTTCATGATGGTACCCTTACCCACTCCGGAAGGGCCGGATATGATGAAGAGTTTTCCTTTTCTGCTCATCACTTGCTCTTTTACTAAGCTTCCTCGTTTATTTCTCGGGATGAAAGTCGATTGGCTACCGTTTCCGGCTGTACAGCAGATAGAATAACGTGTCCGCTATCGGAAACGATAACCGCTCTGGTCCGCCGGCCATAAGTGGCATCAATAAGTATGCCCTTTTCACGCGCTTCCTGAATAACACGTTTAATCGGCGCCGACTCCGGCCCCACAATAGCTACTATACGATTGGCGGCAACAATATTCCCGAATCCAATGTTAACTAGTTTGATATCCATGTTCCCCGGGTAAACCCGGATTCACCTCCTAAATTATTCTATATTTTGAATCTGTTCTCTGATTTTTTCCAATTCTGATTTGACTTCAATGACGGTGCGGTTCATCTCCAGATCATTAGCCTTGGATGCCACCGTATTGATCTCCCTGAACATTTCCTGAATAAGAAAATCGCATTTGCGGCCAATGCTATCTCCAGTGGCCAGCAGCTCATCCAAATGCTGTACGTGGCTCTTTAAGCGTACTATCTCTTCAGTTACATTGGTTTTATCTGCAAACAAAACGACTTCTTGAGCCACCCGCTGATCATCCAGGCTGTCACTGGACAGGAGTTCAGATATGCGGGAACGCAGCTTTTCGTCAAATTCTTTGACCACCTGCGGAGAACGCAGCTCCAGGCCCTCAACCATCTTGAGTATAAGCCGACTCCGGTATTTAATGTCCCGGGCCAGGTTTTCCCCCTCTTTGTAACGCATTTCCAAAAGACCTTCCAGAGCTTTGCCTAGGGCCTCGCTTACCAGCACCCAAACCTGCTCCAGATCCTCCTCCTGCTCTTCCAGGCTGAAAACCTCGGGTAGTCTGAATAGGTCAATAAGGTTGATTTCCGCCGAAATATTTAGTTTTTCTGCTAATTCCTTCAAATTATTATAATAAGCTATTGCCAAGTCTTTGTCAAGTTTGATATTGCGGCGCGAATCCCCGGTTTTATCGATATTCAGGCTGACTTCAACCCGTCCCCGGTTAAGCCTTTTCTTCAACTCCTCTTTAATCCGTTCTTCGAGAAGGTTGTAACGGCGGGACATGCGGATGTTCATGTCCAGATAACGATGATTTACTCCTTTAATCTCGCAGTTAACGAGATAAGCGGCAGCTTCAACCTGCCCCCGGCCAAAACCGGTCATGCTTCTTATCATCTTAAAACTCAACCTTTCCCAGTGCTTGCTGCATACGTTCAATGGCTTCCTTCATACGGCTCTTGTCAACGGTCATGGCAATGCGGAAATAACCTTCTCCGAAGCTGCCGTAACCATTGCCGGGAGTTATGATGACCCCGGCCCTCTCCAGGACCAGTTCGGCAAATGAAGCCGAGCTATGCCCTTTGGGCACCGGAACCCAGAAATAGAGGCTGCCCTGGGGAGGCTTAATCTTCCACCCCATACTAATAAGCCCTTCTAAAAGTATATCACGACGCTCCTGATATATAGCCTGCATTTCGGCCACACATTCCTGGGGACCATAGAGGGCTGCAATCCCGGCATACTGGATGGCCTGAAAAACGCCTGAATCGACATTGGACTTGAAACGCCCCAATATCTCCATAGCGTCCTTATTACCGCAGGCCCAACCCAGACGCCATCCGGTCATATTGTAGGTTTTGGATAGGGAGTGAAATTCAATACCCACCTCTTTGGCGCCTTCCGCTTCTAAGAAGCTGGGTACTTTGATCCCATCGAAAGCCACTTCCGAATAAGGCCCGTCATGACAAACCAGGACATCAAAAGACCGGGCGAACTCGACCAGCTTTTGGAAGAAGGCCAGATCAGCCACTGCCCCGGTGGGATTGTTGGGATAGTTTATAAACAACAGCTTGGCCCGGCGCGCTACATCAGCGGGAATGTCCTCCAGGGCAGGCAAAAACCGGTTTTCCTCTAAAAGCGGCATAATAAAGCTTTCCCCCCCTGCCAATTGAGTGCCGATGGCATAGACCGGATAAGCCGGGTCGGGGATTAAATTCACATCGCCTTTATCAAGGTAAGCAAAAGATATATGAGCCAGTCCTTCTTTTGATCCCAAGAGGGATACAACCTCCGTGCCAGGATCAAGCGACACTCCGAAACGTCCCTGGTACCAATCGGCAACTGCTTTGCGGAAGGCCATCATGCCAACTGAACTGGGGTACTGGTGGTTGGCCTGATCATATATGGATTGGGCCATGCGGTCAATAATGTGCCGGGGGGTAGGTTGATCCGGGTCTCCAATTCCCAAGTTTATAATATCCAGGCCTTTTTCCCGGGCTTCGTCAATCTTTTTTTCAATCCGGGCAAACAGATAAGGGGGCAGATTTTGCATGGGTATGCTTTCTTTCATAATTATGACCTCCTAATCAACTTTTGCTTTTATAATGTTCTAAACGCCTGGTACAACGTTCCGTATATTGTGT
>DHRK01000069.1:118195-151564 GCA_002410325.1 Syntrophomonas sp. UBA5314
ATATACGGAATGTTGTACTAGTTCTACCTGACCGGAAAACACCTCTTGAGCGGGACCGGTCATATAAACATGATTGTCAGTTTCGTTCCATTCGATAAGCAGATCTCCGCCCAGCAGATGGATGATACCACGGCGCTGGCTTTTTCCATTGAGCACGGCCGCCACCAGGGTGGCGCAGGCTCCGGTGCCGCAGGCCAGGGTAACGCCTGCTCCCCGTTCCCATACTCTCATGATCATTTCGCTGGGATTTACTATTTCCACAAACTCAACATTGGTTCGAGCGGGAAACATCGTATGGTGTTCTAATAGCGGCCCCCATTCCGCTACCGGTACTGCGTCAACATCATCGACAAATATGATACAGTGGGGGTTGCCCATCGATACGGCAGTTGCCGCAAAGGCCGCCTGGGGTATGTCCAACTGCACCCGAGTTATATCTCCTTGGCCGGCGACCGGTATCAGCTCTCTTTGCAGGATCGGTTCACCCATATCGACCTTCACCCTGACTGCTTGTCCATTTTCAATAATCACTTCCGGATAGCGCGGACCGGCCAGGGTGCGTACCGCCAGACGGGTTGAGCCGACCAGACCGTGTTCATAAGCGTAGCGGGCTACACATCGTATTCCATTTCCGCACATTTCCGGTTCACTTCCGTCCGAATTGAATATGCGCATAAAAATGTCAAAGTCGGGATCAGGTCCGGTTACAATCAAACCGTCACCGCCAATACCGAAGTTCCTGTCACACAGCCACTCGGCATAGACCTGAAAAGTCCCTGCTTCTTCCCACGATGCAACCCGGGTTATGATAAAATCATTTCCTGCTCCGTGCATTTTAACAAAATCCATACCCGGCCTCCCTTGTGCCTTGATAGTCAAAAATTCGCATTTTTTCCCTTACTAAGCATTTATTTTAACATAATCGGAACCCGAAACGAAAACTCTTCGCCAGGTATACTGTATAAATCCATAGAGCAATTTGGGTGAGGCCAGGGCCATAATCAACAACCATTGCCATCCGTTTAAAGCGACGGTGTGGAAGATTTCCCTTAAAGCGGGCAGATAGAGCAGGCTGAGCTGCATCACCAGGGAACACCCGACCGCGGCCAGGAGAAATCTATTTTGGAAGAACCCCAGCTCAAACGGAGAATACTTTTCCGAGCGGCATTCAAAAACGAAACAGAGCTGCCCCATAACCAGGGTAGTAAGCGCCATAGTGCGCGCCAAATCCAATTCCGCGTAGCCGTTCAACCTGGCGTAAACCATGCCGGCTACAAAAGCCAGCAGGGTAATTAAAGCAATAAAGCACCCCCGGCCGAAAACCTTGTAACCCAGTCCCCTGGCAAACACCCCTTCCAGCCTGGGTCGGGGGGGCCGCTGCATAATTCCCGGCTCCGGCGGCTCCAAACCTAAAGCCATAGCCGGCAGCCCGTCGGTTACCAGATTGACCCATAGTATCTGAATGGGAAGCAGGGGAAGCGGCATACCCGCTAATGACGCCAAAAACATAACCATTACTTCGCCAATATTACATCCCAGCAGATATCTGATAAACTTTCTAATATTATCATAAATGGCCCGACCCTGATGTACTGCTTCGACAATAGTGGAAAAGTCATCGTCAGCCAGCACCATAGCCGATGCTTCCTTGGCGACTTCGGTCCCGCTCAACCCCATCGCTATTCCAATATCAGCCCCCTTCAGGGCCGGTGCATCATTGACCCCGTCACCAGTCATGGCCGCCACTTCATTTTTACGTTTCAGTATTTTGACGATCCGGTTTTTATGCTGGGGTGATACCCGGGCAAACACCCTCGTTCTGATGATTTTCTTATAGAGTTCTTCATCTCCCAGGGCATCCATATCGCTGCCGGTAAGAACTTCACTACCCTCCGTCAAGCCAATCTGCCTGGCTATAGCATTGGCCGTGGCCGGGTGATCACCGGTAATCATCACCGGCACAATGCCAGCATTCCGGCAGCAGGCCACAGCGTTGGCAACTCCCGCCCGGGGCGGATCGAGCAGGGCGCAAACCCCCAACAGGCAGAGCTGGGATTCAATGTCTGCTTCCCGGTTTTCTCTGGCTTCCCGCTCGCTTATGATGCGGGCCGCAAAGGCCAGCACGCGGCAGCCATCAGCGGCCCAGGCCTCCTGCTTTTTTAGGAAATGCTCTCTGGCCGGAGCGTTAAAGGGCACCATTCCTTCCCCGGAAAAGAATCGTGAGCAAAGCGGCAGGAGAGCTTCCAGGGCTCCTTTGCTCATGACCCAACACTGCTCATCCCGCTTTACGATTACGGTCATCATCTTTCGCTCCGAATCGAAAGGTAATTCCCTCAGCCGGGGAAGCTCTTTTTCCACCCCGGCCCGGCCGGCCAGGGCCAGCAAAGCCCCCTCGGTGGGGTCCCCTTGTACATCATAGCCGGCCCGTTTTTTTTCCAGCAGGGCGTTGTTGCAGTTTAAAGCGATATCCATGAGCAGCCGTAAAGCCGGATCATTCCGGGGGACAAAATTCCTTCCCGCCTGGGTAAATTGACCTTGGGGTTCGTATCCTTCTCCCTTTACCTCCAAATCCCTGGTCCAAGTTGCTACCCGCACTGCGTTCATCTTATTCTGAGTCAGGGTTCCCGTTTTATCTGAGCAGATAACCGTAGTGCAGCCCAGGGTCTCGACTGCGGGCAGTTTTCGTACCACCGCATTACGCCGGGCCATGCGCTGCACACCTACGGCCAAAACCACCGTCACAATAGCTGGCAAGCCCTCCGGTATGGCTGCCACGGCCAGGCTTATGCCGGCCAGAAACATGGTTAAAACGGGCTCTCCCCGAAAAATGCCCAGGCCGGCTACGGCCGCGCAGACCGTCGTGCAAATGATGATTAAAAGTTTGCCCAGACGGTCTAATTTCTGTTGCAGCGGGGTCAGAGACGTCTCACTTTCCTTAATAATTTTAACGATCTGTCCCATCACCGTATTCATGCCAGTGGCCGTTACCACTGCCAAACCCCGTCCCCTGGTTACCACGGTGCTCATAAAAGCCATGTTATTTTGTTCCGCCAGCGGCACCTCAGCCAACTCAAGCCGGGATGCCTGTTTGACCACTGGAACCGATTCTCCGGTTAAAGTTGACTCGTCAATTTCCAGACTAAACGGCTCAAATATTCGAAGGTCGGCTGGAACACGGTCTCCGGTTTCCAGGTACACAATATCGCCGGGTACTAATTCGACCGCCGGGATTTTCTTTCTTTTTTTATCTCTAAGAACCAGGGCATGGGGAGACGCGAGCTGTCTGATTGCCTCAAGGGAGCGTTCGGCCCGGTATTCCTGAATGAATCCCAGGACGGCATTTACAATTACTATGGCCATAATAGTCAGAGCATCAGCTATAGATCCTGCCATAGCTGACACTACGGCCGCCGCAAGCAGCACCAGGACCATGGTGTCTGTAAACTGGTTAAAAAACATCAACACCGGATTGCTTCCCGGCTCCCGCTCCAACTCGTTGTGACCTTGCTCAAGGCGCCTTGCGGCTTCCGCTTCACTGAGGCCGGTGTCCATCCTGGAATCCAGTTCATTCAACACCATTTCCTGCTCTAAATGCCACCAGGCTTTTTGCTCCATGGATTGCCTCCCTACGCTTTTAAGAAATTGTTATTCATGGCTCAAAGATAAAAGAACGGGCTTGATGAGCACCCGGCGGATTAAAGACAAAACACCCGCCATTACAAAATGGCGGGGTCAGATCGTCAATGTATCTGTTTTAAAGGTGAGCGGGTTATGGTGGTCTTTAGAGGCTGGTAAAATTGCGAATTTGCTGACTAATCCGCTGACAATAGCCGTCGGTGAATTGCTCACCGTCCGGCGCCAAAATAATGCGGGTATCGTTTATCATATACACAGTTCGGTCTTCCTCAGTATCGAAGATCCCCCATGATTTAAGCATGTACTCGGCAACCCGGCTCCCGAATAAAAGTATATAGGCAGGGTTCAAAATGGCAATCTCTTCCAATAAGAATGGCAGGCAGGCGATAATCTCTTCGTCGGCCGGTCGCACCGGGATGCCCTCACAATCACGCCCGTTAAGCAGACAATGGTTGTCTTTGTCCAGGAGGCGCGTATCGGTATAACAACTCATGCTGTTACGGGTCACACAGGCTTTGGGCTGGCAGCGGGTAATAAAGGTATGGTAGATCTTATCCAGATTTAATTCCTTTTTAACCATGTTTCGCAGGACAATCAGGTTGTTTACATCCCTGGTAAAATGGTTGTCATACTCGAATATCATCATCAGGTCAGGATCCAATTCACCCTTGCCCAGAGATGGTTTGCGCACACATTTTATCAATGATTTGCAGCGCCCGCACCTGGCAATGCGATCCTCCATATCTATAATCTGCCGGATATTTTCCTCTCTTGAGCCTCTGGCCATTATATAAGTCCCCCAGATATTATGAAATTATTCCCAATTTTCATAAATGTTCGACAACTAACTAGAAATTCCTGCTAATTTTTGTGAATATTTTTCAAAAAAAACCGCCTTTATAGGCGGTTTTTTGATTAATTTTTCTATAATTTTTCTAAATATACCCTGGTTCGCTGATTTACTCCCCAGGTAGAATCTACCAGTTTGGAGGAAATATAGCTGCGCATATTGTCATCGAGCTTCGGATCCTCCATATCCATGATCAGCAAAAATATCCTCATCGTGTTGCAAATATTTGTAAAGAGCCTTTCCACCGGAACCTTCTTCAGGAGTTGATCCTTTTTGCCGTAATGATAGATTAAACGTCTCAAAATCCAAACGATCTCGGTATTACTCAGGAGTTTCTTTTCAATAAGCTGCTCCAATAAAGCTTCCGGGCCCATACTGAACTCAAGCTTTTCCAGTTCCAGCCATTCGTTACTTCCCATAACGGTTTTGGGCAGCCCGAACATTTCTAGAACATTATCTTCGACCACTACTATACCTCCGTTTATCTGAGAATCCTTCTGGCGCCAACATAGTGCTGCTGGTAGTATCCTTCCGTCAGGGAAGAATAGATTACCCCTCCACTACTAGGTGAGCTGGAATGAATAAAATTTCCATTTCCAGAATATATTCCAGCATGGTTTATTCCTGATCCACCGCAATTAAAGAACACCAGATCCCCGGGCTTAAGGTCTTTTTTATCTACATGGGTACCCAGCGCAGCCTGGTCTGAGGCGGTACGGGGGAGCTTAATGCCATACTGATTGTATATGTACATGACAAATCCGGAGCAATCGAATCCTCCCGGGTTCGAGCCGCCGTATTTATACGGGGTGCCCAGATGTTGGGCCGCAGTTTGTAAGATTTGCCCGGCCAGAGCGCTTCCTCCTGCCCGGCTGGGAGGATCAGAGGAATCCTGACTGTCATTATTTCCTTCCGGGGGAGCATTTTCATTGCTGGACTCATTTTCTTGCTGCCCCGCCGTATCTTCTTGCTCTGGTTCAACCGGGGCCCTCGGTGCGGAAGCACTTATTAACAATTTATCGCCCGGATAAATAGCATCATCACTCAGGTTGTTTAGTTTGCGTAAATTTTCAATACTTATTCCGTGGGCATTGGCAATCGACCACAGGCAATCGCCATCCTTAACCACATAATAGGTGCCATTTGAATTATTCTGAGCGCTCGAATTGTTCTGGGAATTGCTATTGCCATCAGACTGAACGCGAAGCTTTTGTCCGACCTGGAGAAGATCGGAACTGAGGTTGTTAAGAGCTTTGAGTTCAGAAACCAGCATATTGTACTGGCGCGCTATAGACCACAGGCTGTCTCCCGATTTTACTATATACACATCCCCGCTGGCGGCTGCTGGAGCGGCACAGGCTAAGAGGATAATTAATAACAAACCAATAACTTTAAGGCGCTTCATTCCATCCAACCCTTCTATATAGAATGTAATCTATATAACATTCTACATTCGGGCCAAAATTCCTTCCATCTCAGGAAAATTTTCTTCATTTTATGTTTTTCTTTTACAATTATAGGCTAGTAGTTCGTCGAATTCCGCCTGTCTTATGCCGGCACAACCCAGACGCCCCCTGCTCTCGCCACTTCCTATTCCGTGAAAATCAGAGCCTCCCGTTATTAAAAGCCCGTTACGGCGGGCTAAGGCAGCATACTCCTGCAATTGTTCTTCGCTGTGTTCAGGATAGTATACTTCTATCCCTTCAATCCCCATTTCGATAATCTGGAAAATGGCGTCCTGCTCTCTAATAAGTCCCGGATGGGCCAGCACGCTGACTCCGCCCGCATCTTTTATCAAAGCTATAGCCTCTTCCGGGGTAAATTTATAGCGTGGCACATAAGCCGGTTTTCCCCGGCCTATATATTTCTGGAAGGCTTCTTTAATGGAAAAAACATATCCTTTGTCCATGAGGGCCTGCGCTACATGCGGCCTTCCAATCAAATCCCCCCGGGCAATTCTCTGGACTTGTTCAAAGCTTATATTCAGACCCATAATGCGCAAACGCTCCACCATTTTCATGGCCCGTTCATAGCGGGCGGACCAGATTTGGCGGAGGCGTTTATTGAGTTTTTCATCCTCACAACGGATAAAATAGCCCAGAATATGCAGTTCAGATTCCCGGAAATCCGTATTAAGCTCGATTCCGGGAACAAAAATTAAAGGCCATCCCCTTTCCTCCAGATAATCCTGGGCCTCTTTAATCCCCCCCAGAGTATCATGGTCTGTCAAAGAAAATCCTTTTAAGTCTATTTGGGAAGCAGCCTCCACAACTTCTGCCGGGCTTAAAAGTCCATCAGACACGGTGGAGTGAACATGCAAATCGTATAACACTTCATTCTCCCATTCCGCTAATTTTGTAAGCAGTTATAGTTGATGGTGGCAAAAAGTGTCCTTATCTTTCCATTATATGCCGAATATCCTGGTTTGTTTACCATAAAACGCCAAATATTTTAGAGCCTATATGAGCCGATGTATCACGCGCAAGGCATTCCCCGACAGGATCAACTCGATCTCTTTCTTGCTGAAGCCGCGGCTTTCAAGTAGGACGGGCATATCAGCATAGGCCTCAACCGAGGGTAATACTATTTTATCCGCACCGTCAAAATCAGACCCCAAAGCCACAGACTCAACCCCTATTAATTCGGCGACATATACCAGGTGGTCAATAAAATCTCCGGGTATTACCGGACTCGTTTCCTTGACAAAATCGCTCACCTGGGTGAACCCTATTACACCGCCATTTTGGGCCAGGGCCTTTAACTGGTCGTCTTTGAGATTACGCCGGTGAGGACAGAGGTGATAAGCATTGGAATGAGTGACCATAAGCGGTTTATCATAAAACTCAAGAACGTCAAAGAAGGAGCGCGGAGCAATATGGGCCAGATCCAATATAACGCCCATACGGTTCATCCTATTTATGAGTTCCCTTCCCAGGGGAGTCAAGCCGCTCGTCTCTTCTGGTGCATCCACTCCCCCGGCCAGAAGATTGGGGGGATTCCAGGTCAAGGCGAGGCTTCTCAAACCCAGCTCATACAGCAAGTAAATTAATTCGAGATTGGCCCCCAGGGCCTCTCCTCCCTCCAGATGCATCACCGCCGCAAGCTTGTCCCGGTTGGCCTGATCGTCAAGCTGTTCAGAACGAGTAAGCGGGTAAATATAGTCAGGATACTCTCGAAAGGCTTGTAAGAGCCGGGTAGTCTGCAGTAGAATTTGGCGCATGCAGGCGTCGGCTTCGTCCGGGTAGGTGAATAGGGAAAAGAACTGCACCCGCTGGCCAACCTGTAAAGCTCGTTTAATGTCGAAATGATAAGGATTATTATACAATGAATATTCATTTTCGACTAACTTCGATAATATATCGCAATGCAGATCGACTATTTTCATAAGATATCCGCCTCCTTAATACGTATAGAGGATATGTTAAATATAAATAAAAACCTGCTTGTTTAAGCAGGTTGGATTTTCTATAAATAGCTTAATTTATCATCTAACGAGGTTCAATAATCAACTTGATCGCGGTTCGTTCCTCTCCGTCAATCATAATATCAGTAAAGGCGGGTATACATATGAGGTCCATTCCACTGGGAGCCACAAATCCTCTGGCGATGGCTATAGCTTTGATGGCCTGATTAATCGCACCAGCTCCAATGGCTTGTATCTCGGCCGCACCTTTTTCGCGCAGAACTCCTGCAAGTGCACCGGCCACCGAATTGGGACTGGACTTGGCTGAAACCTTTAAAACTTCCATCAGAAAACCTCCCTCAAAAAAAATACAAACACAATCACGTTAGTTGCTCTATATCTCTACATCTATATTCTAATAACATATGGTAATTCCTCTTTTTAGAGAGGTCTATTTGGATATTTTTTCTATCACAGCTTCCTATCCTGCGAGAATCGTTCGATCTTGACTACGCGCTTGTCCGCATCACTGATTTCCAGAAATACCCCCTGAATTTGAACAGACCCTTTGGCCACTTCCAGGCGAACCGGTCTCTGGGTCAAGAATTTCTTAATTACCTGCTCTTTATTCATACCCAGAATGGAATCAGTTGGTCCGGTCATTCCCAGGTCGGTTATATAGGCTGTCCCACCTCCCAGAATAGCTTCATCAGCTGTTTGAATATGGGTATGAGTACCCAGGACTGCAGTAACTCGTCCGTCAAAATAATAAGCAAAAGCCCTTTTTTCCGAGGTTGCTTCAGCATGAAAGTCAACCAGGCAAATATCCCATTGTCCCTTTAGATCTTCTAAAATCTCATTTACTTTGTAAAAGGGACACTCCAGGGCATCCATAAAAACCCGCCCCGATGCATTGATAACCGCTATCCGGCCAGTGGGCGTCTCAAAGATGTTGTATCCCCGGCCAGGGGTGCCCGGTGGGTAATTACAAGGACGAATCAAACGCGGTTGGTCATCGATCAGGTCAAATATTTCCTTGTTGTCCCATACGTGATTTCCCATAGTGAGAACATCGATACCGGAAGATAATAATTCATCTGTTACCTCCCGATTAATACCCCGGCCGCCGGCAGCATTTTCTCCATTGGCCACCGTAAAATCAACCGCGTACCGGTCCTTGATTTCGGAAAGCATCTCTTTTATCGCCCTGCGCCCTGGCCTTCCAACTATATCCCCTATTACCAGCATTCTCAAAAGCAAATAACCTCCGTAAATAACTTTCTTGAACTAAATTTTATCATATAACTTGATGTTATTTTTTTACATTTATGTTTATTATATTTGATCAACCCAGAAAAGAAAAGCAAGGCCTAAAACCCTGCTTTTCAGATCAAACTTATTTAGCTTACTTGGCAAATTCAACGGAACGCGTTTCCCGAATAACTACCACTTTTATCTGCCCCGGATAATCCAAATCTTGTTCAACCTTTTGCGCAATATCGCGGGCCAGCTTTATTGAGGCCAGATCGTCTATTTCGTCAGGTTTGACAATTATGCGGACTTCCCGGCCAGCCTGAATGGCAAAGGACCGGTCCACTCCTACAAAGGAATCCGCCAGGGCCTCCAGTTTTTCCAGGCGTTTTATATAGGCCTCCAGGGTCTCTCTTCTGGCACCCGGCCTTGAAGCGGATACGGCATCGGAAGCCTGTACCAGAACCGCTTCCACGCTTTCCGGATCAACGTCCCCATGATGGGCGGCAATGGCATGAACCACATCTTTACTCTCACGGTATTTTTTAGCCAGATCCACCCCAATTTCCACGTGTGGCCCTTGAACCTCATGGTCCACCGCTTTTCCAATATCGTGGAGCAGCCCGGCCCGCTTAGCCAGCATAACGTCCACATCGAGTTCGGCGGCCATAACTCCAGCCAGATGGGCTACCTCGATGGAATGCTTGAGAACATTCTGTCCATAGCTGGTACGGTACTTCAACCGGCCCAGGAGCCTGATAAGCTCGGGGTGCAATCCGTGGACTCCCACCTCAAAAGCGGCTTGTTCACCGACTTCACGAAGCTCCTGTTCTATCTCCTTCTGGGCCTTTTCCACCATTTCTTCTATGCGGGCAGGGTGGATTCTTCCGTCAGATACCAGGTTGTCCAGGGCCACCCGGGCAACTTCCCGGCGAATGGGATCAAAAGAAGAAAGTATCACCGCTTCCGGAGTGTCGTCAATAATCAGATCAACCCCGGTAAGGGTTTCGAAGGTTCTAATATTCCTGCCTTCACGTCCAATGATGCGTCCCTTCATTTCATCGTTGGGCAGGGCCACAACCGATACGGTCGTTTCAGATACTACATCGGCAGCACATTTTTGAATAGCCAGAGAGAGTATATTTTTAGCTTTTTTATCAGCCTCTTCTTTGGCCTCCGCCTCCAGTGATTTGATCATCACGGCCGTCTCCTGGCGAATCTGCTGCTCTACATTATATAGCAAAAGTTCTTTGGCTTCCTCGGAGCTCAACCCGGACAGGCGTTCAAGCTCTTTAAGCTGTTGGGTAAGAATCATCTGCAGATCTTGCTGGGTCTTTTCTATTACCTTTTCTTTGTCGCTTAAACCCTGTTCCTTCTTCTCCATGTTTTCACTTTTCCGGTCCAGCATTTCCTCCTTTTGAAGAATACGCCTTTCAATCCGGTCCAGTTCCCGGCGGCGATCCCGGATTTCCTTTTCCGCATCTTGCCGGTTGCGATGGATTTCCTCCTTGGCTTCCAACAGGATTTCTTTTTTCTGGGCTTCTACTTCCTTACCGGCCTCATCCAGAATACGCTTGGCTTCTTCCTCAGCCGCTCCGAGCCTGCCTTCAGCCAGTATTTTACGTAAATAATAACCAGAAATTAATCCTACCACCAAAAAAACTGTCATTACTATAACAATTACGTAGCTATCTATCTCGTTCACCTCCTTATGTTGTATTATTTTTCACGTGTCTTTAGACACAAAAAAACCGAGTAACTACTCGGTTTAGTTGAACCCAGATAAACTCGCCTATTCCCAGACACCAGACTTTTTGGTCTAAACTTCCTGTTTACTTTACTAAGGTTGTGGATGAAGCTTAGTACATACTGACTGTGTTGAATTCAAACCTGCCACTGGCAAACATCTATATATACGGCAAAAGAACTGCCGTTTTACCTCAGGGACTTTTGAATTACACGCCAGATCCTGGCTTTTCTATGGTTAAGTCACGAGTTATGACTGCTCAACTGAACCTTATTAAAATTTTAGTTAGTTTCCAGAAGAGTGTCAAGCTTCCTCTGGTTGACTGCCCATAGGGCTGGCGATTATGGTGGAATTCTTTATCTTTTGTTCCAGGGATAAACAGAACTCAGGATTGTTTTTCAGGTATTCTTTGGCATTCTCCCGTCCCTGCCCCAGGCGCTCCCCTTCATAGGAATACCAGGAGCCGCTTTTCTGAATGACGTCAAGAGTGCAGGCAATATCAAGAAGATCTCCCTCACGCGAGATGCCCGAACCATACATTATATCAAATTCGGCTGTCTTGAAGGGGGGGGCTACCTTATTCTTCACTACTTTTACTTTGGTCCGGGAGCCGGAAATGTCAGTACCCTGTTTTATAGCTTCACCTTTGCGCACTTCTACCCGGACGGAAGAATAGAATTTTAAAGCTCTGCCGCCGGTGGTCGTCTCCGGATTCCCATAAACCACCCCAACTTTTTCCCTAATCTGGTTTATAAAAATTACGCAGGCTTTGGATTTGCTTATGTGTCCGGTTAGTTTGCGCAAAGCCTGGGACATGAGGCGGGCTTGCAGACCAACATGCACATCACCCATTTCCCCATCGAGCTCCGCTTTGGGCACCAGGGCCGCCACCGAGTCCACCACCACCACATCAATGGCTCCGCTTCTTACCAGGGCCTCGGTAATTTCCAAAGCCTGCTCCCCTGAGTCAGGCTGGGCGACCAGCAGGTTCTCAATATCCACACCCAGGTTTTTGGCATAAAGCGGGTCCAGGGCATGCTCAGCGTCGACAAAAGCGGCCATACCGCCCTGCCTTTGAGCCTGGGCGATGCCATGCAAAGCTACCGTAGTTTTACCGGATGATTCCGGGCCAAATATCTCAACTACCCTGCCGCGTGGAAAGCCGCCCACCCCTAAAGCAATGTCAAGCGACATACAACCGCTGGAGATAACTTCAATGTTCATGGCCGAGGCCTCGCCCAAACGCATAATAGACCCCTTGCCGAACTGCTTTTCAATACTTTTTATAGCGTTGTTTAACGCCTCTGCTCTCCCTTGATTCGCATCCACCCTAAAACCCTCCTCAAACATATGTTCGCCCTTTGATTATATTCCACCCCGTCCGCTCCTGTCAATCAATAAAGCGTATGGAGTCCTAGCCCTCCAGACGGTAGCTTTCCAATACCGAGTAATGGGGTCCCCGGGATGACAGCTTGCTCTCCATGAGCAGGAATTGGTCTACCGTGAAACTATGTTCCTCGCTGCGTTTGCTGATTCCCGCCGCTTTAAGCTGCAATTCGGCCAGGCCCAAATCCGACCGGATGCGCCCCAGAGTGAGATGAAAACTGCGCTTTTTTTCAGGGTCAAAACCGAATTCGCTAAGATAGGCGTCAACTCTTTCCCCTAAAAAATCAGCTTTATCCATTTCGCCGAAAATACCCGCCCAGATAACCCGAGGACGGCCGCGATTGGGGAAAAAACCCACCCCCCTGGTTTTAAGGTTAAACACCGGGCAAATCTCGGCTACGGTGTTCAGCCTTTTTTTTATTGCGTCGAGTGAAGCCGGAGTCACTTCGCCCAAGAATTTAAGGGTCAGGTGGTAATTGATTTTCTCGACCCATTTGACATCGGGGTGATTCATATCCAGTTCATTCCGAACTGATGCTGCATAGTCTTTAACCGCATCAGTGACTGGAATGGCTATAAACAATCTCATGCTTTGCTTCCTCCCCTGGTAAGTTGCCTCCTTAACAAATCCAGAGCTGATTTGACAGCCAGAATCCGAATTGCCTCCCGGTGACCCACAAACCGCAGTTCTTTAACGCTACACCCTTCCGGACCGGCCAGACCCAAAAACACCAGACCAACCGGTTTTTCCGCGCTGCCTCCTCCCGGCCCTGCTATCCCGGTAATTGAAAGGGTATAATCGACCCCGCTGCGGCTGCGCAGCCCGGTCGCCATCTCGGCGGCGGTCTCCGGGCTGACCGCCCCAAAACGGTTCAAAGTATCCGGATTTACGTCCAGGAGCATTTCTTTGGCCTCATTGCTGTATGAACATACTGAACCCCAAAAATATGAAGAACTGCCTGGTATATCGGTAAGTACTTTGGACAGGAGCCCGCCGGTGCACGATTCGGCGACTGCCAGCTTCAGGCCTTGTTCTTCCAGTAAAACAGCCACCCTCCCTTCCAGGGTATCATCATCGTAGCCAAACACATGGGATACCAGTTTTGCTTCAACCAAACTTACTGCCCGGTCGCGTATGGCTTCCGCCTGTTCCAAATCTTTTGCTTCAGCGCTGACTTTTACATGCACTTCTCCGTCTTTGGCCAATAAGGCAATTGAATAATCAGGCTGTTCCATCAAGCTGCCCAAAAGGGCCTCCACCTGGGATTCACCTGGACCCAGCACCTTGATTGTTTGACGGGCGACCTTAGGCTCGATAGAAAACTCTTTTTTTAAGACCGGTTCCAGGGCGCTTCGATACATGTGCTCCATCTCCCGGGGTGGGCCGGGTAAAAGGGCCACCGCCTTGCCCTGGCGGGCTATATACATTCCCGGCGCCGTACCAACCCGGTTTGGTAAAATAAGCGCCTCGGGCGGAAACATGGCCTGCTTCAAGTTGGCTTCAGGCATTTCCCGATTGCGGCGCCGGAAAAAATCCCGTAGACGCTGCACTTCTTCATTATTCAGCACGGGCTGAACTCCCAACACCTGGCAGGCGGTTTGTTTAGTCAAGTCATCGAGGGTGGGCCCCAGGCCTCCGCTGGATACAATCAGATCCGCCTGCCGCAAACCCTGGGTAAAAGCTTCCCGGATATATTCTTCACTGTCGCCCACCGTGTACCTGGTTACTACTTTAAAGCCCAGGTCGGTCAGGCACCGGGAAAGAAAATTCGCATTGCTGTCAACCGTACTGCCTAACATCAATTCAGTTCCGGTTGATATTATACAAACCCGCTGCATGGATTCATCTCCTTATCGGTCTTAAGTTTTATATTGCGCATTGTTAGCAGTCTGTAACACCTAAAACTTTAATTCCCGCCGGCCAAATCTCTGCAAGGCCTCGTTGTTGTCAAACTGAAACCAGGTTTAATAATTTCTACATCCAGGGACTTTACCCCTGTTGCCTGGAAAAAAAAGTAGATTATTGCCCCTAAAAACACTCTTTTGACGGTTAATTGTCACTTGCCAAAATACCTGTAATATCGGCAAAATATGCCGCCTCAAGGCCCGGGGCGCTGAAGCGCAAAGAACCCGGACGCAGCACGGGACTGCATCCGGGTTCTAATTAGAATGGGAAATTTTTCAGATCGCTATAACTTCCTGGAAGCGGGACTGATCGATGTTTTCTTCCGTCAGCAGGCAATCCGCCAGATTCATTAAAGCTTCCTTATTGTCAAGCAGCAGGCTAAGAGTGCTCTTTTCCAGTTCGGCAATGATTTCCCGACACTCATTAAACAGCTGTTCATCGGGCAGTTGGTCCCTTTTTACGATACCCAGTGAAGAGAGTCCGCTTCCCACAATCTCCTGGGCCAGGTTCCAGGCCTGGGAAAAGTCATTCTGAGCCCCGGTACTACGGTCGCCATATTTGACTTCTTCCGCCAGCGCACCGGCCACGGCCACCATAATCTGCCGGTCAAGCTCCTGACGCGTATATAAATACTGGTCTTCTCGGGGAGAACGACGCATAAAACCCAGGGCGTTGCCCCGGGGGGCTACGGTAAGCGAAGAAACCGAACCCGGTTCCAATAACTCACAGGCCAGGGCATGACCGCTTTCATGAACCGCTACCCTCTCGATTTCCGGCCGGCTGGGTATGCGATCCAGCTTCTCGCCCATCATTACCTTGTTCACTGCCTCGCTGAAATGATGCTTTTCTATAGTAGTGCTGTTTTCCCGCATAGCCATAATGGCAGCCTCATTGGCCAGGCTTTCCAAATGGGCTCCTGAAAAGCCGAAGGTTTCCCGTCCAATATCATGCAGTATTTCTCGATCCGAAATCGGTTTATTGCGGGTATGAATATCCAGGATCTTTATCCGCCCTTTGCGATCAGGCAGGTTAACCTGAACCTGCCGGTCAAAACGGCCCGGACGCAGGAGGGCCGGATCGAGCAGATCGGAGCGATTGGTGGCTCCGATTATAAGTATGCGGGGGTCCTCATTTTGCCGCAGGCCATCCATTTCCACCAGCAGCTGGTTAAGGGTTTGATCATATTCCATGTGGCTGGAGTGGCTTCCCCGCTTGGCCCCCAGCACGTCCAATTCATCAATAAAAATAATGGCACTGGGTTTGCTGGCGTTTATCGCCTTTTTCCGGGCATCGCGAAACAGCTGCCGAATGCGCTTGGCTCCTACTCCAGCATAGATTTCGATAAACTCGGAACCCGAGGCGGCCATAAAAATCGAGCTGGTAAAACTGGCTGCCGCCCGGGCCAGAAGCGTTTTTCCGGTGCCGGGGGGACCCACCAGCAGAATGCCTTTTAAAGGCCTTATTCCCATACGTACTATTTCCTCCGCGTTTAACAGGAACTGCAAGGCCTCTTTTAACTCCTTTATCGCTGAATCCTGCCCTCCAATATCATCAAAACTTATTCCGGAAGCGGCTTCCACGCCGCTCCCGACCTGTTCAAATTTCAAGTTGCCCTGGGTCTGCATAAAAAAATACAATCCCGCTGCCAGCAAGGCCAGCAACAGTACCGGCATCACATTGATACCGATTAAAGCTAAAAATACAATAATTCCGACTCCCGATCCTAGCGCGAACTCTTTCAAGACGCGAACCTCCCGTCCTGCTTATCAGCTAAATAAGGCAAATAAATTATTATACATTTTTTTGTAAATAATTATAACACAGGCTTATCAGGCCCGGCTAAGCCTAAATAATGGCAACAGCAGCCCAAAACCGGCTGCTGGTTTATGTCGTCCGGGCTATATCAAGATGCCCCGACCGGCATGTTAGTTTGGTTCTTTTCCCGGTCAATGATCTGGTATATATAATTCTCCCCATCTTCAACCTGCAGGTAGAGATGCTCCTGGTCTACAAACAGCTTATACTGCAAACCGGCTTCCTGGGTGCGGCGGGACAATTCCTGATCCAGCCAGATAAACCGGTTGGCCGCCAGTGACTCGAAAACCGCCGGCTGCATATGCTGCATAAAATCCTGCAGGGACTGGTTGGGTTTATCAGTCAGATGCAACGAGTATTCTTTTTGGGGAAGAGAATCCCTGACCGCTCGGTCTATAGAGGTATAAGCCTCCTGCAGGTTGGCTACCTTTTTCATGTTTATATCGATCTCGTATCCATCCTTGAGTCGGGTAGCCTTCGAATCTGCCACCCCTTCCAGGGCCTCAATTTTTTTCTCCAGGGGGGCGTCAACGCCAAAGCGTTTATACAGGTAATAGGATGAGAAGGAAATTATAAGCACAATAACCAGGGCCGCAACCGCTGTAACTATATTAAAATCGGCCTTTTTAGGCATTCACCCACCTCCTCTCCTGGACCATTATAGCACGGGGCGTTGGCGGGAAGGCCTATTAAAATATGGTAATTCAGGGCTTTGGGTTGCATTGGGGTCTTATGCGGAGGGATGCAAAATGCAGGAAGATTATTTCACACTACGGCGGCGATAGATCAGGACACCGGTCGTTGAAATTCCTCGGTAAGGCGCAGAAACTTGAGAAAGTATTCAACACCTGAAACCAGGGTGATGATCACCGCCAGATACATAAACCACTGGTCCAGGGGGAGTGAAGTAAAATGCAGCATAGCCGGTTTGAGAATAGTGAGCAGTACGGCCACTACCTGGGTGAAAGTCTTCATTTTGCCCAGCATGCTGGCGGGTATGACAATCCCCTCTTCAGCCTTAAAAGCCCTTAATCCGGTAACCGCAAACTCCCGGCCCAAAATAACGATAGCTATCCAGGCTGGAACCCGGGCCAGCTCCACCAGGCTTATCAATGCAGCAGTAATCAGCAGCTTATCGGCAATAGGATCCAAAATAATACCCAGCTTGGTTACCTGCTTCCAGCGCCGGGCCAGGTAACCGTCCAGGCTGTCAGTCAAAGCAGCCGCCAGGAATACTCCCGCAGCCAGGTAATCGCTGTTGGGCATTCTCAGTAAAAGCAATACCGCAAACAGGGGTATAAGTATAATTCGCAAAACGGTCAGGCTATTGGGCAGATTCATTTACTACTTCCCCGATCATGTCAAAATCACGCACAGCTTTAAGGAGCACCTCGTAAAAACATCCTTTTTTTAAAGATGTTTCACTTTTCACAATCGTCATGCCATCAACTTCCGGCCCTTGAAAAGCCGTCCTTCCAAGGTAAAGGCTCTTGGAAGCCGTTGAAGAAACCAGCACCCTCTGCCGGGTGTTTAAACGCTCAATGTTTTTCTGCCGGGTTATATGCTTCTGCACAGACATTACTATATCCTTGCGCCGGGCTTTAATTTCATCATTAATTTGCTCTGGCATGGCATAAGCCGGCGTACCCTCCTGGGCCTGAAAGGTAAACGCTCCCAGCCAGTCAAACCTTATGGCTTCCATAAACTCAAGCAGTTCTTGAAAATCCTCCTCGGTTTCGCCGGGAAATCCCAGCATAACCGTTGTTCGCAGCACTACGCCGGGAAGGGCGGCTCTGATATCGCTGAACAGCTTTATAAGATGCTCTTTATCATGACGGCGTCCCATGGCGGAAAGTATTCGTGATGAAGCGTGCTGAACAGGAATCTCCAAATAGGGAACCAGCTTTTTCCCCCGGCTCAGAGCTTCAATCATTTCGCCGGTAATATGCGCCGGGTGAAGATACATAAGGCGAAGCCATTCCAGCCCTTCAATGCCATCCAGACGGCCTATCAATTCAGCCAGTCTTGACTGTCCGTACAAATCCTTGCCATATAGGGTGGTGTCCTGTCCGATCACGGTGAGTTCCTTAATGCCCCGGTTAACCATCTGCTCGGCTTCCTTGAGCAGGTCCTCCAGCGGGCGTGAGCGCAAGGGCCCTTTGATCGAAGGAATAGAACAGTAACGGCAATGATTATCGCAGCCTTCCACTGCTTTGAGATAGGCCCAGCCAGCCGGGGTGCTTACAATCCGTTGCCCCTGCTCTATAAACCTGCCCGGGGGCTGGTTTATAGAAAATACCCTGGTGCCATTAAATACTGCATCTAAATTGGCCTGCCATTCCGACGGGTTTAAAAGACCCCATATACCATCCAACTCGGGAATCTCTTCATAAAGCTGGGCCCCGTATCGCTGGCTGAGACAGCCCACGGCTATTAAATACCGCAGCTGTCCTTTCTCTTTCAAACGTCCTGTTTCTAGAATTGTATCGATAGCTTCTTCCTGGGCTTCTGAGATAAAGCCGCAGGTATTGATTATTACGGCTTCGGCCTGTTCAACTTTATCAACCAGCTGGTGTCCCGCCTTCTTAACCAGCCCCATCATTACCTCTGTGTCAACCCGGTTCTTGGCGCATCCCAGGTTAATAAATCCAACCTTCACCCTGCATCTCCTGTTTTAAGTTTCTATGGTCCGGCCTTATATTCCTTGATTTTATGTTCCCCGGTTGCTCCCAGCGCCGGCTGTAGTTGACCATTCATGGTTATTTTGATACCCCCGGAATTGCCTACATTAAGCACAACGCTCTTTTTTCCGGTGAAGCTCTTTTTATCTCCTGCAATCAAAGTGCCGGTAAAGGTATTTTTGCCGTCAACGGTAACACTCAACCAGCAGCGCGCGGTAACTTCAAGATCCACGGTAACCCCGGATTGATTGGTTGGCGCCGGAGGCGGCGCAGTCTGTTCCGGAGTAGTGGTTTGCTGAGGCGGCGTTTGATTATTGTTTGGATTCTGATCTGGAGCCTGATTTTGCTCGACCTTGGTTTGATCCGGAGGCGTAGTATGGTTTTTACTCCAGTTGGCTATATATGAGACGAGATAACTTCCTAGCCACAGGGCAATAATTAAAAAAACGATACCGGCCGCTATATTTTTAATATTTTTAATATTTTTAATAGGCAGCGGTTTGCGGGGCTCGCGTTCGCGCGAAACGACCTCGACCGGTTCTTCTGTCATTTCCGGCTCTTCTCCCTCACCATAGGCCAGGGCGCGAAACTCTGTCACCATTTCTTTTTCATCCAGGCCCAAAAGAATAGCGTAGCGTTTTACAAACCCGCTGGCGTACACGGGAGGCGGAAGAACCCGGAAATTCCCGTTTTCTAAAGCTTCCAGGTAATACTTGCGGATTTTAGTTTCCTCTTCGACTTCCTCCAGCGACCAACCCTGTCTGAGGCGTTCTTCCCTCAGTCGCTTGTTAAATTCCATGTCCGGCACCCACTCCCTGAACCTGGTTTATTTTGTGCTTGGTAATCCTATCCATGGCTGCTGGCGGTCCCTACCGCCATCCTCACAGCCTGGCGGAGATTGTAGCGTGACGATAGGCCGTATACCACGCCTCCAAGCAGATAAGGCAACGATCTCTCCAAATTAAACTGCTGGCTGGGCAACAAGGGAAACTCGGCTATACTTCCATCATTGATATATAAAATCCGGGTTTTACCGTCTGTAACCAATATATAACCCTGGTTCATGGCCTCAGCCAACTGGTTGGCGCAGACTTCGATCTGATTATTTTCCTCCACCCCCAAAACGACCAGTGAAAAGCGTTGCAAAAAGTCCGGCAATTGCTCGGCCCGCTTAACCAGCGCGCAGGTGCATATTGAAGGGAGGGTCTCCTGTTCCTTTTCCAGCCACTTGTTCAAAGCATACCGGTGAAAAACCGGCTCAATGATAAGCCACTGGCAATTCATAGCCACCCATTCTTTTTGACTAATGGCTTTTTCATAGTCTTCCAAACTAAAGCCCTCTTCATAAGCCCTGGTCCCGTCGATCTTTACCAGCCGCCCGCTGCGTTTTTCAGGATGACGTGCAATATTGGTGATATCGGTCTCTCTTTTTTGTATTTCATCGATCAGGGTAAGGGCCAGATCATCGTTTCCCACAACACTTATCACCTTTAGATTCAGCCCTAAACCGCTTAAGGCTTTGCAGCTTTCCAGGGCAAATCCGGTGTATTGCAGATCAATTTCACTGGTGTCTTGCCTTTGAGCAATGTTGATCTGTAAAAAGATGCGGCCAATTATAACTATCGACACCTGTTCGTTAACCACATAGCCCTTGCCCATAATGGCCCCTTTTTTCATGAGGTTGGAAATATGAACGGCGACCGAGGACCTGGTAATTCCAAAATGCCGGGCTAAATCATCCTGCGCTATCATAGGATGCTTTGTAACAAAATCAAGTATTTCTTTTTCCCGTAAGGTCAACCTCATACAAATACTCCCGCGTCGTTATTGCTTTACAGCAAACGGTTACGCTCCAATAGCTTTTCCAACTGCTCACCGTCAATTAGAATTTCTCTTTTCTTATTATTATCAAGTGGAGATACAATCCCCCGGTCTTCCATAAGATCAACCAGACGCGCCGCCCGGGCGTAACCCACCCTTAACCTTCTCTGCAACAGCGAGGCCGACGCTTTCCTGGTCTCTACAAAAACCTTGACCGCATCCCAGAAAAGCTCGTCACCTTCATCTAATTCCTCCAGGGTCGGCTCCATATCCTGGAAGGCGTCCTCTTCGACTAATTCACCGGACTGTTCATGGATAAACTGGACCGTGTTTTCAATCTCGGCATCGGAAACGTAGGCGCCCTGAACCCGGTAAGGCTTAACCGCTCCCACCGGGAAGAAAAGCATGTCCCCTTTTCCTAAAAGCTTTTCCGCTCCACCCATATCGAGAATGGTGCGCGAATCGGCCTGAGACGAAACAGCAAAGGCGATTCTAGACGGTATATTGGCTTTAATAATACCGGTGACCACATCCACGGACGGCCGCTGGGTGGCTACAATCAGATGCATTCCAGCCGCTCTGGCCATCTGCGCCAACCGGCAGATGGAGTCTTCAACTTCTACCGGTGCCACCATCATTAAGTCGGCCAGTTCGTCAATAACAATTACTATATAAGGAAGCTTCTCTTTCACTACCTGGTTGTACCGTTGAATGTCGCGAACGCCCTTTTCCGCAAATAAACGATAGCGCTTTTCCATCTCGTTAACCATCCATTTCAGGATCTGAGCAGCCTTTTTGCTGTTGGTAACCACCGGAGTCAGCAAATGAGGGATGCCGTTGTAGACGGTTAACTCGACCATTTTGGGGTCGATAAATACGACTTTCAGTTCTTCGGGCGAAGCGTTAAAAAGAAAACTCATTATAATACAATTCAAGCATACACTTTTTCCCGATCCAGTGGAACCAGCAATTAACAAATGGGGCAGCTCACTCAAATGGGCTACAACCGGATTGCCGGTTATATCCTCGCCCAGCGCGAAGGTCAAAGGGCTGCTGGTCTTATTAAAAGCCGGAGAAGTCAACAACTGGCGCAAACCGACGCTCAATGTCTTGCTGTTCGGTACCTCAATTCCCACCGCCGCCTTTCCCGGTATGGGTGCTTCCAGGCGAATACCCGGAGCGGCCAGGTTCAATTGAAGATCGTCAGCCAGGGCCAGGATTCTGCTAACTTTAACCCCCGACGCCGGGGTCAATTCATAGCGAGTGACGGCCGGCCCGCAACTCACCTGATTCACCTTGACCCCAATGCCAAAACTGGCAAAGGTATCTTCAAGTACTGAAATGCTCTCCCTGATGTTCTTTTTATCAATGCTTTTTTCACTCCGGGTATTGCTTAACAATTCAATCGGGGGCTTTTCGTAAGGACCCGCTTCCCTTGAAACCGGCCTTAGGTCCGTCCTCGCTTCCGGCTCCGGCCGGGGGCTGGTATAGTCCAGCACCAACGGTACGGGCTCGGTGCTTTCCCTGGTCACCGGCGGAACATAATCAACGAAGGTATTCCGGGGACGATCCCCTTCAATTATCAAAGGGTTTTCCTGAGCGGCACTCGCTTCCACACTGGGTGTTTCCGGGTAAAACAACGATTCCGGCAGCTTGTTTTTCAGGTGTTGCAGCTGGCGGTATATCCATCTGGCAATTTCGCCCGGAGGCTTGCCTACAACTACTATAAAAGACAGGGTGAAGGCCAGTATTACCGCGATCAAAGACCCTATTTCACCGAGCATTTTGCTTAAGGTATAGCCCAAGGCGCCGCCCAGGTAGCCTCCCCCCATGCCCAGCTGGCCCGCCTCCCAGGCGGTCAGTCCGCCGGGAATATTGTACAGGCTTAAGGCAACCAGGTAGGTCAGGCCAAAAACAACTACGCCCGTCATTCGGGAAGACCAAATTTCTTTTTCCAGTCCTATGTGTATAGCCCAAACCAGGAAAAAGAAAACCACCACATATGAACCAGCCACTCCAAACAGGGTGTGCAGAAGACTCAGCGCAGATGTTCCAACTATACCTAAAAACTGAGCGTCCTGGGGGTTTCCCTGGTATTTGCTCAAGCCCACATACAAAAAAACGGCCAACATGAACAGGGTAATCGACAGTATCTCACGGCCAAGTTTGGCTTGGGCCAATTGTTCCGGAGAAGGCTCAGCCTTTCTTACTTTCCTTTTTACCTTTCTGACCGGTTCCTTTTTTTTCGCCATGGTTTTTAAGTTTCAGCCCTCCGTTACATAGAAAAGAACAGCCCTTTCTCTTCCTTGCTAAGGAAAAGTTTACACATATAGACACAAGTCGAGCAATGCCAACAAACACCTATTATCCTCTGTGTCGAGACTATGGTCCTGCAAATATTACGCCCCTGGCCGAGTGAAATTGGCATCAATTCATTATAGCACAGCTCACTGCCTAATTAGTCCAAAATCATCCATCTTGCCTTTAAACAATCCATATGTTAACATTAACATATGTTAAATAAAATCTATGGGAGATAGTATGAATATAAAATTTGCCATCCTGGGTTTTCTAAGCTGGAGACCTTTTTCGGGATATGATTTAAAAAAAATATTTGCCCAGTCTCAGTCATTGTACTGGTCAGGCAATAATAATCAAATATATCGCAGTCTGGTACAATTACACCAGGAAGGTTTGCTGGAGAGTGAAATCCAGCTGCAGGAAAATAATCCGGCCCGCAAACTGTATACTATTACTGCACTGGGACAGTCCGCGCTGCGGGAATGGCTTACCAGCCAGCCTGAGCCGCCCCAACTGCGCAATACCTTTTTAATTCAGCTGGCCTGGGCTGATCAGTTGGATGACAAGGAATTGGAAAAGCTGTTGGTTGTTTATGAAGAAGAGTTGAAGCTGCAATTGCTCATTCACACCGAGCGGGAAAGACGCGGGAGCCCCAATCCGGCCCGTACGGAAAGGGAAAAATGTCTCTGGCGGATGATCTCCCAAAACTGGTCGGCCGTATACCAAAACGAGCTATCCTGGGTGCACCAGCTTCGTTCTGAATTGAGAAAGTTCAGTGGGCAGACTGAGCCTAAAGAAAGGAAAAAAGACCATGAATAAGAAGTCAATATATAAGACAACCAGTGGAGAAATGCTGGTCATGAGTTACTATAACCAACTCCTGGAGCAATGGCCGGTGTCTTACGACTCCGGCAGGACCAATACCAGACACGGACGCACCCATGTAATAGCCTGCGGCGACCCTTTAAATCCCCCCCTGATATTGCTTCATGGCTCTAATTCCAATTCAGCTGCCTGGATGGGAGATGTAGCCCGGTATTGCCAGCACTTTCGGGTTTATTTGGTAGACATTCCGGGAGAGCCGGGCAAGAGTTCGCGCAATCGACCGTCCTGGAGAAGTCCGGCCTTTGCTGAATGGCTGGAAGATGTTCTGAACGAACTGCGTCTTGAGCAGGCCTCCATTGTAGGGCTTTCCTACGGGGGTTGGATAGCTCTCAAATACGCTATTTATCAACCTGAACGGGTTAACAAGCTGGTGCTATTGGCACCCTCGGGACTGGTTCCCACCAAATGGTCGTTCTTAATAAAGGCCTTGCCTTTAAGCCTGATGGGCAAAAAGGGGGCTGAGATCTTAAACAAGCTGGTTGTAGGCGAAGCAGCTATCGGCGAACCGGCCCTGGAGTTCATAAATCTGATAATGACCAATTTTCGGCCCCGTCTAGGGACTATTGACATGTTCTCAGACGAAGACATAAAGCGTTTAATTATGCCGGTAAAGCTCTTTACCGGCGCTAAAGACGTTATTAATCATAGTGCAAAAATGGCCGCCCGTTTGGAGCGCCTGCTGCCCCGGGCAGGCATTACGGTGCTGCCCGACCATGGCCATGTACTCATCAATCTTACCGATGAAATAATAGGCTTTTTATTGGACGGGGCCGGATCCCCTCAAGCCTCCGAACCAGAGCCGGCCGAAGCTTCAGTCTGAACCCGGGGTTCAAGAGTCAAGATGCGGCCGGGCTCAATTACGCTGTTTATATAATCGGCCGGATCAGTGCTGATTACCTCGACCACCCGCAGTTGATCACGGCCCCACGCTTCAGCGGCCAGGGTTCCGCCCGAAGGCAGCTTGAAGTAACGCCTTTCTTTTGGCGGGGAGGAATCATCCCAGGCCTGCATCTCCGGCCAATAGAATATCACTGCACCAGCCCCCCTTCACCGGATATCATTTTATGAAGCTTGCCGAGCGCCTCTTTGACACCCCCGACTTCGTCAATAAGGCCACAGTCCACAGCATCCCTGCCCACCAGAACGGTCCCAATGTCCCGGGCCAGGTCTCCGGTCTTGAACATCAATTCCCTGAAGCGTTCTTCTGTTATACGAGAATGCTCGATCACGAAACGCACTACCCGGTCCTGCATTTTATCCAGGTATTCATAGGTCTGCGGAACCCCTATTACGAGCCCGGTGAGCCTGATGGGGTGAATCGTCATGGTGGCGGTCGGCGCTATAAATGTATAATCAGTGCTCACTGCTATTGACGAGCCAATGGAATGGCCTCCCCCCAGGACAATCGATACGGTTGGTTTGGATAAGCTGGAGATCATCTCCGCCAGGGCCAAACCGGCCTCCACATCACCACCGACCGTATTCAGGAGAACCAGCAGGCCTTTGATGTTGGGGTTTTCCTCAATGGCTACCAGTTGCGGCATCAGGTGCTCATATTTGGTAGTCTTGTTTTGGGGAGGAAGAACCATATGTCCTTCCACCTGCCCGCTTATGGTAAGGCAGTGGATATCGCTCTTAAATGATGGAACCTCGGTTTGACCCAATTCTTTTATGGCTTCGATTTTTTGTTCCTGGTTATCGCCCGCTTGTGGATTGGTCTCCGTCAACGCTTTATCCCCTTCCAAATGATTTTACTCATCCTTAGCTTGGCTAAAAACCCGGAAATCATACCTTGGCCGATTGGGTTATCATTTCAAAACCAAACTGCCAGGCGCATTCGTGGCACCTGGCAGTATAAGTATTTCACTATTGTTTTTTGCTAAACTTCCATTATTATGGGCATGATCATGGGGCGACGGCCGGTCATGTCGTACAGGTATTTACTCAGGCGGTCCCTGACATGGGCCTTGATTACCGCCCATTCAGTTATGCCGCGCTTGGTGCAGTTGTCAAGGGCGTCTTTGACTTTTTCCTTGGCCTCATCGATCAGCTTTTCAGACTCCCTGACATAAACAAAGCCACGGGTTACAATATCGGGGCCGGCGACAACCTCGCCTACCTCTTTATTGAGGGTGACCACCACAATCATAATGCCGTCCTGGGACAGCTGTTTACGGTCCCGCAAAACAATATTGCCTACATCCCCTACCCCCAAACCGTCAACCAAAACCTTACCCGCAGTCACCTTACCGACTATGCTGGCTTTCTTCTTACCCACTTCGATCATCTGACCATTCTCGGTGACAAAAATGCGCGACCGCGGTATTCCAAGGCTTTCGGCCAATTTAGCATGCTTCATCAGATGGCGGTATTCGCCATGCACGGGTATAAAATAACGGGGGCGGATCAGGTTGAGCAATATCTTAAGCTCTTCCTGGGCGGCATGACCTGATACATGCACCCCCACGCCTTTTTCGTAAACCACTTCAGCTCCCTGGCGGAAAAGGAGATCAACCGTTTTGGCTACCAGCTTTTCATTGCCCGGTATAGGGGTTGCGGATATGATAACCGTATCCCCGGGTTGAATAGCCACCCAACGGTGATCTGCCGTGGCCATGCGGGTAAGGGCTGACATCGGCTCCCCCTGGGAACCGGTAGTCACGATAACTATCTGGTTGGGACGATACTGGTTGATCTCCTCAACTTCAATTAGAAGTCCTTCCGGAACTGTCATATAGCCGAGGTCCATAGAAACCCGAACATTGTTTATCATACTGCGTCCTACTACCGTAACTTTACGCCCATATTTTTGGGCGGTGTTTATAACCTGCTGAATGCGATGCACATTGGAAGCAAAAGTAGTTACTATAATGCGCCCTTCACAGCGGCCAAACAGGTCGTCAAAGGTGTTGCCCACAACCTTTTCGGACATGGTGAATCCTATCTTATCAGCGTTGGTACTGTCGCCAAACATTACCAGAACGCCTTTTTCACTCAGCTCGGCCAGTTTTCGAAAATCGACTACTTCACCATCGACCGGCGTCTGATCCAGTTTAATGTCACCGGTATGAAGAACGATTCCCAGGGGAGTATGCAAGGCTATTCCCATGGCATCGGGAATGCTGTGACTGACCCGGAAAAACTCGACTTCAAATGGACCTATCTTTATTTTATCGCGCGGCAATATGGAGTGAAAATCCGCTGCGTCTATACCCTGTTCACTGAGTTTTTGCTCAACCAGGCCCAGAGTCAAGCGGCTCCCATATATTGGCACATCTATCTCTTTAAGCACATAGGGAAGCGCCCCCACATGGTCTTCATGTCCATGGGTAAGCAGAATGGCCTTTACTTTATCCCGGTTTTCTAAAAGGTAGGTAATATCAGGTATTACCATATCAATGCCCAGCAGTTCTTCTTCAGGGAACATAAGCCCGGCGTCAATAACCACAATAGTGTCCTGATATCTGATTGCCATCATGTTCTTCCCGATTTCCCCCAAACCGCCCAGAGGAATGATGTGCAAACGGGCTTCTTCAGACACCGAAACACCTCCTTTGCTATAAAGTTGTCACCTTAGATTCTTCCAAATAATTATGTCCGCACAATACTGTCCTGATAATTATAGCTGAAAATTGTAAACCTTACAATATACCGACAATCCGGCCTGCTCAATAGTTTCATAATTTATGTAGAAAAATGCCGAAGGATGGAAGCTGACACTCCATCCTCTCCACGGCGGTCCGTGCTTTTTACTAAACTAGGCCATTAAATTATATGATTTTAATAATGCCCTCATCGCTTCCACCTGGGCGTCATCCGCTTCGATTAAGGGCAGACGGACTCCACCCACCTCCATGCCCATTAAGTTCAGGGCGGCTTTAAGCGGTATGGGATTGGTGGTTATAAACAAGCCCTTAAAAGCAGGAAATAGTTTGATATGCAGTTCCCTGGCCTGTTCAACGTTTCCGGCGACAAAAGCATCGATCATGGCCTTTATCTCGTTGCCCAGGATATGGGAGACAATACTCACCACACCCCTGGCCCCCAGAGCCATCATGGGAAGGGTCAGAGAATCGTCACCGGAAAATACGGCTACATCGGCCGGCAAGAGGCTGTTTAACAGGGAGCATTGCTCCATATCACCGGTCGATTCCTTGACCGCCACCACATTGTCAATTTCGGCCAGCCGGGCCATGGTGGCAGGGGTCATGTTTACCGCTGTTCTTCCGGGAATATTATAGAGCATCACCGGTATGGAGACGGCTTCGGCAATCGTTTTAAAATGCCTGTACAATGCCTCCTGGGGAGGTTTGTTGTAATAGGGGCATACCAGCAGCAACCCGTCTAAACCAGCCTTTTCAGCCTCCCGGCTCAATTCAACCACATGGGCGGTATTATTTGAACCGGTCCCCCCCCATATGGGGACCCGTTTACCTACTTTTTCTTTTATCAAGGCAAAGAGCTGAAGCTGTTCCTCCATCGAAAGTACCGGTGATTCCCCGGTGGTGCCGCTGACGATGATCCCTTCACTGCCGTTGTCACAGAGGTAGTTGGCCAGTTCAACCGCTTTGCTGTAATTGACTTTAAGCTGTTCGTCGAAGGGAGTAATCATCGCTGTCCATAATCTCGGCAATTGCATACTTTCACCTACCATTCTTATTTTTTGCCCAGCTCAAATTTGTCGTGTAAAGCCTTAACCGCTCTCTCCATATGCTCTCTCTTGACCAGACACCATATATTGGTATAGGAATCTCCGGATTGCAGAATGGGGATATGTTTTTCACTCAAGGCCTCCACCACCCGGGCCATAACCCCGGGAATGCCGGTCATCGCCGCTCCAACAACGGCGACCTTAGCACAATTAAATTCCAAAGCCGGGAAAATGTCAATATCATTAAGGATCTTAACCGCCTGGTCGCCCGCTTCAGCCAAAACGGTAAAGGTTATCCGGTCCGGTTGAACATTTATAAAATCCACACTGATGTCAGCCCGGGCCATAGCCTGAAAAACCGCCAGATCGAAATCATGGTATTCAGGAGTATCCTTGCTTATCTTGAGCTGAGCCAGAGTGGAAGTATAGGTTATCCCGGTTATCAGGTTATCCCGGATTATTTGGATATTGTCGCCGCCGCCCCGAAGCTGGTTGGCCACCAGAGTGCCTTCTGAATCGGCGAAAGTAGAGCGAACCCTCAAGGGAATGCCGGCCTGCATGGCAATTTCTACCGCCCGGGGATGGATCACTTTGGCTCCTTCCCGGGCCAGCTGACAGATCTCGTTATAGGTTATCGCGTCCAGCAAGCGGGCGTTTTCAACAATACGCGGGTCAGCGGTCATTACCCCTTCAACATCGGTGAATATATCCACCACTTCAGCCCTCAAGGCCACACCCAGAGCAGCCGCGGTAGTGTCGCTGCCGCCCCGCCCCAGGGTGGTAAGCTCGCCCTCCTCGCTTACCCCTTGAAACCCGGCTACCACTGGAACACAGTCCCCGGCCAGCAGTTCCATGAGCCGGCCCGGTTTAATATACAGTATATGGGCGTTGGAGTAGTTGCCATCGGTAACAATGCCCGCTCTCTCCCCGCTCAGATAGCAGGCCGGAACATTCCTGGCCGCCAGTTGACTGGATAGTAAAACCCCGGAAATCAACTCCCCGCAGGAAAGCAATAAATCCAATTCGCGCGGGGAGGGACAGGGGTTTACCTGTTTTAACAAATTGATCAAGGTATCGGTAGCATATGGATCGTTTTCCCGCCCGATGGCTGATACAACCACGACCGGTTTAAACCCTTGCTTCCTGGCTTCAGCTATGATGCTGCATACCCGGGACCTGGCCTCCGGAGAAGCCAGCGAAGTTCCGCCAAACTTCTGAACGACAACCTTCAAATTGCCACCTTCCTAAAAAAGGTTCTTATTTAAGACCAGCTCGGCGATTTGAATCGCATTGGTTGCTGCTCCCTTGCGGATCTGGTCGGCGGCCGCCCATAATGCAATGCCCCGCTCGCCCGATATGTCCCTTCGTATCCGGCCGACATAGACCTCATCGGTATCCGAGGAGTTAAGCGGCATGGGATATATATTCTGGGACGGGTCGTCCTGAACCACAACTCCGGGAGCCTGAGACAGGATATTTTTTACCTGTTCAGGAGTCAAATCTTTCTCTAAGTCTAAAGTGATAGACTCCGAGTGGCTTCTAAAAACCGGTACTCTAACCGTCGTTGCCGATATTTTGAGATCCGGGGCATGCATGATCTTCCTTGTCTCCCAGACCATCTTCAATTCTTCACGGGTGTATCCTTCATCCATAAAAGCATCAATATGCGGTATTACGTTGAAGGCTATGGGGTGCTGAAAAACCTCGGGGTTTTTCGTTTCTCCAGCCGCCCAGGCCCGCACCTGCTCCTCAAGCTCCTTAAGGCCTAATATTCCGGCCCCGGACACTGCCTGGTAAGTGGAAACAATGACCCGCTTAAGGCCAGCCGCCAGGTGAATGGGGTTGATGGCCACCACCATGATGATGGTAGAGCAGTTGGGGTTGGCAATAATCCCCTGGTGCCAATCAATATCATTTGGATTTACCTCGGGAACCACCAGGGGCACCCGGTCATCCAGCCGAAAAGCGTAGCTGTTGTCTATAACCGTACATTTATTTTCAACCGCCTGCGGGGCCAATACCTGGCTTATTTCCGTGTTTACCGCAAAGAGCGCTATATCAGCTTGTTTAAAGGCTTCAGCATCGGCTCCCCGGACGGTAAAGCTCTCCCCTCGAAAGACTATCCTGGCGCCTGCTTCACGCGGATCAGCCAGGAGAATCAGCTCGTTAACGGGAAATTGGCGTTCTTCCAGAATTTTGAGCATTTCCTGCCCCACCGCCCCGGTTGCTCCGACAATGGCTAAATTAATCCCCTGTGCCACGATGATTACCTCCTAAAATGAATCTAAAGGTTATTGTAGCACATGGATCAGGGGCTCTCAAGGACGGGGGCCCAGGAGCAGCGGCTGAAGCTGACGTCCTTGTAAAGCCATGAGTATAGTGTCCGCCAGCAACTCCATGCACGCAACCGCCGAGCTTCCTTTGTTGAATGGGTCATCCTGGCGAAAGGGAACAAAATATATATTTTTTGTATTAAGTAACAGACCGATGTTTTTGGCATTCATGCTCAAGGCGTCATTGGTGGAAATGGCGATTACTACCGGGCGCTGGTTGCGCAGCTGGGCCTTTACCGCCATTAAGGCCGGCGTATCGACGATTCCATTGGCCAGTTTGGCTATAGTATTACCCGTGGCCGGAACTATAGCCGCCACATCCAATAGTTTTTGCGGCCCAATCGGTTCGGCGTCCACTATGCTTGATATTAAAGGATGGTCACTGACGGCGGTCAATTCTTTCTTGAGATCGGCCGCTTTATAGAAGCGGGTGTCGGTCGCTTCAACCGTATAGGATAGAATACTATAGATTTCGGCTCCTTCTTGTTTGAGTTTATTGATCTGGGGTAAGACTTCGCCAATAGTGCAGTGCGATCCGGTAAAAACCAGGCCTATTTTTACACCCTGTAATCTGTTTGATGTCTTCTGTGACTCCTGCAATGCCTGCACCTCCCTGCTACCCAAAAAGAAGCTTACTGTCCGCTTTGCTGAGTTCCCTGATAATTCTCCGGGGAACAACTTCGGCCAGAATACGGCCCGCTGATGTGGGAGCCACCTTTCCCGGAAGCCCGGGAGCCAGAATCGCTTTTATACCCAGATCATTGGCGGCTTCAAAATCAGTACCCCCTGGCTGATTGGCCAGGTCGATAATGACTATCTCCGGGCGGGCGTGTTGTAGAAGCTCCCGGTTAAGAACCATGGCCGGCGCCGTATTGAAAACCAGGTCATATTGAGCCAATATGCCTGGCAAACTGCTGAATTCCGCGCGACGGCAGCCCATTTCATAGGCTCGGGCCAGTTGGCCCTTGTTGCGGGCCACTACGCATACGTCAGAACCAAGAGCCTTCAAAGCCCGGGCCATACTGACCCCCACTCGGCCAAAACCAATGACGCAGGAACGACTGCCATGTATGGTGATCGAGGTTTCTTCCATGGCAATCTGCAGGGCGCCCTCTGCCGTCGGTATGGAGTTAAGTATGGCCAACTCATCATCATCATTAATCTCTAACAAGGTAAATCCGTGTTTTTCCGACCACTGCTTGAGGAAAGGGCGAGCCGTGCCAATGATCACAATGGCGTGAGCGGCAATGCTGCGAATAGCTTTTTCACTTAATTGAAGCTGGCCCTGATGGTATACCGCCCTTATTACACCCTGGGGATTGGTTCCGGGTAAAGGCATAACCACGACCTCGGCATCCTGGCAGGCCTCCTCAATTGAATGGGCCATACAGGCTCCAGGGCTGATCATATCGCTGGGGAAGCCAGCCACAACAACCGTCGCCCCCATTTTGACCAGCTCCGCCACCAGGATCAACTCCCGGGCGTCTCCTCCCAGCACCGCTATTTTCAGGCCGGAAAGCACCGAACTCAAGAACACTCCCCCTTTTGGGTAAATAGAATATTTGCCAGAACTAGTAGCATTATATGTGGGCTTTATTGTCATGGTGCTTGTCTGAAATTAATCCGGAAGCAGGCTAAACAGCAAAAAAACGGCCTTTTCCCCATTAAGAAAAAAGGCCGTCCTTATTCTTAAGCGCGTTATATGCTTACAATAGATTATCCATTCCGTAAACCAATCCTTTGATTTCTTTCATCTTTTTGATTACCATGATAACTCCCGGCATAAAACCGACTCGATCGTAGGAATCATGCCTTATGGTGAGGCTCTGGCCCAATCCGCCAAAAATCACTTCCTGGTGAGCCACAAATCCAGGTAATCGGACGCTGTGAATGCGCACTGCGTCCGCATCTCCCCCTCGACAACCCGGTATTTTTTCTATTTCTCGAATGCCGCTGGGTACACGGGCAGACCGGGCCTCGTTTATAAGCTCAGCGGTTTTTATCGAAGTACCGGAAGGCGAATCGAGCTTTTGCGGGTGGTGCAGTTCAATAATTTCCACATCAGGGAAATAGCGCGCCGCTTCCCGGGCAAATTTCATCATTAAAACGGCTCCTATGGCAAAATTAGGAATAACCGCCACCCCAACTCCCTTGCTGAGAGCCAATTGATCAAGCTGTTTCAACTCCGCATCGCTCAGACCGGTGGTCCCCACCACACATGAAACCCCCATTTTTAAAAAGCTGCGGATGCTGTCAAAAACCGATTGAGGACTGGTAAAATCTATGATCAGAGCCGGGCGGGTAAGCTCAATAAGTTTTTCCGCATCGTTTTCAATGATCATATCCAGCTGGCTGTCACCTATTATATACCCAATGCTTTCTCCTCGGGACCTGATATCAGCCATTCCAACCAGTTCCAGTTCCGGTTCATTAAGCACCGCCTTTACCGTTTCGCTGCCCATTTTCCCCAGGGCTCCATTTACCACTACCTTGATTTTTTCCATACCTTTACCTCCCCGTTTCCTTAGAAAATAGTTTTAACTATTTCCCTAGCCAAGTCAAGAACCCGCCTGGGCATGCGGGAATTGCTCGCGACCTGTCGTTTTACCCGGCAACCGTTCGCTGTGGGGCGGGCAGCAAGCAGATTAAGCAAACCAAGCAGGGAGGCAAGTAAAGGTGGGCTAGTACAACATTCGGTATATT
>DHRK01000069.1:151756-167527 GCA_002410325.1 Syntrophomonas sp. UBA5314
GAATATACCGAACGTTGTACTAGTAGGAGTTGGAATGAATCGGCCTTGTCCAGGCCTAAAATAAAAAGCAAGGGGAACCTACCCCCGGTTAAATCTGACGATAAAGCCGGGCTTGTTCCAGGATATATTTACACAGTTCCTGTAGCAGCCTGCGCTCCGTAAAGTTTAAGCCGCCCTCGTTTTCCATACTCTTTTCCACCAGTTGCATAAACCTGCGGGTGCATTTAATTTCGGTGCGTATTCTATCCATAAGATCACCGCCCCGAACGTGGGCATAAAAATCCTGCAAATCATACAGAACGTGTTCTTCATGATTACACAGGGCACAAACCGCGGCATGCTCAAAAAGTTCATGTTTATCCAGATCATAACTCAGGAAAGCGTAGATCAATTTCATGCGCCGGCGGCCTTCTTTATATAGAAGCAAGTCCCGGCTTAAATCTTTCTTTTGCCGTTCCAGGACGTCTACCTGTTTGAGTACATCGTTATAAAGGATGGCCGGACCACTCATATTTTGAGTTCACCTCCCAGATCCTCTTTCTTAGAGTATCGTATGTTTTTATATTACTTTTGATAGGCAATATGTATGCATGGCAGCATTTGTATGGTTAAGACGCCAAATGGTATACTGTTCGTGTTAAGGGGGCCATGCAATATTATGCCATTTGACGGTTTGACCATTAATCGACTCTGTTTTGAGTTAAATCAGATTCTTCTAAATGCCCGGATCGATAAAATCCACCAGCCGCTCAAGGATGAACTGGTTTTTTCTATTCGCCAACCCGGCAGTGGGAGCTTCCGTCTCCTGCTGTCAGCCAATCCCCGTTGGGCCAGAATGCATTTAACCGGCGAAAAACAAGCCAATCCCGTCAACCCGCCGGCTTTCTGCATGCTGCTGCGCAAATACCTGGAAGGCGGAAAAATACAGAAAATAACCCAGCTTGATTTTGATCGTATTATACATATCGAAATTGAAGCCCTGGACGAATATAGGGAATGGCGAAAAAAAATCCTCATATGTGAATTTATGGGAAAGCATTCCAATATTATTCTGATCCATCCGGAAAATCAAGTAATCATTGACGCCATAAAGAAATACGGCAGTGAATTAAGCTCTTTCCGTGAGGTACTGCCGGGCAAAACCTATGTACGCCCATCAGCCCAGGATAAGCTGAATCCGCTGGAAACCTCCTTTGATCTCTTTGCCAAGCATTTTTACCGGCAGGGAGAGAATACCAGCCTGCCCCAGGCTCTGTTCCGAACCTTTTCTGGTTTAAGCCCTTTCTCCTGCCGACAAATCTGCCTGGGAGCCGGGTTAGATGAAAATATGGCGGTTGAATACTGTGGAGCGATCGAGCTTTTACATCTCTATCAGTATCTGCAAAGTATTCTGCGCAGTTTTAATGAAGATATTATTCAAGCCCAGCTAGTGTACCAGAACCAGCACCCCCAGGATTTTGCCCCCTATAGAATTTATTCGCTCCCAGGATCCAGTATATTCTTTTCCGGAATAAGCGAGGCCTGTCAACGCTATTATGACGATAGCTTGAGCATCGCCCGCCTGGAATCGATGAAAGTCAACTATGCCCGGCAGTTAAAGGAGATTTTGGATCGCTTGCACCGCAAACGCTTCCATCAAGAGGGTGATTTAACCCAGGCCCGGGACAATAAGCGCTACCAGGTATGGGGTGAATTGCTGACTGCTTACGCCCACGAAATAAAGAAAGGGCAAACCGAAGTATCCCTGGAGGATTTCTACAGCAAAGAGCCCGTTGAAATCAAGCTGGATCCCATGTACACCCCAATCCAGAATGCCCAGCGCTATTTCAAGATCTACAATAAGAGCACCAAGGCCATCAAGCACCTGCAGTTGTTGATGGCTAAAAACAACGAAGAGATCAACTACCTGGAATCGGTTCTGCTGTCCATCGAACAGGCCGAAACCCTGGAGCTTTTGGAAGAGGTGGTCGAAGAGCTGGAAAAGGAGCATTACTTAAAAGAAAAGGGCAAGAAACGCCGCAAAGAGCAGATGCGCAGCCAGCCTCGCAGCTACCTGTCCTCGGACGGCCTGACCATCCTGGTGGGGCGCAACAACCGGCAAAATGATCACTTGAGCCTGAAGCAGGCGGAACGCGGCGACCTCTGGCTGCACACCAAGGAAGTCCCCGGCACCCATGTGATTTTGAAGCTTCCTCCCCAAGTGCACTCGATCCATGATGTGCCGGATCGCTCACTGGAAGAAGCTGCCTGCCTGGCCGCCCTCTACAGCAAGGCCTCCCAGTCAGACAAGGTGGCGGTGGATTATACCTTCCGCTCCAACGTCAAAAAACCGGCCGGGGCCCGGCCGGGTATGGTAATCTACGACAACTATTGGACGATCATGGTCAACCCGCGAGCGATTGATCCGGAAAAACTGCATGGCGCCTGATGCACAACCGGGAGGACGACTTCTCCGGTTTACTGAACAATTTCAATTGAGCCGTCAGGGTTTTCTTTTACCTGGGTATCAGCTTCCAGGATATAGATCTTTTTATTGAGCTTATCTATAGCCACATCCCGGTTGATGACAGTCGAAACCTCCTTGGGAGTAACCAGGGTTCTGATCTGTACCCCATTATCGTAGAGCTGCAGGGTCAACTCCCCGACCTCGCGTTTGACGGTCTGATGCTGGTGCCTCTCATAGGGCTTGATAAAAACGTATTCATAACCGCTGTCTGAAAAGGGAACTTCCCGCCCGTTTAAATATACCTTCACTGCTATTCACTCCTAAGGTGAGTTGGAATTGTTAACTGCGGCTGCCCGGCTTTACGGGCTCACCCTGCCCGGCTTGGCACATCGGGCAGTCCTCAGCCGACCATGATTCTATATCGAGCTGCAAAACGCAAGCCTGTTTTACTCCAAAATTGACTTTTCCGCCACTGCGGTCCACCAGTACTGCCACCCCGGCTACCACTCCGCCGTTTTGCCGTACGAGGTCTATGACCTCCTGAACCGAACCTCCGGTTGTAACTACATCTTCCACCACCAGAACCCGCTGTCCGGGCTGAATCACAAATCCCCGGCGCAGTTCCATCTTTCCATCCTGGCGTTCGGTAAAGATAGCGCTGATTCCCATCTGCCGCGCCACTTCATAGGCCACAATAATTCCACCCATGGCCGGCCCCACTACCAGTTCTATTCCGTCCCCGGCAAATTGTTCTGCCAGGTGAAGGGCCAACTGCTCGGTATATTGGGGATATTGCAAGACCTGGGCGCATTGCATGTAACGGTTGCTGTGCCGCCCCGAGGTAAGCTTGAAATGGCCGGTTAACAAGGCCCCGGACTCGGAAAAGATGCGAGTTGCATCGATGTTGTCCAACATTATTATGCCTCCAATTCTGCTATGATTTTCTGGGCTGCTTCAATTCTATCAGCGGCTTTTAAAATAGGCCGTCCGATCACCATGTAATCGGCCCCCATATCCAGAGCCTGACGGGGAGTGGTTATTCTCTTTTGGTCGCCCGCTTCCGACCAGACCGGTCTTATCCCGGGAGTTACAATTTTAAAATCCGGGCCGCAGGCCTGGCGGATTACCGGGATCTCCTGGGGTGAGCAAACTACGCCCCCCAGTCCGCTTTCCCGGGCCATTTGGGCCCACCGGCTGACCACTTCGGGCAGAGCCATCCCCCTGATCAAAACATCGTTTTCTAAATCCTGCTGGGAAATGCTGGTCAAAACCGTTACGGCCAGGATAAGCGGCTGCGCCGCACCCAGGCGCTGCGATTCCTGGGCCACTTCCCGGGCAATGCTTTTCATCATCTCCCGGCCCCCGGCTGCGTGCACATTGAACATAGCGCAGCCCAGCCTGGTCATTACCCGGCCGGCCGCCCCCACTGTATTCGGAATATCATGGAATTTAAGGTCAACGAATACCCTGCCCCCCAGATCGTTTATACGGTGAACAATCTCCGGTCCGCAGGCATTAAAAAGCTGCATACCTATTTTATAGGTTCCTACATAACAGCTAAGCTCTTTAACCAGTCCTACTGCTTCAGCCTGGGTGTCAACATCCAGGGCCAGGATTATTCTGTCTTTGGATTCCACATCGGTTTCCTCCTTTAGCGCCTAGTACTAATCTACGGCCACCCCGCGAATCTGCTCCAGGTTCTTTAAACCATTTTCCTTCATATAGCGCAAAATGCCCTGAACGATGTCCCTTCCCAGGAAGGGGTTAAGGAAAATTCCGGTGCCTATGGAAACTGCTGTCGCACCCACCATAATAAACTCCAGGGCGTCGTTTCCGTTGATAATGCCCCCACCTGCCAGTATCGGCAGATCAACTTCTTTATAAACCTGGTAAACCATGCGCAGAGCCACCGGCTTGATGGCCGGTCCGGACAAGCCTCCAAAAATATTACCCAGAACCGGTCTTCGGTTTTTTATATCAACCGCCATCCCCATCAGGGTATTGATCATCGACAGTGCGTCGGCTCCGGCGGCCTGGGCAGCCCTGGCAATCGCTACGATATCACTGACATTCGGCGATAGTTTTGGTATAACCGGCAGGGTAGTCTGCTCTCGGACCGCTTTAACCACCTGGTAGACCATGTCCGGATCGGTGCCAAACTGCAAGCCGCCCTGTTTTACATTGGGGCAGGATATGTTCATCTCAATGCCGGCCACGCCGGTACTGTCGTTTATAAGGGAAGCCATCCGGGCGTATTCCTCAACCGAATTTCCTGCAATGTTAGCCAGGACAACCACCCCCCGGCTGTTCAATCCGGGAAGGTAATCGCGTAAAAAGACCTCTATTCCCGGATTTTCCAGACCTATGGAGTTCAGCATACCGCTGGCTGTTTCGCAGATACGCCGGGGTGGATTGCCGGGACGGGGTTCCAGGGTGGTGCCTTTAACACTGACCGCCCCCAGTTCGGCGGGATCGATAAAGCCCTCGTATTCACTTCCATATCCAAAGGTCCCGGAAGCAGCTACAACCGGGTTCTTTAATTTTATCCCCCCCAGCTCCACGGCTATACTGGGTTGTAACGCTGCCTCCCGGCGGCTGGTTTCCTTTTTCAAAGGCCTTCCTCCTCGTCTAAATCCCGGACCAGTCAAGCTGGTCCAGGTCAAAAACCGGTCCGTCTTTACATATCTTGGCATAACCCGGGTCGTCTGCCTTCAGCTTGCGGGCGCAGCCCAGACAAGCGCCTACCCCGCAGGCCATATGTTCTTCCAGAGAGGCCTGCCCGGCAATACGGTACTGTCTGGCAAAAGCGGCCGTGCGGGCCATCATGGGCTCGGGGCCGCAGGTATATATACAGTCAACCCAGGCCGGATCGATCTTTTTAAACAATAATTCGGTAACCAGGCCTTTGTAGCCGGCGCTTCCGTCCACGGTGGCCGGCATGAATTGTACGCCGATCTGCCTGAGTTTAACAAAAGCAGCCAGTTGCTCCCTGGTTTGGGTTCCGTGCAAGACCCGCACCTGGCAGCGGCGCTCAACCAGAACCCGGGCCAGGTATACCAGGGGTGCAATTCCCACCCCACCGCCTACCAGGAGCACGTTGCTTTCTTCTTTGGGCAGGGAAAACCCCCGCCCCAGAGGTCCCATCACCTTGAGACTGTCTTTGGCGCGTACTTTGCTTAAAAGACGGGTTCCTTCCCCCACTACTTTATATAGAAATACAATACTGCCCAAATGGCGGTCGACGTCATAGAGGCTCAGAGGACGCCTCAATATCGGATAGTTCTCCTGCCCGACCTGAACGTGGACAAATTGACCGGGTTGACATTCCGGGACCATGCCGGGGGTAATCAGCTCCATCTCAAAGAGATCCTGCCCTACTTGAAGGTGACGAACCACCAGTCCCTTTTCCATTGAAGGCATTAAACAACCTCCTGCCCTGCTTTGGTTTATGCTCATGCTATCAGCATTCCTAATTAACAGTTAGTTACATATTCCTGGAGATATTTTAGATCTAGTCCTCCCGGATTTTCTTCTACAACAACTTCCCGAATCACTTTTAAGGTATCAAGTGACGTCAGGCAGGGAACATTTAACTCAACCGCCGCCCGGCGTATCTGAAAACCGTCTGAAAAAGGCGTGCGGCCATGAGTGAGGGTATTTACTACGAAATCAATCTCACCTTCGCGGATCAGGTCTACTATATTGGGATAACCTTCCCCGTATTTTTTTACCAGCCTGGCTTCAATGCCCATCTTAGCCAAGCGCCCCGCCGTGCCTTCCGTGGCCAGTAGCTTGAATCCAGCCCGGGCAAAATCCACCAGTATGGGAATTGCTTCATCTTTATCCTTATCCGCAATAGTTGCGGCAATAGTTCCCTTCTGGGGAATTTCGACACCGGCCGCTAAAAGTCCTTTAAAAATAGCGCCCTTTAGGGTACTGTCGAGGCCCATTACTTCCCCGGTTGATTTCATTTCGGGTCCCAGAGTAATATCCACCTGTTCCAACTTATTAAAGGAAAATACCGGTACCTTCACCGCAAAAAATCCAGGAGCCGGCTGTAGACCACCACGATAGCCCTGAGCCTTAAGCGTTTTCCCCAAAAGTATCTCGGTGCCCAGTTTTATCATCGGTATTCCAGAAACCTTGCTCATAAAGGGAATGGTACGGCTGGAACGAGGGTTGACCTCCAGCACGTACAGCTCACCTTCATACTCAACAAACTGAATGTTAATAAGCCCCAGGACCTTCAACTCCAGGGCCAATCTGGTAGTGTAATCTATAATTTTAGCAGTAATCTCAGGGCTTAGATCATGAGCCGGGAAAACCGCCATGCTGTCTCCCGAATGAACCCCGGCTCGCTCTATGTGTCTCATAATGCCGGGAATCAACACTTCTTGCCCATCGCATATGGCATCGACTTCGATTTCCGTCCCTAGCAGATATTTATCTACCAGTACCGGATGCTGGCGATTGATCCTGGCTGCCATCTGCATATACCCGGCCAATTCTTCGTCGTTATATACAATTTCCATGGCCCTTCCGCCCAGCACATAAGATGGCCTTACCAGCACCGGGTAGCCTATCTTTTCAGCTGCCTTAACCGCATCCTCAACCGAGTAGACGCTTTTTCCGGGTGGTCTGGGAATCCTCAGCTGCTCTACCAGGGCGTCGAAACGATCCCGAGATTCGGCCCGGTCGATGCTGTCGTTGGAGGTGCCTAAAATTTTGACTCCGGCTTTGTCCAGGGCACCGGCCAGGTTGATGGCGGTCTGGCCCCCGAACTGAACAACCACCCCTTCCGGATTCTCTTCTTCGATTATATTCATAACATCTTCAAAAACGAGCGGTTCAAAATAAAGCCTATCCGAGGTATCAAAATCGGTGCTGACCGTTTCCGGGTTGTTGTTTACGATGATGGCCTTGATGCCGGCTTCCCGTAAAGCCCAGACGGCGTGTACCGAGCAGTAGTCAAATTCTACTCCCTGACCGATGCGAATGGGTCCCGAGCCTATGACCAGTACTTTCCGCTCACCAGGCACGTGGCTGACCTCATTTTCTTCTTCATAACAGCTGTAGTAATAGGGAGTCAGGGCATCAAACTCGGCGGCGCAGGTGTCAACCAGTTTATAGGTAGGTACAATGCCTGCCTTTTTACGCATTGTGCGTACATCCATTTCACTGATGCCTTTAAATCCTGCTATTTCACTATCAGAAAAGCCCATCTGTTTCGCTTCTCTCAGACGCTCGGGAACCAGTTCCAGGGAACCCATCTTTTTTGAAAAATCAAAGATATGCTTCATTTTTATCAGGAAATACTTATCAATCCTGGTAATCCGCCATACATCATCAACCGACATACCGCGTTCAAAGGCTTCGGTTATAATGAAAGTGCGTTCATCGTCTGCTTCTTTCAGTCGAACGGTCAATTCTTCATCACTTAAGTCCTTGAGTCCAGCCAGCCGCATTCCGTTAAAGCCGATTTCCAGACAGCGTATGGCTTTCAAGAAAGCCGCTTCAAAGCTGCGGTCAATAGCCATCACTTCACCAGTGGCCTTCATCTGGGTACCTAAACGCCGGTCGCCCAAAACGAATTTGTCAAAAGGCCAGCGTGGAACTTTTAAAACTACGTAGTCGATAGCCGGTTCAAAACAGGCAGTGGTTGTTCCGGTAACCGCGTTGGGGATTTCATCAAGATTGTAGCCAATGGCTATTTTAGTAGTTACCCGGGCAATGGGATAACCGGTGGCCTTGGAGGCCAGGGCGCTGGAACGGCTGACCCGGGGGTTTACTTCTATCACATAGTACTTTTTACTGAAGGGATCGAGGGCAAACTGGATGTTGCAGCCTCCGGCCACTTTCAGAGCGCGGATAATCTTAATGGAAGCCGCCCGCAGCATCTGGTATTCTTCATCGGTCAGGGTTTGAGCGGGGGCCACGACGATACTGTCTCCGGTATGAATCCCCACCGGGTCTATATTCTCCATACTGCATATGGTGATGCAGTTGTCGTTCGCATCCCGCATAACTTCAAATTCAATCTCTTTGTAGCCGGCCACGCTCCGCTCCAACAAGACCTGATGGATGGGGCTGCTTTTTAAACCCCGGATAATAATATGCCGCAATTCTTCTTCATTGACAGCGGTTCCGCCCCCGGTGCCGCCCAGGGTATAGGCCGGGCGTACGATCAGCGGGTAGCCGATCTGAGTCGCAAAGTTTAAAGCCTCCGCTTCGGAATGCACAATATCACTTTCCGGAATCGGCTCACCGATATCCTGCATGGTCTGCTTGAAGGCTTCCCGGCTTTCGGCCCGGTTTATAGCTTCTATAGGCATGCCCAAAACCGGTACCCCGGTTTTTTCTAATATGCCTTCCCGGTGCAAAGCCAGAGCCATGTTGAGCCCGACCTGCCCGCCCAGGTTGGCTATGATTCCGTCGGGTTTTTCCCTGACCAGTATGCGGTGGACGTTATCCACCGTGATCGGTTCAAAATAGACCCGTTCGGCTATGTCGGCATCGGTCATTATAGTGGCCGGGTTGCTGTTTAAGAGCACAATCTCAATGCCTTCTTCTTTTAAAGCACGGCAGGCCTGGGTCCCGGCGTAGTCGAATTCAGCGGCCTGCCCGATTATAATCGGCCCCGAGCCGATTACCATCACCTTTTTTAAATTTTTTTGCAGGGGCATAGCTATCCTCCCTATCTTAAGCCAAAGCTCAATCTCTCATCTGCTTAGGGTTAGTACCACAATCCAGATTATTTTCAAACGACCCCGCCCATAACCCCTTCATTGCGGATGAGCCAGGATTCCCTGATAGCTGTCTTTAATTGATAGTTGTTAAATAAAGTCACATATCTACACCAGCAGTTTGCCTTTTTGGGCAACGATGCCTCCCCCAACCATGGTCAAAACAGGCCAGCCGGTAAGCTCCATTCCTTTAAACGGCGTATTTTTGCCTTTGGAATAGAACGAGGCAGGATCCACAAGTTTTACCTTCTTGGGATCGATGATAGTGATATCAGCCGCCGCCTGGGGGCTCAAAGTTCCCTGTTTAAGACCCAAGACCCGGGCAGGCCCACTTGTGAAACCAGCCACCACCCGTTCCAGATCCAGCAAACCCTGGCTTACCAGGTTCATACAGACCGCAACCGCTGTTTCCAGCCCCGATATGCCAAAGCTGGCCAGGGCATACTCGCAGTCTTTACTCTCCAGCTCATGAGGAGCGTGATCGGTTGCCAGACAGTCAACCGTTCCATCATTCACCGCATCCAACAGAGCTCCGACATGCTCCACCGAGCGCAGGGGCGGGTTGACCTTGGTGTCGGCATCATAGCTGCCCACTACTTCATCACTCAAGGCCAGGTGATGGGGGGTTGCTTCACAGCTAACCAGAAGCCCCTCCCGCTTGGCCTGCCTGACCATCTCAATGACCCCGCTGGTAGAAACGTGGCATAGATGGAGACGGGCACCGGTCAAACGAGCCAGGATAATGTCCCGGACGGCCATTATTTCCTCAGCCTCAGCCGGAATACCCCGCAGACCGTAAATGGTTGAATAAAATCCTTCATGCATCTGACCGTCTTTGCTCAACGACGATTCTTCACAATGAGAGAGGATGGGCAGATCAAACATCTGGGCATATTCCAGCGCATTTCTCATCAAGCTGCTTTTCGCCACCGGTTTGCCATCATCGGAGAGGGCCACACAGCCAGCCGCTACCAGATCAGCTATGGCGCTCAACTCCTGCCCTTCCTGTTTCTTGCTTATCGCCCCGATGGGCAGTACTTTGACCACTCCCGATTTTTTGGCCCTTTCCCGCACAAAACTGGCGGTCGTAAGGTTGTCAATAACCGGATCGGTGTTGGGCATACAGCACAGGGTGGTAAATCCACCTAAGGCAGCCGCCCTGGTTCCCGAAGCAATGTCCTCTTTGTATTCAAAACCAGGTTCCCGCAAGTGTACATGCATGTCGATAAGGCCTGGTGTTACAATCATCCCGCGGGCATTTATGGTTTCAGAACCAGGGGAACTGATTTTTTTCTCCACTGCTTCAATCTTTCCGTCCTCCACCAGTACATCATAGACCTCGTTTATGTTATTGGACGGATCGATGACTCTGCCACCCTTAATCAAGTATTTCATCTTTGGCTCCCCCCATCATCAAGAATAGCAAGGCCATACGCACCGCCACCCCGTTGGTAACCTGTTCATTTATTACTGAAACAGCGCTGTCGGCGGCGCTGCCGGATATTTCCACTCCGCGGTTCATGGGGCCCGGGTGCAGAATAAGGGCGTCTTCTTTGGCCCCTTTCAGCCTTTCCGGGCTTATCATATAAAGGTTGGCGTATTCGTTGAGCGAGGGGAACAATCCGCTCTGTTGACGCTCCATCTGGATGCGCAATACGTTAACCACATCAACACCCTTTACCGCTTCTTCCAGGCTGTAATAACTCTTGACGCCCAGTTTATCCAGACCGGGAGGAAGCAAGGTGGCCGGCCCCACCACCCGGATTTCGCAGCCAAACTGGCTCAGACCGTAGATGTTGGAGCGGGCTACCCGGCTATGCAATATATCTCCCACGATGCAAACCTTCAAACCGTCCAGGCTGCCTTTTTTCTCCCTAATGCTGAACATATCCAGGAGGGCCTGGGTGGGGTGTTCATTAAAGCCGTCGCCGGCGTTGATCACTCTCATGCGAGTGTTCCTGGCTACATAATGGGGCGTACCGCTCATGGAATGCCGTATCACCATCAGGTCAAAACCCATTACCTCAATCGTCTTAATGGTATCTTTGAGACTCTCCCCTTTTTGTACGCTGCTGGTCGCTACCGCTAGATTTACGGTGTCAGCGCTCAGGTATTTACCGGCAATCTCGAAAGAAGTTCGGGTTCTGGTACTGTTTTCGTAGAATACGGTTACCATAGCCTTGCCTCTCAAGGTAGGCACCTTTTTAATATCCCGGTTCATCACATCCTTCATAGGGACGGCTGTATCGAGGATCAGTTCTATATCTTCCCGGCTTATCCCCCGCAACCCCAGAAGGTCTTTCCTTTGGTCAAAACTCAAGGTCCTTTCCTCCCCTCAGTTATTGGTTTAAGATCCGACTCTGCCTGACATTCACAAAAAAGCCTCCCTGCTTTTAATTCAAGGGAGGCCTGGCTTCTTAAGGTGCTCCCTTGCCGGTCTCTCGGTACCGGTTTAAAGGGCTCTTTTTATCCGTCTACCATTTCCTGTATTATCACTCCGTCCTGGCCATCCAGTTCCTCAACCATGACGGAGATTGTCTCCTGTTTGCCGGTTGGAACGTTCTTACCGACAAAGTCCGCTTTGATGGGCAGCTCGCGGTGCCCCCGGTCCACCAGGACCGCCAGTTCAATGCATTTGGGCCGGCCCAGGTCGATTAAGGCATCCATGGCGGCTCTCACCGTCCTTCCCGTGTAAAGCACATCGTCCACCAGTACAATGGCCAGGTTGTTTATCTTAAAATCGACTTCGGTCCGATGCACCAGGGGCTGAGCGGATAGAGTGGTCAAATCGTCGCGATACAGGGTGATGTCCAGTATGCCAACCGGAACCTTGATGCCTTCGATCTCCTCAATCAGATCAGCCAGGCGGTTGGCCAGCGGCCCGCCCCGGCGCCTGATCCCTACCAGGGCAACTTTTTCAACCCCTTTGTTGCGTTCGATAATCTCGTGCGCGATCCGGGTCAGCGCCCTTTTCATAGCCATTTTGTCCATAATGACGTTTTTGTCTCGAAGCATCATGGCCGCCCCTCCTTTTTATGAAAACAAAAAGCCTGCTATGGCCGTGAAGCCATAGACAGGCGTTTTTTCTGGATTACCCTTGCAGCCTCACGGGGCCTACTTAAAGGTTCTTTATAGATTGTAAACAACCCGGACCGGGCTGTCAAACGCTAATGTGGCAATGGGAATAAAATGCTACTCCCTGTTGCTGTAAAATCACGGGGAAGCCTGTTGTCTTAAGCGGGTCAGAACTTCCTGGAAATACTCCGGCAAGGGGCTTCGAAATTCCATATATGCTCCGCTGGCCGGGTGTTTAAATCCCAACAGATGGGCGTGCAGAGCCTGGGAATCAAGACCCAGGTGCCTTTTGGACGGACCGTAGAGCGGGTCCCCCACTACCGGATGTTGAATATAGGAGAAGTGCACCCGGATCTGGTGGGTGCGTCCGGTCAACAGCTTAATCTGCAGGAGCGTATACCGGGAGAAGCGCTCCAAAACCTTGTATTCACTGGTTGAAGGGCGTCCTTCGGCCACCACCGCCATCTTTTTCCGATCATATTTACTTCTCCCTATAGGGGCTTCAATAGTTCCCAGGTTTTCGGTAAAACTGCCATGCACCAGAGCAATGTATTCCCGGTTTATGGTGTGGGTGCGGGTCTGTTCGGCCAGTTCCCGGTGGGCGGCATCATTTTTAGCGACCACCATAACCCCGGAAGTATCTTTATCCAGCCGGTGAACGATGCCCGGACGCAGTTCACCGTTTATTCCGGAGAGATCCTTAATATGATGGAGAAGAGCATTTACCATGGTGCCCTCCCAATTCCCGTGAGCTGGATGCACCACCATGCCTTTGGCTTTGTTGATAACCGCCAGGTCTTTATCCTGATAGAATATCTCCAGAGGCAGGTTCTGGGGAAGAATAGGCACCTCCTGCGCAGCCGGTATTACCACCTTTATTTCCTCCCCACCGCGCACCCGATAGCTGGCCTTTTTGATCCGTCCATTGACCGTTACCTTTCCATCGGCGATCAAACTTTTCAGCAGACTGCGGGACAGCTCTTCCACCTGATCGGCCAGGTAAGCGTCCAGGCGCTCCCCCTCCAGTTCTTCATCAACCCAGAAGCAGGCGGTCCTATCCATGGAAAACCTCGTCCGTTCCCTCCCGTAAGGACAGGATTAAAATAAATACTATGGCGCAGCATAAAGCGGAATCAGCCACATTGAATACCGGCCACCAGCCCAGGTCCAAAAAGTCGACCACATATCCCTGTCCCAGCCGGTCGATCAAATTGCCCGCGGCGCCGCCCGCCACCAGGCCGGTCAGCGCTTGCCAGGCGGGAGGCAGGGATCTTCGCCAATTCATTATAATTACGGTCGCCAGAACCGTCACGGCGCAGATCAGCAGGAAAATAGTTTTACCCTGCAGCATGCCGAAGGCAGCACCCTGATTCTGTACATAAGTAAGGGAAAGGAATCCCTTGGCCAGGGGTACCGACTGGCCAACCACCAGGTAGGTTTTTATCGCCCATTTACTGAGCTGATCCAGGATAATAACGCCTAATGCTATCAGCCAGAAACGCACCGGCCAACCTCCGTTCTAAATATACTTAAAGAAGCGCAATTTTTTTATATTTTACGCTTTGACCTGAGGCATTACAAGCCGGTCCGAAAGTCTTATCTCCAGGCTCAATACCACACGATAAGCGTTCGGAGCACTTAACGATACGCTTTTTAAGTGCAGGGGACACCAACGCTTAGGGCGGATGACCAGTTATGGCAAGGCTATTAAGCTGAAGGGCCCTTGCGATAGTGGTTATTGAGGAATTAATCCGGAATAAGCTGAAATATCATGTTCACTGATATCCATTCCATCGGTCTCCTGCTCGGAACTGGCCCGAATTCCCATAGTTTTCTTTAGAATGTTAAATACTAAATAAGTTGTTGCAAAACCCCATATGGATACACACAATACACCCAAGGCCTGCACTCCCAGAAGCGACCATCCTCCACCGAAAAACAGGCCCCCTTTTTGAGCAAAGAGTCCCACCGCCAGGATACCCCATACGCCATTCACGCCATGAACTGCTATTGCGCCAACCGGGTCATCAGCATGGTGGCGATCAAAAAAATACACTCCAGAAACAACCAGTAATCCCGCAACGAGACCTATGATTACAGCACAGGCCGGGTTGACAAAAGCAGCGCCGCCGGTCACGGCTGCCAATCCTGCCAGAGCTCCATTCATGGCCATACTGGGATCAGCCTTGCCGAATTTACCCATCGTGACTAGAGTCGCCATCAACCCCCCTGCAGCGGCTGCCAAATTGGTGGTCATAGCCACCCGGGCTATATTTACGTCCAGCCCGCTCAAAGTGCTGCCACAATTGAAGCCAAACCAGCCAAACCAGAGTATAAAGGTGCCCAGGAAAGCCAGGTGCAAATTGTGGGGAGCAATTAGGTTGGATGTACCATCACTATTATATTTGTGCTGCCTGGGGCCCAGCACTAAAACTGCTGCCAGCGCACTCCATCCTCCCAGGGCATGGACAACTGATGACCCGGCAAAATCTATCATGCCCAGTTTTGCCAGCCAGCCGTCAACACCCCAAACCCAATGTCCAGCTATAGGATAGATCAACCCTGCGGCCAGAACGGTATAAAAAATATAAGGACCAAACTTCATGCGTTCCGCTACCGCTCCAGACACAATTGAGGCCATGGCAATGGCGAAGGCCGCCTGGAATATCCAATAGGCATAAACGGGTATCTTCAATTTTAGATGCAGAAAATCGCCACTGGTGAAAAAGCCGCTTAAACCGATGATCCCTGCCCTGTCAAGTCCGTACATTACGGCAAACCCAATCGCCCAATAACTCAACATGCCTGCAGTACAATCAGTAAATACTTTCATGACTATGTTTATGGAGTTTTTAGCACTGATAAATCCGGCCTCCAGAAAAGCAAAACCGCCCTCCATAAAAAACACCAGGGCCGCACACAGTATCACCCATAAAGTGTCGATTCCCGCCGTCAGATTCTGGGTAGCTATGGTGTCCATTATAATTCTCCTCTCCGAAATTCTTGAAAGCCTCGTTAAAAGACTGCAGTAGTCATTCAGGTGAGCACCCGGACGAAGATGTCCTCAAACAAAAAAAGCTCATATCGCCGTTGACTGTCTTAGCCAAAGGTATGAGCATCTTCGCCCGTAAAACGTCTTCCGCCGTTTTTCTTCCTAATTTCAGCTAACAATAAAAAACCTGATCGGCGATTTACTTCCGATCAGGTAAGCGCCTTTGCTAAAAAATCATCCCACAAAAAAAGCTCTGCATATAGCCAAAACACTGGCCAAACAGAGCATCTTTGCCCGATTTACTATTAGCTTTTCATTTTAGTACTCATCATGAGGCGTGTCGAAAACCTGATATTATTATAGTTATTCATATTCTTCCGAACAAGGGCTTAAACAGGTATACAATGGCCAGCCCGAATTTACAAAACCAGACCCTCCTGAACCTAGTACTCTGTTAACTCTAATTCTTGCATTACTCGTCGGTTAAATTTTCGCATGACTGCGTTGTCGTCAAT
>DHRK01000049.1:0-12699 GCA_002410325.1 Syntrophomonas sp. UBA5314
CGGCATGCGCTGCCCCGGCGAAATCGACATTCCCCGGCCGCGCTGGAGCGAGCAGCCGACCGCTCTGGTACCGGCAATTCTTAGCAACGTCAGGAATCTCCAGCCTGGTGCGCATAAGACAAGGGTCGAACAGGGACGGCTGGAAGCAGAGCAGAAGGAGCGGGATCTCCTGGCCCGCCTGGATCGATTGCCCGGAGGCAAACGGAAGGCTAGGAAAACCAGGAGGATGATTGGCATTTTACGCAATTTTATCGGCTACCGGGAATACCCCAAGTATTTTTGGGTCAAACGCTGGCAGGTCTATAAACAGGCTTTGATGAGAGAGGCGGCCATTCTCGTGCAAAAGGGCGTTATTCAGAACCGGGAGGATGTCTACTACTTATCGCTGGAGGAGTTCTGGGATGCTGCCCAATCTAGCCACCTTGATTATAGCGTTATCGCCGCTAGAAAAGAGGAGTACGCAACCTTCGAGAAGATGGCGCCGCCGCGGGTACTGACATCCGAGGGCGAGGTCATCTCCGGCGAGTACGACACCGTCGATATTCCTCCGCAGGCTCTGGTGGGCATGCCCGCATCCTCAGGCGTCATCGAGGGGCGCGCCCGCATTGTTTTAAGAATGGAGGATGCCAACCTGGATGACGGCGATATCCTGGTAACCACATTTACCGATCCCAGTTGGACGCCGCTGTTTCTATCCGTCAGGGGTCTGGTGACGGATGTGGGCGGGTTGATGACCCATGGGGCCACCATTGCCCGCGAGTACGGACTGCCGGCGGTTGTCGGCGTGGAAAATGCCACCAGGTTGATTGAAGACGGGCGAAGAATCCGGGTGAACGGCACCCGCGGATACGTGGAAATATTGTAGTGTCTCAACGGGGTAAAAAACAAATCTCGCGATTCCTGATAATAAAGGATCAAACCGTTAGCGGAGGGGGAAGAGATATGGTTGGGAAAGGATTTTTTTATAACTGGACGGAAGCCTTTACTGTTGGGGTGGAAGCCGTTGGGGGGAAGGGCTGGAACCTGAGCCGGCTGGAGCGTTATGGTTTTACTGTTCCGGTTGGTGGTGTTTTGTCTGCTGATGCCTACCGAGTTTTTATTAAGGAAAATAATCTCTCTGAGGCTATAGCTAAGATTTCTGCAAAGGTTACTGTCGCCAATATTACAGAGAAAGAAGTTGAAGAAGAACTTCTTAAGCTAAGAAAGAAAATCAAAGCAGGGTTATTCCCTGTGTATATCCAGGAAGAATTAATCGCCGAACTCAAAGGCATGGGCATCCTATCCAAGCCGCTGGCGGTCCGTTCTTCCGCCACCTGCGAGGACTCGGCCCGGGCTTCCTTTGCCGGAATGCACGATTCATTCTTGAATATCTGCGGGACCGACAATATCATACTGGCTGTCAAGGAATGCTATGCTTCCCTTTGGACTCCTCGGGCGGTTGCCTACCGGCGTAAAATGCAGGTTGGGGATGACGAGGTATTTCAGGCGGTCGTAATCCTGGAGTTGGTTCAAGCCATGGCCGCAGGGGTCGGCTTTACCTGCGATCCCCGCAGCGGCCGAGAAGATGTAGTGCTTATTAACGCAAATTTCGGTCTGGGTGAAAGCGTGGTCAGCGGTGCCGTAGAGCCGGATGAATACTGCCTGGATGCATTTCTGGAAATAGTGGAGTGGAGAATGGGCCGGAAAGAAAATAAAACCGCAGCCCGCCCCGATGGTGGAACAGAATTGACCGCTTCCCCGGGCTCCTCCGGGCAGCAAGTGTTAAGCGATGAAAATATTAAACGGCTTGGTCTGGTTATCCGGCGGGTCTACGATGCCATGAGTAACGAGGATCAACACCAGGATATTGAATGGGTGTTTGACGGCCGGGATTTTGTTCTGGTTCAGGCGCGCCCGGTAACCGCCCTGCCGCGCTATACCTTTCCCGGACTTAAAGACCAGCCTGATATCTGGTCCAATGCGAATTTAAAAGACTCGATTCCCATGGTTTTGCCCATCCTTAGTTGGAATCTGAGCCAACAAACCTGGATGGATATAGGAGCTATGGGGTTAATGAATTTAATTGGTTTTCGATTGCCCCCGGGTTTGCAATATATTAAACGGTTGTCAGGCCGGTGTTATTGGAATTATTCGCTGCAACAATGGGCTGGTTTTGATTTATTGGGAGGAAAGCCCGACGGTCAGACAAAAAAATTAATGGGGGGACACGAGCCGGACATCAAGATTAACGAAGATCATCCTTACCGTGGCATCAAAGGATTGAGAAGAATGGGGCGAATGATTAAGGTCGTTCTTTTTCTGATTAAAAGTGGCAGGAACAGGTCTTTTGACCAGGTAGATAAGTTCACAGACGATTTTGCCAAGCAGGATTTACGCAACCTTTCCGATAACGATTTAATCAATACCATGGCTGTGATTAAAGTTGCGTGGCGCGAGTATTTACCGGTTTTCTTCGCATGCACCTTGTCAGATCTTACTAGTATGGGTCGTTTAGAAAAAACTTTGGAAAAATATTTCCCCAACCAGGGGAATGTTATGTCCTATGCCTTAATGATCGGCCAGGGGGATATAACTACCGCCGAGCAAGGTTACCGTTTAATCGAACTGGCTGAGATAGCCAGGGATGATAATGACGTCCGCACCTATTTAGGCAGTGGCGATTTCAATCCCTACGCATGGGAAAAGGAACTTCCTGAAGGTTCATCGTTCAAGCGATTATTCCGAGATTTCCTGGACCAATACGGGCACCGGGGCGTCTATGAAATGGATATCAGTAATCCCCGTTGGCGAGAAGATCCCTCCTACCCTTTGAATGTCATCAAAAGCACTATGGCAACCGCCAATATTGCAGATTATAAAAGGCAACAACAGGCTAAGGTCAAAGAGGCCTGGCAAAAAGTTGAACAAAGCATACCCAGGTCTCGTCATAACATGATTAAAAAACTGGTGGAAAAATCCGTAAAAGCTATGGCATTACGCGAAATGGCCAAATTTGAATTGCTCAAGTTCTATGGGATTATCCGCAAGGTATTCCTGGAGATGGGAAGCCGCCTGCAGGATAGGGATATCCTGATAGAAAAGGCCGATGTATTCCATTGCAGCTGGATAGAATTATTCTCCATCTTAAAGGGGGATTGGAGCGGCCGGGGACTTAAAACGCTGGTAGCGGAAAGAAAGAATTGGAAAGAAGAAATGGAGAAGCTATCCCCTCCCGACTACTATATAGACGAGACCTCGCACTTTGCTGAAGCCATTGCCACCGGTTCAGGCTCGGTTCTGGAAGGACTGGGAGTTTCGGCCGGAAAAGCTTGCGGTCCGGCAAAACTTTTGCAGCATCCCAATCAGGAGAATAATTTGAATTTGGGAGATGTGCTCATTGCCCCCACCACCGATCCGGGTTGGACACCATTGTTTTTAAGAGCTGCGGCCATAGTTTTAGAAATGGGCGGAATGGGATCCCACGGCGCTGTTGTCGCCCGCGAATTTGGAATACCGGCAGTCTTAAATATACCCGGGGCCATGCGCCTTATTAAAGATGGACAGAACGTGGTGGTAGACGGAGATGAAGGCAAGGTCTATATGCAATAAGAGAACAGTTGACAAGGGTGATAAATCCTGTGTTCTCGTAGTAGCCAGGGAATAAGCCCAATAAGATAATGATGTGGAGTGTATATGGTGGAAAACACGGCTCGTCGTTTGGGGGAAGAAAAGGTATCCAAACTGCTCTGGCAGTTTTCCCTGCCTTCAATAATTAGCACCCTGGCCAGCTCCATCTATATTATCATTGACAGGATATTCATAGGGCAGGTAGTAGGCGCCGCGGCCATAGCCGGGATGTCAGTCACCATGCCGATATCCTTTATTATACTGTCATTTGGCATGCTTATTGGGGTTGGATCAACCGCGTTGGTTTCTATGCGACTCGGGGAAAGGAATGAAGAAGAAGCGGAAACCATCCTGGGAAATACGGTCACAATGATTTTGGTTATTTCCATCCTGACTACTCTGGTATTTTTATTCTTCTTGAAAAAGATATTGATTGTTTTTGGAGCGAGCCCCGCGATCCTGCCCTATGCTGAGGATTTTATCCGCATTATACTATGGGGATCGGTTTCCCAGTATATCCTTATCTGCCTGCCTAATACTATCAGGGCCGAAGGCTATCCTCAGAAAGCCATGTATATTCAATTGATCAATGTGGGCATTAACATAGTACTTGATTTTCTTTTTATTTGTTTGTGGGGATGGGGTGTCAGAGGCGCGGCAATGGCTACGGTTATAGCTCAGACCACTGCTTCCATATTAGTGTTCCATCATTTTCTCTCCCCCAATAGTCCATTGCATTTGAAGTTAATAAATTTGCGGCTCAGGCTGCCAATTGTAAAAGGAATAATAGCTATTGGCGGGGCTGCATTTACAACCCAGGTAGCGGGCAGTATGATTAATATTTTATACAATCAAAATTTAGCCCGATACGGAGGTGATGATGCCATCGGAGCTTATGGGATAATGTATCCGATTTTGGCATTTCTGATTTTGCCGGTTTTTGGCATAAACTTTGGCGCTCAGCCCATTATTGGCTTTAACTATGGAGCCGGACGATATGAACGGGTTATTGAAACAGTAAAGAAAGCCATTCTAGCGAGTACCGTGATAGCAACTGCCGGGTTTATTCTTTTAGAAGTCTTTGCCAGGCAGATGTTTGGCATATTTACTGAAGATGCCAATGTAATAGCTATTGGATCCCACGGAATGCGGATCATGGTTATGTTATTACCCATAGCCGGGTTTAACCTGGTAAGCGGCTGCTTATTCCAGGCAATTGGCAGAGCCCGCATAGCCTTAATGCTTACCATGCTTAAGCAAGTGGTGATACTGATCCCTGCCTTGATTGTTCTACCGCGGTATTTGCACTTAAACGGTATATGGATATCGGGTCCTATTTCCGATGTTACAGCCGCTATTGCTACTATAATCGTAATACTCCCGGAAATCAGATCATTAAGAAATAAATCAAGTCACGGAGTCATGGGGACGGTTCTTTTGACTCAGCCGGCTAAACGTTAATCCTTATTTTGGGCCTACCTTCGGCACCAAGAAATCGTTGAGGTAAAAGAACCGTCCGAGACTCCTGCAAACCCGCAGTACTTTTATAAAAAAGGCACTTTTTCAGTAGTCTCGAACCGTCTCCTGTGACTCTTCTGCCACTTAAAATAAATGATAGATTGCTACAATGATTAATTATTGTTGTTCTCTAATTGGCAGGATGTTACAATACACTAACAAACGGTAGTTAGTTCCGCTTCATTAACATAAAGCAGCGAGCATTTCATTGAGGGGGAAGAAGTATGGTGGGAAAAAGATTTTTCTTTAATTGGCCGTAAGCCTTTACCGCTGGAGTAGAAGCCGCTTAAGAAGCGGCGGACTGATCAGCGAAGTTCAAGCGTTAGGGAGGGATATGGATGAGCCGGTATGTGTTTAATTTTCAGGAGATCAATGAATCAAATCCAGGTCTCGTCGGCGGAAAGGGCTGGAACCTGGGGCAGCTGTTCAGGATCGAGGGAATAAACGTCCCGGATGGCTTCTGCATCACCACCGAGGCCTATCGAACAGCGCTCGAGCATAACGAGGAATTCACGGCATTAGTCTCTCAACTGACGATTCTCAAGGCGGAAGACCGGACCCAAATTTCCGAAATCAGCGCTCGTGTCCGCGGCGTCATCGAAGGGAGCGAGATAGCGAAAGAGATCGAGTCCGAGATCGTTCGGCATCTCGACGCCCTGGGGGCGGAGAACGCCTATGCCGTGCGTTCCAGCGCCACGGCTGAAGACCTGCCCTACGCCTCTTTTGCCGGCCAGCAGGATACGTATTTAAACGTCAAAGGGCGGGAGGCGATCCTGCAGAGCGTCAAAAAGTGCTGGGCTTCACTGTTTACCGACCGGGCTGTGATCTACCGCCTGCGAAACGGGTTCGACCACCGTCAGGTCTACCTGTCCGTGATCATTCAGCGGATGGTTTTCCCCGAGGCTTCGGGTGTCATGTTTACGGCTGATCCGGCCACATCCAACCGGAAAGTGCTGTCCATCAACGCCTGCTTCGGGCTCGGCGAGGCCCTGGTCTCTGGCCTGGTCAACCCCGATCTCTTTACGGTGCGCGACGGCAGGATAACTGATAAAGTGGTAGCCGATAAAAAACTGGGTATTTACCCACTGAAGGAAGGCGGCACAGAAGAACGGAACATCGAACTAAAGCAGCAGCATATCCAGACGCTGACCGACGAACAGGTTTTGCAACTGGAGCAGATCGGCAGAAAGATCGAGGCCTATTTTGCCTGCCCCCAAGATATTGAATGGTGCCTTATACGGGGATATTCCTCCGAAGGAGGTGTGTCCCCAAACCTTATACGACATTCCTCCGAAGGCCGTGTGTCCCCTTTCCTTGATGACAAGTTCTATATTGTGCAGAGCCGGCCGATCACCACCCTGTTCCCAATTCCGGAGGTAACCGATGGTAAGAACCATGTGTTCGTGTCATTCGGCCACATGCAGATGATGACCGATACCATCAAACCGTTGGGCATCTCTCTATATCGGTTGGGCCGTGATCATCCGATGCCCCAGGCTGGTGGAAGGCTATTCGTAGATATATCTCAGAGTTTGTCCTCGGTGATCGGACGAAAGACGTTGGTTTCTATGGGAGGCGATGGGGATATCCTGATGGCCAACGCCTTGCTCAAAGTGATTGAGCGGAAGGATTTCCTGAAAACGCTGCCACGCAAACTGCCCGGCACCAATAGGTTCAACATGGTCAAAATGGTTCTGCCCGTGTTGTTTCAGACCGTCAAGATTTCCCGGGCCAATGATGCAGCGTTAATTCCCAAAGTGATCGAGCGCGTCGATGCCCGGATCCATGGCCTGCAAGAAAAGATCGCCGCTGTATCCGGCGACAAACTGTTTGACCTGATCTTGCAGGATATAAACAAACTTCAGACGATCACTATGGATCCGGAAAGCCTGGCAACGGCCTACGTCGGCCAGCAGGCGTCAAAATGGCTCGACAAGAAGATGGCCAAGTGGTTGGGCGATGTGCAGGTGGGCGACACGCTTTCTCGAACCGCGCCCCACAACATCACTTCCGAAATGGGCCTGGCGCTCCTGGATGTGGCCGATGTCGTCCGCACATATCCGGCGGTGATCGCCTATCTGGAACAGGCTGACGATAACACCTTTTTTGAGGGCTTTGCTGGGCTGCCCGGTGGGGATGCGGTCCGCGACTCCATTCAGGCGTTCTTGGAGCAATACGGCATGCGCTGCCCCAGCGAGATCGACATCACCAGACCGCGCTGGAGCGAGCAGCCAACTGCCCTGGTACCGGCAATTCTTAGCAACGTCAGGAATCTCCAGCCTGGTGCGCATAAGGCAAAGGTCGAACAGGGACGGCTGGAAGCAGAGCAGAAGGAGCGGGATCTCCTGGCCCGCCTGGAGAGATTGCCCGGAGGCAAACGGAAAGCCCGGAAAACCAGGAGGAAGATTAGCATTTTGCGCAATTTTATCGGCTTCCGGGAATACCCCAAGTATTTTTTCACCAGATGCTTGCAGATCTATAAAGAGGCTTTGATGAGAGAGGCTGATGTCCTGGTGCAAAAGGGCGTAATTCAGAACCGGGAGGATGTCTACTACTTATCGCTGGAGGAGTTCCGGGATGCCGTTCACCCCGGCCACCTTGATTGTAGCGTTATCGCCGCCAGAATAGAGGAGTACGCAGCCTTCGAGAAGATGACGCCGCCGCGGGTGATGATATCCGAGGGCGAGGTCATCTCCGGCGAGTACGAGGCCGTCGATATTCCTGGGCAGGCCCTGGTGGGCGTGCCCGCATCCTCAGGCGTCATCGAGGGGCGTGCCCGCATTGTTTTAAGGATGGAGGATGCCAACCTGGAAGACGGCGATATCCTGGTAACCACCTTCACCGATCCCAGTTGGACGCCGCTGTTTCTATCCGTCAGAGGTCTGGTGACGGAAGTGGGCGGGTTGTTGATCCATGGAGCCGCCATTGCCCGCGAATACGGACTACCAGCGGTCGTCGGTGTGGAAAACGCCACCAGGTTGATTGAAGACGGGCAAAGAATCCGGGTGAACGGCACCCGTGGGTACGTGGAAATACTGTAGTGTCTTCCACCAGACGGAGTAGCTCATTCCGATGAGCTGCAGTCTACGGGCTGACTGGACGGGTGACAACAACCCCGTTTCCCCTGTCACCTGAAAAATGAATCCAAACCCGCCGCTTAAGAAGCGGCGGACTGATCAGCGAAGTTCAAGCGTTAGGGAGGGATATGGATGAATCGGTATGTGTTTAATTTTCAGGAAATCAATGAGTCAAAGCCAGGTCTCGTCGGCGGAAAGGGCTGGAACCTGGGGCAGTTGTTCAGGATAGAGGGAATAAATGTCCCGGATGGTTTCTGTATCACCACCGAGGCCTATCGAACAGCGATCAGTCATAATGAGGAATTCACGGCATTAGTCTCTCAACTGGCGATTCTAAAAACGGAAGACCGGACCCAAATTTCGGAAATCAGCGCTCGTGTCCGCGGCGTCATCGAAGCGAGCGAGATCGCGAAAGAGATCGAGTCCGAGATCGTTTTGCATCTTGACGCCCTGGGGGCGGAGAACGCCTATGCGGTGCGTTCCAGCGCCACGGCTGAAGACCTGCCCTACGCTTCTTTTGCCGGCCAGCAGGATACGTATTTAAATGTCAAAGGCCGGGAGGCGATCCTGCAGAGCGTCAAAAAATGCTGGGCTTCACTGTTTACCGACCGGGCTGTGATCTACCGCCTGCGAAACGGGTTCGACCACCGTCAGGTCTACCTGTCCGTGATCATTCAGCGGATGGTTTTCCCCGAGGCTTCGGGTGTCATGTTTACGGCTGATCCGGCCACATCCAACCGGAAAGTGCTGTCCATCAACGCCTGCTTCGGGCTCGGCGAGGCCCTGGTCTCCGGTCTGGTCAATGCCGATCTCTTTACGGTGCGCGACGGCCGGATAATCGATAAAGCGGTAGCCCACAAAAAAATGGGTATTTACGCCCTGAAGGCAGGTGGCACAGAAGAACGGGGCATCGAACCTAAAGAGCAGCATATCCAGACGCTGACCGACGAACAAGTTTTGCGGCTGGAGCAGATCGGCAGAAAGATCGAGGCCTATTTTGCCTGCCCGCAGGATATTGAATGGTGTCTCTCCGGGGACAGGTTCTATATTGTTCAGAGCCGCCCGATCACCACCCTGTTCCCAGTTCCGGAGATAAGCGACGGGAAGAACCATGTGTTCATTTCGTTCGGCCACCAGCAGATGATGACGGATGCCATCAAACCGTTGGGCTTCTTTTTCATCGGCTCTTTCCTGACGTTCCAGCCTACGATGCCCCAGGCCGGCGGGAGGCTATTCATCGATTTCTCTGCCAGTTTGTCCTCGGCGATCGGACGAAAGCAGATGGTTTCTTGGGTTTCAGAAAATGGGGATCTCCTGATGGTCAACGCCCTGTCCAAAGTGATTCAGAGGAAGGATTTCCTGAAAACTCTGCCGCGCAAACTGCAGGGCACCGATAGCTTCGCCACGTTCAAAGGGTTGCTGCGCATAGGGTTTCAGATGGTCAAGATTTCCCGGGCTAATGATGCAGCGCTCGTTCCCAAACTGATCGAGCGCATCGATGCCCGGATCCGTGGCCTGCAAGAAAAGATCCCCGCTGTATCCGGCGACGAACTGTTTGACCTGATCTTGCAGGATAGAAAGGAATTTTTGGCGCACACAGAACGGGAAGACGCCGCAGCGTTCATCATCGGCTACCAGGCGTTGAAATGGCTCGACAAGAACATGGCCAAGTGGTTGGGCGATGTGAAGGGGTGCGACGTGCTTTCCCAATCCGCGCCCCACAACATCACTTCCGAAATGGGCCTGGCGCTCCTGGATGTGGCGGATGTGGTCCGCCCATATCCGGCGGTGATCGCCTATCTGGAACAGGCCGACGATAACACCTTTTTTGAGGGCTTGGCTGGGCTGCCCGGAGGCGGTGCGGTCCGCGACTCCATTCAGGCGTTCCTGGAGCAATACGGTATGCGCTGCCCCGGCGAAATCGACATTACCAGGCCGCGCTGGAGCGAGCAGCCCACCGCCCTGGTACCGGCAATTCTTAGCAACGTCAGGAATCTCCAGCCTGGTGCGCATAAGGCCAGGGTCGAACAGGGACGGCTGGAAGCGGAGCAGAAGGAGCGGGAGCTCCTGGCCCGCCTGGAACGATTGCCCGGAGGCAAACGGAAAGCCAGGAAAACCAGGAGGAAGATTAGCATTTTGCGCAATTTTATCGGCTACCGGGAATATCCCAAGTATTTTTGTGCCAGACACTGGCAGATCTATAAACAGGCTCTGATGAGAGAGGCTGCCGTCCTGGTGCAAAAGGGCGTCATTCAGGAGCGGGAGGATGTCTACTACTTATCGTTTGAGGAGTTCCGGGAGGTTGTCCACTCCGGCCACCTTGATTATAGCATTATCGCCGCTAGAAAAGAGGAGTACGCAGCCTTCGAGAAGATGACCCCGCCGCGGGTAATGACATCCGAGGGCGAGGTCATCTCCGGCGAGTACGAGGCTGTCGATATTCCTTCGGGGGCCCTGGCGGGCATGCCCGCATCCTCAGGCGTCATCGAGGGGCGCGCCCGCATTGTTTTAAGGATAGAGGATGCCAACCTGGAAGACGGCGATATCCTGGTAACCGCATTCACCGATCCCAGTTGGACGCCGCTGTTTCTATCCATCGGGGGTCTGGTGGCGGAGGTGGGCGGGTTGATGACCCATGGGTCCACCATTGCCCGCGAGTACGGACTGCCGGCGGTTGTCAGCGTGGAAAACGCCACCAGGTTAATTGAAGACGGGCAAAGAATCCGGGTGAACGGTACCCGTGGATACGTGGAAATACTGTAGCGTCTTCCACCAGGGGTAGTAGCTCATTCCGATGGCATATAAGGTATGGGCTGACCAGATTCGCAATCATAGCTGTCCCCCGCCTTGTTGGAACGGTATTACTAATATTATTAATTCAAAGGACGTGGAATCAAGTTGAGCAAGAATAGCAAATTGATATTATAGTCATATTATGATATTGTATGACTATAATATATCGTAATATGAGTATAAAGTGATTGAAATGAGGTGATACCATGGCAGCAGCAATCAGACCATCGGCAGATTTAAGAAATCATTACAGTGAAATCTCCAAGCAGTGCAAAGAATCAAGAGAGGCTGTTATTATTACTGTAAATGGACGAGGTGATACAGCGGTTCTTGGTTTGCAGGATTACTATCAGATGAAATCAGAACTGGAACTACTTAGAACACTTGCTGAGGCGGAAGATGATGTGAAAAATGGGAGATTGGCACCAATGCAGGATTCGTTCGATGATCTTCGTGCATCTTTACTGGAGAGGAAGAATGGATGAAGTACAAAATATTTCGGACGGATAAAGCGGAGGAACAGCTCCGCGAAATCATATTTTATATTGCCGATGATTCTGGTGATATTGATATTGCACTTGGATATTTAGACAAGATTGAAACAGCGATTAATCGTCTTCAGGAGTTTCCGGAGTCGGGAAGTGTTCCTCGATATTCGATTTTGAAAAAGCAAGGTTATAGAGTAGTGATTGTTGAAAAGCATCTTGTTTTTTATAAAATAAATGAGACCGATAAGTTGGTAATTATATATGCTATTGTAGACGGAAGAAGAGAATATCGTAACTTGATATAAAAGTTAAACGAAGCATTCGGGTTAAAGTGGTAAATTACTCTATTGGAAATCGAGTATGAGGTTAAAAGGTGTAATACTAGTAGAAAGAGAAGGGACGGTACCCCTCCGAGATCAATAGGCATTAAAATCATATTTAACGTGCCCTAAAGACGTTCCGTTATAAGAAAATCTTAAGAAGTTCATAAGATGAAATTCCAACATAGCTCTTTGTTCTGTGGTTAAATGATACCGCACAGAATAAGGAGCTGTTTTATGATGGTACGAAAAGTAAAAAAGAAAAAGTCAAAAACGCGGATATTACTGTCATTCCTGCTGATGGTGGTCATTGCTGTCCTGGCATGTAAATACATCATTGCCCCGGCCGCCCAGCATTTATTTGAGATATACGTTGACGATAGAACAACACCGATTCCTCCGTCAAAGATGGAACCCGATCCCTCTGTTTCCATATCTTCGGACAAGCTCTACAGTCCCAATGCGATTCTGCTCCGGTTAAAAGATCATGCCATCCTGATGCAAAAGAATAGCGAAGAAAGAATCTATCCTGCTTCTTTGACTAAGATGATGACAGCCATTGTGGCGATAGAAAAATCACCTGATCTGCAGGGAAAAATCAAACTTACCGATTCTACGTTTCAGGGGTTATACAAAACAGATGCCTCAATGGCAGGTTTCCAGCCGGGCGAGCAGGTCAGGGCAATCGATCTGCTATATGGAGTAATGCTGCCCAGCGGCGCGGAGTGCTGTATTGGACTTGCTGATCAGATTGCGGGGTCAGAGCAGGGATTTGTCAAGATGATGAATCAGAAGGCGGCCGATCTTGGCATGAAAAATACCCATTTTGCAAATGCGACCGGACTTCACAATGCAAACCACTACACAACCGTCAAAGATCTGTCCATTCTTCTAAGC
>DHRK01000049.1:12870-17053 GCA_002410325.1 Syntrophomonas sp. UBA5314
TAAGCACCCTGGCGGGATAACCTTTTTCAATACCATGTTTGAAGAACTCAACCATCAAAACATCACTGGTGGGGAAATTTTAGGAGGGAAAACCGGGTATACCGAAAAGGCCGGTCTATGTCTCGCGAGTCTCGCCCAAGTGGGTAAACAGGAATATATTCTGATTACAGCCGCTGCCAGGGGAAATCACAAATCCGAACAATACAATGTTACTGATGCATTGGCAGTGTACAACAGCTTAGGAAAACAATAAGTTCTTCATAAGCATTTATTAAGATTTTGATAAGTTGAAATTCCTATACCGCCTGCCTGGTTTCGGTAAGATGAAATTGCCGAATCGGACAGGCTTTTATATTCCAGAAAGGGGGTCGCGAACATGAAAAAAACCAGATCATGTAAATGTTTCTCTACTTTCAAACTGTAGAGTGAAGAGTTTTTACTTCTACATTAATTTGAAATAGTCATGCGATAAAAGCAAAAAAGCATGTAATACGAAAGGATAACTCTCATGGAGAATATGGGGATTACAATCTATGGATGCGGGCGGGACGAAGCCGTTTTGTTCCGAGAGATGGCGCCTCACTTTGGCGTTAAGCCAACTATCACAGGTACAGCGGTATCTGATCTTAATATTGAACTGGCATTTGGAAATCGATGCATCAGCGTCGGTCATAAAACGCAAATCACCAATTCCGTTCTTCTGGCGCTCAGTCAGGCCGGTGTAATGTATATCTCCACAAGAAGTATTGGATATGACCATATTAATATAAAATGCGCGGAGAGCGTTGGCATTTCGGTTGAAAATGTCGTTTATTCGCCCGATAGCGTGGCTGATTACACATTAATGCTGATGCTGATGGCGGTGCGAAATGCCAAATCCATTGTCAGCCGGGCAGATATTCATGATTTCAGATTGAATGCTGTAAGAGGGAAAGAATTACGCGACATGACCGTTGGGGTAATTGGAACCGGACGCATTGGCGCAGCAGTTGTGGACAGGCTGCGGGGCTTTGGCTGCCGCATATTAGCCTATGATCATCGTCTTACAACCTCTGCCGATTACCTTCCCCTTGATGAATTGTTACAGCAGAGCGATATTGTAACCCTCCATACACCTCTTAACCCGGATACCAATTATCTTATCAATCGTCAACGTATCGGGCAGATGAAGCACGGCGCGTTTATTATCAATACCGGACGCGGTTCTCTGCTTGACACCGAGTCGCTTATTCCAGCGTTGGAAAGCGGTAAACTGGGCGGTGCGGCGTTGGATGTCCTCGAAGGAGAGGAAGGAGTCTTTTACTTTGACTACAGGGAAAAACCCATTGCAAGCAGACTGCTGCGGCGGCTGCAGAAATTACCGAATGTGCTTATTACTCCGCACACCGCCTATTACACAGACCACGCCCTGAGCGATACGGTTGAAAATACGATTATCAATTGCCTGCAATTTGAAAGGAGAAAGCGGCATGGATAGGTTGAAAATCGCCATTATATTCGGCGGCTGTTCCGAAGAACATCCCATCTCCGTTAAATCTGCTGGGGAGGTCGCCAAAAACCTGGATATAGAAAAGTATGAACCGTTCTATATCGGAATTACCAAGGATGGTGTTTGGAAGCTTTGTCACCGCCCTGAAGCAAATTGGGAAAACGGCAGTTGCCGTCCGGTTATGCTGTCACCGGACCGAAGCGTACATGGATTGCTGGTTCTGGAGCAGGGACAATACCAAACGATCCGTTTGGATATGGTGTTTCCGGTTCTGCATGGCAAACTCGGCGAGGATGGTGCGATGCAAGGCTTGTTGGAACTTTCCGGCATCCCCTACGCAGGCTGCGATATCCAAAGTTCCGCTCTGTGTATGGACAAATCCCTTGCTTATATCGTCGCTGGAAACGCGGGAATTGCTACGCCAAATTTCCGGATTGTCACGGCGAACGGGGATATTGATGGCGACCGGCTTACTTATCCGGTTTTTGTAAAGCCGGCCCGTTCGGGGTCATCTTTCGGCGTCAGCAAGGTAAGTCGAAAAGAAGAATTGCTGGGTGCGATGGAAACCGCAAGACAGTATGACTCGAAGGTGTTGATTGAAGAGGCTGTCGTCGGCAGCGAGGTGGGATGCGCGATATTAGGAAACGATGTGGATTTGATGGCTGGCGAGGTAGATCAAATCTGTCTATCTCATGGCTTTTTCAGAATCCATCAGGAGAATAAGCCTGAAAGCGGCTCCAAAAACTCAACCGTAATCGTTCCCGCTGACATTCCGGCGGAGGCGCGCCTGCTCGTTCAGGAGACAGCCAAAGCCATATATCGCGCCTTGGGATGCAGGGGACTTGCGCGGGTGGATATGTTCCTGAAGGAAGATGGAAAAGTGATACTAAACGAAGTTAATACTCTGCCCGGTATGACCTCATACAGCCGTTATCCGAGAATGATGGCAGCTGCGGGGTTGCCGTTTGCCGAAATGATCGACCGGATTGTGTCATTGACATTGAAAGGAGAATGATGATGAAAAACGATTTTGTCTTTGTAGACGAGTTTGTATCCGGAGTACGCTGGGATGCAAAATACGCCACCTGGGATAATTTTACCGGTAAACCGGTGGACGGATATGCCGCAAATCGAATTGTCGGTACGAAAGCTTTGTGCTTAAGCCTGGAAAAAGCACGAGAAAAAGCCGCATCCTTTGGATTTGGCTTGCTTCTTTGGGACGCTTATCGCCCTCAATGCGCCGTAGATTGTTTTCTGCGCTGGTCAAAACAGCCGGAAGATGGCCGGACGAAATTAAAACACTATCCGAATATTGACAAAAGCGAGATCGTTGAAAAAGGCTATGTGGCCGCCAAGTCGGGCCACAGCCGGGGCAGCGCCATTGACTTAACGCTATATCATTTAGCTACCGGTGCACTTGTGCCAATGGGCGGCGACTTTGATTTGATGGATTCAGTCTCCCATCACGGAGCAAAAGAAATCACGCCAGTCGAAGCGAGAAACCGTCAAACCCTTTGTTCTATCATGGAGGCCTGCGGTTTTGTTTCATACGATTGCGAGTGGTGGCATTACATGCTGAAACACGAACCTTATCCAAACACTTATTTTGATTTTCCCATCGCATAGCCCGGCCGGCCAAAGAATGGCCAAAAGCGTTGAAAGTATTTATAGCAGCTAGCTTCCCGCTCCCCTGGAATAGCTGTATGCAACAACATAAGAAAATTATAAGTTCTTCATAAGAATTTATTTAAGATTTTGATAATTTAAAATTCCAACCTCGCCTGCCTGATTTCGGTAAGACCATTCAAGAAATATAGTATGGGGGCTATTTCCCTTCCGGTCATTCCCGCACCGCACATAGAAAGTCAGCTGCCATATCCGGCATGATGCTAAATCCGCTCAATATCCTGGACAGAATTTTGTCCAAATTCATTGGGAACGTATTTTATTTTGACTTCTTCTCCGGTTTGAAGATTTAAGGTCTCAAATTTCGCTCTGGTTTTATCGGTGATCATAAATACCTTGGACATAACCTTTTTATCCTGTACACCGCTTATTTCAACCTCAAAAAAGTTGTTGTCGGCTAGGCCCACATAGCTGCCGCTGTCGGTTTTAACTTCCGGCGGACTGGTTTCTTTAGACTTAAAAGTTTTGATAATCTCATCAAACCTCGTTTCCAATGCCCGGTATTCCTTCCCTAACGACTCGTTTCCGGGCGGTATCTGAACATCGGTCGCGTGAGCCCAGCCAAAATAATAGACTTCATTTTCGCCCAGGTATTTGAGGCCATAAGCCTCTCCTCCCTGCATCATCAATTCTCTGGTGGTTTCCGCCTTGCTGTATATCTGGATTCTGCCTATTACCCCGAATATCCTTTCCGGCTGGGTGCCCTGAATATCCCGGCTGACGAAATAGACCGTTCTGCCCTCATCCTTTATTTGTACATCCTTTTCAAAATCCTGGTCCAACGTCAAAGCAAAGCCGTATTGAGTATTGACATACTCGGTGGTATCATCCGTTTGCTGAGGCTGGTTGGGCTGATTGTTATTATTATTTAAATACATAATGGCAAGAACTGATATTATGACGACCAGGCTTCCGATTATAGCTTTTTTATTCATGGTTAGACAACCTCCTGATAAGCTGTTTTTATTAACTTCTTATATTATATTACTCAACCCATCATGCCCGCAG
>DHRK01000014.1 GCA_002410325.1 Syntrophomonas sp. UBA5314
ATTAACGTTTTGCGACACGCCCCTTTGGAGTCTCGTCATCTACATATCCATCTAACACATCTGCATCTTCTTCTCCTTCTCCTCCTGCGCGGCATGACTACCACCTCCTGGCAAGTAAAATATACCTTCATTAGTATATAATGCTAATACACTCTAGATGGTTCCAAAGATGGTATGACCAGGGATAAAATTATTCTAAAGGTTGATTAACCCAAAAACCCGGGAGTGTGCCCCGGGCTCGCCCAATCCTGCTTTAATTTTCCAGGAGGAAGGCAACATCTCCCCCATTATAGGATTTCTACATAGCCTTCCGTTCCATTTACCCGGATTCTCTGTCCGTCTTTGATCAGTTCGGTAGCATTTTCCACTCCGACAACTGCTGGCAAGCCATATTCACGGGCGATAACTGCTCCATGGGTCATCAATCCACCAACTTCGGTGACCAGGCCTTTTACTGATACAAACAATGTTGTCCAGCTGGGGTCAGTAAAGGAAGTAACTAATATATCTTCATCTTCCAGATCAGCGTCTTCCATGTTCAAGATGACTCGCGCCCGTCCCTCTACAACTCCGGAAGAAACAGGCAGACCTATAATAGCTTGGGCTGGGAGATTGTCTCGTTTGTACTCACCAGCGATGATTTCACCATCAGACCTGATCACACGTGGGGGAGTTAGTTTTTCATATAATTTGTACTCGTCTTTTCGTTGGCTGATGACCTGGTAATCCAGTTTATTGGTGCGTACGGCTTCGTGAAGTTCTTCCAAAGAGAGATAGTATATATCTTCTTTTTCATGAATAATGTTGGCTTGTACGAGTTGTTCGGCCTCTTTCAGTAAAGCCTGCTTATAAACGAAGTAGCGATGAATCATGCCGTATTTGGGATATTCACGATAACCGATGAAATTCCGCATCAGGCTGATCATTCGTTTTGTCTCTTGGGCTTTTCTTTTGCCACCCGGTAATTGCTTCAATCGATTTAATAACTCTTGTTCTTTTTGCAAAGCTTCCCGTCGCCCTTGCTCAAATTTCCGATGGCCGGCATTAGGCTCAAAGTTTTTGATGTTGCTGAGAATCATGGGAACCAGAGTGGTTGGTTTTTCGCTCCAACGAGTTTTCGTAATATCGATTTCTCCGGCACAGCGCATTCCGTATTGGTTGAGATAAGCATAGATAGCGTCTTGGCTTTCCTGTCCACCATCAAACTTCACCAGTTCATCCAAAAAGTGATCATCTTTTACCTGTTGTAAATAATCAATTATTTCCGGATAAGGGCGAATCACATCGGCGACATCCAATAGCGCCAGACCCATTTCCGAAGTGATATTGTTGGGCACGGATTGAGAGAGCGTATCCGCTGCGTTTTTTTCACCCAACCACTGGTTCATTTTTTCATTGATCCATGCTGAAGCATCCATGGCAGCCATAAATACAGCCGAACTTTGTGAGTCAAATAAAATCTTCTTTAATTCCTGGATATCTTCCAGGATAAAATCAAATAAATCCGCTCCTGATTTCGTTTGGATGTTCTGTTTTAACTCTGCTATCGAGGTTTGACTCCGCTTAATCAAATCAGCAACGATGCTCGGATCGTTTTCAATTTGTGCTTGAGAAACCGCAGGCGATACAGCTTTATTGCTTTTACCGGTACCCTGTTCTTTCTTATCATTGGGTAACGATTTTATAAAATCTCCTCGCTCTATGATGGTCATGAGCGCGTCTTTTATGAGCGGATCGTGTTGTCCCATGGTATCTAATAAAACTTCCCTACTGTCATGGGAAGCCAGTATATGGGTGACATCAACAAACAACCTTCCACCCGCTTTACGCATGGGTGCAGGAGTCGTTAACAGGAAAAAAGACAGTCCCAATGGTTTTATGGGGTCGGTCATCATTTGTTGATGACCGACAGATACATAAACGTGATTTTCTTGATCATTCGCTGCAGGGATGGGGTATAAAGTAGTGATTGGCCGGCTCTGGACAATATAAAATGTATCATCAGCCAAACACCATTCGATGTCCTGGGGGCAGCCGAAATGTTCCTCAATCTTTCGGCCCAAGCGCTCAAGCTGCAAAATCTGCTCATCCGTCAGCGCTTGGCTATGCTGTTGCTCAGGCAGGGTCTCCTGTTCTTTCGTACCACCTCTTTTAAGGCATAAATAGCCAGTTTCTTGGCGGATATCTTCCTAGCGATAACCTTGCCGTTACGCACTTTATAGATATCGGCATTGACCAGACCGGAGGCCAGGGCCTCACCAAGTCCAAAGCCGGCATCAATAGATAACACCTTCCTATTCGAAGTGACGGGATCGGCCGTAAACAAAATTCCTGACGCCTGCGGGAAGACCATCTTCTGAACAACCACAGACAGGTATACTTTACGGTGGTCGAAGCCGTTTTGCAGGCGGTAGGTTACTGCCCGCTCGGTAAATAGCGATGCCCAGCACTTGCTAATGTGCTTCAGGATTGCCTCCTTACCGATAATGTTCAAATACGTATCCTGCTGGCCGGCAAAGGAGGCCGTCGGTAAATCCTCTGCAGTTGCGCTGGAGCGTACTGCATAGGCATTATTTTCATCAAGCCCGGAGAGGTGGCGGGTGATCTCTTCGTTAAGGTCTTCAGGGATGGCTATCCCTTCGATGATCCTGCGAATCTCACCGCTAAGTTCAGCGATTTTATCCCGGTCTTCCACCTTAAGAAAAGATAACTGATCAAGCAATTCGTTAATCGACGGCGTTTCCCTCATGATTCTTTTAAAGGCTTGAGCAGAAATACAAAAGCCATCCGGTACGCGTATTCCTTCAATCCTGGAAAGTTCCCCCAGGTTCGCGCCTTTACCCCCAACAACCATGCGTCTTGTTTGGTCAATATCCTGAAAACCAAGCACAAAGGAACCCATACGTTTCCCTCCCTTAATCGCCTTAACGTGCTATTGCATTATAGCAGTAGCAAATGGGAATAAATAGTCTGCATTTACAGTTTTTTATATATTATAATTAGAGTGGAGGGATTTAATTTTCAAAGGAGTAAACCTCTAACCCAATGTCAAGGTACATCCCGGGAACCGCAGATCCTGGAGGCCAGGGCCGGACCCAGTACTGTGGTGTTTAAATCCATTGTAAAATTGCTTGGTTAATAAAATACTCACGTAAAAGCCCCGCATATAAGACGGGGCCTTGCTTTTTCTGGAGCCGATGGCTGTTCGAACCGAACAATATCATCTCAATTTTTTCCCCGATCACATAACCGTCACATAAACCCCATAACATTTACAAGCCTTAATTAGATTTACATAATTCTGTCAGCAAAGGCCAATTAAATATCACTTCTGTTCTACCCCTGCTTTTTCACTTGCATATTAAATATAACAATACTAATATTATATTTAATATAGGATATCATTATCCAATTATAAAGGTGGAAACGTTTATATGAATGAAGCAAGATTTAAACGTCGTGCGTATTCAAGCAATTTGAGGCAGCAACAACAGGAGAACACACGAAGACTTATTATGGAAAGCGTAGCCGCAATTATTGCAGAAGGGCACCTCCTCTCTTTCAGTGTGCAGGATGTTGCGAAGCGTGCCGGTGTTTCCTACGCATCGGTTTATCGGCATTTCCCCACGCGTGAAACCTTGCTGGAAGCTCTTTACGAAACGGAGGCTCAGGTCATCGGATCGAAACTTACCCTCACATCACTCTCACTTGAGGAAATATCCGCAGCAGTAGGAAGGCTTGTAGAAATGCTTGAACAAAGTTCGACTGTCGCTCAAGCTGCCACTATGGCCTTTGCTGTCAGTAACATTCAACCTGAAAACCGGCGTATAAGGGATCGTAATTTTCAGGATATGATCACAGAAACCTTCCCCCACCTCGATCCACCAATCGCCAAACAGGCCACAGCAATTATATGCCATCTCTATAGTACTCTGACCTGGGCAACGCTCAAAGGACGCTTCGGGCTTAACCAGGAGGATTTGACGGAAGCGTTGACCTGGGCCATGCAAACTCTACTTCGAGACCTTTCTCAGCGTGTCGATAGCAAGATGGTCGATGGATCTTAGAAAGAGGAGCAATAGTTGATAGAATCTGTCTATTTCTTCAGTAAAATAAAAAAAGAACACAGGCGCCTGGCCGGAGGAAAAGGTAACACCCTGGCGTATCTTTACCAAAAGAACTACCCTGTCCCCAATGGCTTTGTCATCATGCCATCTGCTTTCCAGCATGATGAGATAAGTCCTGAGGCTTGGAAACAAGTCCAAATGCATCTCCGACAGCTGCGCAAAACCAATGCCGGTACTTCCTTTGCCGTACGTTCATCCGCTCTCGGCGAAGATTCGATTACAGCTTCATTTGCTGGCCAATTTGAAACAATACTAAGGGTTCATACTGATGAGGAAGTTCGACAGTCAATACAAGTGCAGCTGCAGCCATCACCATACACCTGCCTTCGGTTTCGATCGACATACATGAGGGAGCATCCCGGGCAACTATTGAGGATGTTCTTTGTGCCTTGAAAAGCATATGCTAGGCGATATAGCAAGAGCCGAAGCTTTCTATGTCGTATGTGGATATACCGACATGCGTAAATCTATCGATGGCCTTGCCGCCATGATCAAATTAAACTTCGGCATGGATCCGTTCGCTCCCAGCCTGTTTTTGTTCTGCGGGAAGAAACGTGACCGGCTAAAGGCTCTGTTCTGGGAAGGAGACGGATTCGTTCTTTTGTATAAGCGTCTGGAGAGTGGCAGTTTCAAATGGCCCCGAACCCCAGAGCAGGCCAGGCGGCTTTCAAGCCAGGAATTCAGGTGGCTGATGGAAGGTCTTGCGATCGATCAACCGAAAGCGATCCGCGATGCCAAACCAGGTGAGATCTGTTGATGAAGAAATGTGCAAAAGTACCGATATTACTGCGTTTACGCTGATTTTTTCCGCTCAAAATGGTATAATTAAAGCATCAACTGACGGGAGTAAATCCGACTCAATGGACAGTAAGGATGCCTACATAGCCCAGCTTGAAAACACCATAAAAAGCCTTGAAAAACAGGTGAACAACCTGACGGAGATGGTGCTCCTTCTGCGCAAGCAGAATTTCGGCAGATCCAGTGAAAAGACGCCCAAAAGAGAAACCGATACCCAGCCCAACCTTTTTAATGAGGCTGAATTGGAGGCATCGCCCGATGCCCCGGAACCCGTAGAAAAGATCGATGGTGCTTATCGCAAAAGGAATCCCAAAACCAAGCGGGAAGAAATCCTAAAAGACCTTCCGGTTAGGGACGTCATATGTGATGTTCATGAAGCAGACCGCATTTGTGAGTGCTGCAGGACCGAGATGGTTCTAGTTGGAAAGGAAACCGTACGAGAAGAACTGGAATATATACCTGCGCAGATTAAGACGGTACGCTATGTAAGGCTTGCTTACGGATGCCCCAAGTGCAAGAAAGAAGGCACGCCGAATATCGTAAAGGCTCTGACTCCTACCTCCGTTATGAACCATTCCCTGGCCTCGCCGACCACGGTGGCCCATGTCATGTATCAGAAGTACGTGAATGGCCTGCCGCTGTACCGGCAGGAAAAGGAATGGGAGCAGTTGGGGCTGGCTTTAAGCCGTGCCACCATGGCCAACTGGATCATCCGCTGCTCACAGGATTGGCTGGCTCCGGTAGCTGATATTCTGAAGAAGGCACTGCTCAATCGAGACATCATCCACTGTGATGAAACAACGGTTCAGGTGTTAAAAGAAAAGGGGAAATCTCCCGAGAGCAAGTCCTACATGTGGCTGTATCGTTCCGGTATGGATGGGAAGTCGCCCATTATCCTTTATGATTACCAACCTTCCCGGGCCGGGCAAAACGCTGCTGATTATCTTAAAGAGTTTAAGGGATATCTTCATACAGATGGATATTCAGGATATGGAAAAGTCGAAAATGTTATTCGATGCGGCTGCTGGGCACACGTCAGGAGATATTTTGTGGAAGCCATCCCTGATAAGAAATCCAAGGATCCCCCGACAATTGCAGCAGAGATCGGAAGGGATTATTGCAATAGGCTATTTGAAATAGAGAAAACTTTAACCGACCTTTCTCCTGACAAAAGAAAGGTCGAACGCCTCAGGCTGGAAAAACCGGTCTTGGAGGCCTTTTGGAGTTGGCTTGATACCCTGACTCCTTTAAAGGGATCCCGTTTGGGCAAAGCGGTGGCTTATGCCCTTAACCAAAAACCCTACCTGGAGAACTATCTTCTTGACGGAAGGTGCTCTCTTTCCAATAATATTGCAGAGAACAGCATCAGGCCTTTTGTTGTCGGCAGAAAAAACTGGTTGTTCAGCGACACCCCGAAAGGAGCTGAAGCCAGCGCCACTGTTTACAGTATTATCGAGACGGCCAGAGCCAATAATTTAAACATATCTGCTTATTTAAATTATCTACTCTTGTATATGCCGGATGCGAACTACCGAATCTATCCGGAAGAAATGGAGGACATGATGCCCTGGTCCGAACGAGTTCGACAAGAATGCGGAAATGACTGATCCCTCAGCCTGACAGGTTTATTATTACCGGCCAGGCTGTTTTTGTATAGGCACCTTTTTATTAGGCGCTTACTTCGAAAGAGTACCAAAATTTTGTGGCTTCAGGTTGACAATAGTCACGAAAAAATAGGCCAAATTAGGCCTATTAATCGTTATACATAAGAATCCTGGATTCCCGGAATAGCATAACCATGTAGCCTGAGAAAGTAATAAAAACCTCGGTGAAACCGATATTTTTATGGAAAAAGCACTGGACTTTATCATC
>DHRK01000041.1:0-17176 GCA_002410325.1 Syntrophomonas sp. UBA5314
ATATGATGATCTTAAAAATTGTGGGGTATGCCGAGAATGTGGTGGTTATTACAAGCTGGATAATTTCAAGGCGCATGTCTGGCTGGCAATACTTATTTGACCTGAAAAGACCCGGCTGGGGGAAACTTTTAATAGAAGCTAATAGTAGATAATCTACATAGAGAAAAATAGTATTTGACGATAAACAATATATAGCCTAAACTAGGCTATTAACCACAACAATCATTTTCTACGATTCATTATCAATCCCAATGGGGGTGGCTTCATGCACCATCATAATCTGCCAAAAAAACAGGGATTATATGATCCAGCCTTTGAACACGATGCCTGCGGTATGGGATTTGTGGTAAATATCAAAGGCGTAAAGTCTCATGACATTATCGATGAAGCGTTGACCGTGCTTGAAAACCTCAACCACCGGGGGGCCAGTGGGGCTGATGAAAACACCGGCGACGGCGCGGGAATCCTGATTCAGATACCTCACGATTTCCTGCAAAGGGAGTGTGAGGTTTTGGGGTTTAGCCTGCCGGAAAAAGGCAGCTACGGGGTGGGAATGATTTTTGCCCACAAATACGATGATTTCCGGGCCACTCAGATTGAGACCTTTGAGGATCTCATTGAAGAAGAGGGCCAGAAGGTTCTGGGCTGGCGTGAAGTTCCCATAGACAAGACCAACGTCGGCGACAGCGCCAGGGCGGCTATGCCCAGGTTTATCCAGGTTTTTATCGAAAAGGATCCCTCCATTACAGATCCCATGGATTTTGAAAGAAAGCTCTATGTAATAAGAAAACGGGCGGAACGCGTCCTGGTGCCCATGGCTGAAGAAAAAGGCGGTACTTTTTATGTGGCCAGCCTTTCCTCGAAAACCATTGTTTACAAAGGCATGCTTACCGCGGAACAGCTGCGCAGCTTCTATTTGGATCTGTCCGACCTGGACTGTGAATCGGCCTTGGCCATGGTCCATTCGAGGTTTTCCACCAACACCTTCCCCAGCTGGGAAAGGGCACACCCCAACCGCTACATCGTGCATAACGGAGAGATCAACACCATCAGAGGCAATGTCAACTGGATGAAGGCCCGTCAGAAGTGCATCGACTCGCCGCTCTTCGACGACATCGCCAAGGTGTATCCGGTCATTGATGAAACGGGCAGCGATTCATCAATGTTCGACAACAGCCTTGAGTTCCTGCACTTGACCGGCCGGTCGCTTCCCCATGCCATGATGATGATGATTCCCGAGTCCTGGGAGCACAATGATCTGATTTCTAAGGATAAGAAGGACTTTTACAACTTCAACAACTTCCTGATGGAGCCCTGGGATGGACCAGCCGCCATGGCCTTTTCCGACGGCGCGGTGATAGGAGCGGTCCTGGACCGCAATGGACTGCGCCCCTCACGTTATTACGTGACCAAAGACGACAAGGTCATCCTGGCTTCCGAGGTGGGTGTAGTTGATATAAAACCGGACAACGTCTCCTACAAGGGGCGTCTGGAACCGGGCAAAATGCTGTTGATCGACACCGAAGCCCAACGCATCATATCCGATGAAGAAATTAAGAAAAGTGCAGCGGCCATGTTCCCCTACGCGGAATGGCTGGAGAGGCATGTTGTTAGGCTCAGTGATATGCCCCTAATTGTTTCCAAAAAGGAAAAAGTGCGGGAGGATCTGGTCAGGCAGCAGAAGGCCTTCGGCTACACCTTTGAAGATATACAAAAGATCATTCAACCTATGGCCGCCGAAGGCATTGAACCCATCGGAGCTATGGGCATGGATTCCCCCCTGGCGGTTTTGTCCGAAAAGCCCCAGATGCTCTACCTGTACTTTAAGCAGATGTTTGCCCAGGTAACCAATCCTCCCAGTGATGGCATCAGGGAAGAGATCATCACTTCCAGCAGCATGCTGCTGGGGAATGCAGGCAATCTTCTGGATCCGGACAAAGCCAACACCACCAGTGTATTTTTAGAGCACCCCATTCTTACCAATGAACAGATAAACACCATAAAGCATTTGAACAGCGGCCGCTTTAAGACTGCCACCGTTTCCATGCTGTACAAGGTAGAGGATGAGGCAAGGGGGATGAAGGGCGCCCTGGATCGTATTTTCCGGGAAGCCGACAAAGCCATTGACGAAGGCGCCAATATCATCATCCTCTCCGACCGTGGGGTTGATCAAAAATATGCAGCGGTTCCCGCCCTGCTGGCCTCCTCGGGTCTTCACCATCACCTGATCCGCAGGGAAATAAGGACCGCCCTGGGCATCGTTTTAGAATCCGGGGAACCGCGGGAAGTGCACGACTTCTGCACCCTGATCGGCTACGGGGTAACAGCCATCAATCCTTATATCGCCTACGAGACCATTAAGGATCTCAGTGAAAAAGACCTTTTGAACGGTGTTGACTACCAGCAAGCCAAAAAGAACTACATTAAGGCGGTGGTAAAAGGCGTTCAGAAGGTGGCGACAAAGATGGGTATTTCCACCCTGCGCAGCTACCACGGCGCCCAGATCTTTGAAGCCATCGGTTTGGAGAAGGATCTTATCGACCGCTACTTTACCATGACCCCGTCCCGGCTGGACGGCATCGGGCTGGAAGAAATCGCTGTGGAAAACCAGATGCGCCACGAAAGCGCCTTTGTTGAATCACCCTATCAAGACACCCTCGAACCGGGCGGAACCTTCCAGTGCAAGGATGACGGAGAAATCCATCTCTATAATCCGGAAACCATCTACCTGCTGCAGCGTGCCTGCCGGGAGGGCAATTACATTCTATATCACGAATACTCCAAGAAGATAAACGATGAAAAGATATACAGCTTAAGAAACCTTTTGGATTTCAATTACGCCACCGGTGAAACCATCCCCATCGAAGAGGTGGAGCCGGTCGAAGCCATTGTCAAAAGATTCAAGACCGGGGCTATGTCTTTTGGCTCCATAAGTAAAGAAGCCCATGAATGCCTGGCTATCGCCATGAACCGGCTGGGGGGCAAAAGCAACAGTGGTGAAGGCGGCGAGGATGCGGAAAGATTTAAACCCCTGGAAAACGGGGACTCGAAAAACAGCGCCATCAAGCAGGTTGCTTCGGGGCGCTTTGGGGTGACCAGCAACTACCTGGTCAATGCCAAAGAAATTCAGATAAAGATGGCCCAGGGCGCCAAGCCCGGTGAAGGCGGGCAGCTTCCCGGGGGCAAGGTCTTCCCGGAAATTGCTCGGGTGAGGCATTCCACGGCTGGAGTGGGCTTGATTTCTCCTCCGCCCCATCATGACATCTATTCCATCGAGGACCTGGGCGAATTGATTCATGACCTCAAAAATGCTAATCGCGAGGCCAATATCAATGTCAAGCTGGTCTCCGAAGTGGGAGTGGGAACCATTGCCGCTGGGGTGGCCAAGGGAAAGGCTGATGTTATCCTTATCAGTGGTTACGAAGGCGGAACCGGGGCATCGCCCCGGACCAGCATAAAAAACGCCGGGCTGCCCTGGGAACTGGGATTGTCTGAGACCCACCAGACCCTGGTATTGAACAAACTGCGTGATCGGGTAGTCCTGGAAACAGACGGCAAGCTATTGACCGGCCGGGATGTGGTCATCGCAGCTATGCTGGGAGCTGAGGAATTCGGCTTCGCCACTACCCCGCTTATCGCTCTGGGATGCGTTATGATGAGGGTATGCAACCTCAATACCTGCCCGGTAGGGATAGCCACTCAGGACGAAAACTTGAGGAAAAACTTTGCTGGGAAGCCGGAGCACGTGGAAAACTTCATGTGCTTTGTAGCCCGGGAGATGCGTGAAATAATGGCCCGGCTCGGTTTTAGAACCGTCAATGAAATGGTCGGCCGCACCGACCGGCTGCTGCAAAAGGAGCACATAAAGCACTGGAAGGCTTCTCATCTGGATCTATCCCGGATTTTGTTCCAGCCCTATGCCGGGGCGGCCATCGGCCGATTCAAGTCCGTTGAGCAGAATCACAACCTGGATAAGTCCCTGGATATGCGAAAGCTCCTGCGCATGTGCAAACCGGCCCTGGAGCAAAAAAAATCCATCCGAGCCAAGTTGAAGATCAACAATGTCGACCGGGTGGTGGGAACCCTGACCGGCAGCGAGATCTCCCGGCGCTACGGCCAGGAGGGATTGCCCGAGGATACCATCAAACTGAGCTTCGTCGGCTCCGCCGGGCAGAGCTTTGGAGCCTTTGTCCCCCGGGGCATGAGCCTGGAGCTGGAGGGCGACGCCAATGATTATATCGGCAAAGGGCTTTCCGGCGGAAAGATTATAGTATATCCTCCCCAAACGGAGGGCTTCGCGGCCGAGAAAAATATCATTATCGGAAATGTGGCTTTCTATGGAGCAACTTCTGGAGAAGCCTATATCAATGGCATTGCCGGGGAAAGGTTCTGTGTGAGAAACAGCGGCGCCAACGCGGTGGTAGAAGGCGTGGGTGACCATGGCTGCGAATACATGACCGGCGGCAAAGTAGTAATATTAGGCCCCACCGGCCGAAATTTCGCAGCCGGTATGTCGGGCGGCATAGCCTACATTCTCGATTTTGACGATATATACTGCAATAAATCCATGGTAGCTCTGAAAGCCATCGGTTCACAGGAAGAACTGGACGAAGTCAGGACGATGATCGAAAAGCACGTTCAGTACACGGGCAGCCTGGTCGGTGCAAAAATACTTGGTGATTGGGATGCTTACGCACCCCGGTTTACCAAAGTTATACCGGTCGACTATCAGCGCATGCTGGATAGCATAGCCAGGGCTCACTAGGCCGGACTCTCCGGCGAGGAAGCCCTTATGGCCGCGTTTGCAGAGAATAACAAAGACGCTTCTGGAACCACGGGACACTAAGGGGGGTGAATTAACGTGGGAAAGATAAACGGATTTCTGGAATATGAGAGGAAAGACCCTGGAAAACGACCCCCTGAGGAAAGAATAAAAGACTGGCAAGAAATACGATTGCCCCAGGATCCTGAACAAGTTAGACTGCAGGGTGCGAGATGTATGGACTGCGGAGTAGCCTTCTGCCAGAGTGGGGTGCTCTTAAATGGCGCCACCTCAGGATGTCCGCTGCACAACCTTATACCCGAATGGAATGAACTGGTGCACCGGGGCTTATGGAAGGAAGCCTACCAGAGACTGGTGAGGACCAATCCCTTCCCCGAATTCACCGCCCGGGTATGCCCGGCCCCCTGTGAAGGAGCCTGCACCGAGGGCTATATCATGGAGCCAGTGGCCATAAACAGCCTTGAATACGAGATCGTGGAGCGGGCCTTCGCCGAAGGCTGGGTGGCGGGCAAGAAGAGCCCGGATACCGGCCGGAAAGTGGCTATTGTGGGTTCGGGCCCGGCCGGGCTTTCCGCTGCTCATTACTTGAATCTGGCCGGCCATGACGTCACTATTTTTGAGAAGGACGACCGGGCAGGCGGCCTCTTGATGTACGGGATCCCCAATATAAAGCTGGAAAAAGGCGTCATCGAGCGGCGCCTGGATATCATGAAAGCTGCCGGAATCACTTTCCTGCTGAATGCCGAAGTGGGCAAAGACATCAGCCCCCAGGCGCTGGTAGAAAACTATGACGCGGTTCTGCTGTGCGCCGGGGCCGGCAAGGCCCGGGAGCTGGAGGTTGAGGGCCGGAATCTCAAAGGGGTTTACCAGGCCATGGATTTCTTGAAGTCCAATACAAAGAGCTTTTTGGATTCAAATTTCGAGGATTATAAATGCATCAATGCCAAAGACCAGGATGTCATAGTTATCGGGGGCGGAGACACCGGAACCGATTGTGTGGCAACCGCTATAAGGCACGGCTGCAAGAGTATATATCAATTTGAAATTATGCCCGAGCCGCCCGCCAAGAGGGTGGAAAAGGATAATCCCTGGCCGGAGTGGCCGCGTAAGCTCAAGGTGGACTACGGGCAGGAGGAAGCCATCAGCCGGTTTGGCAGCGACCCCCGGCGATACTGTATCTCCACCCGCAAGCTCACCGGGAACAAGAAAGGCAATGTCAAAGAAGTCCATACGGTTGACGTGGCCTGGATCAAGGACGGCCGGAGCAGGCTGGTTCCCCAGCCCATCTCGGACAGCGAAAAAGTATGGAAGGCCGACCTGGTACTCCTGGCCCTCGGATTTGTGGGTCCTGAGGATGCTATAATGGAAGCTTTTAAACTGAACCGGGATCAGCGCAGCAATGTGAAGGCAGAATACGGAGTTTTCACCACCAATACAGAAAAAGTCTTTGCCGCGGGGGACATGCGGCGGGGCCAGAGCCTGGTAGTATGGGCCATCCAGGAAGGAAAGCTGGCGGCCCGGGAAATTGATAAATACCTGATGGGCAAAAGCGTGCTATAATAAGCCGAGTCAGGCCCTATATTATAAGAGGCTGCTGATGAAAAAGATCAAGCAGCTTTTTTTGTGGGCCGGCTCTTCCTAAAACTGGTATATATGCATAAAACCTTTTCCCGAGCGGGGAGTAGGCATCTTGCCCGGGGCTTTAACGAGAACATTATCTTTCCTGAAATAACCTTATTTTTAACGATAAAAAGCTGAAAAAAATTATGCCAAGTGGTTGTAAATTTATGCATTGGAATGTATAATTATTAGAGTTATTTCCAAAGGAGGGCCCGTGGTCATGTTTAAAGTAGGCATAATTGGCGACGGTTACACAGCGGCTGATCTGCTGCGGCTTATCGCCGGACACGGCGGCATGGAAGCGGTCTGCGTTTTATCGACGGAAAATGTGGGCAGACGAATCGATCACATCTATCCGCAGCTCACCGGCTTTTGCTCCCTGGTCTGCGAGCAAAGCAGGGTGTCGGCTTTAAAAGGCCGATGCGATGCAGTGTTTCTGGCTCTGCCCCACGGCCTGTCAGTGGCTATGGTAAAAGAGATCCTGCCTATGGGGATAAAATGCGTAGATTTGGGAGCCGACTTCCGGCTCCGAGATACGGCGGTATATGAAGAATACTACGAGCTTAAGCACCAAGGGCAGGATATTCTGGCCGAAGCGGTATACGGACTGCCGGAGCTCTACCGCGATAAGATAAGAGAATCCAGAATCGTGGCCAATCCCGGCTGTTATCCGACCAGCGCCATCCTGCCCCTGGCTCCTTTATTAAAGGCCGGGCTGCTGGATAGCGAAGGGATCATAGTAGACTCCAAAAGCGGGGTCACCGGAGCCGGGCGGGAGCCCAAGAGCAGCAGCCATTTTTGCGAGGTCAACGAAGGGCTGCATGCCTACGGGGTGGGCACCCATCGCCACGCCCCGGAAATCGCCCAGGAGCTGAGCATAGCGGCCGGAAAGCCGGTGGAGATGTTTTTCACCCCCCACCTGGTCCCTATGAACCGGGGGATTTTGAGCACTATCTATGCCCGGCTGGCGCCTGGAGCAGAACCAGGGGACATACGCCAGGCCTTGGGAGCAAAGTATAATGAGGAGCCCTTTGTGCAGGTTCTGCCCCCCGGGGTTATGCCCCACACCAAGTGGGTCTACGGCAGCAACCAGGTCCACATCGGGATCCATGTGGATGAAAAGCGGCGCATGGTCATCCTGGGCTCGGCCATCGATAATCTGACCCGGGGAGCTTCGGGAATGGCCCTGCAGAATATGAATCTCATTCTGGGCCTGGATGAAACCCGGGGGCTTAACTTTCCCGGGGTGCATCCCTAAAAAGCAGTAGGAGGATAAGCAAGTGCAAGTAATAGACGGGACGATCACCTCTCCCCAGGGGTTTCTGGCCCAGGGGGTATGTGCTGAAATAAAATACAAGGATAAAAAAGATGTAGCGATAATATATTCAGAGGTGGAATGCAATGCCGCGGCGGTCTACACCACCAACCAGGTGCACGCCGCCTGCATCGACCTGTGCCGCGCTCACCTGCAAGACGGACGGGTTCAAGCGGTGGTGGTGAACAGCGGCAATGCCAATGCCTGCACTGGCCGGCAGGGCATGGAGGACAGCAAGGCGATGGCCAACCTGACCGCCGCTCATCTGGGGATTAAAGGCGATAAGGTTCTGGTTGCTTCCACCGGGGTTATCGGTGTATTTATGCCCATGGATAAAATAATGGCGGGAATTGAAATGGCCTCAGCCGGCCTGTCAGCCGACGGAGGCCGCGATGCCGCCCTGGCTATCATGACCACCGATCTGGTTCCCAAAGAGGCAGCGGTAGAATTAAAGATCGGCGGCCACCAGATCCGGGTGGCGGGAATGGCCAAGGGCTCGGGAATGATCCATCCCAATATGGCCACCATGCTGGCCTTTATCACAACAGATGCTCATGTATGCAGCCATAGTTTACAAAAAATGTTAAAAAGCGCCGTGGATCGGTCTTTTAATATGATAAGCGTGGATAGGGACACCTCCACCAACGATATGGCCTTGATCATGGCCAACGGCGTGGCCGGCAACAAAGTAATATATAAGGAAGAAACCGAGGAATACCAGAAGCTTCAGCAAGCCATCAACCTGGTCTGCACTGAACTGGCTAAGAAGATCGCCCGGGACGGCGAAGGGGCCAACCGCATGATCGAGGTTCAGGTGGAAAACGCCGCCGACGATGAAACCGCCCGGGTGATTGCCCGCTCCATCACCGGCTCCAATCTCACCAAAGCGGCCGTATTCGGGGAGGACGCCAACTGGGGCAGGATTCTGGCCGCGGCCGGATACTCCGGGGCTGACTTTGATCCGAACACGGTAGACATATTCTTGGGATCGTTGCAGGTGGCCCGGGACGGGATGGGCCTCGCCTTTGACGAAGAACAGGGCCGGCGCGAACTGCAGCAAGATCCGGTGGTAATAAGGCTGGATATGAAGTCCGGCACGGCTTCGGCCACCGCCTGGGGCTGCGACCTGAGCTACGAATACGTGCGCATCAACGCCGCCTACCGGACTTGAGGCAACTGCCCCCAGGGGGCGCTGACTATAGGAAACGAAAACCCCTGTGCGGCTTGTTTGGTGGAGCCAAGCTTAAGGAGGACTTGAAGAAATGTTTAGTTCAGCCATGGAGAAAGCTGAAATACTGGTTGAAGCCCTGCCCTACATAAAAGACTTTTACGGCAAAAGGGTGGTCATCAAATACGGCGGGGCGGCCATGATCGACTGCGAACTGAAGAAAAAGGTGATGCAGGACATCGTCCTGATGAAGTATGTGGGCATGCATCCCATCGTCGTGCATGGCGGGGGGCCGGAAATTAACACCCTGCTTACCCGCCTGGGTATTAAAAGCGAGTTTAAAAACGGCCTGCGCATAACCGACGCCGAGACCATGGAAGTAGTGGAAATGGTCCTGGGGGGCAAGGTGAACAAGGAAATAGTCTCCGGCATCAACGCCATGGGCGGCAAAGCCATCGGGCTGTCGGGCAAAGACGGAAATTTGCTTCAGGCCACCCTGGCGGCCGCCGACGGCAGCCTGGGTTTCGTGGGGGCGGTGCAAAAAGTAAACGCCCAGGTGATTGAAACCTTGATCGAGAACGGTTACATTCCGGTAATCGCCCCCATCGGAGTGGATGAAGAGCGGCAGAGCTACAACATCAACGCGGACCTGGTGGCGGCGGCCATCGCCGTGGAGTTAAACGCCGATAAACTGGTGCTTTTGACTGACGTTCCCGGGCTGCTCAATGATCCCCAGGACCCGGAAAGCCTGATTTCCATATTGAAGGTCAGCCAGGTGCAAGATTACATCGGCCGCGGGGTTATTGCCGGGGGGATGATTCCCAAGGTGCAGTGCTGTATGGAATCGGTCACCGGCGGAGTAGGCCGGACCCATATCATTGATGGACGCATACCCCACGCCATCCTGCTTGAAATCTTCACCCGGGAGGGCGTCGGAACCATGGTTATAAACGAGTAGAGGGGAGGGATTGTCTTGCTGAGCAGTCAAGATATCATGGATAAGGGACAAAACTACGTGATGAACACCTACGGGCGCTTCCCTATATCCCTGGTCAAGGGGCAGGGTACTTTTGTATGGGACGCCGATGATAAACAGTACCTGGATTTTGTGGCCGGTATTGCCACCTGTGCCCTGGGACACAGCGCCCCGGAACTGGTGGAAGCCCTGACCGAGCAGGCCAGCAAGCTGTGGCACGTGTCCAACCTGTACTGGATTGAACCCCAGGTGGAGCTGGCCGAGAAGCTGGTAGAGCTTTCCGGTCTGGGCAAGGCTTTCTTCTGCAACAGCGGCGCCGAAGCCAATGAAGCGGCCATCAAGCTGGCCCGGAAATACTTTTACAGGAAAAAGCAAAACCGCTATGAAATCATAAGCTTCAAGGATTCGTTTCACGGCCGGACCCTGGCCACGGTGACCGCCACCGGCCAGACCAAATACCAGGAGGGCTTTGCTCCGCTGATGCCGGGATTCGTATACGCTGAATATAATGATATTTCCTCGGTGGAAAAGCTCATAAACGACCAAACCTGTGCTATACTGGTGGAACCAATACAGGGCGAAGGCGGGGTAAGGCCGTCCGACCCCGGCTTTTTACAGGCTTTGAGCCAGCTCTGCCAGCGGGAAGGAATTTTGCTCATATTTGATGAAGTTCAATGCGGAGTGGGTAGAACGGGAAGCTTCTTCGCCTACCAGGGCTACGACGTGACTCCGGATATAGTAACCCTGGCCAAACAACTGGGCGGCGGCTTTCCGATCGGAGCCATGCTGGCCAGCAACGAGGCAGCCAGCGGCTTTGCGCCCGGCGACCACGCCTCCACCTTTGGCGGCAATCCCCTGGCAGCGGCGACCGCCCGGCGCCTGGTGAAAATTGTCAGCCAGCCGGCTTTCCTGAAAGAAGTCCGGAAGAGCGGTCAGGCCCTCCATGACAAGCTGACGGCCCTTACTGACAATCGCATAGCCGAGGTTCGGGGCCGGGGACTGCTCATAGGAGTCGAATTAACGGTTGAAGTTAAGGGCCTTATCGACCTGTGCATCCAAAAGGGGCTGCTCCTGGTGGGAGCCGGACCCAAAGTGGTGCGTTTCGTCCCGCCGCTCAATGTCAAACAGATCGAGTTAAGCCAGGCGGTGGCTATATTCAGGGAAGCCCTGCAGGAATGGGCCCCTTAAACCTTAAGCAGCTGCGGTTTTATAAACGATCACCCCGGCTGCCCATGAATTCTAAAGATAGGAGTGGACAGGATGATTGGTTTAAAGAATACTCTGCGCGGACGTGACTTTATTTCCATTCACGATTTTACCTGTGCCGATGTTGACTACTTTCTAAGCGTGGCTGCAGAATTAAAACGAATGCAAAAGATGGGTATACCCCATCCTTACCTGGCCGGCAAAACCCTGGCCATGATATTCCAGAAGGCCTCCACCCGGACCCGGGTGGCCTTTGAAGTGGGCATGTACCAGTTGGGCGGGCACGCCCTGTTCTTGAGCCCCCGCGACATTCAACTGGGCCGGGGTGAGACCATCAAGGACACCGCCCTGGTTTTGGCCCGCATGGTGGACGGCATCATGATCCGCACCTTTGATCATGAAGAAGTGGTGGAGATGGCGCGTTGGGCTGATGTACCGGTGATCAACGGCCTGACCGACCTGCTCCATCCCACCCAGGTGATCGGGGATCTGCTGACCATCAAAGAGCGCAAGGGACAGCTAAAGGGTCTGAAGCTTACCTATGTAGGCGACGGCAACAATGTGGCTCACGAGCTCCTGTTCGGGGGAGCCAAGGTGGGTATGGACGTGGTCATCGCTTCGCCCTCCGGATTTGAGCCCGATGCCGGAGTTCTGGAACTGGCCCGCCAGGCTGCCCTGGAAACCGGGGCGACTTTGAGCGTGGTCCCCGACCCGGAAGAAGCGGTAAAGGATGCCGACGTGGTCTACACCGACGTGTGGGCCTCCATGGGCCAGGAAGAACAGGCTGAAGAAAAGGAAAAGAACTTCCTGCGCTACCAGGTAAACGCCAAACTGATGAAAGTGGCAAAGAAGGATGCCATCGCTCTGCACTGCCTGCCGGCCAAGCGCGGCAAGGAGATCACCGACGAAGTCATGGACGGACCGCAGTCGGCTATATTCGATGAATCGGAAAACCGCCTGCACGCCCATAAAGCGATCATGGCCTTGACTATGTAAGGGAGTGTTGAGAGAGAGAATGAAACAGGGGGAGTTCATCATCCGCCCGGCCAGGGAAGGCGATATACCGGCCATGCTGGCCTTATGGAGTGGGATTAAAGAAATTCAATCAGCTTCGGTTCCCGACAACCCTGAACAGGTCAAACGCTTTTTGGAGCTCAATCCGACCGGCTTCTTGGTGGCCTGCCGGGCTGGCCGGCTGGTGGGAACCATCATGGGCGGCTACAACGGCTGGCGGGGTGCCATATATCATCTATCCGTGGATGAAAGCTGCCGGGGACAGGGAATCGCCAAACAACTGATGCAAAGCTGCCTGAAGGCCTTGCGGCAGTTGGGAGCCCCCCGGGTGGATCTGACCACCTACGACTACAACACCAGGGCCCAGGGCTTTTACGAGGCTTTAGGCTTTTATGAAAGAGACGATATCAAGAACTATTCATATCTGTACGAGGCCGGTAAATAATAACCGGAGCAATAATAATAAACAAGCGGGAGGAATACCATGGCCAAGGTAGTTCTGGCATATTCGGGAGGACTCGATACCTCCATCATCATTCCCTGGCTGAAGGAAAACTATGGATACGAAGTGGTAGCCATGTGTGCCGACCTGGGGCAGGGCGAGGAGCTGGCTCCTCTGCATGACAAGGCCCTCAGAACCGGAGCCACATCCATCTATATCGAAGACCTGCGCCGGGAATTTGTTACCGATTTTATCTGGCCGGTGCTCAAATCGGGCGCCATCTATGAAGGAAAATACCTGCTGGGGACCAGCTTTGCCCGGCCCCTCATCGCCAAGCGGATGGTGGAAATCGCCCATCAGGAAGGGGCGGAAGCGATTGCCCACGGGGCTACCGGCAAGGGCAATGACCAGGTCCGTTTTGAGCTGACCACCAAGGCCCTGGACCCCAGCCTGAAGATCATCGCCCCCTGGAGGGAATGGAATATTCGCTCCCGGGAAGACGCCATCGACTATGCCCAGGCGCACAACGTACCGGTTACCGCCACCAAGGAGAAAATCTACAGCCAGGACCGCAACCTCTGGCATCTGAGCCATGAGGGCGGTGACTTGGAGGACCCCTGGAACGAGCCGCAGGGCCGCATGTTCCAGCTGACCGTGCCCCCGGAAAAGGCCCCCGACGTTCCGACCTATATTGAGATTGACTTTGAACAAGGCGTGCCCGTGGCCCTGGACGGAGTCAAACTGGGTCCGGTGGAACTGATCGAAAAACTCAATGAAATAGCCGGAGCCAACGGGGTGGGAGTGGTCAGCCTGGTGGAAAACCGCCTGGTAGGCATGAAATCCCGCGGGGTCTACGAGTGCCCGGGAGGAACGGTGCTGTTCACCGCCCACCGGGAGCTGGAAAACCTCACCCTAGACCGCCGCACCTTCCACTTCAAGGAGCAGGTGGCGGTGCTCTACGGGGAACTGGTCTATGATGGCAACTGGTACTCCCAGCTGAAAAAAGCGCTGGACGCCTTCATCGACTCCACTCAGGAAACGGTGACCGGCACCGTGCGGGTCAAACTGTACAAAGGCAACTGCACCGCGGTGGGGGCCAAATCGCCCTATTCGCTCTACCGCCTGGACCTGGCCACCTTTAGCGCCGACGACATCTATTCGCAAAAGGATGCCGAAGGCTTTATAAACCTGTTCGGGCTGCCGCTCAAGGTGCAGGCTCTGATGGAAAAAAGTTTAAAGAAATAGCACCTAACGGGGGGCGGTTCTACTGTTACACCAGTTAACTTTGAAAGTGTGACAGAAAAACTGCCTCCCGGTTACGCGTTCCTTGTCACAAAAAAGTCCGAAAGCCCCCTTTTTGCTCGCATTATGTAAACCCGTGTAATTATCTTGGGATCTTCATAAAATATTTTCTGCTTATTGTCGGAAATCAGCTAATTGGCTATAAATATGGGTTCCGAGGATTATCATGTCAGAATTTTACTTGGAAAATTACTGGCCTAGGACTATTATCCTCTTGAATGCATTTCCCGATATACTTAATATAGTGGTTAGGGGAAAATACACCACTAGATATAGTGGTATTATGGGGAGGTCGTTAAGTGGAAATCAGCCAAATCAAGAAGAGAGATGGCAGAATCGTAAGCTTCGAGAAAGATAAGATCACTAAGGCGATCTGGAAAGCCGCCCAGGCAGTAGGAGGCAAGGACTACCTGACCGCTGTCGAACTTACCGAAAAAGTAGTAGAAATAGCTCAATATATCGACGGTGATGAATGTGCTACTGTAGAAGGAATTCAGGATCTGGTAGAAAAGGTTCTGGTAAAGAACGGCCATTACAAAACCGCCAAGGCGTATATCCTGTACCGCAAACAGCACCAGGATATGCGTGAAACTGCACATTTGCTCTTTAACAATAAGCTGATTGAAGACTATCTGGGCCGCCATGACTGGCGGGTTAGAGAAAATTCCAACATGACCTATTCACTGCAGGGTATGAACTTCCATATTTCCTCCCTGGTAGTCTCCCAGTACTGGCTCAACCAGATTTATCCTCCGGAAATAAAAGACGCGCACAACGACGGCGACTTTCATATCCACGATCTGGGCATCCTGGGTGTTTACTGCGTGGGCTGGGACATCCGCGACTTGCTCATGGAAGGATTTAAAGGGGTCCGGGGCAAGGTGGCCAGCGGACCGGCCAAACACTTCCGCTCCATCCTGGGGCAAATCGTAAACTTCTTTTTCACCCTGCAGGGCGAAGCCGCCGGAGCCCAGGCATTTTCCAACTTTGACACCCTGCTGGCTCCCTTTATCCGCTACGACAAGCTGGACTACAAACAGGTCAAGCAGGGATTGCAGGAATTTGTTTTCAATATGAACGTGCCCACCCGGGTAGGCTTTCAGACCCCCTTTACCAACGTGACCCTGGATCTCAAGGTTCCCGAGTTCATGAAGGACGAGCCGGTAATCATCGGCGGAGAAATCATGCCCGACACCTACGGCGACTTCCAGGCGGAAATGGATATATTCAACCAGGCTTTCGCCGAAGTCATGATGGAAGGCGACAAAGAAGAGCGGGTATTCACCTTCCCCATCCCCACCTACAATATCACTGAGGACTTTGACTGGAGCAACAGCAACTATGATAAGATATGGGAGATGACCGCCCGCTACGGGATACCCTACTTCTCCAACTTCATCGGTTCCGATATGAACCCCGAAGACGCCCGCAGTATGTGCTGCCGCCTGCGCCTGGACAACCGGGAGCTGCGCAAGCGGGGCGGGGCCCTGTTCGGCGCCAATCCCCTGACCGGCTCTATCGGCGTGGTAACCATCAATATGGCCCGCCTGGGCTACCTGGCCCGGGATCGCAACGACTTCTATAAACGCCTGGGCCGGGTAATGGATATTGCCTGCACCAGCCTGGAGATAAAACGCAAGATACTGGAGAGCCTTACCGAAGCCGGTCTCTACCCGTACTCCCAGTTCTACCTGCGCAATGTGAAAGAGAGATTCGGCCAGTACTGGAAAAACCATTTTTCCACCATCGGCATGATCGGCATGAACGAAGCCTGCCTCAACTTCCTGGGTTGCGATATCGCCTCCGAGCAGGGTATGGTATTCACCGAAGAGGTAATGGACTTCATGCGCACTCGTCTGGTGCAGTACCAGGACGAAACCGAAAACATATTCAACCTGGAAGCCACTCCGGCTGAAGGGGTGAGCTACGGCATCGCCCGCAAAGACAAGGCGGCCAACCCGGATATCATCGTGGCCAATGAGGCCGACTACCGCCGGGGAGCCGAGCCCTATTATACCAATTCCACCCAGCTGCCGGTCAACTACACCGACGACCTGTTCAAGGCCTTGAGCCAGCAGGAGCCCTTGCAGACCCGGTATACGGGGGGAACGGTGTTCCATATATTCCTGGGCGAGTCCATACCCACCGTTGACTCGACCAAAAAGATGGTCAAAAAAGTCTGCGAGCAGTTTACCCTGCCCTACTTCACCCTGTCGCCGACCTTCAGCATCTGCCCGCAGCACGGCTACATTGCCGGAAAACACAGCATCTGCCCGCACTGCGCCGATGAGGACCGGGAGACGGCCTGCGAAGTGTACTCACGGGTGGTGGGGTACTTGAGGCCTATCGACCAGTGGAACGCCGGAAAACAGGCGGAATTCGAAAACCGCCAGCTCTTTGACCGGGCTTTGGACAAGGTCCAGGAAGTGTCTCTGGGAGCGCCGGTCTGAAGAAAGGTAAACTGAAACATTGATGCATTTAGCCGGTATTATCAAGCAGAGTTTGATTGACTACCCGGGTGAACTGGCCGCCGTACTCTTCACCCGGGGCTGTAATTTTTTGTGCCCTTATTGCCATAACTCCCACCTGTTATATAAACGGCAGGGCGGAACCGACCTGCCCCTGGAAAATGTGTTGGCTTTTCTCAAAGAACGCCGGGGGTTTCTGGACGGGGTGGTGTTTACCGGAGGTGAGCCCACCAAGAATCCGGAACTGGAACAGGCCATGGTGGAAATCAAACAGCTGGGCTACAAGATCAAGCTGGATACCAACGGCTCCCACCCCGAGCTGCTGGTCCGGCTTTTGGACAAAGGGCTGCTTGACTATGTGGCTATGGACGTAAAGGCTGCCCTCGATTACAAAAAATACTATGCCGCCTGCGGGGGAAACCTCTCCTCCCGTGATTTCTTGAACGTGCGCAACAGCATTTACCTGCTGCTGCTGGCCCCCATCATGGTTGAGTTTCGAACCACTATAGTACCGTCCCTGCACAGCAAGGAGAACATTCGCCAGATCGCCCAGGCCATAGAGGGGGCCCGGCTTTATACCCTGCAGCAGTTTTATCCGGACAACGCCATGGATATCAACCTGCGCGGAACCTACACCTACAGCCGGGAAGATTTCGAGGAAATGGCCGAACTCTGCGCTCCCTACGTGAAAGAGGTCCGGATTATAGAATAGCCGGCGTAAGCCAGGGCGGGGAGATTCAAGCCGGGTGGAGGGCAGGCGCCTTCTGTACAGGCTTAGGCCAAAGTACTATAATATTGATTAATCAAAAGATAGTACTCTGTTAACCCTAATTCTATATAGTATCGTCGGTTAAATTTACGCATGACTGCGTTGTCGTCAAT
>DHRK01000041.1:17277-19204 GCA_002410325.1 Syntrophomonas sp. UBA5314
CGTCAATCGCAATACGTCCAGTATTACTCATTCCTCTGACGCCCAAGGACGGGCTAATGCGGCGGCGGCAGGATGCCATGGAGCTGCCGCCTTGTCCTGCAAAAATTTTCCTCGACGAGTAATATATAGAATTAGGGTTAACAGAGTACTAGCCTTCCTTATAAAGGGGAGGCTTTAGAAATTGCAGCCGAGGTGTAGGATGAAGCTCTGGAGCGGGAGATTTACTAAAGAAAGCGACCAATTGACCGAGGATTTCAATGCGTCAATATCCTTTGACCAGCGGCTATACCGCCAGGACATAAAGGGCAGTATAGCGCACGCCACCATGTTGGCCAAGCAGGGAATAATAACTCAAGATGATCGCAACCTGATTGTGCAGGGGCTAATTGAAATTGCCCGGGAGCTGGAAGAAGGCAAGCTGCAGTTTACGGTGCAGGCCGAGGACGTGCACATGAATATAGAGACCTTCCTCATCGCCAGGATCGGCGAAGTGGGTAAAAGACTGCACACCGCCCGCAGCCGCAACGACCAGGTGGCTCTGGACGCCAGGCTCTACCTGCTGGATGAGATCAAAAATATCAAAGAGCTCCTTCTGGACCTGCAGCAGGTGCTGCTCAATCTGGCCAAGGGGCACATTGATACCATAATGCCGGGCTACACCCATATGCAAAAGGCCCAGCCGGTAACCCTGGCCCACCACCTCCTGGCCTATTTTGAAATGCTGCGGCGGGATGTGGGGCGTTTTGAGGACTGCGCCGTACGGGCCGATTCCATGCCCCTGGGTTCCGGTGCTCTGGCCGCCACCGGTTTCAACCTGGACCGGAATTTCGTGAAAGACCAGCTGGGCTTTAAAGAGATCACCCGCAATAGCCTGGACGCGGTCAGCGACCGGGACTTCATGTTGGAGTTTTGCAGCGCTTCAAGCATTTTGATGATGCATCTCTCCCGCTTCTCCGAGGAGATAATCCTCTGGTCCAGCGAGGAGTTCTCTTTTGTCGAGCTGGATGACGGCTTCACCACCGGTTCCAGCATTATGCCGCAAAAGAAAAACCCCGACTTGGCCGAGCTGGTGCGCGGCAAAACCGGACGGGTGTACGGTGATCTGATGACCCTCTTGACCCTGATGAAATCACTGCCCCTGGCCTACAACAAAGACATGCAGGAGGACAAAGAAGCCCTATTCGACTGCATCGATACGGTCAAGAAATGCCTGCTGGTTTTTGCCCCCATGCTGCAGACCGCCCGCTTCAAAACCGAGCGTATGGCCAGGGCGGCCCGGGGCGGCTTCACCAATGCCACCGATCTGGCCGACTATCTGGTGGACAAAGGACTGCCCTTCCGCGACGCCCATGAAGTGGTGGGCAAAGCGGTTCTGCATTGTATAGGAAAAGGAATAGCTCTGGAGGAAATTCCTCTGGAACATTACCAGGGGTTTTGCCCCCTCATAGACAGCGACGTCTATGGCTACATTGATGTGGCCGCCTGTGTGGCCCGGCGCAGGATACCGGGAGGGCCTGCCCCGGAAGAAGTGAACCGGGCCATCGAAGAAGCAGTTCAGTGGATAGGGAGGATGAAGGGTGTTCCAGCAGAGTAAATTTGATTTGAGTGGCAGGACTCCGATTGAAGAACAGGTGCACGACTGGACCGAGCAATTCTTCTACAACCTGATGAATATTTTAAACAGCTTTTATACCCGGGTAAGCATTGAGGAAACTTTAAAATCGCTTAAGGGCATTGATTTTACCCGCCTGGTCCTGGAGCAGTTGGAAGACGAAAGCGACGAGATCAAAGCCATGGCCTCAGCCAAAGTAGTGGAACTGGCCCGGGTGGAAATCGAATACATGGAGGCCTACTCATCTTAGACCGGGCCGTAAAAACGTTCCATATAACAAAATACTGTTTAGTAAAGGGGCTGTCGCAATAACAG
>DHRK01000054.1 GCA_002410325.1 Syntrophomonas sp. UBA5314
TTTGACGGGATTTTAGGTTACATGAAAAAAATAAATATCATCTGGATCTGGCACCAAGTAACATTACTATTTGTTAAGCGGCAAAATGCCTAAAAAAAGATTTTACTTTCATGTTGCATATCAGCGTGTAGTCATGAAGGCTATGGATAAACGGGAGTTACGTTACAAATAGTAGAAGAGTTTGAGAATGATTTATATGATTGCTTAAATAACAGGAAAAAGTAAACAATGGCATTATTATAACTCATCTGTATTTCAATTAAGAAGGATATTTTGCCGGAAAGAGCATATAATATAAGTAAGGAAAGTAAGGAAAAGGAGGGCCTGCAAAATGGAAGTTGCCAAAATTACCAGCAAAGGTCAAATTACAATTCCTATTGACATTCGCAAAAAGCTTAACCTGAAAGATGGTGATAAGGTAATTTTTATTGAAGACGGTGATAAGATTATTTTTGCTAATGCTGCCAAAGTAGCTTTTATGAATGTTCAAAAGGCATTTGAAGGTGAAGCGGAACGGCTTGGGTTGAAAAATGAACAAGATGTAGTGGATATGGTGGATGAAATAAGAAAAGAAATGTGGGAAAAACGATATGCGGATAATGATTGATACAAACATCCTCATTTCAATATATCTTTTTCCCACCCCGGTCATGCGTGAATTAGTTGACACTATCACTGAGAAACACACCATCGTATTGCCATCCTATGTAATTGATGAACTCAAAACAGTAATCAAACGTAAGTTTCCGGCCAAATATCAATTTTTGGATGCATTCCTTAGGGAATTACCTTTTGAATATACTTATACGCTTGAAAAGATTGATGCCAATAAGTACCCGAATATTCGAGATAAGAAGGACCTGCCCGTTCTTGTTTCAGCGATTATAGAGGATGTAGATATTTTAATTACAGGTGATAAGGATTTTTCTGATGTGGAGATAGAAAAGCCGGAAATACTCACGCCCACACAATTCTTGAAGAAATATAGTTAAACGCTTATATTAATCATTGACCGCCGAACAGGCGATTTTTCTTTTTTAGAAATGCATAATTGGGAAATATACTGAATTTTAAAGTACATGAATCACTGCTACAACGCATATCGAAAATTGTGTATTATTGTCGAAAAAGTAATACTAAATTGGAAGAAGGCATGAAATATACTGGTAAAACCCTGTCTGTAGCAATTAAGAAGTATGTTGAAGCTGGGCTTAAATCCGTAATCATATATTCAGGCCAGTACTTTGCAATCTTCGGCTTCTTGGAATTTATTCAATTGTATGCGGCATGCGGCACAGAAGTAAAGAAGTGCCTGGAGCCGATTCTTGCCAAAGTATAGCATGACATTAAGGTGGGGGGCATATTACGAATTGAAGTTTATCCGAAGATAAGCGACAGCATGAGATTATCTTCGGTATAATAGATGTTATCGATTCTTTAGCCTCATAATTCAACCTGAGTATCATATTTGCAAAGAAAATGGGATTGCAACTAGAACGTATGTTCGATAAAATTATATAAGAGTTATTTTTAAACCTATCGTATTCGATAGGTTTAAATGCAGAAGGCAGGGAGAATGCATGAATGAAAATAACAAGATTCAATTATTTGAGGATAAACGCATCCGTACAGCTTGGGATGAAGAGGAACAAGAGTGGTACTTTTCTGTGGTGGATGTAGTGTCAATTCTAACCGACCAAGCAACGCCTCGAAGCGCAAGCACATACTGGGCTGTTTTGAAAAAACGCTTTATTGAAGAAGGATTTCAGTTGCTTACAAATTGTAAGCAACTGAAATTGAAAGCTGCAGATGGAAAACGTTACAATACTGATGTTGCAAATACCGAACAGCTTTTACGCATTATACAGTCCATCCCGTCGCCGAAAGCCGAGCCATTTAAAATGTGGCTTGCTCAGGTCGGACGTGAGCGTATATGAGGAAACAATTGATCCGGAACTGACCATCGATCGTGCTTTAGTTACATACCTGAAAAAGGGATATTCTCGCGAATGGATTAACCAACGATTGCAAGCAATTCAAGTACGCAAAGAGCTTACCGATGAATGGGATGACCGTGGCGTAAAACGGGGGCAAGAATATGCTATACTGACTGACGAAATTACAAGAGCATGGTCGGGCATGACGACTCGGCAGTACAAACAGCTCAAAGGACTGAAAAAGGAAAATCTCCGCGACAACATGTCTACATTGGAACTAGTTCTTAACATGCTTGCTGAGGCCACCACAACTGAAATTTCAAAAACAACAGAACCGCAAACCTTTAAGAAAACAGGCAGGTAGCGCAACGCGGCGGTCGAATTGCAGGAAACACACGCAAAGAAATTGAGGCAGATACCGGTAAGCCTGTCATAACTAGCAAAAACGCTATTGATTTCTCCCGACTTATTGCTAACGTCATTGAGGAATCTGATAAAGATGATAAGAATGGTTAAAGTGGAAAAGAGGTTGAAATATGGTTATCATAGCCTTTGCGGGAGTCGGAAAAACCTATTTCTGCAATAACGTCGAGGGCGCTAAAGATTTTGTATGTATGCCCTATAAGTACATTTTACCGAAAGGGAAAATAGATGCTGCTGAAGAAGAGGCGAGAAAAGCCGATTTGAGCCTCGAAATAAATTCGGATTATCCCCAAAATTATGTGAATGCGATATTGGAAAATATGAATAGATGCGATTATCTCGTTATACCGTCGGATGCACGTGTACTCGCAGGCTTGAAAGATAAAAATGTGCCATATATATTATGTTATCCCGAGGTTGGCCTTAAAGATGAATATAAGAAAAGATATTTGCAGAAATACTACTAAACAATCCTCAGCTATATAAAACCCCCATTGTACGTAATGGCAGGTTAGCTACGGTAGGTTATCAGCCGGAAGTATGGAAAGAATGGGAGTAGAGAAGAAATTCTCTTAAGAAAAATAAAATATTACCAATAAAGGCATCTGCTGAAAAACAGGTGCTTTTTATTATTTAGGGTCAATTTTCGATTAATGAAAGCATTGATTTATTATTTAAACATGGTTAAAATGGCAAAGGTAAATTTTTAAGCAAAGGGGATAAGGAAAACTTTGGAAGAGGAAAACAAGAGAATGAATTGGGCCGGGTTTGTAGAAACAACTATCGTTAACTTTTTTCAACAAAACGAACTTGAAAAGCTTTCATTAGAAGACGGAAAAGGGAACAAAGCTAAATTGACCAAACAAAAGGATAATGTGATAAAGGTTGAATATACTTCAACTACGACATTATAAACAAAACGGAAGAGCATCTGCTGAAAGGCAGGTGCTTTTTAATATGGGCGAATATATGGATTACAAATGCGATTTATATGGCATAAGTTGTATTCTGAATGGCTTCAACAGCGGTATAATCAAGAAGGAAATTTAGCAAACACAGAAATATATGATTATATGGAAAAAATGTTGATGAGAACGGTGTGTATTTATGGCAGTTGGAGAGAGTGAAAGGCTAATTGACAGGCTTGGGGGAATTTGGTTTATGGAGCCGTCTTCGTTGGGAGAGTTTGCTGGCATGAAAAGAGCAGACTTCTATACAAGGGTCTATCAGATTGTACAGGCAATCCCCCGGGGCCAGGTGGCAACGTATGGGCAAATTGCCTGGATACTGGGTAAGCCCCAATGCGCACGGAGGGTAGGACAAGCCCTGTATCATGCTCCCCATGATGTAAATCTGCCCTGCCACCGGGTGGTAAACAGTAGGGGAGGGTTGGTTCCGCATTGGGCTGAACAGAAAGATTTATTGCTAAGGGAAGAGGTTGCTTTTAAACACAACGGTTGTGTGGATTTGAAAAAACATTTATGGAAAATCTTCTGACGTTCCTTTATCACCAGCAGCAGTGGGGCAGGGGCTTACATCATCTTTCCTGTTTGCGGCTATTACCTTAATGGCTTTTACGCCTAGTGGTCTGTAACATCTAAAGGTTTAGGTTATCCGCCGAGAAAAATTTTCGCGGCGGGCGGCGGCTCCTTGGCGTCCTGCCATCGCCGCATTAGCCCATCCATGTGCGTCAGCTCCTTGCCGTCCTGGCACCGCCGCACTAGTTCGTCCATGAACGTCGCCGCATTAGCCCGTCCGTGGGCGTCAAATGAGTAATACTGGACGTATTGCGATTGACGCAAACAAAGCCCTGCGGAAATTTGGCCGGCGGGAACCAAATTTTTAGGTGTTACAGACCACTAGGTCAGCACCCCCATACCGGCAAGCCGCTCTTTTTGACTAAGGGACGAAGACAGAATCTTACCAGTATTTTTTGAAAATATTGGATGGTATAATCGCAGGTAGATCATACTTACCTCAAAACAAGCAGGGAGAAAAACATGAGCAGAGATGCGGGAGAAAAAGAAAACCCCGGGACCCAGGAGCGCCTTAAAGAGGCGGCGCAAAGCCTTCTGACCTGGTACCGGGAACATCATCGGGATCTTCCCTGGCGCTGCAGCAAGGACCCTTACAAAATATGGATCTCCGAAATCATGCTGCAGCAGACCCGGGTCGATACCGTCTTAGAATACTATCCGCGATTTATCACGCTTTTTCCGGATATCCATACGCTGGCCCGGGCCAGCGAGGAACAAGTGCTGACCAGTTGGAAAGGCCTGGGCTATTATAACCGGGCCAGAAATGCGCACCAGGCGGCCCGGATTATCGCCGACCGCTATGGAGGCGCCTTCCCAGAGGATTTGCAGGCCATCCAGGCGCTTCCCGGGATTGGGGCCTATACGGCTGGAGCCATTCTAAGCATTGCTTTCGGTAAAGCGGTTCCGGCCATCGACGGCAATGTCTTGCGTTTTATAGCCCGGCTGCTGCTCCTGCAGGATGCCCGGGGCAGCAGCGCCTTGCACCGAAAAGTGGACCAGGCGGTGGGCGGCATGATACCAGATCATCAAGCCGCGGATTTCACCCAGGCATTGATGGAAATGGGAGCTTTGGTATGTATCCCGGGCCATCCGCGCTGTGAGACTTGCCCCGTAAATACCCTGTGCCTGGCCTGTGCGCATCAGATGCAAAGCGAGTTGCCGGTAAAAAAAGAGCGGAAGAAAGCGAACCCGCAGATGAGGTATTGGGTTATGGCCTTTGTGAAAGAAAATCAGATTCTCATGGAATATCGGGAGGAGGAAACCCTCCTGGGACACCTATGGGGACTGCCCATGATTTTGATCCGGGAAGGGCTGGATCTGGTGCAAGAGGCTAAAGCGCATTTCGGTTTAGATATCGAAGCCGGCCCGGTTCTGGGAACCTTTATACACCAGTTTACCCATCGTTCCTGGCGCATGGAAGTCGTATCCTGCTCCCTCAGACAGTCCGGCCCTATAAGCAGTTCGCTGCAATGGCGGCATTTTGACGAGCTTCCTCAAATGGCTATTCCCACTGCTTTTCAAAAGATCATGCCCCTGTTAACAGCCGGTGACGCGGCTGACCAAGGTTCAAGAAGGTCTTGATTAACGGTTGCCATCCCCAAGTGATTCAAGCCGTTGCCCGCTTGAAAAATATTCCCCTGGGCTAGGCATGTGGAATCTATAATCCTGTTGCAAAGCCGGAACACTTGATGAATAGAGGGTTTGGGGGATAATAAATGAAAATATGCTTTCACGTCTTTTCTTTGTAGAAGATAAATGGACTTGCCCATTTTATATAGATTAGGTAAGCATGCTTCTGCCAATTCTTCACCTGGCTTATGATAAGAGAATGTTCAATGACATTCCGCAGTTCTCTGACATTGCCTGGCCAATCATGATTGATGAAATATTGAAGCGTTATAAGTACAAGAGACACGGCTGGAGAAAATGCTAAAATATTAAAATAAGCATGAATATAAAACCAGCATTTGGACGATGCGAAAATGGGAAAATTATTCTATAATTGTTGTAAAATAGTTTTTCATGCCGTTTTATGCCGTTATGAAGAAAGACCCCGGGAGGATGTTCGGCTGGGATGACGGCATAAAGCAAAACCGGTTCTCAGCGCAAGACGCTGGTGTGAAAATTCGGTCGGCCAAAAACCGGGAAAGGATGGGACTTATATTATAATGAGAAACACTACCAAAAGAACACTGGCAATGATCATCTGCCTGACCATGATGCTGACCCTGCAGCCGGCTGGAGTGCCAACCGCCCTGGCCGCCGCGCCGGAATGGACTGCGGTGGGCGGCCCGGGATTTTCCGACGGTGAGGCTTTCTGTACATCCCTGGCCATTGCCGCTGATGGAACCCTCTATGTCGCCTATAAAGGCAACGACAATAAAGCCACGGTGATGAAATACAGCGGCACCGGTTGGGAACTGGTGGGAAGTGCGGGATTTTCTGCTGGTACGACGGACTATATATCCCTGGCTTTGGCCGGCGGAACGCCCTACGTCGCCTATCAAGATTGGGGCATTGACAAGAAAGCCACGGTGATGAAATACAACGCTGGCCTCACCGGCTGGGAGGAGGTGGGCAGTCCGGGATTTTCCGCCGGTTATATAGATTATACCTCCCTGGCCATCGGTAGCGGCGGGACTCTTTACGTCGCCTATAAAGATGCCGCCAACGAAGATAAAGCAACGGTGATGCGGTACATACCGGACACCACCGCGCCAGTCCTGACTGCAGGCGGCGTAAGCCGCAGTTCGGACAGCGCGGCGACGGTGAGCTTTAACTCTGATGAAGAAGGACAATACTATTATGCGGTGGTGGCGGAGGGCGCGGCGGCGCCGGCCCTTGACACCGGCGGCGCGGGAACAGCCTGCGGCGCCGGCGATCAGACCATCACCCTGACCAGCTTGAGCGCCGGGAATTGGGATATCTACATTAAGGTCAAGGATGCGTCCGGGAATGTCAGCAACGCTTTAACAATGACCATCCCATCCCTGATGGCATGAATCCCTAACCTGACAGCCACCGCCGACTCTGCCAGGGTTCACCTGAGCTGGACTCCGGTGGCGGCCTCGGTATCATACTCAGTCTATCAGAGTACAATTTCGGGAACCTATGGCAGCGCTCTGGACAGCGTAGCGTCGTCAGTCTACAGCTATGATGCCGTGGGGCTGACCAATAACGTCACCTACTATTTCATGGTAAACGCACTGGATTCTTATGGCAACACGGCCGACTCCAACGAAGCAAGCGCCACCCCGCGCCAGCATAGCGGCACTTCCTCAGGTAATGACGACGTCTTGAGCTTCACCACGGAAAAGGCCGTTCAACCGGAGCCAGAGCCGGAGCCGGAGCCGGAAGAAAAGCAGATGTTTTCCGATGTGTCGGACACTCACTGGGCCTATGCGTCCATAAACCAACTGTGCCAAAAAGGAGCCGTCAGCGGTTATAAAGACGGGAGCTTCAGGCCGGATGACCCCATCACCCGGGCCGAATTTATCACGATCCTGGTAAAAGCCCTGGATTTGCACGCTACCGTGACAGCCCAAAACTTCAGCGACACTGCCGATCACTGGGCTCAGGAGAATATTGCTACCGCCGCCTCCTTAGGCATTGCAGGCGGTTATGCGGATGGCAGCTTTAAGCCCGACGAACTCATCACCCGGGAGCAGATGGCGGTGATGGCGGTCAAGGCCGCCGGAGTCACGGCCGGTTTCGGTGAGACTGCCTTCACGGATAATGAGGAAATTTCATTCTGGGCCAAAGGCAGTGTGCTGGCGGCAGTAGACGCCGGAATCATGACAGGCTACCCGGACAATACCTTCCGACCCCAGGGCAATGCCACCCGGGCGGAAGCGGTTTGCGTTATTCTGAACCTAATAAAATAGGTTTTAGAACACTGAACCTGGTTGATAAGCTTGATGCCGAGCTTATCAAAGATCCAAGGTTATAATGAGTTACCGAGGCTATCCCTTTCGGGACAGCCTCTTTGCACATGCTCCTTGGGACCGCTCCATACATGGCGGATGTTTCATTGAAGCGGCCAGGTCGTGATTTCTTTGGTTGTGAGATCGATCCGTGAAAAACCGGTCTGCCGGCCGTCCTGATCCTTATTTATGAAAAAACCGTATCCGTCGAGATAATAGAGGTACTGGCCGACGACCGGTTCCGCTTCGTAAACGTCCGAGGACAGTTTTACCCGATAAGCGCCTTGTCCTTGCCGGCTGCCGACGCCTGTGCTGTAAAGATATACCCAGTTGCCATGCACATACTGAATCATATCGATGCCCACGTCGGACATTTTGAGCGAAGACAGCTTCTCCGCTTTCCCGGTTTTTTCGTTTATCCGCAGAACGGACCACTCGGTCATGGAGGGAACGCCGTTTGCGTCTTTTTGCCTTGTCTTGACATAGGTTTCGCCGTTCAGCCGTCTGCATGCCCCGAACTGTCCCAGCACGGCGTCTTCTCCGGTCTGCGCATTAATCAGGTGAAAGGTTTCGCCGGCGGCATAATCGACATAGACCCCGTATCCGTCCGCGAAGGTATAAATGTAGGTGCGGCCTGAGGCAAGCATCCGCCGGTCGCTGCCGTCCAGTTGGGCCCTGTAAAGACCGCGGCTGTTCAGATCCGTGTAATAGATCCACTCATCCTGTATGGTGAAGTAGTTTTTGACGTTTTTTATGAGCACCTTGATGTTGCTCCCGTCTTTATCCATGGAGCAAAGATTGCCCTGCGGCGTCCCGTTGATACTGTCAAACCCGATCTGATCGGTGAAATAGATCTTGTCGTCTGTCAGCCACAACTGAATGGATGATTTTTCACAGATTTTTTGCACCTCTCCCGTAAGGCTTGCCCGGTAAATACCGCGTCCCATCTGGTAATAGGGCATATAGTAAATATAAGTTCCGTCAAAGTAGAGCTTTTGCGGCCGGTCGCATTCAACCAGCAGCCGGTTTTCATTCGTCGCGGTATTCACCAGATAGATATTGCTATTCTCACCCGCGTAGATGAGTATGTCGCCGTTTTTGACAAAGCGTTCTCCACTGTGCAGGCTGTGGTTCTTTTCATCGGATACGGCAGTAATACTCGTTCCCGCTGCTTCAGTTTTGTTGGCCGCATCTGCTTTTGCCGTGGCCTCTCCGTGAGGGCTCGAGTTGTCTGGAGCTGGTTCCGGTTTTGGGCCGCAGCCGGAAACCGTTAAAAGGATCAGAGCAATACCGAGAAATACCTTGATTTTTTTCATGTTTTCCATCCTTTATTTTTATCATATGAGTTACATAATCATCTATTTTGGAAGACCTTACCTTATATTACCTTAACTGCATACCCATGTTAATAGTTCCTACTGTTATACAGACAGAGGCCAAATATATGCTTAATAATTGACTGAACATATGTTTGGCTTTATTATTATATTGTGACAATTATTTACAATATTTTGGAGGGATTGCTGTGAAGGATAATAAGAAAAAAGATCAGAATAAACTGCAAAGCAGAAACAGTACAGCAGAATTTTTGATATTCACTTCGCAAGCAAACGAAAATACAATAGAATTTCGAGTTGAAGATGAAACGGTTGGGCTCACCCAAAAATTAATTGCCGAACTTTTTGGTGTGGATCTTAGGACGGTACAATGATCATTTGAAAAATATTTACGCTGAGGGCGAACTGGTGGAAGAAGTAACTATCCGAAAAAACCGGATAGTTCAAACAGAGGGAAAAAGAGAAGTCAGACGAGATGTTTTATTCTATAACCTCGACGCCATCATTTCAGTCGGATACCGGGTGAATTCACTTAGAGCGCCCCAGTTTCGGGATTGATTTTGATCATGGATGGATGTTTGATGAGCGCTTTATATATTTAAAGATGGGAGGAAATGCAAATGAATAATACTGTATATCTTTATGTATTTGATACAATGGCAGATTGGGAAGTAGGGTATTTAACTGCTGAACTGAACTCCGGAAGATATTATAAGAAAGGATTAGCCCCATCAAAAATAGTTACTGTAGGTATTGAAAAGACTCCTGTCACTACAATGGGAGGCTTGAAAATATTACCGGATATTGAACTGGATGAGTGCAGCACCGAAAACGCAGATGCTTTGATTTTACCTGGCGGAGATACGTGGACAGAAACAATTCATGAGCCTATATTGTCAAAGGCAGAGCAGTGTTTAAAGGAAGATATTATTGTAGCAGCGATTTGTGGTTCTACAATAGGTCTTGCTCAGAAAGGATTGTTGGATTCGAGATGGCATACCAGCAATGACTTGGAATATCTTAAAATGATCTGTCCTAACTATGCGGGAGAAAAGTACTATAAGCAGGAGTCTGCCGTAACTGATGGAAAACTGATAACTGCTTCCGGAATAGCTCCATTGGAATTTTCTGTACATGTCTTAAGAGCTTTAGATGTGTTTTCTACAAAAACATTAGATGCCTGGAATAATCTTTATAGGACTCATGAATCCAGATATTTTCATGCGTTGATGAATTCAATCCAATAGCTTAATATATATTTGCTAAATGGATGTAATCCGCAAATTGGCCTGAAAGCATTTCAAGAATCCGCCGTTAATTACAGTATTATTCGTTTCTGGGTTTGCACGTCCAGGCTGTTTAATTGAAATAGACGGAATTGCAGCAGTAGAAAGCAAGGAATGAGGTGTATCATATGGATAAGGATGTTGTTGAAAACCTGACCGCTTCCGATTTAGCCTATTTGCAGGAGCTTTACGATAATCTCAACGGGTCTGGTCCGTACCCGACCGAGCTGGAGGACTAAAGAAGATTATGAAAAAAGAACTATGTTTCCGAATCCCTGGGGGCATATGTCAAATGGTTCCCTAGCGAAAGAAAAGTAGAAATAATCAGGTAGCTGCAAGATGACAGATTTTCATGTAAGACAGGCCAGTTGTGCCGGAAACAGATAATAACGTGCTTTTGAAAATCGAATACCGGATACATATCATTCAATTGGAAACAGTAATCTCAGAGGTGCTTCCACCCAGGACAATAACCCTCATTTCAACCCATTGCATGAAGCAGATATAGCAGGTGATCAACCTCATGAAGGCCCTCCAAGCCAGTGGCGAGAAGGCCAAAAAGAGAGGGAACCGGCGTAATTTATGGCTGCAAAACTTAACGAGTACAATCAGAAAAGAAATTTTAAAAGAACCTTAGAACCCGAAGGCATGGCAGAAATGGCCGGAGATGGTCTGAGATTTGTCGTCCAGCACCATTTGGCCCGCAGTGATCACTACGATTTTCGCCTGGAGTGGGACGGGGCTCTATTGAGCTGGGCAGTGCCCAAGGGCCCTTCCTATGATACCCATGACAAGAGGCTTGCCGTACAGGTGGAGGACCATCCCCTGGAATACAGGAACTTTGAGGGGACGATTCCCAAGGGGGAATATGGCGGCGGAGTCGTTATGATCTGGGATGAAGGGTTCTGGGAACCTTACGGGGATGTGGCTGAGGGACTCTGTGAAGGTATGCTGAAATTTGTTCTGAAAGGACGAAGACTTAAAGGAAAATGGGCTCTGGTGCGCTGGAAAAGGAAAGCGGGGGAGACCAAAGATAACTGGCTTTTGCTTAAAGAAAAAGATGAGTACGCCAAAACGGGCGACAGGATTTCCCAGTTTACCACCAGCATCAGAACCGGACGCACCATGGCCGGAATTGAAGAAGGGGAAGACGAACGGATCATGAGGAATCCCTTCAGCAGTACCGGCGTGCAGCTTGCCAAATTAGTCAAAAAGGTTCCTGAGGGTGAGGATTGGCTCTATGAGTTGAAATACGACGGCTACAGGATACTGGCGTATATTGAGAACGACAGCGTCCGGCTCGTTACCAGGAACGGCCATGATTATACAGAGCGGTTCCCGGAGGTCGGCTATGCTCTCAGAGCCTGGGCTGGCAGAAGGGCGATGGTTCTAGACGGCGAGATAACCATCACAGACGCAGCGGGCAAGACGGATTTTCAGGCTCTGCAGAACTCTTTGAAAAAACCCAAGGACCAAAACTTGACCTATATCGTTTTTGATCTTCTGGCGCTGGATGGGGCGGATCTCCGGGGAAATCGCCTGATTGACAGGAGAGGAACCCTGGAAGCTTTGATGAAGGATGCCCCAAAAACCCTCTATTACAGCCGGCATGTCAGAGGCAACGGCAGGGAAAGTTTTGTTGCGGCCTGTGAAGCAGGCATGGAAGGGATCATCGGGAAAAAAGCCGATTCCATCTACAGCGGAGCAAGAAACTCCGACTGGATCAAAATTAAATGCGATCAAAGGCAGGAATTTGTCGTCGGAGGCTATACCCTTTCTGATAAAAAGACGAGCGGGGTAAGCTCTCTTCTCCTGGGCGTCTATGAAGGGGAGGAATTCGTCTATGCCGGACGTGCCGGCACCGGTCTGAGCGAATCCAGCATGAGAGAGCTTGCGGGGAAATTTGCAGCCATAGAGAGAACGAAGCCCCCTTTCAAACTCGCACCCAAGCCCAGGTCGAATGAGAAGATCACCTGGCTGGAACCTGAACTGGTCGCGGAAATCAAATTTGCCGAATGGACCGAAGATAATCTGTTAAGGCAGGCAAGCTTCAAAGGCCTGCGGACGGATAAGGATCCTAAGGATATAAAGAGGGAAAAAGCGGATGATGAAACACAGCCTTGATCAGCAATTTAAATGAACCGGAGCGCAAAACCCGGCGAAATTACTGTCCTGCTTCTTCCTACATAACAAGATGTAGTGGATATGGTGGATGAAATAAGAAAAGAAATGTGAAAAAAACGATATGCGGATAATGATGGATACAAATAAGTGAGGGCCCGGGTGCGCCCCCTGAATGATCCTCGAGGCGTAATAGAAAATGGAATAGGGACTGAAACGCCAGGTAAATCTCCACCTGGTGTTTTTTGTATTGCCGACCTCTAAGCCAGTAATAGGTTTAGATCTTATCCGCTATTTTCTGTTATGATTAATCCTATAAATGGAAAGACATTTAAAATTATTGACGAATCCCGAATAAGGCACGGGGCTGATAGGCGGCGGGCTTTCGCCGGGAACGGGAGAAATGCACATGAAAAAAACCATGAGCAGTTTATTGGCCATCTTATTTCTGATTTTTGCCTTCCAACCGGCAGGAGCTTGGGCGGCCCAAGCCGGAAAAGAGGTTACTGGGAGAGAATTCAAGGTGATAGGCTACTATTCCGGAGATCTGTTTAACGAACCGCTGGAAAAGCTGCGCACGGATCAACTGACCCATGTGATGTATGCTTTTTTGATCCCGAAAGAAGACGGCACGCTGGTTGAGCTGGAAAAGCCCGATCAGCTTAAGGAGCTGGTGGCCAAGGCGCATCAAGACGGAACCAAGGTTTTTATCGCCCTGGGCGGCTGGGTCTATAAAAATCAGCCTTTGGCCCCCGTGTTTGAAACAGTGGCGGCATCCCCGGCCAAGCGAACCCTTTTCATAGAGAATGTCTGCGCCCTGGTGGAGGCCTATGAGCTGGACGGGGTGGAGCTGGACTGGGAGCATCCCAATGCCAATACTATCGCGGATTACGAAAGCCTGGTGCTGGAACTGGGCGCCGCCCTGGACCGGCAAGGAAAGGAACTGACCGCCGCCCTGAACGGCGCCTGGTCTCCCATCCAGGGGCCGGTAGCGGCCATGCTGATTACCGAGGCCTGTCTGGAACGCTTCGACTTTATCAATGTGATGGCTTATGACATGAATGACGGGGAGCACAGCCCTTTCTGGCTTTCCCAAACCTCCCTGGATTATTGGCTGAACCGGGGCCTCCCGGCCGAAAAAATTGTTCTGGGGATGCCCCTTTACGCGCGACCGAGCTGGCTTCAGTACCGCCATCTGGTCGCCCAGAATCCCGATTACGCCTATTCTGATTACGCCCCCACCACTCCCCTGGAATCATACTATAACGGCTTAAACACCCTACGGGAAAAAACCGTGCTGGCCTTAAAAAAGGCCGGCGGGGTCATGCTCTTTGACATCAATGAGGACACCGAAGATGAAACCAGCGTTTTATCCATGATCGACGACCTTCTCTCCAGAACCGCCCACCTGTCCCGGGAGGAGTTAAACCGGTATGTTACAGTCGTCCTGGATAAGAAAGAACTGGTGTTTTCCGAGGAAGAAGGACTGGGCGTTCCCTTCATCGATGAAAACAACCGCATCATGATGCCGGTGCGAAAACCCCTGGAAGCCATTGGCGCGAAGGTGGGCTATGATGAACCAAGCCGCCGGGTCATAGTGGAAAAAGACGGCATCACTCTACAGATTCCGATCGGGAAAAACACCATTATGGTCAATAACCGGGAAGTGGCCATAGACACCCGGCCGCTCATCAAGGACGGCCGGGCCTACATCCCTCTGGGGGCCTGCTTTGCCGCTTTAGGCTACGGTGTTGCATGGCACGGCGACAGCACGACGGTATTCTTATTCCAAAGTGAGAAGTAAACGCGGATTACTCCTTGGCATAAAGAGTGTATGCCATAAATTACGACCCTAATTATTATAGAAACAGGTGGTCTTATTGTTTATCGCTGATTTTCACATCCATTCCAAATACTCCAGAGCCACCAGCAAGGATTGTGTGCCTGAAATGCTGGAGTTCTGGGCGCGGCGTAAAGGAATCGACCTGATTGGCACGGGAGATTTCACTCATCCGGCCTGGCGGGAGGAGTTAAAGGAAAAGCTGGTCCCTGCGGAAGAGGGCCTTTACACGCTCAAGGATGATTTCCGCCAAGAGGCTCAGGTGGCGGGAGGCAATCCCCAACCTAGATTTATGGTGACCGGCGAAATCAGTTCCATATACAAAAAGAACGGCCGGGTCAGAAAGGTGCACAACCTGATCCTGCTTCCCGGCCTGGAGCATGCCGAGTCGCTGTCGCGCCGGCTGGAGGCCATAGGCAATCTGCGTTCCGACGGCCGGCCCATACTGGGCCTGGACAGCCGGGACCTGCTGGAGATCGTCCTGGATACCTGCCCGGAGGCCATCTTGATACCGGCTCACATATGGACCCCGCATTTCTCCCTGTACGGCGCTTATTCGGGCTTCGACCATATCCAGGAGTGCTTCGAAGATCTGACCGGCTACATCTACGCCCTGGAAACCGGCCTCTCCTCAGACCCGCCCATGAACTGGCGTCTTTCCGCCCTGGACGGCTTTGCCCTGGTTTCCAATTCGGATGCCCATTCTCCCGCCAACCTGGGCCGGGAAGCCAATGTTTTTGACACCGGACTTTCTTATCCCAGCATCCTGAAGGCCTTAAAAAACCGCACCACCCGAGAGTTCTACGGCACCCTGGAGTTTTTCCCCGAGGAAGGAAAATACCACTATGACGGCCATAGAAACTGCAAGGTGTGCTGGAAGCCCGCCGACACCCAAGCGGCCCGGGGCATATGCCCGGTCTGCGGCGGCCGGATTACCGTGGGGGTGCTGCACCGGGTGGAAGCCCTGGCCGACCGGGAAGAGGGATGGGCACCGCCGTCCGCCCGGCATTTTGAAAGCCTGATTCCCCTTCTGGAGATCATCGCCTCCTCCACCGGTTCTACAGTGGCCGGCAAGAAGGTGCGGGCCATATACGAGAACCTGATCCGGAGCATCGGGCCGGAGTTGTATATCCTCCGCCAGGCGGCTCTGCCCGATATTGAACGGGCGGCCGGCCCCTGGATGGCTGAGGCTATCCGCCGGCTGCGCTGCGGCCAGGTTGAGATACAGCCCGGCTTTGACGGAGAATACGGTAAAATCACGGTAATGGACAAGGGTGAAATCCAAGTCCTTTCCGGGCAGTTGAGCTTTTTCAACGATCAAAAAAATGAAGCGCCGGGTCCGGTCATCCCTAAAACGCGGTTGGATACAAAGGCTGCGGACCGGCAGGGGGCCGCCGTGCCGCCGATTTTAGCTAATACGGTTTTGCTGGGCGAGGCTGAGGACAGGAGCGATCCGGCTCGCGGGGAAATACCCTATGAATTGAACCCGGAGCAGTGGGAAGCGGTTTCCGCTCCCGGACCGGCCGTTGCTGTCATGGCCGGCCCCGGAACGGGCAAAACCAAAACCCTGGTCTACCGGATTGCCTACCTGATTGAAAAGTGCGGGGTGCCTCCCGCCGGGATTACCGCCGTTACTTTTACCAACCAGGCCGCCCGGGAGATGCGCCTCCGTTTGGACCGGCATTTCAGGGAAAAACGGACCACGGCCGCCATGTCCATAGGGACTTTCCACTCCCTGGGCCTGCAGATTTTGTCCCGCTGGAGAGGGAAAAACCACCCGGCGATTATAGATGAATACGACGCCCTGGCCATCGTCGGGGAAATCCTGCAGGATATGCAGTTGCATTTATCCCCCCGCGATGTCCTGAGAAGAATATCGCTGCTGAAAAACGGGCTGTCCCCGGAGGAAGACCTGGAAAAGGGTGATTCGCCCGGCGGCAGCTCCTCCGGAGGAAGTGAAGAGTCCCTGGCGCGTATCTATGACGTCTATTGCGAGCAGCTGAAGCGCTACGGGGTCATGGACTACGATGATATTCTCCTGGAAGTCCTGCAAGGGTTTGCAGAAGGCCCAGGGGATAGGGAAGGCGGGAGCGGACCCAGCCTTTTTTGCCACCTGTTGGTGGACGAGTTCCAGGACATCAATGAGGTTCAATACCGCTTGATCAAAGCCTGGGCCAAAAACAGCGAGAGTGTTTTTATCATCGGCGACCCGGACCAGTCGATTTATGGTTTCCGCGGTTCGGATCAGCGCTATTTTGCAAGCTTCAAAGAGGATTTTCCGGATTTCCGGCAGGTCCGGCTGACCCGGAATTATCGCTCTACCCCCGAGATCCTCTCTTGCGCCCAATCCCTCATCTCCCGGAAAAATACCGGAAGCCGCCAGGGTTTCCTGGAGGCCAGCCGGGCCCGGGGCAGCCGGGTGCGCCTGGTCGAGGCCCGGGATGAATTTTCCGAAGCCCTGTTCGTGGTCAAGGAGATCAACCGGATGGTGGGCGGGATCGATATGCTGGACAGCCAGGCCCTGGCGGCTTCTCGTAAAAGAAGAGCGGAAGCCCGGGGCTTTTCCGACCTGGCCCTCTTATACCGCACCAACCATCAGGCGCGCATTCTGGAGCAATGCCTGGCCAAAGAGGGGATCCCCTATGTGGTGGCCGGGCGGGAGGATTTCCTGGCCGATCAGCCGGTGCGCCAGGCCCTGGCTTTTTTCAAATTTTTACTCAACCCCGGTGACACCGCCTCCCTGCGGCTATGCCTGCAAGGCGAAAAGAGCCGTTCAGCCGACCTGAACCAAAAAATCCTGGCAAGTTACGGGGCCGGGAAGAAAAGCCTGGCCTCCCTGGTCAGCATCATAGAAGGCATCGAGCCGCCTCCCCCGGAGCAGCCGGACCGGCCCGGGAATTTCCCGGAGATGCTGAGAAAGTATGCCGCCCTCATCCGGAAGGAAAAGCCCCGGTCGATTATCGAGGCCTGGATGGACGACCATCACCTGTCCGACAGCCATTCCATGGCATTGCTGGCCAATACCGCCCTCATGTATGAGAAGATGCCTGCTCTGATGCACAACCTGGTCCTGGGCCGGGAGAGCGACGTGGTCCGCAGCGGCGGCAAGGTCTATGCGCCGGAGGCGGTTTCCTTGATGACCATCCACGCCGCCAAAGGCCTGGAATTTCCGGTGGTGTTAATCTGCGGGGTCAACGAGGGCCGGATTCCTTTGAGGACCAGCCGCCCTGACGCCAATATCGAGGAGGAGCGGCGGCTGTTTTATGTGGGGATGACCCGGGCCCGGGATGAGCTCATCCTGCTGAGCTACCGCAATCCTTCGCATTTTATTGGCGACCTGCCCGACGGGCAAATGAGCAAAGAGCCTGCTTTTACGCCCCAACCAGCGCCCCAATACCGGCAGGCCCTGCTTTTTGAATAATGGACATGGAGCAGAATGTGAGGCACGGGTGAGGCAGGGGGACGGTTTTTTTGCCTTGCCAGGAAGCAAAAGAACCGTCTCCCCCGTCTCCTGCTATTACTTTTCCCATACAAATATCATCTAAAAAAATTCCCAAGGACCTGCGGCATTATGCCGTGGAGACTTTCGCCTCTTTTCCAAAGTTATTTTTACTTCCATTAAACTGGTAACGGTGAATATTCTTGGAGCTCAAAGATAAGTAAAGATCTCGCATTTTGGCCCGATTTTTTATAGATGACATCGAGTGTTTTGATGATAACAGGTGTAAATGTATGATAGTGGTATGATTTATTTTAAATCTGTTCTTGAAGGAAGTAGGTAAATGGAAAATTTTCTAATTATTTTAATTATGCTAGCAGTCATCGGGCTTTCAAATGTTATGAATCACATTGTGCCGTTTATACCTGTACCGCTGATCCAGATCGCTCTTGGCGTTTTGATAGCGATCGTTCCCGGGGGAGTCAATATTCCGCTGGAGCCGGAGTTGTTTTTTGTGCTGTTTATTGCTCCTATCCTTTTTAATGATGGGAAAAATGTATCAAGAAGAGCCTTATGGAATTTGCGTAAACAGATATTATTGCTGGCTCTTGGTCTGGTTTTTTTAACGGTATTGGTGATTGGCTTTTTAGCCCATTGGCTGGTTCCGTCCATCCCGTTGTCGGCAGCCTTTGCCTTGGCAGCTATATTATCGCCGACAGATATTGTGGCTGTCAGTGCCCTGTCAAGCAGGGTCAGGATACCGAGAGGCGTTATGCATCTTCTTGAAGGAGAAGGGCTCATGAATGACGCCTCGGGCCTGGTTGCCTTTAATTTTGCGGTTGCCGCGACCGTAACCGGCACTTTTTCTTTAGTGGATGCAAGTGTAAGCTTTTTCGAGATTGCCATTGGCGGTTTGGCGGGCGGAGCCATTTTGGCCTATCTCATTATTCGGCTGAGGATATTTATCCGCCGTTTGGGGATGGAGGATGTGACGTTTCACATGCTCATTAAAATTCTCACCCCGTTTGTGATCTTCTTAATCATTGAACATTTTCATTTATCGGGAATTTTAGCTGTCGTGGCAGCCGGCGTTATTCATGCGGTGGAACGTGATCATGAAGAATCACCGGCAATCAATCTTCAAATTGTCTCCAAAAGCACCTGGACCGTTCTGTTGTATGTTTTGAACGGCTTGGTCTTTTTACTGCTCGGATTGCAAATCCCGGATATCCTCAATGAAATTTTCAAAGACCCGAATTTCAATAATATGAAAGTCATTGCTTATGCTTTAATCATTTCCGCTTCCCTTTTTGCTCTCCGTTTTGTTTGGATGTATCTGTTGGAGTGGAGCCCCTGGAGGTTGAAAAGGGCAGATTCCGCCAAGCCCGGGATTAGAATGACTGCGATAGCTGCAATATCAGGCGTTAGAGGGTCGATAACCTTAGCCGGAGCCTTTTCCATACCCTTTGTGTTAGCCGACGGCAGCCTGTTCCCGGAACGTTCGTTAATTATATTTATTGCCGCGAGTGTTATTTTAGTAACGCTCGTCACTGCGAGTATTCTTCTGCCGATTATCACCAAGCCTGAAAACGCTGAGGCGGAAAACAACCGAGAAGAAATGGAAAAGAAGGCCTTGCTCCGAACCCATGAAGCCGCCATTCGCGCTATCCAGGAAGTGTTGAATGAGGATAATAGAGATGCGGCTTTATCGGTTATCGCGGGATACAATCATACGCTGCAGCAGCTCAAATTAAAAGAAAATGGAGTAAATACTTTGGCGGTCAAACAAATGGAAACTGAAATCCGTATGAAGGTTCTTGAAGCGGAGTACCGATATCTTGCGAAATTAATTGAGGAAAAACAGATCGATAAGGAAACGGCATTGCTGGCGCAAGCGCATATCCGTAGGATGGAAGTCGCCGTTACCAATCGGTTTAAATTTAGGTTCTTGATGATTTGGACATTATTAAAGAGAATCCTCTATCACGGAAGCCAGATATTTATGCCGAAAAATCATGCCTTACGCAGAAAACAAAGCGAGAAAAGAATAAAGATGAACCGGATAAGAAAAGACTTGAGCAAAAGGGCTATTCAAGTGATCAGAAAGGGATTGACGCCGGAGAATAAAGAAATTTCTTATTTGATCATGGGGGAATATGTTGACCTGATTACCAAGATAAAGTCGAGAAAAAGTGAAAATTATTCCCGTGTCTTTGCCAAATTGGAACGAGAGTTAAAAGAAAAAGCCTTTCAAGCCGAACGGGATGAGATTCAGAAGCTATATGAGAATGGTAAAATTACCAAAGATGTGACGCAAAAAATCCGCCAGCAAATCAATATCCGGGAAGCTTATTTTATAGAGCAGGAAGAATTCTAACTTTTTGGCAACGTATCACAACAGATAGAAAAAGGACAAGGAAAGCGCAATGCAAAATGTAAAAAGCAATATAAAAAGGACCGTATCAGAATTATCTTTGGAATCAAGAATACTGATTATTACTTCATTGGTAGGAATGGTCTTTTCTTTTACTTCTGCAATAGGTAATTATCTTTTAGATGCGGGGATTGTCCCAATACTAGCTACTTTGCTTATGGGATTACTGACCCTTTACTTTTTTTATTTGGCTTACTTTAAGAAAAAGTATATTTTACCGGCATATGGTGCGTTATTGTTGCTTACTTTAATTTTTATCCCTCTACTATGGATATATAATGGAGGGCTGTCTAGCTCCATTCCATTTTTCTATCTTTTTATTATCGGCTTATCTGCGATTTTGCTGAACAAGCTTAGATATAAATTAATATTGGTTATTCAAATAGTTGTATTAATCGCCTTGTTAAGCGTTGAGTTCTATTATCCGGATTTGATAATTAAATATAATTCAGAAACCGCGGTATTTATTGATCAAGCGGTCGCTTTGGTTGTAATTAGCTTTACCATGTTCATCATGATCATTAAAATCATGACGGAGTATCACCGGACTATTGACAAACTACGGTTTGCTCAGGAAAAGCTTAAAAAATCAAATGATGTTTTATATCAAGCTTCAATAACCGATGATTTAACAGGGTTATATAACAGGAGACATATTATTGAGTTGCTGTCAGGTCTCATAGAAAGTTGCAGTCCACAAAAAAGAATATCTATCGTCATGATGGATATTGATCACTTCAAAAAAATCAACGATACGTATGGACATAAAGTAGGAGATTGGGTTCTAGCTAAAATAAGCGCATCAATTAGAGAGCATTTTCGCAAAACTGATTTTATCGGCAGAATAGGTGGAGAGGAATTTTTGATTCTTATGCCGGATACCGAACTTGAAACCGCATTTAATCGAGCTGAAGATATACGAAAATATATTGAAGGCCTAAAATGGGATTATGAGCAATTGCACGTTACTATTAGCGGAGGAATTTACGATTTCAGTGAATATGAAAGCTGCGATACTGCTTTAAACAAGGCAGACATTGCATTGTATCAAGCAAAAAGCAGTGGCAGAAATTTGATTAAGTCGTACCGTTAGAAGCATGGACTGATACAATAAAAGCGCATACCCCTGACCAAAGTAGAATTAAGGAGATGATACGAAAATGGGAAGCAATTTTATAGAGATAGCTATTTATCAAGTAAAGCCAACAAAAGTTGAAGAATTTGAAAACTTGCTAAAAGAGGTAGTCATTACTCAAAAAGAACAAGAGGGACTCATAGATTTAAAATATGTTAAAAGAGAATATAATATTGACTACGAACAGATTAAAGAAGGACTTCCACCTCATAAACTCACGAAAATTGTAAAATGTGTTAAGTACATTTTAATTTGGGAATTTGAAACGAAAGAGGACTATGGAAAAGCCTTGCAGAGTCTTTACCAAAAGTATGATAAACAGGTCAATCGTTGCTTAATTGTTCCGCACGATAAGCTGATTGGAGAACGTATTTACTAAAGGATTGGAGGAAATGTAAATATAATGACCCAAACAGCCTCATACCGCATATACCTCGTTGAAGACGATGCCATGCTGGCTGAAGAAATTTCCAAGCTGCTGGTGAAGTGGGGCTATGAGGTAAATACTGCGCAAATGTTTGACAACATCCTGGATGAGTTCCTGATCATACAGCCGCACATTGTTCTAATGGATGTCAATATTCCCCGCTTTGACGGTTTCCATTGGTGTAGGAAAATCAGAGAAATTTCCACTGTCCCGATCATTTATATTTCCTCCCGGGACAGTAATATGGACATCATCATGGGAATGAATAACGGCGGTGACGACTATCTGGCCAAGCCGTTTGACAATGCGGTTTTAGTGGCCAAGCTTCAGGCGCTTATCCGCAGAACCTATGAATATGGCTTCCAGGAATCGCAGCTTCTTTGCCATAGGGGACTGACCCTTCAACTGGAGGAAGCGACGGCGGAGTATGATAATAAAAAATGCGAGTTGACCAAAAACGAACTGAAGATTTTAAGACTCCTGATGGAAAACCAAGGAAAAATAGTTGCGCGAGAAGCCTTGATGAGGAGTCTATGGGATGATGAAATCTATGTCAATGAAAATACTCTGACGGTTAATGTCAATCGCGTCCGGCTTAAATTAGAGGAACTGGGACTTCATTCATTTATCACAACCAAAAAAGGAATGGGGTATATGGTTTTATGAAGACGATAGCCTATATCAAGGGACAATGGGAATGGATTGCCAGTCAGGCGGGGATCATTATCCTGATCAATCTGATTTTATTGACAAGCACTCCTCTGGAAAAGACTCTGGGGGAGATTTTTTATCTGGATTTACTGGTAATATTCGTAGCGGCTGCGGGGTATTACTTTCATTATCGGCGGCTGAATATAGCCTATACGAAAATCAGGCAGACAATGGCCGAAGACCGGGACATCGACTGGTTCTTCCGCGAGCCTTCAGCTTTAGCCGAGCAGGGTGTTCCGGGAATCAGTCTTATGAAAGAACTGATGGAATATAAAGATACCGGCTTCAGCCGGAAAGAGAACGACTACCGGCAGCGGATGAACGATTTAAAAGATTATCTGACCCAGACGGTCCATGACCTGAAAGTAAATCTTTCCGTCTGTGAGATGCTGGTCCAGCGCTTGGAAAATGAAACGGATATCGCCAACAAATGGTTATTTCAAGTTGAACAGATGAAATTCCGGATCAATCAAGCCTTGTCGATCACCAGAGCCAATCATTACAGCGAGGATATTATCTCGGAAAATGTCGACCTGGAACAGCTTGTTAAAGAGGCGATCAGGGATAACGCCGAGTTTTTTATCAATAAAGGCATCAGTATTCAGAACCATATAAAACCGTATCATTTTATCAGCGACAAAAAATGGATCCATTATATCGTCTCGCAAATCCTGAATAACAGCAGCAAGTACACGGAGAAAAACGGTGCAATTACGATCAGCGGCCAGGAAGATGAATGGGGATACCATCTGCATCTGAAAGATAACGGGATGGGCATTCCGAAGGAGGAACTGGGCCGTGTCTTTGATAAAGGATTTACCGGCAGCAACGGCCGAAGCAGTACCAAGTCTACCGGAATGGGTATGCACTATGCTAAAAAAATGGCCGACACCCTGGGAATCGGCCTGAGAGCACAGAGTGAGCCAGGGGTGTATACCGAATTCGTTTTATCTTTTTATAAGTTGTCCGATTACATGGAGCGCCAGCGAAACTAAAGTGACAGAAAAGTCACATTTAACTTCTAAAATGTCATCCAAACCGATGGAACCGGAGCGGAATGAATCTTACAATTAAACCATCTGTTACGCCGGTTGAATGATGGAATGACAGGGAGGAAGTTGATGGCCCCAATCATTGAAGTGAAGAACCTGACCAGGCTGTATGGCCAGCAGGGCGCTGTTTGCCGGGCCTTGCATGAGGTCGATTTTGAGATTGAGGCCGGGGCGTTTGTCGCTGTCATGGGCCCGTCCGGTTCCGGAAAAACGACCTTGCTGAATATCATTTCTACCATTGATAAACCGACCCAAGGCCGGGTAATCATCGGCGGCAGAGAAACCGAAACGCTAAAAGAAAAGGAATTGGCCCTGTTTCGCCGGGAGCTCATCGGGTTTGTCTTTCAGGAGTTCAATTTACTGGATAATATGACCATCCGGGATAATATTGCCTTGCCCCTTACCCTGAATAATATCAAAGCGGAAGAAATCTTGCGCAAAGTCCAAGAGTTGACTGAGCTGTTAGGCATCGACAACCAGTTGGACAAATATCCCTATCAGCTGTCCGGCGGGCAAAAACAAAGAGCGGCGGTCTGCCGGGCTCTGGTCAACGCACCCCGGATACTGTTTGCCGACGAGCCTACCGGCGCGCTGGACTCCAAAGCGGCGTCCGAACTTTTGGCCTGTTTCCGAGATGTCAGGAACCAGTACGGAACGACGGTGGTGATGGTAACCCATGATGCGGCTGCCGCCAGTTACTGTGACCGGGTAATGTTTTTAAAAGACGGGATGCTCAGCGGTAAATTGGAGACCAACGGCAACGCCGAAGCGTTCTTCAAAAGGATTCTGAATATGGTGGCTTTGTTAGGGGGTGAAGGGCATGAACGCCTTTAAAATCTCCTGGCTGCTCTTTAAAAACAACCTGAAACTATACCGGTTTTATCTTACGGTCCTCATCCTGACGACGGCCATTTATTATAATTTTCTGGCGATAAACTTTAACCCTTATTTGCAGGTACTCAATGAACAGTACGTCTTTGCGCGAACAGCGAGTTCTTTGTGCAGTATCATCCTGTTTTTGACCATACTGTCTTTTATGTTCCATGCCAATCATTTCTTCTATAAGCTGCGTTATAAAGAAATCGGCACCTATATGCTGATGGGCATTCCCGGCGGCAAAATCGGTAGGGTCTTTGCCCTGGAAAGTATCCTGCTCGGGGGAACGGCCGTCATCATCGGCCTGCCTATCGGCCTGCTGTTTTCCAAGCTTTTTTTTATGCTGCTGAGCAAAGCGATGATCCTGGATACCCAGATCCCGTTTTATATCCCACCCAGGGCGATCGGCACGCTGCTCTTGATCTTAGCCTTGATTATTCTTGTGATGGGTTTAAGGAATTACCGGCTGGTCCGCAGCAGCAAGCTGATCGAAATCCTGAATGCAGCCAAGCAGGAGCAAAGGCTGCCGAAGATTCGATGGATTCGCGGCATCGCGGGGGTGGTATGCATTGCGGCGGCTTATTATCTGGCCTTGCATATACTTGACTTACCGTTTAATTTACCGATGGATTTTATGCAGACCACGGTTTTAATCCTGATCCTGACCTGCAGCGGCACCTATTTTTTCTTTGGCAGCTTTTTGGCGATTGTCCTTAACGCGTTGATTCAGAAGAAAAAAGTCATCTATAAAAGGTCCAGGCTGGTGAGCTTCAGCAATACCTTATTCCGGCTGGGCACGCATTACCGGAGCCTGTCGATGACGGCGATCTTATGTGCAGCTACTTTGGCCGCCTTCAGCGGGAGCCTGGCCCTGAAATATTTTGCCGACACCAATACGGCTATCGAAGCGCCTTACAGCATTACTTGTTATAACCAGGACGAGGTTACTAAACAAAAGATTAGAGCTGTGATTCAAGCTTCACCGCATCAGATTCTGGCTGAACATGAGTCCCGTTTCCTGACCGGACAGGTCTCCTATAAGAATGGCTACGGCGAGCGTACGGAAACGTGTTTGATAACCAGTTTTTCCGAAGTTAAAAAGTCATTAATGATAACCCGGCCCGAGGATTATCAGCAAATCTTAAAGATCATTGAACCCCGTGATAGTGAAACGGTAAGTATCTTACACGCCAATCTGGTCTTTTCGGGCAGCAGTCATGCCGGACAAGATTTCATTATCCAGGGGAGACCCTATATCTTAAAAAAAGAGGTCAAGATCCCGTTTATCGGTGAACTGGAGGGTATCGGCCAATATCAGACCTATATCGTTACGGATAAGCAGTACGATGAATTAAAAGAAAACCGCCCAGAGATGAACTTGTACGGGATCAACCTTACCGATCCGCAAGACAGCCTGCCCCTGGTGAAAAAAATTGCCGGGGTGATAAAAAACCCCGGGGAGAATCTCAACAGTTATGCCGGGCAATATCAATATAAGTACTATCTGATCGGGGCCTTTTATTTCATGGGCCTGGTGATGGCCGTTGTTTTTATGATCTCTACCTTCAGCACCATGTATTTTAAGATTTTAAGCGACGCCATCCTGGACCGGGAACAGTACAAGATCCTGATGAAAATCGGGATGACGGAACCGGAAATCGCCCAAAGCATTTATACCCAGGTGGGCATCGCCTTTATCCTGCCGGTCTTATTGGGAATCCTGCATGGAATTATGGCGATTAAAGCCTTGGAGTCGTTTATTCATTATCAATTCACCGCCAGTATTCTGATGGGGGGCGGTGTTTTGCTCCTGGTTATGGCAAGTTTCTATCTTTTTATGAGCAAGAAATATCGGGATATGGTGGTAAAGGGGTGGGAGAATCATGCAACAGCCTGATGGGAGAAGAGGGGGGCGGTCCGGCCGCCGCTTGGCAAGCGTCCGCTTGTTGGTTCTGGTCTTTTTGCTGATCGTTACGCTCCTGGTTTCGCTGACAGGCTGTGACGGCGTACCTTCAACCAGGCCTTACCTGGCCGAAGACCGGGATACCGGTTGGATGAACGACCTCAGCTATCTGGAAAAAACGCTGCCCAAAGTCCATAAGAATTTGTATTTCCATCTCTCTGAGCAAGAGTTCCATCAGCAGCTGGAAGAACTTAAGAAAAAGGTTCCCGCTTATTCGGACGAACAGATGGAGATCGCCTTAAGCGTCATTCTGGCCGGTATCAACGATACCCATACCGGATCGAATATCGGCTCGGAATACCGGTACCCGCTGGAACTCTATTGGTTTGCCGAGGGCATCTATATCACGGGTACCAGCAAAGAATATCCGGAATTATTGGATGCCAGAATCATAACCCTGAACGGCAGGAAAATCGAAGAGGCGGCCGATACGCTCAGACCCCTGCTGGCAGGGGCCAATGAAAGCTGGTTTAGGACCCAAATCGTCTATTATCTGCCCCTGCCGGGTATCCTGAAATACTTTGGCTTAAGCAAGGAGGATGAGATTGAGCTGGGTGTGGAGATGGAAAACGGTCAAAGGCAGACCGTGAAACTGAAGCCGGTGAGCTATAAAGACTATGTGGCGGCCGAACATCCGGCCGTATCTGTCCCGCTGTACCGGAGCCGTCCGGATGAAAATTATTGGTACCAATATTTAAAAGACGAGAAAGTCATTTATCTGAACTATTGCAGTTGCAGTCAAATGAGAGAAAAACCTTTTGAAATCTTCGACAAGGAATTCTGGAATTTTGTCCAAAGCCATGAGGTAAACAAGCTGGTTTTGGATATTAGGAAAAATCGCGGCGGGAGCTCGACTATTCTGGATCCTTTTATCAAAGAAGTGAAAAACAGCGGCTTCAACCAGCCGGGCAAGTTTTATGTGATCATAGGAAAAGATACGTTTTCTTCCGCCGTTCTGAATGCGATCGGCTTAAAGAAAGAAACCAGGGCCTATTTTGTAGGAGAAGCTACGGGCGGTGAACCGAACCATTACGGAGAGGTCAAGCAATTTAAGCTGCCGAACAGTGAAATAACGATCCGCTATTCGACGAAGTATTTCCATTGGCTGGATGAAGATGTAAATACGCTTGCGCCGGATACGGTGATTGAAGAAACTTTTGCCGCTTACCGGGCAGGGACTGATCCGGTGCTGGAGTGGATAGCGAAACAGGATTAAGTGCTTGCAATGATCAATGGGAGGAACTTTTCTATAGATTATTCGCATAAGTTCATCCGGCTTATAGCAACAAGCATATCCAAAGTTCAGATTACAATTCCTAAAAATTCAATCTGAAAGACGATTATAAAGTAATTTTTATTGAAAATGATGATAAGATTATTTTTAGGGATAAATTAACAGGTAGAAAACTCATTGAAATCAGGGAAGGGGGTAGTCTTTGAGCCGAATAATCAGATTCTGTGGGAACGGGTAAAGAGAAGCATCGAGAGTTTTCTGACTGGGGTATGGAGAAACGGGGCGTTGGCCGGAGCATCGCCGGAAGAGGCGTTTTTTGTGGATATCGGTCCGCAGACATGACTCAGGACGACATCGACAACGGCCGCTTAATATGTATCATAGGCGCAGCACCTGTGAAACCTGCCGAATTTGTCATTTTCAGAATTATGCAGAAGACCGGTGAACCGTGATAATTTGAAGGGAGGAGAGAGTATGTCATTCCAGACTGAGTATCATTTTGAACTGCCGCGGGGTTATGTGGATAAAGAGGGAAACCTCCATAAGCGCGGTGTTATGCGTTTGGCGACGGCGGCAGATGAGATATTGCCGATGAGAGATATACGGGTACAGGAAAACCAGAAATATTTGAGTGTGCTGATTTTGGCGAGGGTTGTCACCAAACTGGGTAACTTACATACGGTCGATGCGTCCGTTATTGAGAACTTATTTACTGCCGATCTGGCCTATTTGCAGGATTTTTATCAGCATATCAACCAGTCAGAACCGCCCAAGTATAAATTTATCTGCTCTCAATGCGGTCAGGAAAATGAAGTGGATTTGCTCTAATCGGGGTTATACTAAAGCTTATCGTCCCATCAGTGACATTTACAAGTTGCATAGTTATTGTGTCCGGAATCACAGGCCTCCAGACGCTACAGATATCGCTTCGGTTACCATGGGTGAGTACATCATGATCGCTTGATTGGCGCAAATAGCCTCGTCCCCGATCTCATGGCCATTGAGGTCATAAGTCTTGCGGCCTATGACGTTATTGCGGGTATAACCGCCCCACCACTCCGCCTGAATGATGTGTTCCCTCTCGTAGACTTGGTATCGCACCTCAAGCGGGTGGCTGCTGCGCCACTCCCCATAAAGATTCTCATCATCCAGTTCGATAAGCAGTTGATAAGCGGATTGCGTGTGATTGTTTATCTGCAGATCAATGTAATTATAGACCACCGTAGCCCCGCTGCCGAATGGCTGGGTGCGGCTGCTGTCAGGAAATACATCGTAATTGTGCCTCCAGCGCTCGGTGACTGTCAGCGGGGTATAAAGGGTCATCCAGTAGATCAGGTTGGACAACTGGCACAGTCCCCCGCCGGTTCCTGAACAAACCAGGCCATTGCTTAGGACCATGCCATCCAGATATCCTTTGCGGCGGTTGGGCTTACCTACCGATCTCCAGAACGAGAAGGTCTCCCCGGGCTGCAGAATCAGCCCGTTCAAGCGCGAAGCAGCCAGGCGCAGATTGGTTATCTTATTATACTGCAGCTGCATATCAACCTGGGTCAAGTTTCTCAGCAACGGGGTTTGGTGGCCTGCGATTTTATGCGCCAGCGGGCAGTTGGCATCCATGGCACTGGCATAGCGCTTATTCAGGAACAGCCACTGCATGTATCTTCGCCCGGTGAAAAACGCCCGGCCCAGGGCCAGACGCAGCGGCGATCTTTGCGTGGGAACCATTGACTTGGCAATTGATTTGTTCATCTTTGTACCTTTTTGCCCCGGGTCTAACTCTGTCGACTGCTAAATACGATAACTGCTATATCTACGCCACTGTCTTCAGCCGCTCTGCCAAAGCTCGATAGGATGTATTACCGAGCTGGTGAAGCTGTATATTGTACGATGTTAACCATATATTCTTTCACTTATGCTAGTAGTTCCCAGACGGTTCTACCTTTTTATGGGCAACAGGGGCTGGTCTTTTTTAGCCCGCAAAAATGGGCTGAAAAAAAGGGATCTTTATCGAAGGCCTTATCAAAATGCTCAGGCTGCGGAGCAGGAGTCACGGCAATATAATAAGCAGTAAACCCTTGTTTGCCCAATGGCTCTAAATCGTTTCTAGGCTTAGAAAGCCCTTAAGTTAGCCTGTGCACTGACCATACCAGGCCGGTTCCTCCACCCCCTAAACTGATATTGATGGTTACCCCGGCCGACACATAAAACAGACCTAAGACATCACCCTCGTTTAGTTCTACATCACCGGCTAATGTAACTGTCCCATTACCGATCAGAGTTCTTAAGTTTAGAACAAGCGCTACATTCACATTTATCAATGGCATCAAACCGTTGACCAAAGTAGTTGCCGTCGGCGATGTTCTCTGAATGGCGAAAGCGGGATTTTGCCCGCTGGGAATGGTAACCGTCACAGTTGCGACGGTTGCATAGCTGATCGTCGCCTTTAGCGAATATGTCTCGGCAGCGGGGGCTGTGAAATTTCCTGTCGTTGGATTAAAGGAAGCGCTTCCATAGTAAGGGGCGGCTACCGACCAATTGGTAATCTGCGTGTCCCCTGTCACTGAAAATGACGATCGGAAAGCGGAAAATCCTGCATCTGCAAAATTCGGCCCGGTTGCGCCGGTTGCCCCGGTATTTCCGATAGAACCAGTAGCGCCGGTTAGTCCGGTAGCGCCGGTGGTTCCAGTTCCAGTAGCTCCGGTTGCTCCGGTAGTGCCGGAAGCCCCGGTTATACCCGGGGTGCCCGTTGCTCCAGTTACACCAGTTGCGCCGGTTGCCCCTCCTGCGATTTCTTCCAGTTGGCCCAAAACCAAATGGGCCTTTTCCGCCATCAAAGTAGTATAAGCTACAGGGCTGGCCGTTTTATTCACCAAGCTCAATGTTACTGGCGCGGTATCGGCCTGGATAAGTGCAAACCCGGCAACCTCGCCTGTTTTCAAAGGTGTATTTCCTGGTATATCTTCATCCTGCGATGTTACGATGGAAAAAATTACAGCGTTGTCTCCCAGCGCCGACTGAGTCGCCACCCACCAGTTGATAAAATACCTTCCCGGTTGGCCGATGGTGATTACCCCAGTTCCTGAATCATAGCTTACGTCTCCGAAGTTGCTCAGGACCGTTTCAAATAGAACATTGTCATCTGTATTGATTACGCCGCCAATACTTTTTTGCAGCTGGAGGCCTATTGCGCTCACGTCAAATCCTCCTTACCACAATATATCCGATATAAAAACCATGGAGCATTTCGATCTGTCATTGAATTATTGGTTATAGCGTTACATGTACAATGGTTAAGTCTGCTTTAATGGGGACTACAGCAAAGGCTATGGTTCCGTCAGTTGCATTTTCAAGTTGCAAGGTAAGCGGGCTAGCCGATACTTGAATTAAAGCATTTCCGCTTATTTGATTGGTCACGTTAGGACTCGAAGCCATGATGTTATCTCCCCCGGAGCTAGTAATGCTAAAGGTTGGAACAGTATCCGTTCCGCCCATAATGCCATCGACTGATACCCACCAATTAATATAGAACAAACCAGTCTGGTCAATGGTGATCTCCCCGGTTGAATCATCATAAGAAATAAATGCTGATTGGGAGCTTACTATTGTATCGAATATTACGGGTGCGCCGGGGGCAAGGTCTGAGGCTGCGTCTTGCAGTTGAATCTCTATTCCTCTTAACTGCATTGTTGCCCCGGTTGATCCGGTGGTTCCCGTTGTCCCGGTCTCACCCATAGCTCCAGTCGCTCCGGTGGAGCCAGTGGTTCCGGTTCCCGTAGCTCCAGTTTTACCTATGGCGCCGGTAGCCCCGGTCTCGCCTGTGGCTCCAGTTGTGCCAATGTCCCCGGTAGCCCCGGTCTCGCCTGTGGCTCCAGTTGTGCCAACGTCCCCGGTAGCCCCGGTCGCGCCCGTCGCTCCAGTTGTGCCAACGTCCCCGGTAGCCCCGGTCTCACCCGTGGCTCCGGTAGGGCCAACGTCTCCGGTAGCCCCGGTTATTCCAGTCACCCCAGTTGTGCCGGTAGTCCCGGTTATACCTGTCGCTCCGGTTGCTCCTCCTACGATTTCTTCCAGTTGGCCCAAAACCAAATGGGCTTTTTCCGCTATTAAAGTAATATACGCTACACTGCTGGCCGTTTTATTAACCAAGCTCAATGTTACCGGCGCGGTATCGACCTGGATAAGTGCGAATCCGGCGACTTCACCTGTTTTTAAAGGTGTATTCCCTGGTATATCATCATCCTGCGATGTTATGATAGAAAAAATTACGGCATTCGGTCCCAGCGATGTCTGAGTCGCCACCCACCAGTTGATAAAATACCTTCCCGGTTGGCCGATAGTGATGACCCCAGTTCCTGAATCATAGCTTACGTCTCCGAAGTTGCTCAAGACCGTTTCAAATAGAACATTGTCATCTGTATTGATTACGCCGCCAATACTTTTTTGTAGTTGGAGTCCTATTGTATTCACATCGCGCCCTCCTTACTTGATGCGTCTGAAAAAGCTCCGTGGAATTTATTCATACTTAACCTGTCATCATCGAATATTAGATTGGCCTATCATGTCCCTCGTCCCGCCCCTTCACTTTATAAAAAAACGGGTTTTGGTTATTTTATGGATAATTTTCATATGTCGTTACAGGGTGCACAGGCGAGCCGCAGAGGCGGTTCTTTTTGGAGTTCAGGGATGCGATGCCGCAGCCTTCTTACGGTGAGTAAAAGTTTATAAAATGATGACTGCGCCTCTCCCGCGCCTCGGCCATTCGCAAAAGCAATCATTTACAAATCGTGTCTTTCTTATTATAATTATTTCAAAATTATAATCATTACAAATATAAAATTATTATAAATATGGAGAGAAGGGTTCGTATGAAACCGTCATTTGAAGATCTTATGCATGAGTTAGTCATTCGGAAAATACGCCCTTCGCATCAGAGGATCAAGATACTGGAATACCTGATGGAGCATCCCTGTCACCCTACCGTGGATCAGATATTCAATGATCTGCAAAAGGAGATCCCGACATTGTCAAAATCAACGGTCTACAATACCTTAACTTCCTTTATGGAGGCCCAGCTGGTAAGGGTCATCACCATCGAAGAAAATGAAACCCGGTACGACATTATCACCCACAACCATGGACATTTTAAATGCGATTCTTGCGGAGCCATCTATGATTTTAAAATCAACATCGACGATTTTACGGCGGGTGAATTGAGCGGTTTCCAAATCTACGACAAGAATGTTTATTTTAAAGGTATTTGCCCGAAGTGCCTTTATAAATAAAATAAAAATCATTCAAAGGAGGTTTGCTATGAGCAAAGGTGAAGAGAAAAAGCTGACGACAGTTGCCGGGGCTCCGGTGGTTGACAATCAAAACGCCATGACTGCCGGCCCCAGAGGGCCTATGTTGCTGCAGGACGTATGGTTTTTAGAAAAGCTGGCTCATTTTGACCGGGAAGTCATCCCGGAGAGGAGGATGCATGCCAAAGGTTCTGGCGCTTATGGAACCTTTACGGTAACCCATGACATCACCCGCTATACGAAAGCCAGGATTTTCTCGGAAATAGGGAAACAAACCGAGATGTTTGCCCGCTTTTCCACGGTGGCCGGGGAGCGGGGCGCGGCGGATGCCGAGCGTGACATCCGCGGTTTTGCCATGAAGTTTTATACCGAAGAAGGCAACTGGGATCTGGTGGGGAACAATACTCCCGTGTTTTTCCTTCGCGATCCCCTTAAATTTCCGGATTTGAACCATGCTATCAAGCGCGATCCCCGCAGCAACCTGAGAAGCGCCAAAAACAACTGGGACTTTTGGACGTCGCTGCCGGAAGCCCTCCACCAGGTTACCATCACCATGAGCGATCGGGGCATTCCCTTATCCTATCGGCATATGCACGGCTTTGGCAGTCATACCTATAGCATGCTCAACGCCGATAATGAACGGGTGTGGGTGAAATTTCACCTGGTCTGCCAGCAAGGCATCAAGAACCTGACCGATGCCGAAGCGGAAGCGCTGATTGCCAAAGATCGCGAAAGCCACCAGCGCGATCTGCTGGAAAGCATCGATCGCGGGGATTTCCCGCGCTGGAAGATGTTCATCCAGGTTATGAGCGAGGAGCAGGCGGCTAATATGCCCTACAATCCCTTTGATTTGACCAAGGTATGGTTTAAAAAAGAGTTCCCGCTGATCGAAGTGGGCTATTTTGAACTGAACCGGAATCCCGACAACTATTTCGCCGATGTTGAGCAGGCGGCTTTCAACCCGGTCAATGTGGTTCCGGGCATCGGCTTCTCCCCGGATAAAATGCTGCAGGGAAGACTTTTCTCCTACGGAGACGCTCAGCGCTACAGGCTGGGAGTCAACCATCACCAGATTCCCGTCAACGCCCCCCGCTGCCCGGTCAACAGCTATCACCGGGACGGGCAGATGCGAGTCAACAGCAATGCCGGCAGCACTTTGGGCTATGAGCCCAACAGTTACGGAGAATGGCAGGAGCAGCCGGCGTTCAGGGAGCCTCCCCTGGCTTTGCGCGGCGCCGCCGACCATTGGAGTTTCCGGGAAGACGACGATGATTATTACACCCAGCCGGGACTCTTGTTCAGACTGATGAACTCTGAACAGCAGCAGGCCTTATTTGACAATACAGCTGCCGCCCTGGGGGACGCTCCCTCGGAAATTAAAATCAGGCATATTGGAAATTGCTTAAAAGCCGATCCCGCTTATGGCAAGGGCGTGGCGGACGCTCTGGGCATCCCGCTCGATGAAGTGAAATAAATTACGCTGCCGGGGAAGGGGCGCAGAGGCTGAGCCCCTTCCCCGCTTTTCCGCCCGGCCGGCCAGCGCCATAAGGATGTCAGTTTTATGATGGCGGTTTCTGCCCTTTTCCATACCTGCCACATCATCGGTATTCGCAAGGATATCCGGGCCAGAATCGGTAAGCAGATCGGAGATATCGTCAAAGTTACATTGAAGGAAAGAGATGATTATCAAAAATAATGGGTAAAAAAGTCTGAAGGGACTACTTTTTATGTAAGGTTTCCTATACCGCTGCAACAGGAATTGGCGTTATAAATAATCGTCCTGAGAAGTTTGGCTTATTTAATAATTTTCATTAAGTCCGCCTTGGCATATAGCACACGTTGAATCTCTACAATTTTCTCCTGTTCCCGTACAATATAAAAAACAGCATAGTTTTTTACAGGCAGCAGTCGGTGCTCCTCTTGCAAAGGCTTAAGCGTACGATAAGTTTTGTGTGCATAAGGAGAGTCTTGCAGTAAAGAAATCGAGTGGTCAAAGGCCTCTAGCAAATCCAAGGCCGCTTGGGGTGCTTTTAACTGATCGGCTATATATTGAAAGATATCTCTCAAATCCTGTCTTGCCAGATCAATTTCGCTCGTGATCTCATCAATACCTACGGCATGCTCTACCGGCAGCTGTTTTTATCAGGCCCAGGGGCAGCCGGGTAACTCAAGCCCAACTCGTTCATTGACGAAATCCCGTTAGAATGGATTATAACTTAAGCCTAGTCTTGGACGGCCTCGGTCAATCTCTGGTCAATCTTTATATCAAGCTCTTGCTCCAAGCGTTTTTTAAAGCTGTAATAAAGCTTGACTGCCTTACTTCTCCTCCCTTGAGCCATATACAGATGAAGCAGTTCCAGACATACGTTTTCGTTGTATGGTTCCGTCGCTAAAGTGCGTCTCAGGATTTCTTCGGCCTGTCGCCATTCTCCACGCTTTATATAGATGGCGCTTAGTTTCTGGCATGCCTCTATAAAGATGGATCTGAGCCTTTCCCGCTCCTGGAATACCAGGTCGCCGTAATCGCTGCCTTCCATCAAATCCCCTTTATAAGCAGATATCATTCTTGCCAGTATATCTGCCTGCTTTTTTTCTATTTCCGAAGGTGGGCCGGCCGGCAGGGACAATTCGTCATAGAGGTGTAAAAACTCGTGTATGTCAAGCTCCAAGGCCTCATTCTTTCTTATTTGCAGGCCTTCCGGGGTTTCATAGATAAAGGCGTTGTCTCCCGCAACTTCCGCATTATATTGGGAGAGGGTTTTTCTAAGATAATACAGGGCGGTCCGCTGTGAAGCGATGGCGGATTTGCGGTCTGAGCCGGACCAAAAAATCTCGGCCAGAATCTCTTTGGATACGGCATTGCCGCTGGCCAGCAGAAGATAGTCAAGCAAGCCCTTGACCTTTTTGGTTTTCCACCCGGTGTCGGGAATTTTTATCCCGTTTACCGAAATTTCCGGTTTTCCAAATAGAGTTGCCTTGACAAAATAAAGCTGTTCCGAGCCATCTCCCTGGTATGTGAAGACAAAATCGTCGACGAAATCTGTTAGGCGGCTTTCGTCTATGGTTTTTACCCTGGCGCTCAAGTACCTTACCGTTTTGTCGCTGTAAAATTTGCCCAGCAGATCTTCCGCATACTCGGTTCCATAGCCGCAGCGTATGCTGCGCAGCGCTATTTCAAGCACTGTGGGGATATGAATGTCCCAGAACATGCAGTATTTATTGCCGGCCGCCAAATCCATAGCCTGCCTCAGATAGCGGTATCCCCGCTCCGTATCGCCGCTGGCGTAATACAGCCTGGCCAAGTGGAAGCAGGAACCGCACAGCACCTGATAGCCCTTTTTGGCCCGGGCCGCCTTTATCGATGCCAGCAGGCAGCGTTCCGCCAGTTGAAAATCTCCCGCCTCCCTGGCAATCGCTCCGAGTATGGACAGTGAGCTTTCATAGACCATCATGCCGGGCCGCGCCTTGCGGATCAACTCAATATCCCTGCGGGCTTCGTCAAGATCCGGCCCGGGACGGTTGGGCCGTATGCTCCAAAGACACCGGAGCAGTCGGCATGCTGCGGCCATGGCCTTATTGTTTATCTGGCGGAAGTGGAAAACCGCGTGATCCAGCATTGCATCCGCAGCTTCCCCATCAAAAGACAGATAGCGCTCCAAGGCAGCCAGGCGCCTTCCGTGGGCCGACAGATATTCATAATCGTATTTCTCGCCGATAGCGATGATTTCAGCGATGTATGACGGCAAGGACTCTTTCTCGTTCTTCAGAATCAAGACGATGCTGAGAAAAAGCAGGATAAACCCCCGGGAAGGCTCCATATTTTTGAATTTATTCAATATTAGCGCTGTTTCCATACAGCGCTCCCCCTGGTCAAGCTTGCCCAGGCAGTAATAAACGATGCAGGAAAGGATCAGGTATAGCCATTGGCTGTCTTCGGGAAGAAGGGCGTACAGGACGCTTTCGCTTTGTGCTTCGGCCAGGGAAAAACGGTCTTCCCCGATGGAGCGCACTATGTCAAGTATGACCAGAGTGTTTCGAAGCTCCGCTGAAACATCGGGCAGCGGTTGGGGAAGGGCCGCTGTCATTTCGACCAGCCCCTTCATATCGTTGCTGCACATTAAAATATAGATCAGGACGGTAGCCGCGTCATAATAGGTCTGTAGATTGTTATCCTGCAGCGACAGACGCAGAACCTTTTTCAGATCGTCTACTATTTCCAACTGTCGGTTGTTGGGCATCAGCTGGGCTTTAAACAGCAAGAGGACCGGGTTTTCATTGACCATATCCCCGGGCAGCAAATCCAGCCACCTCTTTAATTGCCCGGTCTCTCCGATCATGAACTTATTAAAGCCCGCTTCGGTTACTATATCCACAGCAGAAGCGGAATTGCCGCATTTGATCAGATGCTCCGCGGCGCGGCCATAGATGGCATGTCTCATGTAGTATCCGGCGGCTTTCAGGTGCAGCCTGGCAAGCTGTTCCTCGAGATAACGGTCTTTTAGAATGGATAACAGAAATTCTCGGAATAAAGCATGAAAACGGTAGACAACCGGATCCCCGGGAATCTTCTGAATGAACATGCCGAAACCCATGCACTGCCCGATCAGTGATTTTATACCGTCGATTTCCAGTATTTCCGCGGCCTCGGCCTCAGAAAAGTCCTGCAGCAGGGCCAGTTGGGCCAGAGCATCCTGCGTGTCGCTGGGCACGGATTTGAGCACTTCCAGGGACATATAGCGAAACAGGGCGTCTTCATGGCCCAGCTTACCGGATTCGATTGCTGCGGTGTCAAGACCTTGGCTCCGGAAAGCCTGCCATAAGATGATGATGCCGGCTACCCAGCCTTCGGTGTTTTCGGCAATGATCTCCGTCAATTTCCTATCCGGGACGGCCTGGCCCATGCTCAGCATTAAATCCTTTATTTCAACATTGCTGAAAGCCAGGTCTGCTGCACTGATTTCCAAAACTTTTTTTTCCAGTTTTTGTTTTTCGGTAAAAACATGAAGATGGGCCCGGTTTAATACAAAAATCGCCCAGGAGGGCGGAAGGTTATCGAGCAGGTACCTGGTCATATCGCATATATCCTGGACTTGAGCCACGTTTTGAAAATCATCCAGGACAATATAAGTCCGGGTATCGCTGGCGCGGCTGTGATGCGCCCATATTTCCTGGCAGATTACGGAAATGGCATGATGCGGCTGTGAACGCATATCCGCCGGCTCCTCGAGGGCTTTCCTGGATTCTGCGAACTCAGCGGCTTCCAGCGGGAATATCGCTTCGGCTAGGTGAGCGATGAACACCGGCAGGTTTTTATCCTCCGGGTCCAGGCGATACCAGCATACCCGGAAAGGCCTGGCTGCCTGACGGTTAAAATAGGAAACCGCCAGAGTTGTTTTTCCGTATCCGGCGGGGGCGCTTACGGTAAGCGCTTGGCACGAATTCATATTTTTATGAAGCCTTTTCAACCGGTCCGTCAGCAAAAAGCTTTCGGAAAGCTTCGGCATAATCAGCTTGCTCTTTAAAACGGAAACTTTATCCATATCTTCGACTCCGCGTGCACATTTGGCATATAGATTTGGAAAATATTTTTAAGTTGAATATTTACTCTCTATTGTACCGTAAAAAAACGAAGTGCAAAATGTTCTTATGCCTATTTTTAGGGAACTCCTTCCTATATCAATTCACTTTCCATTTTATATTTTTTTGATGTCGGTACTGTAAAATCGAAAGGAAATTAAATAGGAAGATCCTTCTATCTCTAGCTTCAGAGGAGGGTTAAGCAAAGCTGATTTTATAAAAAACCGGCCTATCGGTCCCTACTGCTGCGTTTCCTGTTGCCGAGTGCTCCCGGGAAGCCCGGGGTCTGTAAAAGAATACCGTCCGTTTGGGAAAAGAAAAATTGGAGAGGAGCGAATAAGCAAAATGGCTTTTAAAAGAAAATCCAAAACCATGTCAATATTATTGACCATGGCCCTGCTGCTCATGCTATGGCCGGGAGTTGCCTATGGGGCGGGTCCTGCCTTTATGGGCGGGGCGTTGAATATTGATGCGTATCATTCTGATACCTATATTCGCGTGAATGTCTCGATTAGCGAAGCCGTATATGGTAATGTGGCAGCGACTACTGCTGTTGACCAAAATGATTTTGAGTTTGTAATAAGCCCTAACGGGGGAACCGTAACCAAGGCTGCTATAAATGCTATGCAGGACACTGGCAGCGGTCCCGTCGACCCAGGAGATAGACACTTTTTCTTCCATGTGCGCTTGACCGACGATGGAGGAACCCAGGTTGCGCCCAGCGGTGTGGAGACCATTACGCTCAGACCGGTTGCCAATTCAGTTTTTAACGCCGGTGGAGAGGCCATGGAAACCACGCAAACATTAACGACTACATTGCCAGATAGAATAAAACCGGTATTTGCAGCCGGTTATCCCCAGGCAGGAGCCGCCCAGGCAGCCGGCAGCAAACAGGTGCAGTTGGTAGTCAAGCCGCTGAATGAAAGCGTGACCGCCTATTATGTGATCGTGGCGAATAATGCCGGCGCTCCCAGCGCCGCCCAGGTCATGGCCGGAAAAGACAGCGCGGACCAGGCGGCCCTGGCCGCCGGCAATGGTGCGGCAGCTCCGGCCGGCGAAACCAGTTTAACCACGGGCGCATTGCCAGCGGACGCCACTGATTACGACGCTTACGTGGTCATCAAAGACGCCGCCAATAATGCCGCAGATCCGGTCAAGATTGACGTAACAACCCCGGCCGCCGCCGTCGCCAATGTCTGCGAAATTGTCGGCGGAGCACCGTATCCCACCGTACAAGCGGCGGTGAACGCGGTGGCTGCCGACGATACTAAGACCATCAGGATGCTGGGCAGCTTCACGCACGACGGCACTATCACCGTTGACAGCGGTAAAAATATTGCTTTGAATTTGGACGGAAATACGTTAAATATCCATTCTGGAGCTATAGGATCAGCTCTTTGGGTAAAGGACAACAACACTCGTGTAGAGGTCGCAAATGGCACGCTGAATGTCGTCGGCAATGATGAGTACGGAATTTTGGTAGAAAACGGCGGCACCATAGATCTTGGCGGCAGCGCCCAAATTCATGCTGCCGGCAGGCACCGTGGAGTAAAAGTAACAGGAAACAACAGTGCGGCTACCGTCACCACCGCCACGGGTACTACGGGTGTCGGCAATTACGGCGTAGATGTTGCGAGTGGCGGGCAGGTTAGGGTAATCGGAAATGCCATTGGTTATTGCGCTGTTTCGGTTGGGTCATCCAGTTTCGCTGAAATCGGCGGCGATGCTATCGGTGAGTTTTACGGAGTTTTGGCCTCTGGTACGGGCGCAGAAGCTATGGTCACGGGGGATGCGATAGCCACGGACAATACGCAGCAAAGTAGTGGGGCCAGGGCCATAGACGGAGCAGAGATTACCATAGGCGGTAATGTAGTGGGTATGAAATATGGCGCTTACGCTTCGTCCAATGGCAGCAATACGGTAATCACCGTAGGCGGTAATGTTACCGTGACCGGTAACAGCGGAGCCGGGGCGTTTGCCACAGGAGTCAATGCGGAAGTATTCATAGACGAAGAGATAACTGCAGCCGGTATTGGCGCACAGGCTGACAGTGGCGGAAAGATCAGCATAGATGGCTTTATCAATGCCAACCCTTATATACGGATCGAAGGTATCGTTAAGGGTGCAGGGGATAAGACGCTTCCAAGCACCAGGCCGGGCTACTACACCTACACCGACAACACCAGCACCGTCTGGGTAAAGGATGCCGCTTCTCCCACTGTTCCCGCCAACCTGCGCACGACCGGCCAGACATCGTCCAGCATCAGCCTGGCCTGGGATGCTTCCACCGATGATGGGGGAGTGGATCGCTATAAGGTGGAAATGAAATCGGGGAATGGAGCGTGGACCCAGATCGGCACCCCGGCGGTCAACCAATTCACTCAAAACGGCCTGTCCTCATCCACGACTTACCTTTTCCGGGTCAAAGCAGTGGATGCGGCCGGCAACGAATCCGGCTGGTCGAACGAATTGAGCGCCGCCACGACTTCCTCCGGCGGCGGAGGCGGGGGAGGAGGCAGTAGTGAAAACGGGAACACTCCTTCCACGGGGAGCTCTGTCACCTCCTCGGGCGGTAATGTGTCGGGCAGCGGCGTTACCCTGTCCATCCCCGCCGGGGCAGTACAAAACGATGTTCACGTGCAGGTAAGCCAAGCCGCCCTGACTTCCGGGATGAGCCTGCCCGCCGGCAGTCAGCTCGTCAGCCAGGTGGTGGACATCATCAAAGACCAGTCCGGCAACTTCGCAGTGCCGGTTACCATCACCATGTCTTTTAATCAATCGCAAATCGACCCGTCAAAATACGATATCGCGATCTGCTATTTCGACGAGGAGAGCGGTCAGTGGGTGGAACTGGACAACATCGAGATAGACCTGAATAACGGCACCATCAGCGGTCAGGTCGAACACTTCACCAAATTCGCGGTCATCGCCATCCCTAAAGCGACCGACACTCAACCGGAACCCCAGCCGTCATCCACCCCGCCCGCTGATATATCCGGTCACTGGGCTAAAGACAGCATTGTAAAATTGATCGATGCCGGAGTCATGGGCGGTTATCCGGACGGCAGTTTCCAGCCCGATAAAACCGTTACCCGGGCCGAATTCACCGCCATGCTGGTCAAAGCCTTGAAGCTCGACCCCAAGGACGGACCGGCCTTTACAGATACCACCGCCCACTGGGCCAAGGAGAGCGTCGGCACCGCCGCCGCCCACGGTCTGGTCAGCGGCTATGACCAAAATACTTTCGGCCCCGACGACAGGATCACCCGGGAGCAGGCCGCAAGTATCGTCGCCTGGGCCGCCGGTCTGCAAGCAGGAGAAGAACCCCTGAACTTTAGCGACGCCCGGCAGGTTTCCCCCTGGGCCCTGTCCAGCGTGGCCGCCACGATAAACAACGCCTACCTGAGCGGCTACCCCGACAACAGCTTCCGGCCCCGGGACTACACCAGCCGCGCCGAGGCCGCGACGATTATCGCCAAATTGTTGTAGAGGACATATTCAGCCTCAACGCGGCAGAGGCCAAACCCCAATTGAACAATTAAAATCATTGAAGCTTGCATCAGCTTTAGGTGCAAGCTTCTTTCTGCCCTACATCCCCAATATGATATATATCTGCTGATGCAACAGGCTGTCATTTATATTTACAGGTGCTGGTTGAGAGATTGATATACGTTTTAATTCTCATGCCTAATGGGTAAAAATAAACTCTGCTGGAAATAAAAGCAATCAATAACAAAGACTATTCAAATAAGCTTATGCTTACTTAAACCGTCTCTTATTATGTAGATACAGATTTGGTTAAGCTCGGGGTTTAAATCCGGGCTTTTTCCAATTAAAAGAAAAATCGAACCCAAATAGAACGACACTACAATTTACTCTTTTTATGATTAGAAATAAGTCTAAGTTTGGGTAAATACGTGTCATATTTGTCGTAATTTAACGGCAGGATTATACATCCGCCAGAAAGAATTAAATGAAACTACATAAATGTTAATGGTTGGACAAATAACCAGTATTAATCTCAAGGGCCATAAACTAGAGCTATCAATTTTAATGACACAGGAGGGTTATTTGGGTGCACATTTACAAATGTTTTCAAATCGCATTGCTGACATTAATCATGGGCATTGGTATCAACGCCTTTGATTGCTCAAAGGCTTATGCATTTTCTGGGAGCGGCAGTGGTACGGTTACGGATCCCTATCATATAACAACGGCGCAGCAGTTAGATGAGATTCGCAACGATCTGGGCGCATCTTATCAATTGGCTAATGACATTGATTTATCCGCTTACCAATCGGGAGAAGGCTGGGTGCCGATCGGCGACTGGGATAATAGCTTTACTGGCTCGCTCGACGGGGCGGGTCATAAGGTTACGGGTCTTACAATAGATAGCTCAAGGCAATTATCGGGACTATTTGGGTATTGTTACGGTGCCGCTTTAAGTAATTTAACCATTGAATCATCTTACATTTCTACATATGCTTATGCCGGATTATTAACTGGAATGGCAGAAAATGCAACGATAAGTGATTGTCATATTACCGATTGCCATCTGATTGGCAATGCCCAATCTGAGGAGTGCATGCTGGGCGGGATGGCAGGGAATCTGTATAGATGCGATGTCAGTGAATGTTCGGTTGAATCTACGGATATCGAATTTAATATTTCTACATCCTTTTATACGGTAGGAGCACTCCTGGGATTTGTACGGGAAACGACGATTACTGATTGTCAAATAGTGAACTGTAGTGTAACGAATAGCATCGGCTCTATTGAATGCTTTGCAGGAGGGTTGGCGGGACAACTTCTTGATGGATGCATTGTCAACGGCTGTTCGGTTGAATCCACGACCATCGAAGGGTTCTATGTGGGCGGATTAGTCGGATTTGGCCAAGATTTAACCCTGCTGCAATGCTATGCCAATGCAAGCATAAGCGGCGTGAGCCTGGGAGGATTGGCATGTGCCCTTTCCGGCGCTGCAGGACACCCGACCAATGTATCGGAATGCTATTCGGCCGGAACGATTAGTATGACCAGCCCCGGTATTTCAGGCGGGTTCGTTGCCTGGCTGCTGAACGATGCAATATCAGTCAGCAATTGCTTCTCAACCAGTAATATTTCTCCAGCCGCATATCAGCAAGCCGGCGGATTTGCGGGATTTACTGATAATCAACCTGCTATCACGGTTGAAAAATGTTACTCTATCGGTCAGGTCCCCGGTTCAGGCCCTTCCTATAATGGATTTGGCGAGGTAGGAAACAATTGTTACTGGGACACTGTGACTTCCAATACTACTCAATCCCAGGCTGGAACGGGTAAAGTCACTGCAGAAATGTTACAGCAGGCCACATTTAGCGGATGGGATTTTAGTAATATGTGGCAAATAGAAGAAGGAGTAACTTATCCTTACCTGAAGAGTCTTCCCCAACCATCAACAACTCCACCGACTATAACTGCAATTAGCGTTATACCGGAATCAGTAAGCATACAGCCGGGTAATGACAAACAACTCCAGGTAATGGCTGATCTGTCGGATGGAAGTTCAGTGGATATTACCGATGAGGCAAGCTATACATCTGAAAATGAGAGTATCGCTACTGTGAACTCTAACGGCTTAGTATCAGCGGTTGCCATAGGCACATCAGTGATTACAATAGCTTACAATAGCCTCCAATGCATAGCAACTGTAACGGTAAGCGAACTTGGAACACCAGAGAATCCCTATATGATTACCACACCACAGCAGTTGGATGAAATTCGTAATAATATGAGTTCGTGTTACAAGTTGGCCAATGACATAGATTTATCCTCCTATCAGGCAGGAGAAGCCTGGGTGCCGATCGGGTTTCTCTATAGTCTTGATGGTATCGAGGATATAGATGATATATATAGCGTGGCATTTACGGGTTCCCTTGATGGAGACGGACATAAAATCACCGGTTTAAAAATAAACATATCCTCCGAAAGTCAAATAGAATACCCGATTATGGGTTTATTCGGGATTTGTTCCGGGGCGGAAATTAAAAACCTGGTCATAGAAGCTCCGAACATAACCATCTTTAAATATGGCAATGCGGGAGCATTGATTGGCGCAGCTAAAGAAACTGATATTGTCAATTGCCAAATTATCGGAGGAACGGTCAATTGCCCAAGTTTGGGAGGCGGGTTGGCTGGAACCCTGTCGGAGTGTAATATTACCGGTTGCTCCGTAGTCGGTACAAATGTTGAAGGTTTTGAACAAGCCGGAGGTCTGGTAGGGGAGTGTAAAAATTGTTCAATGTCAAAATCTTATGCAAATGCAGTCGTACGAGGGATGTTTTCCGGAGGTTTGATAGGATATGTTTGGGATAATCCCAACGGCTCGACAATATCGGAATGCTATTCTAGTGGAACGGTTAGCTCACTAGGCATCGAAGGCGATTGCGCCGGAGGGCTGGCTGGCGTTTTGAATGGACCTTGTACGATCTCCAACTGTTTTTCTACCAGTAGTGTTTATTGCAACGGGCAACTTGGCGGCGGCTTCATAGGCGGGTGGTATGATACTACCAATCCCGAAGTAATAAACAGTTATTCTACCGGTCATTTATATGGAATGGGAACTTCTTACAACGGTTTTGCATCCCTGGATAACAGTACTGGTTGTTACTGGAATATTCAGACTTCTGGGACTGCTCACTCAGAAGCGGGTTCAGGGAAGATGAATCAGGACATGGTAAAGCAGGCTACCTTTGATGGTTGGAACTTTACGGATATCTGGCAGATTGACGAAAACTTGACCTACCCGTATCTGAAGAACCTGCCTAAACCAGCGGAAGTAACTGCCCCTATTCTTCCGCATCTTGTTAGTATTTCGGTTAGCCCTGAAGAGATCGACCTGGAAACCGGGCAAAGTCAACAACTGACAATTATGGCACTCATGTCAGATGAGAGTACGATTGATATTACAGAAATAGCCTCCTACGCGTCCAACCACCCGGAGATAGCCAGTGTGGATCAAAACGGGCTGATTTCGATATTGGCAGAGGGAACGGCCATAATAACCGCTAGTTACAGCGACAAACAAGTTAGCGTTAATGTAATGTAAACGGGGTTCCGGTATCGTAAGCGCTTAAGAGTGCCTATACAAAAACAGCCTGGCTGGATGTCAAGGGTGTCAGGGGACGGTTCCCTTGGCACGCCCTTGACACGTTCAGCATCGCCGCCCGCCACAATGCCAGGATCGACTACGAGACAGGACCGTTCGGGACTACGTTTTATGTGCGCTTCCCCCTGCCGGTAGAGCAAACGCTATTTTGATGCCCAACCCAACCATACTGTATTATAATAAAGATAGGCCAACCAATAATTGCTACTTTTATCAAACCGGCAGTAAAGATCTTATAATTTTGCTTCCTATATCATACAGTTTTCCTCCCATTTTTTTTCAACCTTCTTATCGAAACTCGACCGGATTCTTTCTATTTTGAAAAGCGGGTCTCCAATCGGCGTCCCCATTTTTCTCAAATAGGAGAGCGGCGAAGTCGGCCTAATATTCACGTTGCTTAACGGTCAGATAGCTGAAAGGGGGGTAGCGCCTGCCTGGTGGAATTTGACGGCTGTTAACGATTCCTGCCTGGCGCTGTGGCCGCGGCGGGACTGGTGAAAGGAGGAAGCTGACGTGAAGTATCCAGAGAAGGATTTCTACTCCGGAATTATGGAAAGCTGTTATATGAATCCGAGGTATCACGCCGGGTGCCTGATGTGCGTGGACAAAGAAGAGTGTTATGGTCAGGATGAATACCGCCGCTTCAGGTCCAAAGCCATCATAATGAGTGAGTTGCTTGATGCCGCCGACGCCCTGGACCCCGGGCAGGCCGAAAGGATAGCCCGGGCCATGGGAATGCCGGGCGAGATTGAACGGGTGCTGCGTCTGCTGCAACGGCAGATATGTCCCGACAAGGTGGTTGAAAAGATCATAAAAATGGCTCTGGAAGCCGAGACAGCGGGCAGAACCGAACAACCCCAGGCCGGGGTGGGCGCCATTCCCGCCGCCAGTTAGAACGAGCCGAAATATAAAAGGATGGGCATATCTGATTTTGATATAAAATACCCCTGCCAGGAGGATTATAGGGCATGCTTAAAGAAATGCAATGTACGAAGACACAAATCACTGGCGGAGGTGCACTGGATGATTGTAGACATACCGAAAAATGTCCGGCTTATATTGGATAGGTTGAACCAGAAAGACTATCAAGCCTATGTTTATGGCGCCTGTATTCGCGACCTGTTGCTGGGCAAGGAGCCGATCAACTGGGATATAACCACTGACGCCCTGCCCCCCGATATCGTAAGCTTGTTTGACGGGGAGGGCTTTACTTCGATCCCGGAGACCCATGATTTTTGCAGCGTGCTGGTGGTATGCCAGGGCCAGGGCTATAAGGTCGGCACTTTTCAGACCGGCAAGGATAGAAGGTTTACGGGCGATATCAAACAAGCCCTGCTCCACAATGATTTCACCATGAATGCGGTGGCCTATAACGACCGTGACGGGGTCATCGATCCCTACAACGGAATCGAGGATATCCATAAAAAGCTCCTGCGCTGCCCGGGAAATGCAGTGGAGCGAATCAGGGAAGACAGCACTAGAATGCTGCGGGCTATCCGCTTTGAGGCTCAACTGGGTTTTGAGATGGATGAAGCCCTGCTGGATGCCATAGCTGCCTTGAAGGACACCCTGACGGTCGGTAATTCGGAAAGGGTATGCAATGAGCTTACCCAGATATTTTTAAGCTATAAACCATCGGTCAGTATCAGAAGAATGCTGAGGCTGGGATTGTTGGAACGCCTGATTCCCGAACTCATGCCCGCCATAGGCTTCGATACCAAGAGTTCTTACCATGATCTAGACGTCTTTGAACATTCCCTGGTGGTGATGGACTATACCAAACCCAGCTTGAGCCTGCGCCTGGCGGCTCTCTTTCATGACATAGCCAAACCCAACTGCCTGACTATCGATGAGCAGGGAGAAGGCCACTGTTATGGCCATGCCCAGAGCGGCGCCGAAATGGCAAAAACCATTATGGCCAGGTTGGGCTTTGATCACAAGACGATTGCAGTAGTGACCTCCCTGATAAATGAGCACATGAACAATTACGAGAGCACCAGCGATCTCTCTATCAAGCGCCTGGCCCGCCGGGTAGGGGTGGACAATATCGACAATCTGTTTGAGCTGCAGCTGGCCGACATCAAGGGTTCAGACCGTTCGGGAAAGGATCCCAACCGGATACGGGCGGTGCGCAACAAATGCTGGGAGGTAATGTCCCGCCGTGAACCGCTGTCCACGCATGACCTCGATATTAACGGTTATGATCTGATGGGCCTGGGGTACCCGCCAGGCAAGGAAATCGGAGCAGCGCTTGAATATCTTTTGGACCTGGTAGTTGACAATCCTTCGTTAAATAAAAAAGATACCCTGATTGAGCTGCTAAAAAACCGTAAATAGTTATTCTGATCGGTAAACCAAAAATCCCTGGAGGTACGCTTCTCACCCCCAGGGATTTTTTGGTTAATCTAAAGCTTTGAGCAGGGCTGATACATATCGGTCGAATTTAGCCTGACTGCCGGCCAACTGGCTTCGGAGCGCTGCGGTGAGTTCTATTTGAACTCCCTTCCCGACAGCATTCCGGTTGCATATATTGGCATCACTGTATCCACCGAGGCTCCCTTCGGCAATCTTGGCAGTGAAGCCGGCGGCTTTCAATTCTTTTATGACCCGTGCTCGCAACACCTTATCCTGGCCGCCAACATGGGTTAATGCCTGGTTTCCCCGGCAGCCGTGAACGGACAGAGTTTTCGTCGAGCGCTTTACCATGCTCAGCGCGGCCGGATCATTGAAATGGGTTGAAGTAAGGTGTAGTCCCGAGCTAATGCCGATAAATTCGTAGCAATCGTACCCGCCTTTTCGAGCCACGGCCCTCGCTATGTCATCAGTCTCTCTCTCTATGTTTCCCCCGTGGATGGCGAGAATCATGGTCGTTGAATCGGTAAAGGTCTGCCTTACCCGGTAATCAACCCCTATTTTCTCATGGGCTTTGAGCTGGGCAAAATTATCGTAGATGTCTGCCCTGGCCGTTCCGGTAAAAGCTGTACAGGATAACAACATGGCTAAAAATCCGGTTAGAGTTAATAATCGCAATTTCTTCAAATTATCCCTTCCTTTCTCCAGTACCTGACAATCATCAATAGAATGCCTGTCCCGGCGTATCATACGCCGAACCGGCAATATCTGGGATCACAGGGAAATAGGTATTTCCGTGACCGTGCTTCTTTTATACCGTACAGCCTGCCGGCTTGTCGAAAGCAATGACTGGCAGGGCAGTGCACAAGTGGGGAGTCAGGCAGATGCTTCCACTAAAACACCGTAAAAATGGTTAAGCCTCACCATGTCAGGAGTAATTTTCTCCTTCTTTGGGGGCTGGTTGTATTACCGGTAGGTAATTAGACAGGCAGCCACCCGCGCATATACTGTGGAAAACCCTGGAGCCTTTGCATAATGCCTGGCTGTGATATAAAAGATATTGGCAGGAGCCGCAAAAAGTGCGCCTGGTAAAACAGGGTATTGAATGGGATGAGGCGAAATAGGTGAGATATACCTTGGTTTTTGGTATATTATTAAGGCTTCGGGAAAGGACGGGATCTTTTGAGCAACGAAATTACCCTGGATGCAGTGTGCCCCAATTGCGGATTTCACCAGGAGGTGCAGTACTGGGGCAGCGTAAACAGCGATTTGAATCCGGAATTAAAAGTCAGGCTGATGGAAGGTGAACTGAATTCTTATACCTGCCGGCAATGCTCCGAGGTGATCCAGCTGGGTGTCGCTACCCTGTATCACGATATGACCCGGGCTTATATGATTTACCTGCTTCACGACCAGGAGCAGCACAAGCAGGCAGAAAAGGACCTGGCTGGTTTTATTGCCATGCTCCCTCATTACCGTTTCCGTTTTGTAGATCAGGAGATCCATTTAATAGAGAAAATACGAATATTTGAAGATGATCTTGATGACCGGGTTGTGGAACTCATAAAAATGCTCATTTTAAACCAGGTGCTGGAGGCAGGTCAGTCTCCGAATTTGGTACTGTACAGTGGAAGTTCTGAAGCCGAGGGAGAGTCCACCTGTGATTTCATAGTTCGCTTCCAGGATCATTCTGAACGTTTTCAGGTATCGTTAAAGGACAGCTATGAGCCTTTGCGGCAAGAATTTAAGGAAGCGCTGGAACGCGACGAACTTAACAAGCGCTGGCTGCGAGTGGATTCGGATTATCTCCTGACCCTGGTGTGAGTAGATGCCGGAATTCAACGACAGCCGGAGGACAGTATGGAACGGCGACTTATAGAAGAGATCATCGAGCACCATCCCGGACAAAAAATCGTGTTTTTGGCCCCGACACCTGAAGCGGACCTCCAGTTAAAGGAAGCTTACGGCTTCACCGGCCTGGAATCAGATCTGCAAACCGCAACCCCATTGGAACTGGCCCTGGAAATTTTGGAGCCGGATATTAACATGCGCGGCTTAAAAGTGATTCTCGATGAAAAGGTATTTGATATATTGGCGCAAACCACCGCATCTCTTGCTGAAAGGGGAGAGTTGAGCCGCTTTGGCGGCTTTCGCCAAATAGCTTCCCTCCTTCCCGGTATTTATGAGAATATAATAAAAATGCGTCGTTCAGCCCCGGGAGAGCAGGTGCTGGCGACCGGATGGGGAGACGATAGCTCAAGTTTACTGGGCCGAATCCGCAATGAATACGAGCTGGATTTGGAAGTCCGGGGCTGTCTGGATGAAGCGGCGCTGTTCTGCCAGGCGGCTGCGCTACTGAAGGCCGGGATAATAGATGGGTCGGGGCGTATAATAGTGGTGACGCAGGGGGCCGAATTGGAGCCGGTTGTGCTGCATTTTTTGCAGGCTTTGATGGAACGAGGCTGTCATAAATGCTACGGCGCCGAATTGCTCATTCACAACAACAGCTGAGGGAGAGGGTGCAATGAAAATAAGCCAGGGTATTCCCGTTTATGTTGAACAGGTTATGGATGAGCTTCTTTCCCGCGGCTTTCCGGTCTCCATAGTGGGGGGCAGCGTGCGGGACCTGCTCATGGGGCGATGCCCGGAAGATTTTGATCTGGTCACAAGCGCCGTGCCTTCACAAATAAACCAAATATTTCCCAGGGTTGTACCGGTGGGAGAGAAGCACGGTACGCTGGTGATTCTGATTGATAACGAAAAGGTTGAGATAAGCCGCTGCCGGGGTGCGAGCAGCCCGGGGGACGATTGGCCGGGCATACTCGCTGAAGATCTGCGGCATCGGGACTTTACCATAAATGCCATGGCGGTTGATCGGAGCGGACTGCTCTATGATCCCTTCGGTGGGTGCAATGATATTGCCGGGCGAATTATCCGCTCGCCGCAGGACACCGCTTTGGAACGCTTTAACGAAGATCCCCTGCGCATGCTGCGGGCGCTAAGATTTGCTGCAGTTCTGGACTTTGAATTGGACCAAAGCATTGTCGATGCTATAAATCAATGTCATTCGCTTCTGGCCGGCGTGGCGGTGGAGAGAATCAGAGAGGAGTTGAACGGCATCCTGCTATCCGACCGGCCTGACTGGGGTATACGCACCTTGGTGGATACTGGTTTAATGGAGTTTGTCATTCCTGAGATTTTACCGATGGTCGGGTTTGAACAGCACAACCGGGCCCACATCTTTGACGTCTTTACCCATTCCCTGACCGTATTAAGCAAAGTTCCGGCCAATCTGGAGCTCAGACTGGCGGCCCTGCTTCATGACGCCGGCAAACCGGCCACCTTTACCCTGGATGAGAGGGGGGTGGGGCATTTCTACCAGCACCAGCAGGAAAGCCGCCGGCTGTGCAGGGAGGCGCTGACCCGCTTGAAATACAGCAACGCGGTCATAGACAAGGTCAGCTTGCTGGTAGGGGAGCACATGATCTGGCTGGAAAACCCCTCGGAAGAAAAGGTAAGGCGCCTTATCGGCAGGGTTGGAAAAGAGCTTTTGCCCGAGCTTTTTACCCTCCAGCGAGCCGACATTATGGGCAGTGCACCGCCCTTTGAACTTTACCGGGTAGATAGGGTGCAAAGTATGGCTGAGAGCACTCTGAGCAACGAAGAAGCGCTTACCGTTGAAGATCTGGCTGTAAACGGCGGCGATCTGATCAAAATTGGCTATCTCCCGGGCGAAGAGCTGGGACGGGCTTTGAATGCCTTGCTGGAGATAGTCCTGGCCAGCCCTCAGGCTAACCGAAAAGAAATTTTGCTGCCGACGGCCGCCTCCTGGCTCAAACCCCATGGGGAACCAGGCGTCTGAAAACAGCTTCACTTCGATTATTCTCATCCATGGCCCGTTAATAAGATGGTTGTTACAGGTTCTGCCAGATTCCGGGGGGCTGTCCGGGAAAGTTGCGGCAGCGGATTTCTCCGGATTTGATCACCGGCCCGGCTTCGCAGGCTTCGGGCCGGTAGTTTTGCGCCCCGATATGGCAGATGGGTATGTTCAGTTCTTCAGCCCGGGATACTATCTGGGCGGTAACCGAGGAGCTCTTCTGGCGATGACCATCCCAAATCACGATAACTACATCACTGTGTTCGGCTATAAAATGTCCCGCTTTGATGAAGGCCTCCTGCCTGGTAGGAGAGGGAGGCATTTCGATTATTTCTATGGCCCGGTTGGAAAGCCAGTAATTAAATTCGCTGCGCAGTTCAGCTCCCTCCGGGTCCAGCCGGTAGTCGCCGCTGCCGAATTCGTTGACATACTGCTCCTGGTCATAAGGTAAAACGGCGATCAGGCGGGCTGTTTCAGCCTTAAGCAGCTCCCTGGCCACCAGGCGGTCAGCTCCCGGAGCGAGCGGAGAAAAGACCGTGGGATAGTGCTCGGGGTACTGATCTTCAATAAAGGCAACCGCTCTCTTTACCGCCTGGCGAAGGTTCTTCCTTTCATCCGGGTCCAGGTTTACGTGTCCGGTTATGCCCACCCGCAGGATCTCGCGCCGGCCCAGGCAGGTCAGGTCATTGAACTCCCGGATGTTTACATGCATGTCGATGATGTGATCGGGGGGCAGGCTGGACAGCTCGTATTTGCGCTTATTGGCCAGGCTGCTCATTTTCAGCAGGTTTTCCAGGGAGCGGGCTCCATGGCGGTAGCGGCTGGTCAGCAGGAAAGCGTCCAAAACGCAGGGCTCGATTTCAAACTGGTTGTTGTGCTTGATCTGAGGAGCGTTGGACTCCAGGTACTGCCGCAGTATGAAAGCCCTTCGAATTACATAGAGCCGGTCTTCAATGGTATTGGGATTGCCGTTTATGCCGCGGATGTTTATATAAGCCCGCAGCCGGCTGACAAAGTCGGGCTTTTTGGCCGCCCGGTCTTCGGGACTGTCGCCGCTGCTAAATTCCTCCAGGGAGTGGCGGGTGGCGCCGGCGAATACAAATATGCCGCTGCCCAGGGGGTGGGGGAGGCCGTTTTCCGTAAACTCCCCGTCCTGCATGGGGGCCAGAAAATACTGCAGCCAGCCCAGGGGACGGCCTTGAAAGGGAGAATCGAATTCATCCCAGAAAACCAGGGGCATTTTGCCATGCAGGTTCAAGTCACGGATCTTATGAAAGGCGATCTGCAGATCCCCCGGTGTTTCGAACTGGGACAGGTTAAAGGTCAACTGGGCCTCTTCTCCGATGCCCAATCCCCGGGCAATTTCTTTAATGACGAATGATTTGCCGGCTCCAGGGGGGCCGAAGACTGCGACACAGAGCGGCATGTCCGGGTTTTTGAGCTGCTGGTAGTCGCGCATGGCATTGTTTACACTGCGCACACCTTCGATTTCCTGGCGATCGACACTGCTCCAGGCTCCCACGGTTTCGATCGGAACCTCGGGCAGGGCGGCCTGAGGCCCGTAAATTACAACCTTCCCGGCGCACTCGTAAACCGCTTTAAGGGTCTGTGGGTCTTGTATACGGCTTTCCCGGATTTGACCTTTCAAAAGGGTTCCCTCCAGAATGGTCCAATGTCCTCTTCGATTCAAAGATGAGAGATTGGCGTCCCGGTACATGCCCAGATCGTAAATGCGGTCCAGGTTGGGAAGGCCGGCCACCGGCCTTCGCCCGGCGCTCAATTCGCGAAATGCGTAGGCCATGGATTCATAAGGGAATTGCAGGTGTTTATGATCAGGGCGTTCAACGATTTCATATCCTTTCACATGGAGCAGACGCGCCATGAAAAGACCGCTGCGAGTGGCCTCCGGCCAGTCCAGTTCCCCGGGTTTTTTTGCCCAGAATGCGGCCAGAGCAGCCAAAATGCAGGTATTATCACCGATGATCTGGCCAGGAAACAGGCTGTCGAAATCACCTTCCTGGCCGCTGCGATCAAAAAGCAGAATGTTTCCCTCCTGGCTTACGATGACCGCACCGCTCAAACCTATCGGTATAATAACCTGCTGGTATTTAAGCTTCTGGCCGTCCGCGTCCAGGAAAGGGCAGAAGGGGCTGTATACCGCGCTGACCACTTCTTCCAGCATGCGCTCCCAGGACAGGGAATCCCCCACTTTAACAGCGCAGGCGCGCAGGTCGCTCAGGGAGCTTACTATAGTGGTCCTCCCGGCCAGGCCCAATTCATCAATACGCCCCAACAGAGGGTTGTACTGGCCATCGGCATACTGTCCCAGCTTGTATATTATCTGGCGGGGGGGACGGGTATTCTCCTTTAGGGATAGAGCCTGGGGCCACCCGCAGGGCGACTGGCGAAAACCCAGGCCGCTGTCTTGAATCAGCAGTAGATCGGGATAGCCCTTCAGGCGGGCCGAGGGATAGTCCCAAAGAGCCGGTTCGAATTCGTGCCATTTCCACAGCCGGTAGGAATTTTCCTGCAGCCCGGGGTTGGGAAACTCCCTCCACAGGGTCCAGGTGGTTGTGATCTGACGGTCTTTAGGCCGGCTTAAAAAGTCATCGTCCAGGCTGGGGCCTTCCACGATAGCTTCGGCCGGGGATAGGGTCTCTTTCAGCAACTGCAGAAGCAGGGCTGAACCGCCGGGTTTGGAGCTCAGCAGCACCCGGGAATCGTCCTGCTGTTTTTGCCAGTAATATACACCCCCGCGCACGGTTTCATCCGGACGGTATATACGGAACCAGTCGACCGTGGGATCGCCGCATACCTTAATAAGCATTCTATGTCCCTCCCCTAAGCAACTTTAACAAAAAAGCCTTTCCAAGCCGGAACATCCCGGATAAGAAAGACCCGATCTCTCCATATGCCGCTCCTTGCAGAAGCAAATCCATCTTTGGTAAAGTTTATTATATCATATAAACGAGCCAGAAGGAGATGATTCTTCTTAAGGGTTCCAATAGTACTGTAATTGCAAGCTGGCCTCTCAATTTGGAGTATAGTTATTGGGAAAAAACCGCCGGGAGGATTTTTGAAGGTATGGACAAACAGGAAAACAAGCTGCCCGAGTTGGATATGAAGCCGGGGGAAACCCAGGAAGAGTATGTTGAACGAACCCTGTGGACCAAAATAAAACAGACAGCTGCCCGAGTCCCTTTTGTCCCGGATGCGGTGGCTATGTATTACACGGTGCGGGATGCCAAGACGCCTTTTTGGGCCAGAGCCACTATATTGGCCGCCCTGGCCTATTTCGTTCTGCCAGCCGATACAATTCCCGACATTCTGCCTTTCGTAGGCTTCAGCGACGACGCCGGCGCAATTGCCGCGGCCTTAGCAGCGGTAAGCGCGCATATGACCGACGAACACCGCGAAAAAGCGCGGCAGGCTCTGAAGAGTTAATTACTAAGGCAGGATAGGCTCAAGCAGTGTAAAAGAGGGGGAACAGCAAGTGACGGCAGCGGCAACTGGACAAGCTAAAAAAAATAAGGCCGGTAAAGTGAAATATGTACTGCTGGCTCTGAGCGCATTGGTGGCAATAGGGGTTATGCTCGTAAACTGGCATGTCCAGCGGGTGGGGAGCCGTTATATATGCGATGCCGGGCAGGCTCCGCAGGCGGATGCCATCCTGGTACTGGGAGCTTACGTATTGCCGGACGGTACCGTATCCAGGATGCTGAATGACCGCCTGCAGGTGGGATATGAATTATATTCCCGGGAGAAAGCCCCCAAAATACTGGTCAGCGGGGACCACGGGCGCCGGGAGTATGATGAAGTCAACACCATGAAGGATTATATGAAAAACCGGGGAGCGGCGACTGATGATGTATTTATGGACCATGCCGGGTTCAGCACCTATGAGAGCATATACCGGGCCCGGGACATCTTTCAGGTAAAAAAAGTGATCATCGTCACCCAGCGCTATCATTTGATGCGGGCGGTGTTCATAGCCCGGGAGCTAGGTCTGGAAGCCTGGGGGGTCGCCTCCGACCTGGGCGATTACGGTCCGGTCATGTACAACTACGAATTGAGGGAGATAGCGGCCCGCAACAAGGACTTCGTTCAGGCCGCCATCATTAAACCCTATCCCACATTCCTGGGCGAGGCTATTCCGGTTTCGGGCAGCGGCCGGGCCACGGACGACAAGTAGGGTAAGACCGGTAAAGATAGGGGAACTAACCGGCGGCCTGGCGCCCCAGCAATAGTTCCTTCAGATAGCTTATCCCGCTCGTCTGGCTGTAATTCAACAGTTCCAAGGTGGCCCGCACGTCGTCCAGAGCTCGGTGGGCGCGCTCTACGGCGATGCCGTGATGGCGCAGCAACTCCTGTAGGCCCCGGCTGGGATACCCCTTGTTCCTCCAATCGATCCCGGACATGGAGCAGAACCAGGGTTTACTGATGGCCTGGGGAAAGAGGCGGGTTACAAAGCCGCGGTCAAAGCCGGCATTGTGCGCGATTAGAAGCTCAACCCGCTCGATCATACCCGCCACGCGCTGGTAATCCAGGTCTTGGCCGCAGAGATCGGCCATGGTCAAACCGTGCACCTGGGAAGCCCGGGGATGCAAGAAACAGCCCGGTTCGCGCAGACCGACATATTCGTCCATTATTTTAACCAGGTCCAGTTCCCGGTCATAATGAAATACCAGCAAGCAGAGCTCCACCACCTCGTCCCGGTCGGGGCTGAAGCCGGTCGTCTCCACGTCCACTATTCCTCCTACAAGCGGTGAACCGCTGATTATACCCAATGAGTCCCCCTCCTTTTGAACCTATTCCTAAGAATTCAACACTCGAAAAGTTTATTCCTCTACTTTCCAGGTTACAAGCTAAATACATAAAGATGTTTATTGAACCCAATATTTCAATTATTGGAGAAGCAGGATTTACCGAACCGGAGTGGAACTTTTAATCAGCAGGATGCACAAAGGAGGAACAACGGCAGAGTACTAAAATTGCGGCAGGGAGGATTAAGATGAATAAGAGCGGACTCAAACTTGTTATAGCACTGCTATTGTGCCTGAACTTGATAGGAACCTCTATTCCAGTCGGAGCGGCGCCGGTCAATCAGATGCCGGATGTGAGCCGTCCGATGCTCGACCCCGAATTTTGGACAGCCAAACTGTCAGATCCTGACGGTATTGTAATGCCGCTTGAGGATATAGGTGCATTCAACCGCGCTGTTATCAAAGCACTGCCCGGAACCGTGTGCGATTTGAAAACCTGCTCCTCGTTTATGTCGGGTGATCAGCTTAAAAAACAGATAAATGTGCCATTCCCCGAGTATCCCATGTACATTGGACCCAACCAGGTGGCGCAAAGTTATCTTGAGCAAATGAAAGTCAATATGAATCTGGACGCCATTAGAGATGGAAACGAGGTTCGATACGCTTTTACGGTTAAACGAAGCAGCTTGCGAGTGTACCCAACCAGCGACGTAGTGAGCGATGAACCCAACGATCAGGAATTTGACCTGTTTCAGAATACGGCCGTACACCCATTCGAGCCCCTGCTCATTTATCATCAAAGTGCCGACCGCAACTGGTATTTTGCCCGGATGTACAATTGTTTTGGCTGGCTACCGGCCACCGATGTAGCGATAAGTCCGGACCGCACCACCTGGGTAGCGTATCAGAGCCCCGGCCGCTTTGTGCTGGCCGCCGGGAACCGGCTGCGCCTTTGCGAGAATCCCAATGCACCGGAAATATCGAACCTGGAACTTCCCATGGGAACTATAATACCCCTGGCCGACGATCCAATCCCCACTATGATTGACCGCCAGGATCCCACCGGGAATTACGTGGTTAAACTCGCCGTACGTACAGCCGGCGGGCAGCTTGCCTTCAAGCTGGGCTTGTTGCCCTATTCACTGGACGTCCAGGAAGGATATCTGCCCTATACCCGGGCCAATGTTATCAAACAGGCCTTTAAGCTGCAAGGCGACCGCTACGGCTGGGGCGGAATGCTGGATAGCCATGATTGTTCATCATTGATCCTCGATGTATACCGTTGCTTCGGATTCAGGCTGCCTCGCAATTCGGAACAGCAGGCTGCTTCAGCCGGCCAGACGGTATCCTTTGAGGTTGGTGAGGCTGACAAGCGGGCCGACCTGTTTAAAGATCTGCTTCCCGGGGCCAGCTTGCATTTCCCCGGACATGTCATGCTCTATCTGGGCGAGGAGGGCGGCCGCTATTACGTTATTTCGGCTTTGGGCAACTGGGCGGTTAAGAACGGCAGCGGAATTATGGAAGCGCTTCGGGTCCACGGGGTGGTAGTAAACAACCTGGATCTGACCCGGAAAAACGGCAAGACCTGGATGGAATCGCTGACTGTGGCCAAACAGTACCAGTAGCTACCCCGGGCTGGCGCCTGTAATTTAACTGCCTATTTATATCCCCGGGCGAATAAGGAAAGCCGCCGGCAGGCAGGCTATACTTAAAGGCTGAGTAAAAACCGGCCGTCAAATTAGCGAAAGGGGGATAAATATGTCCAGGGTAATGCGCTGCATGTGTGAAGAGTGTTTTCACAACGACAATTTTGAATGTAAAGCTGAAGACGTAGAGATCCGTTCCAGCGCCCAGAGCAACAGAGTGCGCAGTTCGGAAGAAACCTGCTGTAATACCTTTAAACACGGGCGTAAAAAATAATTCCATTCAGTTTGAGATACGGTTTTTGCAAGACCTGTGGTCCGTACCCAGGTCTTTTTATTTTGCCGAAAAGGCTTTAAAAACTTCAACTGTAACCCAAATAAGCGGATGGAATAATATGGATTAACTTGAACGATTGGAGGGGGTATAGATGCAAAGTCAGGAAATTATCAGAGACATAAGTAAATTACAAACAGAAGTAGCTACTTTAAGGTCTCAGGAAGAAATGCTCATGAAGATGTTAGAAGATATATGCAAAAAAGTTGACAACCTAAAAATGTGGTTGATGGGGGTTATGGCCGCTGTTATCATCGCTCTTTTGAGCAATCTGCTTACCTGATCAGCCGGTATTAAAAGAAAGTGGGGATTAAACCCCAGTATTCGCGCAGGGCAATTCCGGTTTTATGCAAGCCGCCATATGACGGCAGCAGCTTATTGAGGTAAAGGGTTTGACGGGCATTTACCATATAGTCGCAGGGGTAGGGCTGCACCGCGACGTCATATTTGGCAAAACTCCGAACGGAACGGTGCATGTGAAAGGCTGAAGTAACTAAAACAGGGTTTTTAAATTGGTTTTGGGCCAGCAAGGCCGGCATATTTCTGGCGCTGGCCATGGTATTCAGGCTATTGTTATCAAGCATAATCCTTTCTCCGGGAATCCCCAGCTCAATTAGAATCCGCTTCGCTATCAAGGCCTCGCTGCCGTCGTCCGGGTATACCTGACCGGTGCTTATTATTACCGGCAATTGACTGGCGCGGGCCAGGCGAGCCACTGTCAAAAGGCGGTTGGAAGAAGAACCATTCATCGTACCTGTCCCGTTTACATCAGGTACGTCGCCAATGGCTCCGCCGCCCAGCATAACAAGCACATCTCCCTGCAGTTTTTCCGGGGGGCTGTACCGGCTTTCCAGGGGAAAGAGCAAAAGATCTCCGACAAACGGGGTCGAAAAAATATACAGCAAAAATGTCAGAGCCAGAACCAGGCGGGTGGATTTTTTATCCTTTCTGCGCAGGTAGAAAGCCAAAAGCAATAATAATACAATAAAGATCCCGGGGGGCAGCAGAAAAACCGTATAGATATTTTTAATCACGTACAGCACCAGAACCCTTACCCCCAATATTTCCCCTCAATTACGGGCGCTTTTCTTATTATAACCCACAATGGAGCTTGCAACAGATAGAGAATAAGGGATCAAGCCAGGAAATTTTGGATTGTTGGCGGGGGCGGTATTTCCGCCTGGAGCCAACTCCGGTCTACACCGGCGGAATAAAGGTTTATTATTTCCAGGGCCGGTTCCAGCTTTTCATAAAACATTACGATCAGGTCGCCGGGAAGGGCTTGGTAGATGGCTGTTTCCAGGGCGTCCGTTTCCGTTAAGATGATCTGCAGGTCTTTTTCGCGGGCCCCGCCCTGAAGCGCTCCCTGGTAAAGGATTTGGGCGGTTTCACCGGGGAGGCGCCCCCTCAAGTCCGAATCTTCCTTTATAATCAGTTTGGCAAAGAATTCGCCTGCGATTTTACCGGTCTCGAATATGTCCCGGTCCATTCGATCGCCGGGCATGCCGATTATACCCACCACGCGGTAAGCTTTTAAACAGTTGATAAACTGGATTACCGATTGATAACCGCTGGGATTGTGGGCATAATCCAAAAGAATGTGGAAATTGCCCATATTAAACAGATTAAATCTTCCCGCATTGATTTCCGGATCGGGCTTAAATGATACCAGACCCTGTTTTATTATCTGCTCCGGTATTCCCAGGGCCAACAAACCGCTTATCGCGGCCAGGGAATTTTCTATATTGCAGCCGGCCTTTCCATCAAAGGTAATAGGGATATCCTTGACCCTGAGCAGGGGTAGAATACTGTTATGCCAGAATACGGTGATATAGCCGTTGTCCACCGCCACAGCCATTCCCCCGTTTTTTATGTGTTGAAGGAGCAGGTGGTTAAAGCGGTTTTGTGAAAAATAGATAATATTGCACTGAACGGAACGGGAAACATAATCAGTCATGCGGTCTTCGGCATTCAAAACCGCGAAACCGTTAGCCTTAACCGCTTCCACCACCAGAGATTTGGCAAAGGCCAGGTCTTCCAGGGTTTCTACCCCGTCTATTCCCAGGTGGTCCTCGCTGATATTGGTAATAATGCCTACGTCGGCCAGATCGTAGCCCAATCCTTTACGTATAATGCCGCCCCGGGCCGTTTCCAATACGGCCACTTCTACATCACGGTTGTATAAAAGGGACTGGGCGCTGAGCGGACCGGTATTGTCGCCGTGGGATATGCATTCCCGGCCGATATAGGTCCCACTGGAGCAGGTCATACCGGCTTTTTGGCCATGCAGCAAGAGAACATGGTGGATCATTCTGGTAACGGTGGTTTTACCATTGGTGCCGGTGATTGAAATAACAGGTATAGAAGACGGTGTTCCTTCCGGATATAGAAAGTCAATAATATCCGCTGCCACATCATGCGGCTTTCCTTCTGAGGGATAGAGGTGCATCCTTAAACCGGGCGCCGCATTCACCTCAATGACAGCTCCGCTTTGAGTGGCCAGCGGATTGGCGATATCCTCACAAACCAGGTCGATTCCGGCGACTTCCAAACCCAGCACCCGGGCGGCTTTTATAGACAACTCCCGGTTTGCTATATGCATTTCGCTACTGCAGTCCCGGGCCCGGCCGCCGGTGCTCAAATTGCTGTTTTCCCTTAAAGTTACGACCTGACCGATGGGGGGAACATCATCCGGGGTTAACCCGGAGCGGCTGAGCAGTTCCAGAGCCAGTCCATCGAGCTTTATCAAGGACAAAGGCCTTTCATGGCCCGGCCCCCGCAAAGGGTTTTCATTTTCAGCCCTCACCAGTTCGGCGATAGAGTGAAGTCCGTCGCCGGTTACGCAAGGCGGAGTTCTTTCAGCGGCCGCGGCTACTGTGTTTCCCACCACCAGTACCCGGTAATCCCGGCCCGCTACCTGCTTCTCCACCATAATTTGAACGGAGTATTGGCTGGCAAAACGGTAGGCGGACAGCAATTCTGCCTCATTTTTAATGTTGGTCGTAACTCCTTTGCCCTGGTTGGCGTCAAAGGGCTTGAGCACCACCGGATAGCCCAGTCGATCGGCCAGGCTCAGGGCCTCTTCCAGGGAACCGGCCAGGCCGCCGTCGGGGACTGGAATATTGTTTTCCCGCAGAATACGTTTGGCGAGCTCCTTGTCTTTAGCCAGCTCAACTGCGATGCAACTGGTTGTATCGGGAAGGGATGCTTCGATGTAGCGCAGGTTTTGGCCATAACCCAGTTGCAAGAGACTGTCCTTTCCTATACGCCGAACCGGGATATGACGCCTTCGGGCTTCATTCATGATGGCCCGGGTGCTTGGCCCCAGGTCACAGTCCAGCACGGTATGCCGAAGGTCCTCCAAAATATCCTGGACGGGAACCGGGAGGCTCCTGGCCAGTCCATCAACTACTTTCAGTGCGACACGTCCAAACAGCTCGGCGCAATGCTCATTGACGTACTCATAGACGATGCAGAACAGAGAAGGTTCCTTGACCACCCGGGTCTTGCCAAAATAGACGTCGTAACCCATGACACACTGCAACTCGATGGCTAAATGTTCGGTAACATGGGATAAATAGGTGCCTTCATACAACCTTTTCACAAATCCGCCTTCGTGTCCGGGGGAGCAATAGTGGCTTTGCAAACCGGGGAACCACAGCAGCAGCTGTTCATTAAAACAGGGCAGTTGTGATGTCGTCGTATGGGCCAGTTCAGCGAGGTCCACCACCATTTTGACAACCGGTTTATGAGAAAAGATGTTCCGGCCGGTATAAGTCCTTAGCTCCTGAATATTCACGATATATCCTCCCAAGGATGATAGTACTCTGTTAACCCTAATTCTATATATAATCGTCGGTTAAATTTTTCGCATGACTGCGTTGTCGTCAATTGCAATACGTCCAGTATTACTCATTCCTCCGACGCCCACG
>DHRK01000037.1:0-19765 GCA_002410325.1 Syntrophomonas sp. UBA5314
GGAGCCACGGGCGATGGTGGAGCGACCGGAGCGACTGGAGCCACGGGTGATGGTGGAGCCACCGGAGCGACCGGAGCAACGGGTGCCACTGGAGCCACCGGGGAAACGGGTGCCACCGGAGCGACCGGCGGAGGAGGCGCTATTATACCCTTCTCATCAGGAACTCCTATTACAGTAACCTCTCTGGTGGGAGGGCTGGTAGGATTACCCAGCTTCGTAGGATTTGGCACAAATGCTCCAGGGGTAGATACCTTTGGCACGACTATCAACCTTGAAGGTACAGTTTTGGGCGTTGATATAAATTATGCCTTCTCTGTACCTCGAGATGGAGTGATTACCTCCGTAGTAGCCTTTTTCAGCGTTACCAGCGCAGTGGGTGTTGCCTTGGGTGACTATGAAATTCATGCCCAATTATTCCGTTCGGATACACCGGATAACAGTTTTGATGCCCTTCCGACAACAGATATTGCTTTAAGCCCTACGTTCCCAGGTTTGAGCATTGTCCTGGGTGATATAGCCACCGGCTCGGTAAGTGTGAACATCCCGGTAGCGGCTGGGGACCGGTTGTTATTAGTATTTTATGTAGTGCCTCCGGCATTGAGTGTGGCTGCTTCAGTTCTAGGATATGCCAGTGCCGGTGTAGCAATTAGTTAACTCTATTGGCTATACTGCTTTAATCTGGGATAGGTTTTTAGATGCCGCATAGTCAAATTTTATCGATTAAGCCAGTATACGTTGAAAGGCCTTCTAATTCTAATGGAAGGCCTTTTTGTAAAATGGCTTATATGACTTGTCCTTATCAAAAGCAGAATCAATAATGTGGAATTATTTACCGTTTATGATACGCGTTGTTAGGTGGCCCATATTCTAATATGCCTATCTTTTATTTTTATATAGAAAGGAGGATTATGAATGTCTAATCATTGTTGCGGTTTATTTCGTTGGCCGCTTAATGTTATATGTTTGCCTCCTGGCCCTACCGGAGTAACCGGGTTTACTGGAGCGACGGGTCCAACCGGCCCCACAGGAGCAACAGGTACTGGCACGACCGGGGCTACTGGGGTAACGGGGCCTGCCGGCTCTACCGGAGCAACCGGCTCAACCGGTGTGACAGGAACGACTGGAGCAACCGGCGCTACTGGTATCGGAATAACTGGAATCACGGGTTCTACCGGTTCTACCGGCTCTACCGGAGCAACCGGCTCAACCGGTGTGACAGGAACGACTGGAGAAACTGGCGCTACTGGCATCGGAATAACTGGAGTCACGGGTGAAACCGGCTCTACTGGCTCTACTGGAGCAATCGGAGCAACCGGTGCGATAGGAACGACTGGAGGAACCGGCGCTACTGGTATCGGAACAACTGGAGCCACGGGTGAGACCGGTTCTACTGGAGCAACAGGTGCCACGGGCGAGACTGGCTCTACTGGAACGACCGGTGCCACAGGCACCGGAACAACGGGAGCAACAGGCGAAACCGGCGCCACTGGAGCCACTGGAGAAGCGGGGACGACTGGCGCCACCGGTTTAGCAACCCAGTTAAGAGGCATGCAGATTCAATTGCAGGATGTGGAAGCAATATCTGTAGCATCTGGAGCACCAGTTATTTTCGATACAATAGTCAGTGCCGAATCGCCGTTTATTTCCTACGATGGCCTGGGCACGCTGACCATTTCACAAAGCGGATTGTTCTATGTTGACTGGTGGGTATCAACAGACGGGATTGAAGGTGGAAGCGATGTTGTAATAAACTTTGCCATCATAACTTCTGCAGCTGACAATATTCAAGGATCAAGTCCTATTATTACAGGTCAAGTATCAGGAAATGCTTTCATTGCGATAGCAGCCCCTTTAACGATGCAGCTAGTTAATGCAACAGACGGAACTATAGGTTATGGGTTAACTTCAGTTAAAGCCAATTTAACCATTTTTCACGTAACACTGTAACTTACGGCCCTAAAAGATTTAGGTAATCATTGCTAATCCGGGTTTGAAATGATGAATTTGGAAGGGGGGATTGAGTTGAGTGCAATAGGTCTCCAGCTAATAAAATTAACAGGCGGAGTCATCATTCCAAATAATAATGTAATTTTTGACACGATCGCAAGCAGCTTTGGAGACGTCAGTTATAACTCGGCAACCGGAGTCATAACCATCAACAAAGCCGGCAGGTATTTTATCAACTGGTGGGTAGCCACCCAGTCATCCATAGGAAGCACTGGTATTACCTTTTCTATCGTTACTTCACTGGGCGATAATTTAATAGGCAATTCGCCTATAAAAACAGGGATGGTAGTCGGTTTTGCCATGATACAAGTCGTCTCTGCACCTATCACCTTAAGCCTGGTAAATCTAACACCAAATAATGTAACCTATGCGGTTTCTGTATCGGATAAGGCGAATTTGGTGCTGGGTGAACTACCAGAGGAAATAGGAGGTGTCACTGGAGCCACGGGTGCAACCGGAGCCACTGGCGAAACCGGAGCCACCGGCGAAACCGGAGCCACAGGTGAAACCGGAGCAACAGGCGAAACCGGAGCCACCGGCGAAACCGGAGCAACAGGCGAAACCGGAGCCACCGGCGAAACCGGAGCCACCGGCGAAACCGGAGCAACAGGTGCAACCGGAGCCACCGGCGAAACCGGAGCAACAGGTGCAACCGGAGCCACCGGTGAAACCGGAGCAACAGGCGAAACCGGAGCTACCGGTGAAACTGGAGCCACCGGCGAAACTGGAGCAACAGGTGCAATCGGAGCCACCGGTGAAACCGGAGCCACCGGCGAAACTGGAGCCACGGGTGAAACTGGAGCCACCGGCGAAACTGGAGCCACGGGTGTCACCGGAGCAACAGGCGAAACTGGAGCTACGGGCGAAACTGGAGCCACGGGTGAAACCGGAGCCACGAGTGTCACCGGAGCAACAGGCGAAACTGGAGCTACGGGCGAAACTGGAGCCACCGGTGAAACTGGAGCAACGGGTGAAACCGGAGCAACGGGTGAAACTGGAGCAACAGGCGAAACCGGAGCAACAGGTGCAACCGGAGCCACCGGTGAAACCGGAGCCACAGGCGAAACCGGAGCCACAGGCGAAACCGGAGCAACAGGCGAAACCGGAGCTACCGGTGAAACTGGAGCCACCGGCGAAACTGGAGCCACGGGTGCAACCGGAGCGACAGGTGAAACTGGAGCCACAGGCCCATAATGGGCAGCTTTTAAAAAAAAATGATTTCGTAAGGGGCCTTCCACTTATGTTATGGAAGGCCTTTTTCTCGTAAGTCAGCAGCCCCTGTTTTGATATTTCCTACTTATTAACGGCTTGGCCCGTGCCAGGGTTTGACCACGTGCATATATTAACCGGGTGGCAGAAAAAATGAAAGGGGTTTCTTAACCCGGCTGGCGTTCATAAACTAGTTGACAAATATCTGTTTTGGCAGGTGGAAAAATGCAAGTAAGCATCATTATTTTAACTCACCGGCAGTTGGATCTGACCCGGCAGTGCCTTGAGTATGTCAGAAGGAACGTGGAGATTCCCTGTGAACTGATTGTAGTGGATAACGGCTCTACACGGGAAACTATGGAATACCTGAAGACGCAAAAAGATGTCCGGGTAATATCGAATGCCGAAGACCAGGGCATTGCCAGAGGGTATAACCAGGGCCTGGAAATCGCCGGCGGGGAATATGTCCTCTTGATGACTCACTACAGTTTATTGAGCGCCCGTAGTCTGAGCAGCATGCTGCGCTGCCTGCAGACAGAGGAAATGGCCGCCATAGTTGGCCCGGTCAGTAATGAAGTCAGTGGACACCAGCGTATCTCTATACCCTATCAGGAGATAAGAGGGTTGGAAGATTTTGCTCTTTTGAACCAAACCCAGAATGCCGGCCGGAGCAGAAAAGTCTTTCGCTTGTTAAGCCATTGTATGCTGGCTAAAAAAAACATGCTGAAAGAAATCGGAGGATTTGACGAGCGTTTCGGTCTGGGTACCTATGAAGACGACGACCTGTGTCTGAGGCTGGTCAATCAAGGTTATTCACTCTATATTGCATTGGACGCTTTTGTCCATTATATCAATCCTCTTTCATTGGGGGGAGCCAAGCAGGATGCTTTCTATAAGCGGCTTCTGGAAAACAGGCAGCAAGCCATTGATAAATGGGGTTTTGATATTGCCCCATATCTTCTCCAGCTAAAGGCTCCCATCAGCATCAGCCTGTGCATGATCGTCAGGAATGAAGAAGGGGTTTTGGCTCGCTGTTTGGACTGCGTGAAGGACCTCGTTGACGAGATCATCATTGTTGACACCGGGTCCGATGATGATACCAAAGAGATAGCCCGCCGTTATACCGACAAGGTCTATGACTTCCCCTGGATTGACGATTTTGCCGCGGCGCGTAATTACGCCTTCCAACAGGCGTCCCAAGAGTATATTCTTTGGCTGGACGCCGACGACGTGATACTGGAAGAGGACCACCGGAAATTGTTCAATCTGAAAAGAGCCCTGGATGCGTCGGTCGACTCGGTCACCATGAAATATAACCTGGCCTTTGATCAGTATGGCAATGTTACCACCAGCCTGCGCAGGAACCGCCTGGTCAGAAATTCCAGGCATTTTCAATGGATCGGAGCGGTGCATGAGTACCTGGCTGTGTCCGGAAATATTCTGGACAGCGACATCGCCGTAACCCACCAAAGTGAATGGCATGATTCCGACCGGAATCTTAAGATCTATGAAAAGCGCCTGGCGGAAGGTGAGTCATTTTCCCCTCGCGATCAATACTACTATGCCAATGAATTACTGGACCACCAGATGTTTGACAAGGCCATTCTATGGTATCAAATGTTTTTGGAGGGGGGCCAGGGCTGGGTGGAAGACAATCTTTCCGCCTGTAAAAAGCTAGTGGACCGTTACCACCAGAAAGGCGACCTGGAAAATGCGGAAAAGTACATTTTTAAGTCATTTATCTATGATCTTCCCCGGGCCGAGTTTTGCTGCCGCCTGGGCTATCATTTTCAATTGCTGCAACGCTTTGACCTGGCCGCATTCTGGTACGAACTGGCCACCAAGCTGGAAAAACCTGTAGACAACCGGGGTTTTGTAGAAAATGCCAGCTGGACTTGGGTTCCCCACATCCAACTCTGTGTGTGTTATGACAAGCTGGGAAAATACGAATTGGCCTATCGCCACAATGAAATGGCCGCGGCCTTTATCCCGGACGATCCTGGCGTTTTGCACAATAGGCGATATCTTAAGCAACATCTGGGATAGGAATAAAGCATAATATGAGGTTAATGTTTTCTTATAAATTATAAATCAGCCGTGGCATAAACCACGGCTGAATCATTTTAAGTTCCAGGGTGATGGTAGAGATTGATATAGATCATCTTTTGTAGAAAACGGAGACGCATTGCCCCCGTTTTTTTAAATCTATTAGGCATTACTCGTTTTGGGTAACATTATAAGTTATTTATGAATAGCTTACTGTATAACTGGTAATATATGTTGCCAATTCCAATAAGCGGGGAATAATTGCTTCGTAAAGGAGGGATGTGGAGCTTGAGAAGAATGACTTTTATATTTTAAGCGAGTTGCCCAAAAAGTCATGAGGAGGTTATACAATTGGCAAATTATAAAAAACCCTATGAAGAGGATTGCTGCGCCGCGGATCATGAAAATCACAAAAAACGTGATTTTCCTGTAGTAATCTTCAATTGCGGGAATGGCTCAGGAGTGACTCTTCCCGTTACCGGCGCTGTAGCCTGTGCTGGCAACCAGGCCGTCATAGGCTCCTGGGGAGCCCCCACCCTGACCATTGGCACCGTGAACCTTGATACCCGGGGCCTGGATCATCCGAGTATAAAAATTGATTTTTCCAGCCTGGTTAATTTTAGGGCGGACAGCGATTTCAGCGGCTATTCATTGCGGATTATATTCCAGTTAAGCAGGTCCTGCGAACATGAAAACAAAGTCCCTCTGGCCACCTGGGTTTATCAAAATGAAATATCTGTGAACCTGGGCATACCCACTCCCGATTTGAGCCTGGTGGACATTGACGTTGAATCTAAAGAACCCTTTAACTTTGTTTGGTGTGATTGCCATGATTGCCCGGGCTGTTGTGTATATCTGGTCGAAATCATTGATATCAGCGCCTACAATATCGAGTCGGCCTCAATTACCAATGTGGGCATCAGCTCCATAGCGTCTGGTTTTCCCGACCGTGATTAATCTGCGTCCAGCTATCTATCGTGTAAAAGGAGTCAGTATTTGACTCCTTTTTTACATAAAGTATTCCTTGCTCAGGATGCCCTTCAATAGGTTGAGCCCAATCGGCGCCTGCTATGGGGGATGCCTACCTTTCAAGAACTGGTGGATGCCGGCAGGGAAATACACTTCCGAAGCGAGCGAAGTGCAGCTGGATGACTCGGGATACGTGGCCCGGATTAGCAAGGAGATACCCGCCGGCTCCTCTTTCTTTTTCTGCCCCCCTAATTTCCTCCGTTGCTATTTTAAAGTAATATAGAGTCATAAGTTTTTGGGTGGGGATATAAATGCTGGTTTTGGGAATCGATCCAGGGACAGCCACAACGGGCTTCGGCCTGGTAGATGGGGATAAGGGTAAAAGCCGGCTGGTTGATTACGGTACTATATTGACCAGTCCCGATACACCGATGCCGGAGCGCCTGCTTATCATCAACCGGGAGCTTAACCAGCTTCTGCAGAAATACCAGCCTGACGCGGTGGCCATTGAACAGCTCTTTTTCCATCGCAATGTCAAGACGGCCATAACCGTTGCCCAAAGCCGGGGAGTTTTACTTATGACGGCAGCCGAAGCTGGAATGTCTATAGCGGAATACACGCCCCTGCAGGTGAAACAAGCGGTGGTAGGTTACGGAAACGCCAGCAAGCGGCAGGTGCAGCTTATGGTGCAGGCCCTGTTGTCTTTAAAGGCTCCGCCCCGGCCGGATGATGCGGCTGACGCGCTGGCCATCGCCATCTGCCACCTTCACTCATTTAGAATGAATGCCTTGTATGAAAGAGAGAGCTAGCTTATGATCAATTTTGTCCGTGGTCAGGTGCACAGCATTTTGAACGATTCGTTGATAGTGGATGTCAACGGAATCGGCTACCAGGTATTGGTCAGCGCCCGGGAGATGAGCCGAATTCCCCGGCCGGGCCAGGCCGTTTTTCTGCATACCTATCTGCAGATCCTTGAAAACGAATGGAAGCTTTATGGGTTCACCCATCGAGGCGATCTGGATCTGTTTCTTCGCCTTTTGGCCATTTCCGGACTGGGGGCCAGGAGCGCGTTGAATATATTGAGCGCTATGACTGCCGAGGAATTCTATAGAGCTATAGCCAGCCAGGATGAGCGCTCTCTGGTGAAGATCCCGGGAATTGGCAAGAAAAGCGCCCAGCGCTTGCTCTTTGAAATGAAGGACAAGGTGGGCGACGTGATTTTGGGGTCTGGGGCGGAGAGCGGAAGCGCACCGACTGATCAGATGGAGGACCTCTACCAGGCGTTGGAGGTGCTGGGTTACAGCCGCAGTGAAATCCTGCCCCTGGTTCTGCAGCTGCGCGGAGCAGGCGAAATAGGGGAACGGGTGGAAGATAATATAAGGAAGGTTTTACGCATGAGGAGCGGGCAGCTCAAGTAGGACAGGAGGCCGTATTTTGCATAATGATCGCCTGATATCGAACCAGGTAATAAATGAAGATGATTTTCAAGAAGGGTCGCTCAGGCCTTTGCGCCTGGCTGACTATATCGGCCAGGACAGGATAAAAGACAATATTGAAATTTTCATAAAAGCCGCCCGGGAGCGCCAGGAGAGTCTGGACCACGTCTTATTGAGCGGTCCGCCCGGCCTGGGCAAGACTACCCTGGCTACTATAGTGGCCAACGAGGTGGGCAGGCCCATACGCAAGACCTCGGGTCCGGCCATAGAGCGTCCCGGGGATCTGGCTGCCATATTGACCAACATTGAAGCGGGAGAGGTTCTCTTTATTGATGAAATACACCGTTTGAACCGCAGCATTGAGGAAATACTCTACCCGGCTATGGAGGACTACGTCATAGACATCATTATCGGCAAAGGCCCGGCGGCCAGAACCCTGCGCCTGGATATCCCTCCTTTTACCCTGGTGGGAGCGACCACCCGGCCCGGTCTGTTGAGCTCGCCGCTCAGGGACCGCTTTGGAATCAACTGCCGCCTGGATTTCTACACCCCGGACGACCTTACCAAGATAGTTTTGCGGGCCGCTCAGATCCTGGATATTCAGATGGATCAGGAAGGCGCCGAAGAGATTGCCCGCCGCTCCCGGGGGACGCCGCGAGTTGCCAACCGGCTGTTGAAAAGGGTGCGCGATTATGCCCTGGTTAAGGCCAACGGTCTCATTGATTTGACAGTAGCGAGAGCCGCCCTGGCTATGCTGGAAATTGATGAATGCGGTCTGGACAGTATGGATAGAATTATCCTGGAGGCTATTATCCTGAAGTTCGGAGGCGGACCGGTGGGACTGGAAACCCTGTCCGCGGCTGTTTCGGAAGAGGACGATACCCTGACCGATGTTTATGAACCCTATTTGTTGAAAATGGGCATGATCCAAAAAACGCCCCGGGGCCGTATAGCCACCGAAAACGCTTATCGCCACCTTGATATTCCCTGGAGCAGGAACCAGGCGCCCGGATCGCTGTTTGAAGCCCAGGATTCAGGGGAGGATTTCTAATGACACGGATGCTGCTGCATATCTGCTGCGGCCCCTGCGCCACCTATCCGGTGCCGGAACTGAGGGACCAAGGATATGAACTGAGCGGTTATTACTACAACCCCAATATACATCCCTACAGCGAATACCTGAAACGCCGGGAAGCCCTGCAGCAATATGCCGCCACCGTAGATCTGCCGGTTATTTATGACCAGGCGCACGACCCTTCTCTGTACCTGCGCGCGGTTTCCTTCCGGGAGAGCCAACGCTGTTCGATCTGCTATCAACTGCGCCTGGAGCAGGCCGCCCGGGTAGCCCGGCATGGAGGCTATGATTGTTTTTCCACCACCCTGCTGGTCAGCAAAATGCAGAAACATGATCTGATAAAACAGATGGGTGAAGCCGCCGGGGAGCGCTACGGAGTCCCATTTGTCTACCGGGATTTTAGAGAAGGCTTTGCCGAAAGCGGGGTAATATCACGTTCCCTCGGTCTATATCGCCAGCCGTATTGCGGCTGCATTTACAGCGAATTTGAACGATATGGCGGCGCCAAACGCCTGAAACAGGCGGGCGGGTAGACACCGGGGTGGGGGTTTGTTTTATTCTCAAAAAAGAAGTAAAATAACAAAATGGAGGGATCTTGATGAATCCTGTAAGTGCCATGGCTAAGCTGTTTATAGCCCTGGGGCTTTTTTTATTGCTGCTGGGGGTTATCGCCCTGCTGGCCAGCAAATTCAATCTGGCCCTGTTCAGACTGCCGGGCGACATCTATATAAAAAGGGACGGCTTCACCTTTTATTTTCCATTGGTGAGCACCCTCCTGCTCAGCGTGGTTTTGACTCTGCTGTATAATCTGTTTTTCAGGAGATAATTGATGCAAAACCCGGAAGAAATATACCGCCTGGGGAGCTACACTTTCGAACTCCCGTCTGAGCTTATCGCCCAGTACCCGGCTCAGCCGCGCGATCATGCCCGGCTTTTGGTGCTGGACCGGTCTTCCGAAGCTTTAAAGGATCGATGCTTTTATCAGATCGGCGACTACTTGCAAGCCGGAGACGCCCTGGTCTTGAACGAAACCCGGGTCATTCCGGCGCGGCTGCTGGGGTTCAAGGAATCGGGGGCCCGGGCGGAAGTTTTTTTGCTGCGCAAAGAAGGTGATCTATGGGAAGCCCTGGTTAAACCGGCCCGCCGTTTAAAACCGGGCCACCGGGTTTATTTTCATGAGGACCGACCGGAATACATTGAAATTGTTGACTACTACTCGCTTGAAGGCGGACGCCTGGTGGCTTTCCGGAACTGTCTGGATGAAGCGCCCTTGATCGAGGAGATGGGGCGAACCCCTCTGCCTCCTTATATAAACCGTCCTGACGAAGCCCGGGATGCCAGCGGCTATCAGACCGTTTATGCTAGAAGCAGCGGTTCAGTCGCCGCCCCGACGGCTGGTTTGCATTTTACCAGTAAGCTGCTGGAGGATATCGAGGCCCAAGGGGTGAACCTGGTCAAGGTCTTGCTCCACGTGGGCATTGGCACTTTCAAGCCGGTATCGGTTCCAGACATCAGACAGCACCAGATGCATTCGGAGTATTATGAATTGAATGCCCGGGCGGCCAGCCTTTTGAATGAGACCAGAAATCGGGGTAAAAAGATCTGGGCGGTAGGCACTACGGTAGTTAGGATCCTGGAAACCATATATGATCATAAACACGGCTTCAGGCCCGGTAGGGGAGAGACAAATATTTTTATTTATCCCGGCTATCATTTTCAAGCAGTTGACCGGCTGATCACTAATTTTCACCTGCCCGGTTCATCGCTGCTCATGCTGGTCAGCGCTTTTGCAGGGTGGGAGCCCACCCGCAACGCATACCGTCACGCTGTAAAAGAACGGTATCGCTTTTTCTCCTACGGTGACGCCATGCTTATTCTTTAACAGAGTACTAGGTTGCTTGACATTACTTGAGTCTGGTTAATATGAATTTTCAGTATCATATTTCCGAAAGATTACATAATAGAAAGGTGTTGAACAAGATTTTTCAGATTCTATACAGGGATGAGCAGAGCGCTGCGCGCTGCGGGCGGATTTCGTTGGCGCATGGAACCATTGAGACCCCGGTTTTCATGCCGGTGGGGACCCAGGCCACGGTCAAGACCTTGAGTCCGGAAGAACTATATGATATCGGCATAGAGATCATCCTATCCAACACCTATCACCTTTACCTGCGCCCGGGAGCGGAACTGGTCAAAAAAGCCGGGGGGCTGCATTCTTTTATGGGTTGGGAACGCAATATTCTCACTGACAGCGGAGGATTTCAGGTTTTTAGCCTGAGCCCGCTGCGCAAAATCACCGCCGAAGGGGTCTTGTTCAACTCGCATATTGACGGTTCCCGCCATTTTTTAACCCCGGAAAAGATCATTGAAATCCAGGAAGCTTTAGGTGCGGATATCATTATGTGCTTTGATGAATGCTCCCCTTATCCCTGCACCTATGACGAGGCCTGGCGTGCAGTTGACAGAACGGCTGCCTGGGCCAGGCGCTGCCAGGACAGTCATAAACGTCGGGAACAGGCCTTGTTTGGCATAGTGCAGGGAAGCGTTTTCCCGGAATTGAGAGTGCGCAGCGCAGAACAATTGGTGGAAATGGATTTTTGTGCTTATGCTATAGGCGGTCTAAGTGTGGGTGAACCGAAAGCCGAAATGTACAGTATATTAAAGCTCATGGATCAGATGTTGCCGTATACCAAGCCTCGCTATTTAATGGGGGTGGGGGCGCCCGAGGATCTGTTGGAAGGCGTAAAGACGGGCATGGACATGTTCGACTGCGTACTGCCCACCCGGCTGGCCAGGCATGGCAGCGCTTATACCCACCAAGGCCGTATAACGGTCAGGAATGCAGTGTACGCCGATGACTTTTCTCCCCTGGATTCCAGGTGCGGCTGCCGGGTCTGTCAAAAACACTCCCGGGCCTACATCCGGCATCTGATCAAAGCAGGGGAGATCCTGGCCCACCGCCTTTTGAGTTATCATAATATTTACTTTCTCCACGAATTGATGGAAAATATAAGGAGTGCCATTAGAACGGGATGTTTTTCTGATTTTTACCAAAGCTTCCTTGAAGACTACAATAGCAGGGAGCAGGATTTTAATTATCGGTAGCGAATCTATATAAAGTTTGCAGTGCCGCTGATTATAAGACCGGAAAAGCCTTCCTATGGGAAGATTTTTACCCGTTTTGCGCGGATTAGGCAGCTAATTCGCAGCTTTCAGGAGAAACTATTATAAAACAGCAAGGGGTGATAAGGACGTGAACACACAGGGGTGGCAGACGGTAGCTCTCTACTTCGGCTTTTTTCTTCTGGTTTTCTACCTGTTGGTGGTTTTACCGCGCAAGAGGCAGGAAAAGAAACATAAAAAAATTATGGATGATCTGAAAAAAGGGGATAAGGTGGTTACCATCGGCGGCATAAAAGGCGAAATAAGCAAGCTGAACGATGAAACCATGACCCTCAAGGTCAGCGACAACACTGAAATCGTTTTCGTCAGAAAAGCACTGGCATATAAAGAAGAGGATTAGGCGATGGTAAGACTGGAGGACGTTCATCGGAATCCTCTCGTCAATACATTTATTCAAAAGGGAAACGACCACCTGGGGGAACTGGGATACACCGATCACGGCTATCTCCATGTCCACCTGGTTTCCCGCTTGGCCAGGGAAATAATGCTTAAGCTCGGCTATGGAGAGAGGCTGGCTGAATTGGCAGGTATTTCCGGTTATATGCACGATATTGGCAATGTTATCAGCCGCAACAGCCACAGTCTGGGCGGAGCCCTGATGGCCCTGGAAATCCTGCGCCGCATGAATATGGACCCTATTGAGCGATCGGCGGTATGTGCGGCGATTGGCAACCATGATGAGGGCATCGGCCAGCCGGTAAACGAGGTGGCTGCGGCCCTGATTCTGGCGGACAAGTCCCACGTTCATCGCAATCGGGTGAGGAACCGGGATGTAGCCAACTTTGATATACATGATCGGGTCAATTATGCGGCCAAATATTCCATTCTGGACATCAATGAAGAAGACCGCGTAATTACCATGGAAGTCAATATCGACACCGATATTTGCCCGGTAATGGAGTACTTTGAAATATTTTTAGGCCGGATGCTTTTGTGCCGGAGGGCGGCCAGCTTTCTGGATTGCCAGTTCGAGCTGGTGATAAATGGGGCTAAGCTTTTATAAATCGTAAAGTTTCCGGAGGGAGGATGAATTGGTGCAGAAGAATACCAGTGTGGCATTATTACTCACCTTGTTCATATTAGTTGGACTGGGTGGTTATTCTGCTTATCACTACATGAAAGGGAAAATTGATCTGGGCATGGACCTGCAGGGAGGGCTGCATGTGGTTATGCAGGCCCAGGAATCCCAGGGCAAACCGGTGACCACCGACACCATTCAGAAGGCAGTTGCCATTATGAAAGACCGTGTCGACAGCCTGGGAGTTAAAGAGACTGACGTATACAGCCAGGGAAAAGACCGGGTGGTCATCGACATAGCCGGGGAAACCGACCCGGAGCAAGCTATAAACATTCTGGGGAAAACCGCTCAATTGGAATTTAAGGATGAAAGCGGGCAAACCCTTTTAACCGGAGAGCACCTGGTGGAAGCCAAAGCCGGAGCCAATCCCAGCGGAGACGGCAGCTTTGTGGTTAATTTGGAGTTTGACAAAGCCGGAGCGGATTTATTTAAACAGGCCACCACCGCCAATTTGAATAAACCCCTGGTGATAGTGCTGGACAATGAGCAGATAAGCGCGCCCCGGGTAAATACGGTTATTGCGGACGGAAAATGCTATATTGAGAGCTTTGACGCTACCACCGCCAACCAGCTGGCGGTTCAGCTGCGTTCCGGCGCCCTGCCGGTCAGCTTGACGCTTATGGAGAAACGCACCGTAGGGCCCAAGCTGGGCGCTGATTCTCTGGACAGCAGTGTAAAAGCTGGTCTCATCGGCATCATCGCCATTCTGGTCTTTATGCTGGGTTATTACCGTTTACCGGGTTTGGTGGCCGATATCTCAATGGTTCTCTATTCCATCATAGTGCTGGGGACTATGGCCATATTGGGGTCGGTGCTGACCCTGCCGGGCATAGCCGGATTTGTGCTGTCCATCGGTATGGCGGTGGATGCCAACGTCATCATTTATGAACGGATAAAAGAAGAGCTGCGCCTGGGCAAAACCATACACGCCGGTATTGATGCCGGCTTTAAACGGGCCTTTTGGACTGTTTTTGACGCCAACCTGACCACTCTGTTTACGGCCCTGATCCTGATGTATTTCGGCACTGGCGCCGTAAAGGGGTTTGCAGTCACCCTCACCATAGGTCTGGTGGCCAGCATGCTGGTGGCCTTGACCTTTACCCGCTATATGCTGGTGCTGTTTGCGCATGTTACCGACAATAAGAAACTATTCGGTGTGTAAGGAGGGAAAACTATGCGACTGGTAGAAAAGAGGAACATTTATTATATTATTTCGCTGATTCTGGTTGTCGTCAGCGTGGTTTCCCTCGCAACCCGCGGCCTGAATGCGGGCATCGACTTCAAAGGCGGCACGGTGTTGCAGATGAATCTGGGCGCAACGGCTACTCCGGCCAATGTCCGCGAGGTATTGAACGGAGTGGGCTTGGATAAAGCGGAAGTTCAGCAGAGTGGAGAACAATACATTATCAGGACCCACGAACTGAATCAAGAACAGAGCGGGGCGCTTATAGAAGCCTTGAAGGTTCAGTATACCGGTGCGGAATACCTGGGGGTCGACACGGTGGGAGCGGTTATCGGCAAAGAGTTATGGCAAAACGCCATCTGGGCAGTGCTGCTGGGCTGTCTGGCGATGCTGGTCTATATATCCTTTCGCTTTGAATGGAAATTCGGTGTCGCGGCGGTTGTCGCGGAATTTCACGACGTTATCATTGTGCTCGGCTTATTTTCCATATTCCAGTGGGAAATAAACAGTGCTTTTATCGCCGCTGTGCTTACCGTGGTGGGATATTCTATCAATGACACCATCGTTATTTTTGACAGAATCAGGGAGAATCTAAAATCCAGGAGGAAAGAGGATTTTGCTCTACTGGTAAACCGCAGTGTCATGCAGTCCTTGAACCGTTCCATAAACACAGTGTTAACCTGCGTATTTGCCCTGGTGGCGCTTATTGTTTTTGGCGGCGTGACCATCAAATACTTTGTTTTAGCGATGCTCGTAGGTTTTGTATTCGGTGCGTATTCGTCTATATTTATAGCCAGCCCGATCTGGTATGAACTTAACAAGCGTTTTTAATATGACAATTGGTTTAATAGCCCAATATGCTAAGGCCCATTTAGTGGGCCGGACTCTACGAGTCAGGGGATAACCGCGGGACTTCAAATTGAAGTCCCTTTTTTATTAAACGAAGAGGAAATGAAGTCGATGAGTCAGTTGCGGCACTTTCACAATGGGAACGGGATGAGAATACCCGGCTTTCTCTCATATTGGGAAATAATAACTGTAATGGCTTTATCTAACCGCCTTGAATAGACTGATGGTAAGGATGAGCGGCTGCTAATGTATCCCTGTATATCTAAGCGGCAATCGTTGACGATAAAACCGGGAGAGTGTTAAAATTCTTTACGAATACTTTCGGGGGAGTTGAGATTTTGTATTTTACTGGAACCATGAAAATAAATGAAGTTGGGCACCTCGAAGTCGGAGGCGTTGATGCCCTGGACCTGGCCAAGGAATTTGGCACCCCCTTGTGGGTTATGGATGAAGCCGGCTTCAGGCAGAATTGCCGGACCGTCCGCGATGCATTTGCCGAATTGGGAGACTCCCTGGTAATCTACGCCAGCAAAACCCTGTGCAATCTTTCCATACTGAGCATAGTCGATCAGGAAGGCCTGGGGCTGGACGTGGCGTCCGGCGGGGAGCTGTACAGCGCTCTGCAAGCCGGCTTTCCCATGAACAAGGTTTACCTGCATGGCAACAACAAGACCCCTGCGGAGCTGGACCTGGCGGTTGAATCTGGAATAGGCAGGATAGTTGTAGACAATTTTTATGAACTGCAGCTGTTAAACAGCCTCTGCGCCCGGAAGGGTAAGAAGCAGGATATTATGCTGCGCATCACTCCCGGTGTGGAAGCCCATACCCACGAATTTATTCGGACCGGACAGATTGACTCCAAATTCGGTTTCACTCTTCCTGACGGGCAGGCCCTGGAAGCGGTAAGAGCCGCTCTGGATTGTCCCCATTTGAATCTTATCGGTTTGCACTGCCACATCGGATCGCAGATATTCGAAATGGAATCCTTTAAACATGCCACTGAATTGATGATGGGTTTCCTGAACCTTCTCAAACAAGAATGCCGGTTTGAAGCAGCCGAACTTGACATGGGCGGGGGCTTTGGCATCTATTATTTTTACGGTGATGAACCGCGCGACCCGCGGGAATGGGCCGGGGCGGTTATGAACAGTGTTTTTGAAAAGTGCCGTGAATATGGCTTGAAGATACCCCGGGTCATCGTTGAACCGGGCCGTTCTCTGGCCGGACCGGCAGGCATTACCCTTTATACGGTTGGCTCCTACAAGGAAGTCAAGGGGATAAGAAAGTACATAGCGGTTGACGGAGGTATGACCGACAATCCCCGGCCCGCTCTGTACGGTTCCCAATATCTGGCCATGCTGGCCAATAAAGCGGCTCAGGAAGCGGAGGAGACGGTTTCCATAGCCGGCAAGTGCTGCGAATCAGGGGATATGCTGATCTGGGACGCCAAGCTGCCCCGGGTTGAACCGGGAGACATCCTGGCGGTATTTGCCACCGGGGCCTATAACTATGCCATGTCGATGAACTACAATCGGGTTCCCCGGCCGGCTATGGCACTGGTGGGAGGCGGCCGGGCCGATCTGATTTTAAAACGGGAAAGCTATGCCGACCTGATCAGAAACGACGTGTTGTTAGAGAGATTTAAAAGATGATAATAAAATAAAGCCGCCCAGGCCAGGGAAAATAAAGAGTCCGTTTTATGAGGCGCACATTGACGTACGCCGATTAAACGGACTTTTGCTTTGACGAGGGGTATAGCCGGCCTGTTTATTTATCAAAACCTTTAGATAAGCGATAGGCTTTTATGTCGTCCAAATAGAAGGGCAGGATGGAAACCACTACGTTGCGTTTTTTGAGCATGGCATTGGCGATAAACAGGCTCGTATTATTGTGCAGGGCCATCTGCCAGCGGTGGGATACGAAGAACTGGGGTAAAAGGACGGTTATCACGTCACCGGGCTGAGACGCGTGTTCTTCGGAGTCAATATAGTCGGTAAGCAGGTTTACCACCTCCCGGTAGGGTGACGATTTTATGATCAGGGGAATGTCAGAGTCCAGCAACGCCCACTTGCGGCGCAGCTTGTCGGCTGCACCCTCGTAGATCTCCACGTGGAAAGCTTCAACGTTGGGAGTAAGGCTGCGGGCATAGCGCAGAGCTTTTACGACCATGGCATTCAAGCTGTCAATGGGTACTATGACGTGATGTGAATAGGTGGTAGTAAACTTAAGTTCGGGTAAAAAGTCGTTGGGTATGTCCAGCTGCTGGGCAACCGATTGATAATGGCTTTTTATCTTCATCATTATGAGGATCAATATTGGAACAACCACCACTACCACCCAGGCCCCTTCAGTAAATTTATTGACGCCTACTATAATGACTGTGGTGGCGGTGGCAATCGCACCGAGACCGTTGGCGGCAAGTTTTAGCACCCAACCCTTGGCACGGGTTTTCCACCACCTTATAACCATACCGCTCTGGGAAAGGGTAAAGGAAGTAAAGACGCCTACCGCGTAAAGGGCAATCAATTTGTGGGTATCCGCTTTAAAGATCAGGACCAGAACCATGGCCATCACCGTTAGCATGACAATTCCGTTGTTGTAATTCAAACGGTGGCCGCGCATGGATAATTGCCGGGGCATATATCCATCCTGGGCAATGACTGACAGGAGAGTGGGAAAACCGGCAAAAGCGGTGTTGGCTGCCATAGCCAGAATGATGGCGGTGGTGGCCGAAATAATATAAAACATGGTTCCGCGTCCGAAGACATCGAGCGACAACTGGGCGATAATGGTTACCTGATGATTGGGCAGGGCGTGATATAAATGGGCCAGGTAGGCGATTCCGCCAAAGCAGATGATGATGGCTCCGGCCAGCATGAGATAGACAATTTTGGCGTTCTTGGTTCGGGGCTCCTTAAAATGGGGCACGGCATCCACCACTGCCTCCACTCCGGTCAGAGCGGCGCAGCCTGAAGCAAAGGCTTTAAGCAGGATGAATATGGTTATAGCCTGGGTGCCTATGTCGACAGCGGGGCTGTCGACTATCGGAACACTGATGTTCTGACCGGTTGCGCTTTTATACAGGCCGACAGCTATAAGGGCGATGATGGAAAGGATGAATGCATAGGTCGGATAGCTGAACAACCGTGAAGACTCGCGGACCCCTCTTATATTGCCCACGGATACTAGAAAAATAAAAAAAACGGCAATCCAGACCCGATAGGGATATAAGTACGGTAAGGCTGAAGTAACAGCGGCAGTGCCGGAGGTGATACTGACGGCTACGGTCAAAGTGTAGTCCACCATTAGAGACGCGCCTGCGATAAGACCGAATTGGGGTCCCAGGTTTTCTTTGGCGACAATATAGGCGCCCCCGCCATTGGGATAGGCGTCCACGATATGGCGATAAGAAAATGTAAGGATAAGAAGTAAAGCGATAATAGTTAATGATATACGGGGCATCCACAAAAATGATGCAAAGCCGACCGCCGGCACCAGAACCCAGAGTATTTCCTCAACCGCATAAGCCACTGACGAAATGGAATCGCTGGAGAGTATGGGCATGCCCCAGAAGACGCTTAACTTTTCGTCTCCCATTTGACTGTTCGACATACTCTTGCCAAAAATGAATCTGCCCAACTGTCTTAATATCAAGTTTTTGAACCTTCTCCCTTTTTACGTTACTAAAAAATCCGATTAATTTTCCACTTAGACTATTATAATGCCAGCCCGGCATATGTAAAGATAAATTATTAGATTATTGTATCACCATGCTGATAAATTAACAGCACCAAGAGGACTAAATTTTTACCAAAATCATGTTATAGTTTTCACATAAAAAGGGAGATTTAACCTGCTTGGAAAAGGACCGTCGGGATCTCGGTGAAGGGGGCGAAAAGCCCCTGACGGACGGAGCCAATAATGTTGAGGATGGAAGCTTGGGATCAGCGTTTGGAATAATACCAGCGATGCAGGCAATAATAAGCGGCTATCCCTAATATGCCAATCACTACCAGGATGTCCAGGCGTTCAAAATAGACGCGCAGTTGTTCCCAATTTTCTCCCATGATGAAACCTAAATAGGTCAGCAAAACCGACCAAATAAGGCTGCCTAAAAAAGTGTAGACGATGAATTTAAGCAGGTTCATTTTAGCGGCACCGGCGGGAAGGGAGATAAAGGTCCTGATACCCGGCAAGAGCCGGGAAAAAAATGCGGTGCTATCCCCGTGGCGGGCAAACCAGTCATGAAGTTGTTCTTTCCTTTTAGCCGGAATCCAGAAGAGAAGGCGGGAATCCATGGCATAGTACCCGATAAAGTAAGATATGATCGAACCTATGGTACCGCCGATAGTGCCGGCCAAAACCGCGGGAATGAACTTGAAACGCCCGGTTGAAACCAGATAGCCGGCAAAAGGCTGGATCATTTCACTGGGCAGTGGTATATTGCAGCTCTCGATGGCCATGCATACGGCTACTCCGATATATCCCACCGAACTGATGAATCCGGTAACCAGTTCCAAAATATAGGCCAATATACTGTGCAGCATAGAACCTCCGAAAAAGTAAACATAGTTATGATTGCGGATTTAAAGCCACTTTTAACATTCTACCACATTATTTCTTCATATAAGCTTAATATAGGCTTAAAAAACGGTAAAGCTTTCCCAGTACAACATTCCGTATATTCGTGCACATAATCTGGGCAGATTTTTCCGAATTACTGCGTTGTC
>DHRK01000037.1:19884-20082 GCA_002410325.1 Syntrophomonas sp. UBA5314
CTGCGTTGTCGTCAATCGCAATACGTCCTACTCATTCCCGCCGACGCCCAGGGACGGGCTAGTGCCGCGACGTTCATGGACGAACTAGTGCAGCGGTGCCAGGATGGCAAAGAGCTGCCGGTGCCAGGATGGCAAAGAGCTGCCGGTGCCAGGATGGCAAGGAGCGGCCTTGTTCTTCAAAAAAATCTGCTCCAACTT
>DHRK01000037.1:20199-57436 GCA_002410325.1 Syntrophomonas sp. UBA5314
ACTTATATACACAATATACGGAATACGGAACGTTATACTGACTTGCAAAAGCCGGGTGGTAATTATAAGGTATTTATGAAGAGCAAATCTAGTGGTTTGTAACACCTAAAGGAGGGCGGGCGTATGGCGGGCAGTAGCGAAACGCACGTTGTGACTTGTTTTCTTGAATACCGGGGAAAGATACTCCTGCTCAAAAGGAGTTCCCAGGTGGGCAGCTACCAGCAAAAATGGGCTGGCATAAGCGGATATCTGGAAGAGGAGACTAGCCCCGAGGAGCAGGCCTTGATAGAGATAGGCGAAGAGACTGCTCTGCAGGAGAGCCAGGTGGTCCTTATTAAAGAAGGAGATCCTCTTCCGGTGGTAGACGCGGCCCTCAGCCGTACCTGGGTGGTGCATCCTTTTCGTTTTCAGGTAAAAGACCTCGATGGACTACATATCGACTGGGAGCACAGCGAATACAAATGGATAAGTACTGAGGAAATGCCCCAGTATGATACGGTACCCGGTCTGTATCAGGCCTGGCAGCGAGTGCAATGAACGATATCGGTCAGCGGATTGAGCAGTATAAAGCAGACCGCAGGCACGGGGCCAGTCAACTCCAGGCCGTGGCCCTGGAGATATTAATGGATGCGACCCGGCAATTGCCGGCCGACCATGCAAGAACCATTATCGCCCGGCTGGACAGTTTGGCAAGGGAGATGGCTGATGCTCGCCCCGGCATGGCCAATATAAATAATATTATGAACTGGTACAGGAAATCGCTAAGCCTTCTGGACGCTTCTGCGGATAAGGAGACCGTCCGCAAAAACGCCCTGAAAAAAGCCGGGCTGATGTGCAGGTATTGCCTGGAGGCCAGCCGTCTCCTGACCGTCAACGCGGTCCGGTCGATAGCGGATGCTTCTACCGTGATGACCTGTAGCTTCAGTTCAACTGTTTTACGAACCCTTAAAGAGGCTTACCGGGCCGGCACCCGTTTTTCCATCCTGGTATTGGAATCCTGCTGGCAGGACTGCTGTTATGGGGCCTTTATGCACCGGGAGCTTATGGAGAGCGGGGTTGAAAGCCGCCTTATCAAGGACGCCGAGGCAGCAAAGTATTTGCCCGGGACCGACCAGGTATTACTGGGGGCGGACACCCTCTTCCCCGACGGAACCCTTATAAACGGCTTCCCGAGCCGCGAGCTGGCGGCGGCAGCCGTAGCGTGCCGGCCTGCGGTACCGGTCATCGCTTTATTGGAAAGCTTCAAAATTTCCGGGCAGCCCGAGACCGGCAAGCCCCCGGACGGCTTTCAAGCCATCCCCTTCGACTGCCTGGCCGGGGTGATAACCGAAAAAGGCCTGCACCAAAAGCTGGGTGAAATTCAAGCCCTGTCCGGAAGCAGCGGTCCGGAAGAGTTTATTTAGCTTGTGGTAAAATGTGGGACTGGCTTATGTGCTATAATTCTTTTATCTAAAGACATGGAGGAGCAGTAGTGGAAATTATTACTTCACACAATGCCCTGGATTTTGATGGTTTAGCCTCAATGGTGGCCGCGGGGAAGCTTTTTCCGTCAGCGGTAAAGGTTTTTTCCGGGACCCTTTCCAAAAACGTCAAACAGTTTATGGCGCTTTATAAAGACTCATTGATGATCTATTCTTCCAACCAGGTTGATATAAGCCAGGTACAAAAAATGATCATTGTAGACACAGCCAATGCCAACCGGCTGGGGGATCTGGCTCATCTGGCCCGGCGTCCGGATATGATCCGCTGCATCTACGATCATCATCCTCCTTCACCAGACGATCTGAGCGGGGAGCACCTGGAAATAGAAACGGTGGGCGCCGCCACCACCATCCTGGTCGAGCATTTAATAGAGCGGGAGAGCAAATTGAGCGCCTTTGATGCTACCATCCTCGCTCTGGGCATCTATGAAGATACCGGCAGCCTGATATTCACGTCCACAACCCCGCGCGACGTATCCGCCGTAGCCTACTTGCTGAGCCGGGGCGCCAACCTGGCGGTTGTGGCCAATTTTATTGAACAGCCCTTCAGCAGCGGGCAGAGGCAGCTTCTGCAGGAGCTGCTCAACAGCGCCCGCCATTACCGGATCAAAAACATGGATATAGTTGTCGCTCTGGCGGAACCGCTGACTTTTATACCGGGACTGGATTCGGTGACCTACCGTTTGTTTGAGATAGAAAACAGCGACGTCATTTTCGCTATAGCCAAGATGGAAGGAAAACTAAATGTGGTGGCCAGAAGCCGCACTTCCAATCTGAAGGTTAACGATATTTTAAAACCCCTGGGGGGCAGAGGCCATGAAAAGGCCGCTTCAGCGGTGGTAAAAGGGCGCAATGCCGAAGAAGTAGTGGCGGTAATTATTGAAGCTCTGGGGGACGAGGTAATACCGGGCCTTTTGGCCGGAGATATCATGTCTTCGCCGGTAAAAACCGTTCCCACCACTATCACCATGGAAGAAGCCGGAAAGATCATGCTGCGCTACGGTCATACCGGGATGCCGGTGGTTGAAGATGAAAAAATGGTGGGGGTTATATCCCGCCGTGATGTTGACAAAGCGCGGATCCACAACCTGGCCCACGCCCCGGTTAAAGGTTTTATGAGTTCCCGGGTGGTTACCGTGGAGCCCAACACCCCGGTGGCCGATGTACAACAATTGATGGTGGAGAAGGATATCGGCCGATTGCCGGTACTGGTAAACGGCAGACTGGTCGGCATAGTGTCTCGAACCGACATATTGCGGACCATGCATGGTAAGGATTACCCGGAAGATCACGAGGTGCTCTATGCCAAAGATGAAAAAGAAGGCTATAACCTGGAGAAGTTTATGCAGGAGCGTCTTCCCTCGCGTCTGATGTCCATTTTGCACCTGGCCGGGCAATTGGCTGATGAACTGGGCTTTCGGGTCTACTGTGTGGGCGGTTTTGTACGCGACCTGCTGCTTAAAGTCCCCAATTTTGACGTAGACCTGGTGGTGGAAGGGGAAGGAGCCGCTTTAACCCGGGCCCTGGCCAGCCACCTGGGAGGCCGGGAAAGGGTGCACGAACGCTTCGGCACCGGAGTGGTGGTTCTGCCGGATGGCAGTAAAATCGATGTGGCCACCGCTCGAACCGAATATTATGAATTTCCCGCGGCCCTGCCCAAGGTGGAGAGATCGTCTATAAGGGAAGACCTCTACCGGCGGGATTTTACTATAAACACCCTGGCTATCTGCCTGAACCCTGATTGTAGGGGAGACCTTATCGATTATTTCGGGGGACGCAAGGACCTGGAACAGGGCTGCATAAGAATACTGTACAATTTTAGTTTTGTAGAAGACCCCACCCGCATCTTAAGGGCGATCCGCTTTGAACAGCGCTACGGCTTTCAGATCGAAGCCGACACCCTGCGATTTGCCCAGGATGCCATTGAGCGGCGCCTGCTGGGTAAACTCTCTTACAAGCGGGTCCTGCAGGAGCTTATTCTGATCCTGGGGGAAAAGGACCCGGTTCCATCGCTTTTACGCATGTGTGAAATAGGGGTATGGAAGTACATTTTACCCGAAGTGGATCTGCGGGATGTCGATCTCACTACTATGCGCCGGGTTTCCATAATCAGCGTCTGGTGGCATGAGCGATATCTAAAGATGGACTTGAAGCCCTGGATAGTTTACGTCATGGTTATTATCGCCCATCTCGGCCAAGAGGCGATGAACTCTCTGGTCGAGCGATTTCGCTTGAGTGGCTACGCTCAGGAATGCATCATGGATTCCAGAAGGGTGGATCAGGTTTTAGCCAGGCTGGAAGACCCCGCCGTCCGCCCCAGCATACTGGATGAAGTCCTGGACGGGTGGCATCCGGAGAGTATGGTGTTCCTGCTGCTGTCCATCCGCCGCGAGGAAACCTGGGACCGTCTGGTTGCCTACCTGGACGCCAAGGAAAGGGTTCAAGTGGCGATTAACGGCCATGACCTGAAAAAGGCCGGGGTGAAGCCCGGACCGCAGTACAGCTATATCCTTAAAGAATTATATAAACTGCGCCTGGACGGGGTGATAAACAACCGGGAAGGCGAGATCGACATGCTCAACAAATGGTTGAAGGAGGGCTTATCTTTTGAGCCAGATAATTAATGATTTTTCCGGCTGGCTGCTGACTTTTCTAATTTCATTGCCCGGTATTTTGCTGGGGCTGGTTCTGCATGAATACGCCCATGGCCGGGTAGCCGATTGGCTGGGGGACCCTACGCCCTATGAACAGGGGCGCCTGACCCTGAATCCTCTGCCCCATATCGACTGGCTGGGGTTTTTGATGATAGCCCTGTTCCGCTTTGGCTGGGCCAAGCCGGTGGAGGTCAACCCCTATCGTTTTCAGAGGATGGATATGAAAAAGGGAATGATGCTGGTGTCTCTGGCCGGGCCCATCATGAATCTCATTCTCGCTTCTATAGGCGCGGTTATTTTTCATGCCCTTTCCGGAATACAGGGTTCCGATTGGGCTACCTGGCTGCAGCTTATTGTCCTGTGGCTGGTCTATATCAATCTTATCCTGGCCGTTTTTAACCTTATACCGGTGCCTCCTCTGGACGGCTCCAAGATCCTGGCCGGAGTACTGCCCGATGCAGGGGCGCGCTTTATCTATTCCCTGGAACCCTATGGCTTCGTTATACTGCTTTTGTTGATTATGACCAACATCACCGGTCAAATTTTATTCCCGGTGGTGCAGCTTTTTGCCGGAATACTCGGGGTGCCTCTATTCTAAGCGGGGAGGGCAGGCATGGGTTACATGGTTGACCTGGAGGCTTTTCACGGGCCGATGGATCTTTTGCTCTATCTGATCGACGAGAACCAGATAGACATATATGACATACCGGTGGCCCTGTTAAGCGAACAGTTTATGGCCTATCTGGAGCGCAGCGGTGAATATGAACTGGATACGATGGGTGATTTTCTGGTAATGGCTTCCTATCTGCTGCATCTGAAAGCCCGTATGCTGCTGCCTGCGCCGCCGGGTCTGGAAGAGGAAGGGGAAGGAGATCCCCGTGAAGAACTGGTCCAGAAGCTCCAGCAGTACCGGAAGTACAAGGAAGCCGCCGAACAGCTCGTAAACCTGCAAATGGGGAAAATAAAGCGCGTGTTTTTTAGCACCAGGGATGCTTTCGCAGGTGAAAATGAAGTATTGCATGCCGACCTGCGTCTGCTGGTAAAAGCCTACCAGGCGGTCCTGGAGAGGTTTGAAGAAGAAGAGCCTCAAATGCACCTTCCCCAGGAAGATGTCAATGTTCATGAGAAAATGGATGAGATCATGCAGGTCCTCTACGAAAAAGAGGGCGGTGTAAGTTTCGGAGAGTTGTTTGCCCGGGCGGTGCGCAGAAGGGAGCTGCTTGGTTTATTCCTGGCCCTGCTGGAGTTGGTTCGCCAGCAAAAGGTGGCGGCCCGTCAGGAGGAAAGCTTCGGGGACATAAGAATCTTTTTACGGGTGGGAAATGCAGATGTTGATGAGGGATGAGATAAAAGCGGCCGCTGAAGCGGTATTGTTTGTAAGGGGAGAGCAGGTGCCCATCGATGAATTGGTGGAGATCCTGGATGTGCCATTACTGGACCTTAAAGGCATTATGCAGGAATTGATGATGGAGTATAATGAAAAGAAATGCGGACTGCAGATAGTCTTCGAGGATTATACCTATCTGATGTGTACCAGGGCGGAGTATTCCGATTTTCTGGCCCGTATGAACAAAACCGTGCAGCGGCGCCTGTCTCCGGCGGCCATGGAAACCCTGGCCTTGATTGCTTACCAGCAGCCGGTTACCCGGGCCGAGATCGAAAGCATCCGCGGAGTGAAATCGGATAAAGTCTTGAATCATTTAATGGACAAGGGGCTTATTTGCGAGGCCGGTCATAAGGCGGTATTGGGAAAGCCGATCGTCTACGCTACGACGCAGGAGTTTTTGCGCATCTTCGGCCTGGCGGGACTAAAGGACCTGCCCAGGCTAGAGGAGGATAAAAAGAATGTCCGACCGATCAATCGAAGAAGAGGTAATGATTAAAGCCCAAAAGGCCAAGCGTTTAGCGCGCTATATGAGCAGCACCCAGGACCTGGTGGAAGGCCAGATCGAAAAGGCCATGAAGCGCGGCGACTTCAACAACCTGGAAGGTTCGGGAAAACCGCTCCACTTTGATGAAAACCCCTATGAACCGCCCGAAATGCGCATGGTTATAAAGATACTCAAAGACAACGACTTCGCGCCCTATTGGGTGGAACTGGGCAAAGAGATCGACGCCGGGCAGGAAAAGCTGCGCGGCAGTGTTGAATCCTTTAAAAGCTATACGCGCATGACCTATAGTGAAAAGCGCAGCAGTGGGGCCCTGCACCGCTTTGATAAGAGGAAGGCCGCCTTTTACAGCGAAAGCCGCGAACACCTGGAGATCTTATCCAAAAAAATACTTGACTACAACCTGCATTGTCCGACCTTTCGTTTAGGGCGGCCTAATTTTACGGTTGATGATGAAATGTATAAGATAATCCGGGAGATTGAAACCTATATCCAGGAGTTAATAGATTCCATATAGTGGTATAAACCGACCGGGTCAGGGCAGAATAGGGAAAAACGGGAGATTATGCCTTGCTGATCCGGCTTTTTATTTCAGCCGCCCTTATCATTGTGGCGGCCTCGGTGTTTATAAGCATAAGAGGAATACTGGAAGCCCGTCTATCCTGGGAAAACGACCAGCCCTGCCTTACTGTCGAACTCTTCAACCCCTGGTTTAAGAATCGCCGTCTGGCCCGCGTAGAATCATCCCTGTCAAACCTGCCGATGGATGGATTTATCTCCCTGTGCCAGTCTTCCAAGATCGATTTGATGAAACGTACTCTGACCGGGATCAATAAAGCCAGGCTGCTGCTAAAAATGCTGGTCATCCAGCGCCTGGAATGGAAAAGTGTGGCAGGTATGGGCGACGCCATGAGCACTGCCTTGTTAAATGGAGGATTGTGGGCTTTTAAAGGATGGGTGGTAGGCTGGATCAGCCGGCAGGCCCGGCTGCAACAACTCGATCTTAACGTCAAACCGGATTTTTCAGGAAAAAGCTTTGAGAGCCGCTTGTACTGCATATTCAAGATCAGGTTGGTGCATATTATTTTTATGATAGTTTACCTGCTGGCGTTGAAAGCCTTTGAACGGCCCAAACCCGGCTGTCCTGAATTAAACCAAACTCGGGGGTGAATAAATGGAGGCCCAGGAAGAGAAAAACAGCCATCCTATTGAAAGTCTTATGAAAACAGCTATGCAGAGCATCAAGGAGATGGTGGATGTCAATACGGTAGTCGGTGATGCCGTAGAAACCAATGACGGCACAGTTATCATCCCTATATCCCAGGTGGCCTGCGGGTTTGCCGCCGGGGGCGGCGAGTATGAGATCAATCCAAACGGCAAGAATTCAGAGATGCCCTTTGCGGGGGGCAGCGGGGCGGGAGTGTCAGTGAGGCCCATAGGCTTTTTGGTTTGTCGTTTAAATGATGTGCGCCTGATCTCCGTGAGCGGAAACCACCTGGCTGAACGCATCGTAGACATCGCTCCCCAGATTATGGACAAACTGGAGAGTGCTCTGCGGCGCAATACCAAGGGAGACGACCGGCCGGAACACAAGGAATTTCAATAAAAACCGGGTAAAGCCAGAGCCGGGGGGGCGGGAAGCAAAAAAACCGTCCCCCCGGCTCTGGCTTTACCTCTGTTGAATCAAGGTTGTTCTAATTAATAATGAGCATTCATACCCTTCAGAAACCGGGCTAATGGGGGGATACTGATGCTCAACATAATCTGGCTGGTGCTGCTGGCCGCAGGAATCGTTGTGGCGGCTTTCACAGGAAACATAGACGCCGTAACCGACGCGGCATTGAAATCCGCCCGGGATGCAGTCCAGGTGTGCTTTGACCTGATTGGAGTCATGGCCCTCTGGCTGGGGATCATGCGCATTGCGGAGCGGGGCGGGATGGTGCAGGTTCTGGCCCGGCTGCTGCGGCCGGTAATGATACGGCTGTTTCCTGGTGTGCCGCCCCGGCACCCGGCCATGGGAGCCATTATACTGAACCTCAGCGCCAATATACTGGGCCTGGGCAATGCGGCTACCCCTTTCGGGATGAAGGCCATGAAAAACCTGCAGGAGTTAAATGGCGGAAGCGAGGAAGCCTCTACCGCCATGTGTACCTTTTTGGCCTTGAATACTTCCTGCATCACTCTTCTACCGGCCACTATCATAGGAGTCCGCCTATCCTATAATTCGGCCAACCCGGTGGAGATTGTGGGGCCTTGTATTTTTGCCACTACCGTCTCCATGGTGATAGCCGTATCGCTTGATTACTGGTTTCGCCGTTTCAGCCGCTGGAGGAAGCCCTGATGCTCTATTCCATACTGACGCAAGTTTCCAGGTGGGCTATCCCCGTTCTGCTTCTCGTAATTCCGCTCTATGGCTTCCTTCGTAAAGTGCCGGTATATGAAGCCTTCGTTGAGGGCGCCCAGGAAGGGTTCGCCACGGCCGTAAAGATTATACCCTTTCTGGTGGGTATGCTGGTGGCTATCTCGGTTTTTCGCGCATCAGGCGCACTGGAGCTGGTCAGCCAGGTTTTGGCGCCGGTAACAAGCTATATCGGAGCTCCACCGGAAATACTTCCCCTGGCCTTTATGCGCCCCCTTTCGGGAAGCGCGGTTTTAGGGCTATCAGCGGAATTGATGAAAGTACACGGTCCTGATTCGTTTATTGGCCGCCTGGCTTCGGTGATGCAGGGAACCACTGACACCACTTTTTTCGTTTTGACGATTTATTTTGGCGCAGTCGGGGTAAAAAAGTTCCGTTACTCGGTAATAACCGGTCTTACCGCAGACATTAGCGGCTTTCTGGCCGCCCTTTACATATGCCACCGGATTTTCGGCTGAGCTCTTCAAGAAGCAGGAAAAATAACGCAAGTAGGGAACATTATAATCGGAAGAGTTGATTAAGGAGGATATAGCGTTGAAGAGCGACATACAAATAGCCCAGGGCGCCCGGATGAAGCCAATCAATGAAATAGCTGCCGGATTGGGACTCGGTGAGGACGATATAGAACTATATGGAAAGTATAAAGCCAAGGTGTCCCTCGATGTTCTAAAAAGGCGGGAAGGAAAACCGGACGGCAAACTGGTCCTGGTGACAGCCATAAATCCAACCGCGGCTGGAGAAGGCAAGACCACTACCACGGTTGGTTTGGGACAGGCCCTGAATCTGCTGGGTAAAAAAGCGGTTATCGGCTTGCGCGAGCCCTCCTTGGGCCCAAGCTTTGGCGTAAAGGGGGGCGCCGCCGGGGGCGGGTTCGCCCAGGTGGTGCCTATGGAGGACATCAACCTCCATTTTACCGGTGACATACACGCGGTCAGCACGGCGCACAATCTTCTGGCGGCCTTGCTCGACAACCACATTCATCACGACAACCGCCTGGGGATAGATCCGCGCCAGATTGTCTGGAGAAGGGCCATGGACTTGAATGAAAGGGCTCTGCGCAACATTGTTCTCGGTTTGGGAGGGAAGATAAACGGGGTTCCCCGTGAATCGGGTTTTGACATCAGCGTGGCTTCGGAAGTAATGGCGGCTCTGTGCCTGGCCCGGGACCTGATGGATTTAAAGGAACGCTTCAAAAAGATCGTGGTTGCCTATACCTATGACGGGCGGGAAGTTACCGCCAACGACTTGCAGGCGGCCGGCTCGATGGCTTTGCTGGCCAAGGATGCTATAAAACCTAATCTGGTGCAGACCCTGGAGAATACCCCGGCTTTTATTCACGGCGGCCCTTTTGCCAATATCGCCCATGGAGCCAACAGCATCGTGGCCACCCGGATGGGATTGAAACTGGGCGATGTGATGGTTACCGAAGCCGGCTTCGGCGCCGATCTGGGGGCCGAGAAATTCTTTGACATCGTGTGCCGCTACGGCGGCTTTAAGCCGGACGCGGTCGTCCTGGTGGCCAGCGTCAAGGCTTTGAAAAACCACGGGGGCTTGAGTAAAGAGCAGTGGCATATACCCAACCCGGACGCGCTGGAAAGGGGCTTCGCCAACCTGGAAAAGCACCTGGACAATGTGCGCGGCTTCGGGCTGCCGGTGGTGGTGGCGATCAATGAATTTCCCACCGACAGTCCGGAAGAGATCAAATTGCTTATGGACAAATGCCGCAGTCTGGGTGTGGATATGGCTTTATCCAGGGTGTGGGCCGAAGGCGGAAGAGGCGGTCTGGAACTGGCCGAGAGGGTTCTGGCCGCCTGTGAAAAACCCGGTCAATTCAAATACCTCTATGACCTTGAGGAAAGCCTGGTTAACAAAATCGAAAAAATCTGCCGCGGAATATACGGAGCGGACGGTGTGCAGTATTCCCCAGCCGCCGCCCGGACCCTGGAAAGGCTGGAGAAACAGGGTTACGGCAAGCTTCCGGTATGCATGGCCAAAACCCAGTATTCACTTTCCGACAATGCGAGTCTGCTGGGCCGCCCCCAAGGCTTTGAGGTCAGTATCAGGGAAGTGCGCCTGTCGGCTGGAGCCGGTTTTGTCGTCCCCCTGGCCGGGGATGTCATGACCATGCCGGGACTTGGCAAGACGCCCGCTGCGGAAAAAATAGACATCAGCGAAGACGGCACCATAGTCGGACTTTTCTAAAACCCGACCGTAGTTACAACTGCAAATTTAAACCGGCGTTATAGGCCGGTTTTTTTATGGAATAAAAGCACAGAATAAAGCTATAAAAAACGGAGGAGGGATAGTCTTGAGCGATCAGAAAACCAATCTTTTAATATTTAGCGCCGACTACGACAAAGCCCTGGCCGCTTTTATCATAGCCAACGGAGCCCGTGAACTCGATATGGAAACAACTATGTTTTTTGCGTTTTGGGGTTTACTGTTATTAAGGGATCCTGAAAAAATGACCCTGGAGGATAAAAGCCTCTATGAGCAGATGTTTACCCTGACTACCCCCAAAGATGCGGCCCACCTGCCCCTTTCCCGAATGAATATGGCAGGGCTGGGGAAAATGATGCTGCTGGACATGATGGAAGATGAAGACACTCCCGGGCTGCCCGCTTTTATAAAAGGGGCTCAAAACAAGGGAGTGCGCTTTTGCGCCTGCCAGCTCTCCTTGGATATTATGGGCTTTAAGTTGGAAGAGATGATACCGGGAGTTGAAGTGATGGACGTTAAAGCCTATATAAAAGACGCCGCCTCGGCTCAACTTCAGCTTTTTATATAAAAACATCTGGTTGGTAAGCAGTATCACTTGGGTCTTTGCCCCCGTATTATGTATGAGAAGAGTAACTACCGGGGTGAAGATAATTAAGAGCCAGAGTTTTAATGTCAAGCAGTTCCGAAAGATGGTAATGGGCGTTGACGTCAGAGTTCCAGTTCACAAAAATAGGCCGGCCCGTTTTATAAACTTCGATAATGCAGCCAGTACTCCAGCCCTGAAGCCCGTTTATGATAAATTGAAAGATTATCTAAAATGGTATTCCGGAGTCCACCGGGGCACCGGGCATAAATCGATTTTGTCATCACAGCGCTTCGATAAATGCCACGAAGACATCGCCCGTTTCGTAAAAGCCGACCCGGAACGGGATACGGCCATTATCGTCAAAAACACCACCGAAGCCATCAATAAACTGTCCTATCGTTTAAACCTTTCGCCGACCGATGTGGTGGTGAGCACCATGATGGAACACCATTCCAACGACCTGCCCTGGCGTCGGGCGGGGCGCATAGACTACGCCGGCCTGGACAGTGAGGGCCGCCTCGACCTGCAGGACCTGTCCAGGAAGCTGCGCTTTTGGTATCCCCGGGTGCGACTGCTCACGGTGTGCGGAGCCTCCAACGTAACCGGCCATATCAACAACATAGGTCATTTAGCCGCCCTGGCCCATGAATACGGAGCCCGTTTTATGCTCGACGCGGCTCAATACGCGCCGCACCAGGCCCTGGATATGAAGCCCCATGGACACCCCGAGCACATTGACTACCTGGCCTTTTCCGGGCATAAGATATACGCTCCCTTTGGAGCCGGGGTCTTGGTCGGACCACGGGACACCTTTTTAAAAGGCGCGCCGGAATACGCGGGAGGCGGAACCGTGGCCCTGGTGGGTTCCAGCCAGGTCAAATGGGGAGGGGTCCCTGACCGGGATGAGGCAGGTTCGCCCAATCTCATCGGGGCCCTGGCATTATCTGAAACCTTAAAAATATTGGATTCCATCGGCATGGAGAAAATCGCCGCTTACGAAGAGCAGCTGACCGAGTATGCCCTGCGGCTTTTGAAGGGAGTACCGGGCTTGACCGTCTATGGCAGTCTGCCCCGGGTGGGGGTGGTCAGCTTCAATATGCGGGATGTCAATCACAGCCTGCTCGGGGCTATACTGGCTTATGAAGGAGGAATCGGCATTAGAACCGGGTGCTTCTGCGCCCAGCCCTATGTACGTCACCTCCTGGGCCAGGAAGAACCGGCCAACCTGGACGAGTACGCCCGCCTGCCGGTCTGGGAGATGCCCGGGCTGGCCAGAATAAGCCTGGGCGCCTATAATACCCTGGCCGAAATTGAAAAGCTGGCCGAGCTTTTACACCGCATTGCCGCCCGTAAAAAAGAATACCAGCGCGAATACGTGCTGGATCTGGGAGGGGCGGGATACATACCGCGTTCCGGATTGACCCCCGTCCCGCTCCATCTATCGCTTGATCTGTAAAATAGCTTGAGTCTCTTGAAGATATTGCGTTTCATCATGTAGTTATCTTATAATTTGGATACAGTACCTAAGTTGTAACAATAAAATATGGAAGTACAGGTGCTTATCCTTTAAGCGGATAAGTGAAAAGGGAAGCCGGTGTAAATCCGGCGCGGTCACGCCACTGTAAGGAGGATGGCCCTCAAATAAACGTCACTAGTAGATATGCTGCCGGGAAGACTTGAGGGTACAGATGAATCCGAGCCAGGAGACCTGCCTGTTCTGAGTCACCAGTCCAACCTACGATCGATAGGGGGGTGATGAGTGAACCCTTTGGCATTTGCGCTCGGAATGCCAGCCGGTTCGAAAGAAATCTCGCTCCTTCCGTATACGGAGGGAGTTTTTTATTTGGGTGGACAATCCAGAAGATGCTTTATCGAGCAAATAAAAAGACGAGGTGATAGATGTGAAATCCCCAAAGAGAACCGTTAATTTGATAATGATATTGGCCTTCATGTTTATATTTTTGGCGGGAGCCAACAACCAGGCCTATGCTGCTGAAACAGAACCGGGAGCGCCGGCCGCCCAGGCTGATAAAAAGGCCATACTGGTGGTGAGTTTTGGCACCAGCTACAACGATGCCCGGGTGGCCAACATAGACAGCGTGGAGAACCGGATAAAAGAGAATTTTAAGGATTATGAAATTCGCCGGGCCTTTACCTCGAATATCATCATCAAGAAACTGGCGGAAAGGGACAAGCTGATGATTGATACGCCCGAACAGGCCCTGGACAAATTGAAAAAAGAAGGCTTTACCCAGGTGCTGGTGCAGCCGCTGCACATCATTACCGGTTCGGAATACGACGATGTGGTAGCCGTGGTAAACAAGTACCAGGCCAACCATTCATTTAAAAAAATAGCGGTAGGCAGGCCCATATTGTATTCGCTGGGCGGTCAATATTCGGATGGCCGGGAATATCCCAATAGTTACGCAATGGCTGCGGAGGCCTTGAAAAAGCAGCTGCCCGCGCTGGATTCAGATACGGCGGTGGTATTAATGGGGCACGGCACTCCCCATCCCAGCGATGCGGCGTATGCCTGTTTCCAAATGGTGCTGCAGGATGCCGGCCTGGATAACGTATTGGTAGGGACCGTGGAAGGCTATCCCTCCCTGGACGATGTTAAAAAAGCCCTGGCGGAAAAGAAAATAAAGAAAGTCACCCTGATGCCTTTCATGCTGGTGGCCGGGGATCACGCCAACAATGATATGAACGGCGACGAGGATGATTCCTGGAAGAGCCAGCTGATAAAAGAGGGCTACGAAGTCGATGCCTATATGCACGGCCTGGGAGAAAACCCGGCTTTCCAACAGATGTATGTCAGGAATGTGAGAGACGCGCTGGCGGAAATGAATAAATAACCAACCGAGCACGCTGAATGGGGGGTAATCAAGCAGATGTTTGCTTGATTGATGGGAGGCTCTATGAAAAAGATTGCGTTCTGTGTAATTGCCGTTCTTCTATTAACCGCGCTTCCCGGGTGTACAGCTTCGAGGCCGGGAAACCAGGATGGCAAGATAAGAATAACCGACGATCTGGGCAAGACCACGGTTATGGAAAAGCCGGCCACCAGGATCATTTCTTTTTATACGGCCCATACCGAGAATCTTTTTAGCCTGGGATTAAATGAAGAAATTATCGGCGTATACGCCACGGAAACCTATCCTCCGGAGGCTCTAAAAAAACCGGCCTACGATTATCGCGAGGACCCGGAGAAGGTGATCGCTGCCCAGCCGGACCTGGTATTGATAAGGCCTTTTGTTAAGGAGAGCGCGCCTGATTTCGTGAGGGCCCTGGAAAGCGCGGGGATCAATGTCGTGTGCCTGTACCCGGAAAAATTTGAGCAATTCGACGATTATATAAGCAAACTGGGCATTCTGACCGGTAAAGAAGCAGAAGCCGCCCGGCTGTTGCAAAAATTTCACCAGGATTTAAAGGCTATCGAGAATACCACTGCCGGGCTGCCCAAGAAGAAGGTGTTTTTTGAATCTACCGAAACGGAGTATCGTACGATTACCCCTGATTGTATGGCAGCCGCCGCTTTGCGCATGGCAGGAGGCGTTAATATAGCCGCTGATGCCCAGCCCATCAAGGAGGGCAGCAGTATTGCACCTTACGGAACCGAGAGAATACTTGCTCATGCCGGTGAAATTGATGTCTATATTGCTCAGCGGGGATCGATGAATTCCGGGGGTACGCCTGACGCTATAAAAATCAGGCCGGGCTTTGACACTATCAAAGCGCTCAAGGAGGGCAAGGTCTATAATATCGATGAAAAACTGGTCTCAAGCCCCACTTTCAGCTTTGCCCGGGGAGTACGGGAACTGGCTAGAATGCTATATCCTGATACCCTCGATGATCTGTCCCAGTACAGGGAAAAAAGCCAGCTAACCCGACAGGAAATGGCGGAGATCATTGTAAGATTCAAGCATATGCCGATTTTTACTCCGACCAGCAAATCCTATCAAGCGAAACCGGGAAGCCATGTTTACGGCGGCTTTGAGGACGTAAAGACCGGCCATCCCTACTTCGATTATATTGAGACGGCCGTTCTGGCTGGAATCATGGAGGCGGATGAAAAGGTTTTTTATCCGCAAAAAGCCCTTACTCGCGACGAGCTGGCCAATATTGTTTTTACGATGTTTGATTTGAAAGAGGGGGAAGGCAGGATAAGCGTAAACGACATAGAAAAATGCAAAAAGCCCAGGATAGTGGAAACATTGTGCCAGAACGGTATTATGAGCCTTGACGCCGGGGGCTTTTTCCGGCCGGATGATGCAGTCAGCGGGGCTGAGGCGTTAAGTGCCCTGACCAAAGCGGCCGCATTATAAAGGCCAGGCTGCTTTTATGCACAACGAATTACATTTATACCATCAAAAAAAGAAGAAAAAGAATTTATTGATATTCACTGTTATGGGCGGCCTTTTGGTTTTGGCCTGCCTTTTTTTTACCGGACTGGGTTTTATCAATATACCGCCGGGGGAGATTGCCAGATTAATATGGTCGGTCTTTCCCTTCGGAGGAGAAGCCGCCGCCGGAATAGACGAGGTGCACCGCGCGGTGCTGTTGGACGTCAGGCTGCCGCGCATCGTTATAGCGGTCATTGTGGGAGCCGGATTGGCCAGTGCCGGAGCCGTCTTCCAGGGGCTGCTAATGAACCCCCTGGCCGATCCTTATACTCTTGGAGTATCTACCGGGGCGGCTTTCGGAGCGAGCTCGGCGATCTTTTTCGCCGTCTCTTTGCCGGGCCCCCTGGGGGTGCTTACCATCCCGCTATTCGCATTGGCCGGGGCCTTATTGGCGTTGGGGGCGGTGTATAAAGTCGCCTTGATCAATCAAACCCTGGCGGTCACCAATTTAATACTGGCCGGAGTCATTATCAGCGCGATACTCTCGGCCGCCATCAGTTTTCTCAAGAGCATGGCCGGGGAAGGGGTAGGCGCTATGGTATTCTGGTTGATGGGCAGTTTCTCGGCCCGGGGATGGAGCCATGTTTTGCTGTGCCTGCCTCCGGTGCTGCTGGGCATCAGTATCTGCTGTTATTACGCTGACGACCTCAATATATTGAGCTTGGGAATAAGGCCGGCCCGGCAGCTGGGCGTCAATGACCGCCTGGTCACGACCATTCTGTTGATCACTTCTTCCCTGATTACGGCGGCCTGTGTTGCGGTGGCCGGGATCATAGGTTTCGTAGGCTTGATTGTACCCCACTTGATGAGGTTGCTGGTAGGTCCCGATCACCGGGTGCTCATTCCTTTGTCGGCTCTGGGAGGCGCAGTGCTAATGACGGCGGCCGACGCCCTGGCCAAAAACCTCCTGTCGGGCGAGATCCCGGTCGGCATCCTCACCACTCTGCTGGGAGGTCCTTTCTTTTGCTATATTTTTAGGATAAAAGCCAAAAAACAGGTTTATTAGGAGGCGCCGCTTGAGAGATTCAGCACTGCTCAGAACCAAAGAGCTGGGTTTTAATTACGGAGAGCACCACGTACTGCAAGACGTCAACCTGCAATTCGAGAAGGGGTTGTTTTACGGAATTATCGGACCTAACGGCAGCGGCAAAACCACCCTGATCAATGCTTTGTGCGGTGTGGCCAGGCCGTCCCGCGGCAGCGTGGTCTGGAAGGGCCGGGATATAAACGATTGCCGGCGGGAGGAAATTGCCCGCCATTTCGCCGTAGTTCCCCAGGATAACCCGATTAATTTCCCTTTTACAGTTCAGGAGATAGTGATGATGGGAAGAAAACCCCACCTGGGACGCCTGTCGCGACTGCGGGAAGAGGATCTGGAGATCATATACCGCTGTATGAAGCAATGCGGTGTATGGGAGCTGGCTGAAAAGCCCGTCACCAACCTGAGCGGCGGAGAGCGGCAAAGGGTCATACTGGCGCGGGCCCTGGCTCAGACTCCTCAGCTATTATTCCTGGATGAGGCCACCTCCAACCTGGATATCTGTTACAAGCTGGAACTGCTCAAGCTTATTCAGCACATGAATAGAGAGCAAGGTCTGACCGTGATCGCCGTTATGCATGATCTAAACCTGGCCGGCATGTTCTGCGACTATTTCATGTACCTGAACCACGGGAGGGTTTTTTGTGAAGGACCGGCTGAACAGGTTTTCAACGCCGAAGTGATCAAGGCGGTATTTAAGGTGCGGGTGGAGATAAAACCGGATGGCGCTACGGGGAAGTTCCACATGAATTTATTTTCCGATTCCCTGTGAAGAGGTGCTTGGGATATCATACGAGTCCGGATGTAATTTTAAATATTAAATTATGGAGGAGTTATAATGCTTGAAAAAGGCAAATTTTATGGGGTGGGAGTTGGACCGGGGGATCCGGAACTGATTACGGTTAAAGCAGTAAAAATACTTAAAGAGGTGGAAGTAATCATTGCACCCCATACGGAAAAGAAAATCGAAAGCACCGCCCTCTCAATTGTCAGACCCTATATCGGCCCTGATACGACGGTGCTGGAATTAGTTTTTCCGATGATATTTGATAAAAGGGACTTGGCAGGAGCCTATGAGAAAAATACCAGCACTATTAAAAGCTTGCTTGACGAGGGCAACAACGTAGCGTTTTTGACCCTCGGCGATCCTATGCTGTATAGCACTTATATACATATTTACCGGCTTTTAGAACAAACGGGCCTGAGCATCGAGACCATCCCCGGGGTGACTTCATTCTGCGCTGCCGCCAGCCGGGCCGGATTTCCACTGGCGGATGGCAATGAAGTATTGAGTATAGTTCCTGCGACCAATGACGATAAAAAGTTGGAAAATATCCTTCGAAATAGCGACAATCTGGTGTTGATGAAGGTTTATAAAAACCACCGGCAGGTTGTCGCTCAGTTAGTAGAATCCGGATTTAGCGAAAATGCAGTGATGATAAGCCGGTGCGGATTGGATGGCGAAGAAATCATTTACAACTTAAATGATATCGAAGAAAGAAAACCTGATTACCTGACGACTGTTCTAGCCAAAAAAGGAATGAAGAGGCTTTAAGCGATGATAAGACTTGAAACAGTTACCAAAATCTATGCCGAAACCCTTTCCGTAGATAATCTATCTATGCAAATCGCCCCAGGAGATTTTTATGGATTGCTTGGTCCCAACGGAGCCGGGAAGACGACTACTATACGTATGATTACCGCTTTAACCAATCCGACCAAAGGGAAAATAATGGTAAACGGCTGCCCTGTCCACCGCAGCGAAACGAGGTTTAAAGCTAAACTGGGTCTGGTCCCCCAGCACAATAATCTTGAACCGGAGTTGACCGTGATAGAAAACCTGCGGCTGCATGCCATGCTTTACGGAATATCCTCAGCCCAAGCCGCCAAGAGAATTAAGGAGCTGCTGGCCTTTGCCGAGCTTGAAAAAAAGGCCCGGGCGGTGGTTAATACTTTATCGGGTGGGATGAAGCGAAAAGTGTTGATTGTCAGAGCACTTATGCATGAGCCCCGGGTCCTTCTCCTGGACGAGCCCACCGTTGGTCTGGATGTATTCGCAAGGCGGAAAGTATGGGATCTCCTCAAAAGTCTGAATACGAGAGGGATCACCATCTTGTTGACCACCCACTACCTGGAAGAAGCGGAGAAACTGTGCAACCGTATTGGTTTATTAAATGAAGGCCGGCTGATTATGGAAGGTTCGCCGGAGGAACTGGCCAATATCGTAGGACCGGTAGTCGTAGAGCATTTTAGCAATGATAGGACAGCTTTGCATTTCTTTAAATCGCAGCAGGAAGCCTTGGAGTATGCCCGCAGCCTGCAGGTTGAATTCAATATTCGCAAAACCGGGCTGGAAGATGTGTTCGTAAGGCTGACCGATGAAAGAGTGAGTGCTTGATGAATGGTTTAAAGGCGGTTTTATGGAGGGAGTATTTATTTTTTAAGCGACGCTGGCTGACCATAACCACCGGAGCAATGGTTGCGCCGCTATTATACCTGCTGGCCTTTGGTTTAGGGCTCGGCAAGAGCGTAAGCCTGAACGGGGTATCCTATTTGAATTATATTGTCCCCGGAATTATAGCCTTAAGCACGATGAACGTCAGTTTCAACGCGGTTTCCACTCCGCTTATTATCGCCCGGCTTTATGATAAAACATTTGAGGAATATTTAATTGCGCCTATCACCATTTATTCCTATGCGTCCGGGAAGATCCTGGCCGGGGCTTTACGGGGCCTGTATGCCGCGTTTATCTTAATAATTATCGCCTGGCTGTTCCGGGCTCATTTGATCGTTACCGGGTGGTTTTTCCCTATTTTGTTTCTCAATTGCCTGGTTTTTTCCAGCCTGGGATTTTTGGCGGCGCTTAAAATAAACTCGCACCCGGACATGGCCCGATTCAATAACTACGTAATAACACCGATGATTTTTGTTTGCGGGACCTTCTTCTCGGTGGACCGGATACCGGTCCCATTCTCGTATTTAATAAAGCTTTTACCGCTCACCCCGGCCAGCCAGGGCCTTCGCAACGTTGCCCTGGGCGGGGAAGCATCTTCATTATTGCTGATGATTCAAATCATATATTTATTAATTTTTGTAGTTTGGGGATTAAAGACTTGTTTAAAGGTCGAATAGAAAAGAAGGGAAGGGAGCCAAATGATATCCTGCTTAGATAATCGTTAAATTCAAACCGGATATGCATTCAATATATCCGGGAGCTCAGTGAGGTGCCCGCAGATTTACTAGCGGGATAATAGGGAATCAGGTGCAAAGCCTGAGCAGCCCCCACTACTGTAACTCTGACCAAATCTTTTACAGCCACTGTCTGTAGTACTCTGTAACAGAGTACTAGATGGGAAGGAAAAGAGAGTAGGATGAAGAGGAGCCAGGAAACCTGCCTCACGGCCTGATTAATCCCATTCTTTGGGTGCGAAGTATGGAGATAGGGACAACCGGCGTTGTGTCTATTTCCTCCTTAAAATTCATCATCAAGGAGGAAAATCTCATTGAGTACTAAATTAGCGGCCGTTTCATTTCCACGCCTCGGAGCTCACAGGGAGCTTAAGAATTTAGTGGAAGGCTATTGGTTAGGCAGGGTGAGCAAAGAAACGCTGATGACCGGCAGCCGTCAGTTAAGGGAAACCCAATGGAGTATGCAGAGGGAGGCGGGCATTGACTATATTTCCAGCAATGATTTCTCTTTCTATGACCATATGCTGGATATGGCCTGCCTGCTGAATGTCATTCCTTCACGATATCGTTTTCTGGCCGAAGACGAGCTGGAATGCTATTTTGCCATGGCCAGGGGAGTTCAAAACCGTAAGGGCGATGTTACAGCGCTCGATATGAAGAAGTGGTTTAATACCAATTATCACTATATTGTGCCTGAGATAGAATCCGATCTTGATCTTAACTTAAACGGGATAAAGCCTTTTGCCGAATACCGGGAAGCTCAGGCCTGCGGTATCAACACCAAGCCGGTTATTATCGGCCCTTATACTTTCCTCAAGCTTTCTAAGCATAAAAGCCGGCTGAGCCTGGTCCGGCTGCTGGAGCATTTTATCCCCGTCTATCAAGAAATCATAAGCCGTTTTGCCGCCCTGGGACTGCCTACCTTGCAGATCGACGAACCGGCTATCGTAATGGCCATGAATCCCGGGGAACAAAGCGCTTTTTACCATACTTATAAAAAGCTTCTGGCCGTCCGGGGCGACACCCAAATCCTCCTCCAGACCTATTTTGGGGACATTAGAGATATATATGCCAAAGTCATGTCCCTGGATTTTGATGCCGTAGGCCTGGATCTGGTGGAGGGCGGCAAAAACCTCGAACTTATCGAAAGTTATGGTTTTCCCAGCGATAAGCAGCTTTTTGCCGGGCTGGTCAACGGGAAAAATATCTGGATAAACAATTACGCCCGGACTATGGATAAAATTAAACATTTGCTGAAATATGTCAATAGTGAGCAAGTGGTTCTCAACACTTCCTGTTCTCTGCTGCATGTACCCTATTCGGCAGAATATGAAGTTAAACTGGGTGCGGAATACCGTCCTTATCTGTCCTTCGCCCGGGAAAAATTAAATGAACTGGGTGATTTGAAAGAATTGCTGGAAGATAGTGATTATCCGCATAATGACCGATTCATAGCCAATCAAGCGCTGGTCAATAAATTAAGCAATCACCCGGCTAAACACCGGCCGGAGGTCAGAGCACGCCTAAAGAGCCTCACTGGAGCGGATTATGTTCGTCATCCTTGCTATAAAGAGAGGATAGAGGCGCAAAAGAAGGGGCTGGGACTGCCCAAGCTCCCCACCACCACCATTGGCTCCTTTCCGCAAACGGCAGAAGTCAGACAGCTGCGTCAGCAGTTTAGAAAAGGACTCATTGATGAGGATGAATACAAGCGCCAGATCAAGGAGCATATTGGCCAGGTTATTCTACTGCAAGAGGATTTGGGATTTGACGTTCTGGTGCATGGTGAATATGAGCGCAACGATAGGGTGGAATACTTCGGAGAGAATCTGGAGGGATTTATCTTTACTGAAAATGGATGGGTCCAGTCTTACGGAACCAGAGGGGTGAAGCCGCCTATTATCTTTGGGGACGTGAAGCGCAGCCGCTCCATCACCGTAGAATGGATCGCCTACGCCCAGAGCCTGACTGATCGGCCGGTAAAAGGCATGCTGACCGGACCCATAACCATATTGCACTGGTCCTATCCCCGGGAGGATCTGGATCAGTCCTAAATCGCTCTCCAGCTGGCCCTGGCCATTAAGGATGAAGTACTGGACCTGGAGAAGGCCGGGCTAAAAATAATCCAGATTGATGAAGCCGCGCTGCGCGAAAAATTACCTCTCCGGGAGGAAGAATGGCAGGGTGCTTTAACCCAGCTTGGCGAGATTGTCAGCCGTGGCCAGCAGTTCTTCGGACATGGCTTCCAGCTCCTGGATATTGGCGGCGGCCGATTCAGTCAGCTTGGCCTGTTTCAGCATGGTGGAGCCGGCCTCGTCAATGCCTTTGTTAATGGTGGCAAAGGCATGTTCGATATTGCTTAAAATACTCGAAATCTTTTGGGCGGAAACGGTGCTGAACTCTGCCAGCTTGCGTACTTCGTCGGCTACCACGGCAAACCCGCGGCCATGTTCACCGCTGCGGGCGGCTTCAATGGCGGCGTTAAAGCCCAACAGCTTGGTTTGCTGCGCGGTTGAACTGATTATTTTTAAAACTTCACCGGTTTCAGTAAGGCTCTTCTCGGCTTCCCGGGAAGAAGAGATGAGTTGGCTGCCCTGTTTGGCGGTTGTATGAGCCTGCCGGGCCACTTCCTCGATTACCCGGCGGATCTCTTGAATGGTATTGGATAGATCTCTGGACATTTCGGCCAGGCGGGTCGCTTCCTCGTGCAGGGAGTGAATCATGTCCTCACGGGACTCAACCAGGGTCATCATCAGGTTGGCTCCATGAGAGTCTACAATGGCAGTATGCCCTGATTTTGACTCGTTGATCATTTCCTGCACCCGGGGGCTGCCGGTGGCCTCGATGACCAGTTCCAGAGCCGGAAGGGCAAGCAGCGCTTTTATATCCGTATAGTTGGGAACGCCCAGTTGCCTGGCCAGAGCCATACCTTCGGCATTGGTGTTGACGTCGCACATGCCCATAATGTTGATGGCCGGAATGCCGTTCAAGGCTTTTAATATGGAAGACCCGCCTTTTCCTGCCCCGATGATCGCCACGTTTGCCATGAATATAGTGACCTCCTTCTTATCGTCCGAATGGGGATGAGATCTTCATTCTCCATTATTTGTTTAAAATGAGGGAAAGCAGTTCTGCCCGGGTCTCGGCTCTGGTCTCAAATATTCCCCGGACGGCAGATGTTACGGTAAGAGCACCGGGTTTCTTGACCCCCCGCATGGTCATACACATGTGTTCAGCTTGAATTACTACCGCTACTCCATGCGGTTTCAGGGTCTGGTTGATGCAGTCCGCGATCTGCGAAGTGAGACGTTCTTGCAGCTGGGGGCGCCGGGCATAGGTCTCGGTGACCCGGGCCAGCTTGCTGATGCCCACAACTTTGCCTCCCTTGGGTATATAGGCGACATGGGCCTTGCCATAAAAGGGAAGCAGGTGGTGTTCGCACATCGAATAGAGAGGAATGTCTTTCACCAGGACCAGTTCATCATGGTATTCAGTGAACAGTACTTCCAATAAATCGCCGGGCTCCTTGTCCAATCCCGAGAAAACCTCTTCATACAGCCGGGCTACCCGCCCGGGAGTATTGAGTAAACCTTCTCGATGAGGGTCTTCTCCAATGGCTTCAAGTATCATCTGCACGGCAGTCTCAATTTTTGCTTTGTCAATTCCTTCTTTAGACATTATTATCGCCGCCTTTATGGTAACTGCAAAAAGTTTGCAATTTATTATGTCTATCATATCAGAAAGGATGGAAAATGATTAAAAATTATCGACTGTATATTTGTATAATTAGCATCCAAAACCTGACAAGAAGCTCGGAAACCGGCGGCTAAATGAAGGAGATAGAATATCGGTGTAGAAAATGTTTGATAATATTCCTATGTTTATATAATGCAGGTGAATGATTTGAGGCTGGCCAAATATATCGCCCAGGCTGGAATTACCTCCCGCCGTAAGGCTGAAGAGCTCATTGCCCAGGGGCGGGTGATGGTTAATGGGGTTGTGATCCGCGAGCAGGGAGTTCAAGTGGAGCCGGAAAAAGATGAAATTAAAGTAGACGGAACTGCTGTTGCACAGGAACGGCCCGTATACCTGCTGCTTAACAAACCCCTGGGGGTCATATGCAGTCTGGATGATCCACAGGGGAGGCCTACCGTCGCCGAACTGGTAAGTAAAATTGACACCAGGGTGTTTCCGGTCGGACGCCTGGACTATGACAGCGAAGGATTGCTGTTGATGACCAATGATGGGGACTTTGCCAACCTCATAACCCATCCCCGCTATGGAATAAAGAAGCGCTACCGGGTCAGGGTTAAAGGATGCGTAAGCCGGGAAGCCCTGCAAAGGCTGCGTACGGGAGTAAACCTGGAGGATGGACCCACTTTGCCGGCCGGTGTCAAGATATTGGAAAGTTCAGCTGATAGCAGCCTGCTGGAAGTGGAGTTGGGGGAAGGGAAAAAGCGGGAAGTGCGCAGGATGTGTGCGGCGGTCGGCTACCCGGTATTACACCTGCAAAGGACGGCTTTATCTTTCTTGAGCCTGCAGGGAGTTGCTCCGGGGAAGTTTCGCTATCTTACCCCGGGCGAGGTTAAACGTCTGAAAAAAGAAGCCGCAGCTAACCGGAGCCAAAGCCATGATCACCTTGAACAATAAAAGCAGTTCGAGCGGGCCGGTTGAACGGGTCAATTATGATGGATGATATGCCTGGTAACACCCCTATGAATAATAGCAAGAGTCCAGACATTAACGGAATGGGGAAATTAAACACCCTGTACGGCCGGCTGGACGCTCTGGGATGCAAGGGGAGGGACTGGTCCCTGCTCGTTTTTGCCGGGGATCACGGGGTAAGCCTGGAAGGAAGCAGCAACTATAAGGCGCTTCGCTCCGGGCAGATTGTTGCCGCCCACTTGAACGGCACCAGTCCTACCAAGAAGCTCCTGGAACGCCTGGGTAAGAGAGAATGGATTTTTGACCTGGGTTTGTGTGATGAAATAGATAATCCGGATTTAATTCAGAAAAGAATCAGAAAAGGCACCCGCAATTTCATCAATGAAGACGCCATGGATTATGGCGAGGCCCTGTCCGCTTTAGAAGCCGGCCGGGCGGTCTGGGAGTATGTAAAACTCCATAACTACGATATGGTGGGTCTGGGGGAAATAGGCATAGGCAATACGCTTAGCGCTTCGGCTTTGGGGGCGGCAGCCTTGCAGCTGCCGGTGGAGTTGATGACCGGACCGGGAAGCGGGGGCGGTGCCCTTATCGCCAGAAAAATAGAACTGTTGAGGCGGGCGATGGATAATGACCCACCCGAACCGAACGATGTGCTGGATATGCTGGCTCGCTTCGGCGGCTTGGAGATTGCGGCCCTGACCGGGTTTATCAGCGAAGCGGAGCATTATGGGATTCCGATTATCCTGGACGGGTTTGTGACTTCGGTTGCAGCCCTTCTGGCGGTAATGCTCAATAACAAAAGCCTGCCTAATTTATTCTGCCCCAGTCTGGCGTTGGAACCCGGGCACCGGCTGGTAATGGAACGTTTGCAGATCGAGCCCTGGTTCGATCTGGAGCTTAACTATGGAGAAGGTCTGGCAGCAGTCATGGGGATGTTTATGGCTGAAATGACTATGAGCTTTTACCAATGATTATCATGTGTATATACTAATGATATAGGAGGAAACGTTGTATGGGAAAACTCAGACTTCGGGTCCGCTTTGATTATGCGGGGAAAGGCAAATCCGGACTTTTCGGGGGGAAAAACAGCGCTGACATTGCGGAAGCCACCAGGCAGCAGCAGGCTACTTTGAGCCGTAATGTACCTATTCAGGGAATTGTGGTTGAAGACATAGACATGAGCCAGGAGGTCTATACCATCCATGACGAAGTGAGTGACAAAACTGTGAGTTTCGCCCCAGTTATTATCGTATTTTCGGCTGATTCCATTGAGGACGCCATTCGGTTTACAATGAAAGAGGAATTTAGAAAAGTTGAAGTACTGGAGCCTGATGAACTGAATTTATCCCGTTTGGATATGGAAAGAATTTTCTTGCGCGTTAATGAAGAGCTGAGGTTGAACCGGCAGATTCTTAAACGCAAAATGGATAATTGGAAGTAAAGGGGGACGGGTCGTGGAAAAAGTAAGCCTGGAAAATATTTTGGAAGCGGTAAATGATGTTCCAGCGCTTCCCCAGGTGGTATTACGGGTTATGCAGTTGACTGAGGACCCGGAATCCACAGCGCAGGATATACATAAGGTGCTCGATCAGGATCAGGCTATGACCGCCCGGGTTTTGCGCTTGGCCAATTCAGCCTACTACGGCTTCGCCCGGCGCATTGCGACGGTAAGCGATGCCGTAGTTTTACTCGGTTTCAAGACGATTCGCGGTATTGTTCTGGCCGCCGCGGTCAGCGATTTGCTGCAGAAGAGATATGAAGGCTACGCCCTGGAGGAAGGCGAACTCTGGCGCCATTCCCAGGCCTGCGCTATCGCCTCCCGCCTCATTGCCAGGCGCTGCCGCTTCACCAATCTGGATTTAGCCTACACGGCGGGTCTATTGCACGATATCGGCAAGGTGATATTAAACCGGTACATGAAAGAGGCCTATCATGAAGTGGTAGAATTGGTGACTGCGCAGGAAATACCCTTTATGAATGCCGAAGATCAGATCCTCGGTTTTAATCACGCGATGGTAGGCGCCCGTCTGGCTGAAAGATGGAGTCTTCCTCCCCAACTGGTTGAAGCCATAGAGAAGCACCACCAACCGGGACAGGCTTCCGAAGACCAGAAGCTGACCGCTATGGTTCACCTGGCGGATGCGGTTTGTTTATCCATGGGTATAGGAATAGGGGTGGACGGCCTATTGTATCCGGTTTATCCTGAATCGCTGGCTTTGCTGGGTGTTTCCGAAGCCGATCTGGAAGCGATCGTCTCCGATATGACCGATCTTCTATCCGATCCCACCAGCCTTCAGTAAATGCTTTATCCAAATCCTGATAAATACCAGAATAAGCCTGGGTTTTACCCGGGCTTTAATTGTTTGCAAAGCTGTAGCTTAGTACAACGTTCCGTATATTGGTGTACATAATTGGGGCAGCTATTATTACCTTGTATTTGATGATGACTGTCGAAATTGTACAATTTTCTGAAAAAATTTATTGATTTTGTTCCAGGTCTGTTATACAGTACAGAATAAGATGTTCGGACTGAGCGGGAAAGGGAAAAAATTTGGGCAGTATAGCTATTTTTGCCGGTGGATTTGGCAGTGGAAAAAGTGAAGTGGCTCTGAATTACGCCATTGAAACTGCCCATAGGTCCACCAGAGTGGTGCTGGCAGACCTGGATATGGTCAATCCCTGGTTTGTTTCCCGCGATTTAAAAGAGGAACTGAATCAAAAGGGCATAATCCTGGTTGCCCCCGGAGGCGACCTTTCTTTTGGCGATGTTCCCAATATACCCGCTCATTTACTGGCTTATGTCCGCCAGGACAACGACATGGTGATTGATGTGGCAGGAGACGAAGTGGGTTCACTGGCACTAGGTTACCTAAGTCATCTTTTGGGGCAGCGGAGACCACTCCATTTCAATCTGGTAGTAAACCCTTACCGCCCCTTCGCCGGTGATTTAGAATCAATCTACGAACTGCGCACAGGATTGGAAAGGGCGGCCCGCATTCCCTTTACCGGAATCGTGAGCAACCCCAATCTGGTTGAAGCCAGTGACCTGACTACGATTGTCGAAGGACATGCCAGGGTCGTAGCTTATGCCAGGGCTCTGGAACTTCCGGTAGTATGCCTGACGGTGGAAGAACGGTTTTATCAGGAGTTATATCCCCGCTACGGCAAGCTGCTCAAAAAAATCCAGCTTTATCTGAGGCCTGACTGGCTTACAGACGTATTTTAAGGGAGGAATGTAGGATGGCAAGGGGCAGGCTCAAGTTCGATGATGAGCGCTGCAAGGCTTGTGAACTTTGCGTTTTTTATTGTCCTCAAGGGATACTGGAGCTTGACAAACACCAGATGAATTCTCTAGGTTTCCACCCGGTGACCATAACCCAGGAGGAAAAATGCAATGGCTGTGCCATATGCGCTATGATGTGCCCTGATATGATCATTCAGGTGGAAAGGGAGTGATGGTATGGAAGAAAGAGTACTGATGAAGGGTAACGAAGCGCTGGCGGAAGGGGCTATTAGAGCAGGATGCCGCGCGTTTTTCGGCTATCCCATCACCCCGTCCAGCGAGCTGGCCGAATATATGGCCCGCACCATGCCCAAGATCGGCGGAGTATTTGTTCAAGCGGAAAGCGAATTGGCCGCTATAAATATGGTATATGGCGGGGCCTCGACCGGCGCCCGGGTGATGACCGCTTCATCCGGACCGGGGTTAAGCCTCAAACAAGAGGGGATTTCCTTTATCGCTGAAGGTGAACTGCCCTGTCTGATCGTCAATTTATCCCGGGGAGGCCCGGGGCTGGGCGGAATACAGCCTTCCCAGGCCGACTATTTTCAAGCCACCCGGGGCGGCGGGCATGGTGATTACCGCACCCTGGTTTTAGCCCCCTCCGGAGTGCAAGAGATGATGGACCTGGCCATGGAGGGCTATGATCTGGCGGATCGCTATCGGACCCCGGTTTTGATTATGGCTGAAGGAACCCTGGGGCAGATGATGGAGCCCATCATCCTGCGGGAACCGGTTACCCAGTTTGTGGACAAGCCCTGGGCAACTACCGGCTGTGTAGGACGCAAGCCCAATGTTGTAAACACCCTGCACCTGGACCCGGAATTTCTGGAAAAGAGAAACCGGCATCTGGATGCTAAATATAAGGAAATACAGGCCAATGAACAGCGGGCTGAGACCTTTATGATGGAAGACGCTGATCTGGCGGTTATGGCTTTTGGCATCATTGCCCGGATAGCCAAACGTTCAGTTATGGAAGCCCGCAAGCAGGGCATAAAGGTGGGCTTAATACGCCCCATAACCCTGTGGCCTTTTCCCGAGCGGGTGGTGGCCGGAGCAGCCAGGAAAGTTCGCCGTTTTCTATCCATTGAAGTGAGTATGGGGCAGATGGTGGAAGACATCCGCCTGGCCGTCAATGGTCAGGTGCCGGTAGACTTTTATGGACGCATAGGAATTACTCCCAACCCCGAGGAGCTTACCCGGGAAATCATGCGGATTGCGGAAAGGGAGGGATTCTAGGTGAAGATAGTTGCCAAAAGACCGGAGAGTCTGCAAGAAACCAGATTTCATTACTGTCCGGGCTGCACCCATGGTATAGTTCATCGCCTGCTGGCCGAATGCCTGGACGAATTAAACCTGCGGGAAAAAACCATTGGAATATGTCCGGTGGGCTGTTCCGTTCTGGCTTATGATTACTTTAATTTCGACACCCTGGAAGCAGCGCACGGACGCGCTCCGGCCATCGCAACCGGCATTAAACGGCTTTTACCGGATCGCTGCCTGATCACCTATCAGGGTGATGGGGACCTGGCTTCCATCGGAATGGGAGAAATCATCCACGCCTCGTTGCGGGCGGAGAATATCACGGTTATATTTATTAATAACGCTATATACGGCATGACCGGCGGGCAGATGGCTCCCACCACCCTGCTGGGGCAGGTAACCACTACTTCCCCTTATGGACGCACGGTGGAGGCGAACGGCTATCCAGCCAAAATGGCTGAACTGCTGGCGCAAAGTGAAGGAGCCGCCTATGTTTGCCGGACCGCCGTCAATACGCCGGCCAATGTGACCAGAACCAAGAAAGCCATTAAAAAAGCTATTCAGATGCAGATGAAGGGCCTGGGCTTTACCATGGTCGAGGTCTTGTCAACCTGCCCCACCAACTGGGGCATGAGCCCGGTAGAAGCTATGAAATGGGTGGGTGATCAGATGATCCCCTATTACCCGCTGGGTGAGTTTAAGGTCAAGGAGGAAGGCTAGATGGAGAAACAGGTGTTATTTGCCGGCTTTGGCGGGCAGGGGGTTTTGGCCATGGGACTATTTCTGTCACATGCGGCCATGAGTTCAGGCAAGAACGTTTCCTGGGTTCCCTCCTACGGAGCGGAAATGCGGGGAGGCACAGCCAATTGCCTGGTTACCATCGCCGAGGAGGAAATCAGCTCCCCCCTGACCGAAAATCCCTTAATGGCAGTTATCATGAACCGCCCTTCCCTGGATAAGTTTGAAAAGAGAGTAAAGCCCAATGGACTGGTGATGATCAATTCATCAATGGTGGACCGGACTCCAGACCGCACCGACATTGAAGTGCTGGCAGTCCCCGTCAATGAACTGGCTGAAGAGATGGGCAATCCCCGCGGAGCCAATATGATCATGCTGGGCGCTTATCTGGAGAAGACTTCAGTGGTTCAGGTTGAAGAGGCCCTGGAATATTTCCCGGTTATATTTAAAGGCAAATCGGAACGTCTGATAGAAGCAAACCGGAAGGCGTTCATGGCCGGGGTGGAATATGCTCGAACCAGGATGTAGAATCTTCCGGATCTTTTTAATTACATAGCCGGCATTTGTACGAATCGCGCCAGCCTTGAATCAGGGGCGGCGCTTTTGCTTTACCAGGGCGTTATTTATCTTACTTTAGGCAGTGTATTACATTGCGGTAGGCCCTGTTATTATTTAATAAAGATGGAGAAAAGGCTTTTGCTGGGGGGGCGTGGTAAATGGATCGATTTAAACTTTTAAAACTGCTGGAAGAGGTGCAAAGAGGAGAAAAGAGCCCTGACCAGGCCTGTGAATTAATAGGAACCATGCCCTTTGAGGACCTGGGCTTTGCCCGCGTCGACCATCATCGTTCCCTGCGTGATAATTTTCCTGAAGTGGTTTTTTGCGCCGGCAAAACCCCGGAGCAGGTTACGGCTATTTTTAAGTCTTTGGCTGAAAAAAATCACAGCGTTTTGGGTACCAGAGCTGAACGGGAGCTTTATCAAACGGTTTTAAAGGAACTGCCCGGGGTTAAATATAATGAATTGGGGCGGGTGATCTATCTCCAGGGTGATCATGAACCTCCGCTGGGCCGGGTGCTTCTCTTATCGGCCGGGACGGCTGATCTGCCGGTCGCGGAAGAGGCGGCGGCCTGCCTGGAAGTAATGGGGGCAGCCGTTGACCGGGCCTATGATGTAGGCATTGCCGGCCTGCATCGCCTGCTGGATGTCCTCCCCCGGATCAATCAGGCCGGGGTAGTGATAGTTGTGGCCGGTATGGAGGGAGCCCTGGCCAGCGTAGTGGGAGGTTTGACTCGTAAACCGATTATCGCGGTGCCGACCAGCGTCGGTTACGGGGCCAGTTTTGGCGGCTTGGCCGCCCTCCTGGCCATGTTGAACAGCTGCGCCAGCGGAGTGGCGGTAGTGAACATTGACAACGGCTATGGAGCAGCGGCTATGGCCTGCGCTATTTTGGGAAGCAAGCATGGATAATCCGTCCGAGCCCGGCATAATATAGAACGAAAACCTGTGCCGGGGGGATGGTTTTGAAAAAACATATAAACCTGGTAGAAAAATACCTGATCCGGATCGTCGTCTTATTTATGGTGGCTCTGGTAGTTGTCCAGGGATTGATGACCAGGGACGACCTGCGTCTTTATTTAAGCCTCGGTGAAAGGCTGGAAGGACAATACATCGGGCAACCGGCTATAAACAAAAGCCCGGACCCGGCTCCAGCAGTTCAAAACGAGGGTGCCGGAGAAAAGAATGTCCAGTCGCCTCAGGCCCGGCTTACTATATCTATTGAACGTTTTGCTTCGCTGCCCAGGGCGGTTATTCTAGTCAACCACCACCCTTATCGCGAGTTTACGGAAAAAGAGATGAGCCTGGAGCTGGCTGCCGGGGATATCGTAGAAATAGACACTACCTTTTATAGCTTCCCGGTGAGCTTTTTAATTAAAGAGACTTCCTCCAATGTAGCCTACCCGGAGAAAAACCAGGTTTACAACGCCAACCAGGGTATAGTCATGGTGGGCAAAATAATAGTAAAATAATTCTAAACGGGGCAGCCCGGTTTTTGTGGCCTGCTTACTAATGCCAGCTGATGATGGCCAGCGCGATTTCAGCCTGTCAGGCCGGAAGTAGAATCTTGAAACCCAATATGCAAGGAGAGCATCGATATGGAAGTGGGAAGCAAGTTAGTAGCGGTAGCGGCGATCAAACTGGCCTTGAGTTCCTCGCGCCCTGAAGAGGCCCAGCTTAAAAAATCCCTTTACGACGAATACGGGATCAGAGCGGTGGCGGTTGACTTTGGCGGGGAGTTTATCGGCTCGGTCGGAAAAATGGTAGAACGGGCGGTGGTGGCAGCCAAGCGGGAAGGAGTCATCAAGGACACCCATGCCGACGAAGGAGCGGTGGCCGGGGCTACCCGGGAGGCCATTACCCAGATTATGAACAAGGCCCTGGGGCTCAATGTGGGCGGAAAAATCGGTATAGCCCGCTATCGGGACCATATCAGTGTGGCTATCTTTTCCGGCATCGGCCTGCTTCACCTCGACGAGGTAGCCATAGGCCTGGGGCACCGGGCGGCTTATTCCGCCCCGGGCAGCTAGTGAAGGGAAAAACCGATGATGCTTAGAGGAATCAGGGGAGCTATTACCGTAGATGAAGACCGGGAAGATGCGGTATGGTCATCGACCCGCGAACTGCTGCAGTCCATGCAAGCCCAAAACGGTTTTGCGCCGGGAGATATCGCCAGCGTTTTTTTCAGCGTAACACCCGATATAAAGTCGGCCTTTCCGGCCGTGGCCGCCCGCGCCATGGGCTGGGACAAGGTGCCCCTCTTGTGCTTTCAGGAGATCGACGTGCCGGGTGCCCTGGTCTTATGCATACGCGTTCTGATACATGTCAATTCAAGTAAAAGCCAGGATGAAATAAAACATGTTTATCTCAAGGGAGCCCGGAGCTTAAGAACCGACCTTGCCGATAATCAACCCCCGGGTAGCGCGGGTAGTTGATAACTACCCCGACTAATCTCCGATGATTTTTATAACCACCCGTTTTTTCCTGCACCCGTCGAATTCTGCATAAAAGACCTGCTGCCAGGGCCCCAGATCGAGTTTACCGCCGGTTACCGGAATCATTACCTGGTGATGAAGAAGCAGGCTTTTCAGGTGGGCGTCTCCATTGTCTTCTCCGGTCCGGTGATGATAATAATCCCGGCCCAGGGGAGCCAAACCGTCCAGGAGATTGTCCAGATCCCTTATGATGCCCGGTTCATCATCGTTCACATATACTCCTGCGGTTATGTGCATGGCGCTGACCAGCAGCATCCCTTCCTGAATGCCGCTCTTTTCCAGGGCGTTTTGCAGCAAATCCGTGATGCAGATATACTCGCGCCGTCTTTCCGTATTAAACCACAGGTAATCGGTATAGGACTTCATGATTGGCCTCCCTCATTGCTTTTAACTATATATATCGTCAACTGTCACCGCTCTTTAGAATCAGCTCATAGAGGTCAGTTCGCCGCTGCCGGAAAACCGGAATCTGAGCGCGCACTTCATCAATGATCGACAGATCCAGATCTGCCAGCAGCAGTTCCTCCTCATCGCCTGCCTGGGCCTGTATCCTTCCCCAGGGATCAACCACCATGGAGTGGCCCCAGGCTCCGTACGAAGCCTGCGGGTTGAAGGCCGGAGAGGCGGCGGCCACAAAAACCTGATTGTCAAGCGCCCGGCTGCGCATGAGCAGATCCCAGTGTAAAGGACCGGTAGTGCGATTGAAAGCGGCTGGAATGACCAGAAGCCGGGCGCCCTGCAAAGCTGCCAGGCGGGCTAGTTCGGGGAAGCGTACATCGTAGCATATAAATACCGCAAAGCAAAGGGTATCGTGCCGTATCACTTGAAAATCGCCGCCCGGGGCCAGGGTGGCTGATTCTTTGAAAGTCATTTTGCCGGGGATGTCTATATCAAATAGATGGAGCTTGCGGTGCCGGCCGATAAGATCGCCGTCGGGCCCAAATGTGAAAGCGGTATTGTACAGGTCGCCGCCCCCATCCCGTTCCGGTATGGAGCCTCCCACCAGGATAAGGCGGTACCGGCGAGCCAACTCCGACAGCAGAGCGGTGCTGGGCCCGGGATAGGACTCGGCGTATTCCGGAAAACGGTGCGCGATGTAAGGCGAGTTGAAAATTTCCGGCAGTACTACCATTTGAGCACCCTGGGCCGCGGCCTCACCCACCATTTGGGCAGCTTGGTCAAGGTTGCGGTTTTTATCCGTTCCTGTATTCATCTGCACAATACCCAGGCGCAGTTTACCGCTTGCCATTGCATCACTCCCTGTCGATATTCATGCCCTCAATATAGCATATTTCCGAGTTTGACAATTGAAAGACTAAAATCCTCATTTATAAGGAAATCAAAACACATGGAATGCCTCGGATTAATCTGGCATTATTATTGTTTGTATACACTATTCACAAAATACCATAAGCTCCTCTATCACAACCCTCGTATGGTTTTCCGCATTGGCTTTTATTATATTTCTATCGCCCCTCAAAACTCAAACTACATATCCTTTCACCAAATTGAAGCATTCCTTTTCATCATCATAATAACTCACAAAATTTATTTGGCAAACACTCCAGGGAAATACTGCCAAGATATTTGCAATAAATATTAAGCTGATAATGAATTATATCCACAATTTGTAATAACCGGCTGCATTTCGCACCCGGTTATTACTTTGACCTGCCTTATATTGTCTTATCAATAAAAAAAGTAATGTGGAATCTTCCAATTTTTAAGCTGCCAATCATTGGTGCATAAATAATTTAATATTGTTCAATTGGGGAGGCGACGCTAGCTGTTTCTATAACAGTAGAGCCATTTATGACTTTTGCTGTAGTCAACACACGATAATTGTATCCGGAATAAACATAATATCCTTTTTGCATACTATGCGAACCCATGCCCGTAAAAGATTGTGACCAGGACTTGACATCAGACCAACCGCTGCCATTTGAGCGTTGGAGCGTAAGTGTTAAGGAAGAATTATAATCTTCCAATAAAATTAAAAAGCCTGAACAAGTTGCGTATCCACTTGTGTTTATTGAAAGTCCGGAGCCAATCGCGGAAAGATAAACATAATTAATTTGTTGGCCCCCATTAATGCCGTTACCCGAAGAACCACTATCCGCATAAACGGGGGCGCTTCCGGCAAAAATTAATAAAACCGCCAATACCAAAGGGGCAATCTTTTTTCTCATCAAAAAAACCTCCTAAAATATATTCTTAAATATATAAACACCCCAGGAGGTTCTTTTGTAACACCCTTATTAAAATTATTTTATCAATGTTACACTTTCAGCCATTTTTATTATGTCCTCTTCTTGTAAATTACTGGCTTTGGTTATTATTAAAAATACCTTTGCATCATTACTCCAGGTAATGGTTCGCTTACCGTCTTTATTAACCAGTAAGCCTTTATGCCCCTGAACAGTGATTTCCTTTATGCTATCTGCTTTTTCTGTGTCTATATTTGATACAACCTGCTCGTCAAATTGTTGATAGATAATCATTTCATTGCGACCATTTGCATATTCAATGGTTTTAAAGTTACCGTCATTTACCGAGTTGTTGATAGAATAACCGGCCGGGATTTCTAAGGGGGCATAAGCGTTTTTCCAATTGGAAGGGATATTTTTACCTATAATGTCTTCTTCTCCAAAATTTTGTTCTCCGCTCTTTTCTTTAAGGCGTATTTCCGTATATTCCTCCTGGAAATTGACGAAAAAATTTAATATTTTTACCCGCACGGCCTCAACGGCCAAGGCTGAAGTAGCAAGCAAAATGATGGCAATAAGAGAAACTATAGCAACTTTATTGAGATGTTGATAGGAAGCTTGCAAAAAATGCTTGGTTTTTTGCTTATAATAATGGCGATTAATCGCCCTTTTGAACTTGCGTTCCGCTTCGGCACTCGGCTGATAAAAAGGATCGTCTTTCAGTGCTTCATTCTCTTGCATAAACCGTTGGCCTTCGCGCTCGGCAAAGCTTGACATCGCCAGCTTTATTAACGCTTCTTCATATTCTTCCCTTAATGTATTCTCATCCGTTGGCTTATCATTGGTTTTCATTTACGGTATTCCCTCCTTGCCAGGATCTTCAACGCTCTCTGCCGAGCCCTCATTAAATATACCCGGATATTGTTTATTGGGATGTCCATAATTTTTGCTATTTCCGTATCGCTTAGCTCAAGATTGTATTTATTGTACAGTAAACTTCTGTCTCTTTCCGACAATTGTTCAATTGCTTCTCCCAATTCTCTGTAATCCTCTTGGGCAGCACAAATTTCATCTATTGTAACGGTGTCAGGAATGGAGTCCATCAAATCATCGGATATGCCCAAATACACTTTTTTGGACTTTGCAGCCTGTTGCCGATTATGGTTAATGGCAACACCCCTAATAGTATAAACAATATATGAAGTCCTTTTGTAACAGTCCAGAGACCTTAAAGTGGGAATTTTTTTCATTAGCTTTATGATGGCATCATTGACAAGATCGTCAGTAATGCTGTAATCGCGTGTAAATTCATAGGCTTTCTTTTTCATGAGGGGATAATGCTGCTCATACAACTGCGCTATAAAAGATCTATCATCATCATTTTCGATAGCTGAAATGATAAAAGGAAACATTGCGCTACCTTCCTTATAAATGAAATATATATGTAATTACGCTAAAAATATCCAAAAATTTCATTATATATACAAATTTATAGGCGAGGTAAAAAATAAATGTTCTTTGTCCCCAAAATATTTTTTATAAAGAGGTGTTACAAAAGCTGCTTTTAAAGTGTTTATATACTATGAAAGGAAAAGTTGGGACAAGTTATTGCGAATGGTTGTAGCCTTTTTTGATCTAACGCTCTTGGTCACTATGATTATATAAAAAATGTATTGCCTAGAGAATGGACTTACACTTGGCCAACCGAATCTTTAAAAGCTGGTGCAATGTGTGTGAAGATGTTTGGGTGGTACTATGTATATAATCCTAAATTTCCGCAATATAATGCTGCACTAACCGATTTGCCAAGTAATTCACAGGATTTTGAAGTGAACTCGGAAAGAACATCTACAACTAATGCAATTAATAGCATAGGTGGCATTGGTCTTGAAACACGATCATCTCTTGCATGAGACAGGATACAGAAGTGGCTCATATGACGATTCTTGGTATCATTATGGCTTAGTCAGTCAGAACGGTACCAAGTATTTGGCCGAACATGGAGGATATGACTATTATGGAATGATGCATTTTTATTATGATTTATCATGGGCTACTGGTAATGAATTGGTCCTTATGTTCTATTATTAATTAAATACACTAGCGGTCTTCGTTTAATAGATGGCCGCTAGTACAACATTCGGTATAT
>DHRK01000037.1:57618-59831 GCA_002410325.1 Syntrophomonas sp. UBA5314
ATACTGGACGTATTGCGATTGACGACAACGCAGTAATTCGGAAAAAGCTGCCCAAATTATGGGCGCGAATATACCGAATGTTGTACTAGTTTTCAGTTAAAAATGAATTATGTAGATTTTCTTTTGTAGCTACGGAGAGGATGGTATGAAATTAAAATTTTTCTTCTTATTTTTTTTGGCTATTGTTATATTAACAGGATGCATTGATAAATCAAATGAGTCAATCAATAAAGAACCGCCTTCCACTTCAGAAACAGTAACCGCTAACATCGAATTCAGAGCATCTGCGGGCCATTCCCAAGACAGTGCAAGTGTATCAAATCCTGCCGCTCCTCTTCCCGGAGTTGTTATCCTATTGATTGGAACAGATGGGAAAGTAATCGACAAGTTGATTGCAAACGAACAAGGTATAGCTTGCAAAGATATAACGGTTCCGGTCGATCATAAATATCTTGACGAACATGCCGGTGCAGGTGCTCTGGACCCCAGAGGTACCGTTACAGCTATTGCCTTTAGAGAAGGTTATAGACCAAAAGTTCTATTTGAAGTCTCAATAGGCGGAGCAACCGGAGCACAACCAGTTCTGATGCAACCCATAGTAGCCGGTGAGAGAAATGAACCGGAGACTGAATTGGGAAGCAATCATCATCTTGAAATAATCTCTCTGGTCGAAAAGTATAAAGCGATCTTAAATAGCGGTCAGCAGACAGAGTGACGCTTCTTTTCGTCTACTTTTGTCTAGGGGTCAGGATAATTATAGTGCCCCCCGTTGTCAAGACACATTTTCTTTAGAAATAAGCTAATGTGTCCCTCCCTTTCTTAAATTGCCAATTTCAACAGTGTTTGTCGATAGTAATCAACGGGGCATCTATATCCAAGCGACTCATGAAGCCGCTGTTCATTGTAGAACTGTATGTATCGATTTAATCCTCTACGCAGATACCCGCCTGAAGGCAAAATAATAGTGGCCCGGTAGGCGATAAGGGAACACAGTTTGCGATCCTAGTACCCGATTAACCTAGCTGGAACCACTATTATTTTATAGTACAAACTATAAGTAACTATATCAATATGAAAACATTCATAAAGGAGGTTATAATGATGAAATCATTATTTAAGAAACGACTCAGCCTGTTGCTAGCTCTGAGCATATTCGCTACTTTATTGCAATACGTATACGTGGGAAGATTTAACTTTTGTTAATGGTATAGAATATTTTGATGCACCTCTTCAAGAACAATACTTTCTAAAGGAGTACAGCCAAAATGTAAGCTATATAAAAGAAAATCAAATTGTCTGAAGCAGCAAAATAATCGGATTTGTTGACACTGAAGTGCTTGATCATAATGCTAAAGCATCGTTTATTTTACAACAGACACAATCAAGTTCTAATGGCGTGTCTTCAACGTGGGATAGTGATATTAGTACTTCTTTGAAAAAGAATAATAAAGGTGCTTGGATAATTTCTGATATTCAACAATCAAACATACGAGATAATCCGTGAGCAAATAATAGTTTTATATGGATTGGATTTAAAGCATTTAGGGGGAAACATCAATGGATTTCAAACCTTGGGGGGAAACATCAATGGATTTAAAACGAAGTGGTATTTCTTTGAGGGGGCTAAATTCTTATGATCGCAATAAGGTTTTTTATGAATGGGTAAAAGAACACTGTGATTATTATCCTTCCATTAATGCTGCTTCAAATAATTTACCATTTTCTATATATTTACCGTTGTGCCCGTTGTCTGGACCTGAAAATGCGGTATACATTACGAGAGCTGTATCTGATCCGGAATATAGAACTGTAATGATACATTTTGATAAAGGAGTAGATGGTATCTCTTTGAATGTTTGTCGTGATATTTTTAACAATCAATGTAATATCAATAAAACCCAAGATAGATATTTTCAAAAAAAGTGGATAACATTTTCATCTCGAAAAAAGAAGAACTTGAAACTTGGCTGGCGGCGGAAAACTGGTAAATTAATTCAGAAACCGGAAAGTACTGCCCTTCCTTTGGGATTTAATATATGTGGTTGCCATGTAAGCGTTCTTGATTCTATTAATAACGCTCCTCTCGGTTTAGTTTGGTCATGTAAAGGTTTACGTTACTTATTGAGTAATGGGTGGGAAGAAAACAGCCTCACCATTGATGAACTTAAAGAGATATTACGTTATTGGTTGCCTGGATTCCCGGAATAGCATAA
>DHRK01000058.1 GCA_002410325.1 Syntrophomonas sp. UBA5314
AAATCTGCCCAAATTATGTGCACAAATATATGGAACGTTGTACTAGGTTATTGACATTTTCCATATCGTGGTTATTGATCAAAGTTCTGCTCAATAACCCGTTGAATGATCCCTTGTATTTCATTGAAAACCTGGATAAACCTGGCCTCGGTGATAAAAAAATAGGCAATCCGCTCATCCCGCTCCAGTTTCTCAATTTCGGTCCTTATGGTATTTACCTGTCCTTCCGGAAGTGAATGCCCGCTGATCCGGGCGCGGTCCAGCTCCATCTGCAGTGATCTTATTTGGGCTATCCGTTCTTTCAATTCCGGCTTCTGTTCAATCTGCTTTTTGGCTGTTCGATAGGCTTCATAGGCCTCAGTGCCAACTATTGCCTGAGCGAGTTCGTGAGCGCTTTCATAAGCACGGCTATTGCTGTCCATTGTTAAGGCCTCCCGCTTTTTTAACTCATGTTAAGTTATCCCCGCGTTTTTATCCAGCTTTCATGTGGGGCGGCTTGCTCCCCTAACCTGTTCACATGTTAGTTTCTGTTCTTATAATGACACTTTTTGGTCCTGGGATGCATTTTTACAAAAATACGGGAACTCCCGACCGATTTACCGCCCTAAGATGCCAGGTTCTCATTTTCCATTATTATAAAGATGTTATGGTATATAGCGTTAAGCCGTAAAAAGCGACCTTTTCCAAGCGTTCGGGGATTACTGAGCCTGCGCCTTGCTGGTGACGAAGCAGGCTCTATATAGTGCAAAGCGGTTTAAGCTCATTGTTTCGTCATTGGCAGCATAATACAATATATCTAGGATTAGGCTGGTAAAGAGTAGAGGAGGGAGGCAATAATGAAGTACATTTCAGTTGTGGTACCCGAGGAGGTCGACCGTGCTTTGCGTTTCGCCTGTGCGGATCAGGCAACGACCAAATCACGGCTGGTTCGAAAACTGATTGAAGACTATCTTGAGGAATGGAAAGACAGGTTTGAAAGTTCGGGTTCGCATATCGCCTTGGACGCTGACGAGGCAAAATAAGGCAAGGAATAAAGTGTACGGATGATTTAGTTTAGGGGCGCAAGGTTGGTTTTAGAGAAGCTTAACCTGCGTCCTTAATCTTTTTTATCATGACTAGAAGGCCGATTCGATGTGTTCAATGTGGTTTTGACCGCTTAAAATGGTAATGGCGACTACATCAAAGCGTATAAACTTGAACGCCTTGGAATAGCTGTCCAGAAATAGATAAGCCGCTCGCTTTAAGTGTCTTATTTTGGTGGGGGTAACGGCCTCCTGGGGCAGCCCGAACTTCTGGCTGCGGCGCGTCTTTACCTCAACAAAAACCAGTCCCCCGGAAACCTCGCATATTATGTCAATTTCGCCATAGGCAGTTCTAAAATTGCGTTCCAGGATACGGTAGTGTTTTCCCTGAAGGTATTTAACAGCCAGATCTTCACCGGCTTTACCCAACTGTCGATTCATCATAATCCCTTTTGATAGCCCTGATCCATACGATATATAAAGGCCAGTATTTCGGCTACCACACCGTATAACTCGGGCGGTATCTCCTGGTAGATTTCCAGAGCCATCAGATAATCGGCCAGCTGTTTATCCTGGCGGATCGGCACCTGGCTTTGCTCGGCCAGCCGGGCGATATTCTCCGCAATTAGGCCGCGGCCCTTGGCAACTACTACCGGAACATCGTCTTTTTCTATATCATAGCGCAGAGCCACCGCTTTTTTAGGCTCCTGGTTTTCCAATCCGGCGTCCTCCCTATACGGTTATATCAATAGCCACCAGGCTGGGCTCTTCCTGGGCATCAACCAGCAAAGGGTGCAGATCGGCTTCTTTTTCCATATCACGTGCAACAGAGATGCCGCGGTTGTTTACCTGATAGCCCAGTTCGCCTAAGGCCTCGATCAGACCAGGTAAACCTTCCTCCAGGTACTGGCCCACTGCTTGGTTTTCAACCACACCCATAATACTGAGACTTCCTGCCCGGGCCCAATCGGCGTGAAAAACCACCTTACCCATCTGGCCGGTATCAAGCCCCACCACCAGGCTTAACCGGTCGGCCTCCTTGAGATTTTGCTTGCCGGAGCCATCATGCCGCACCCGGATTTGCACCTGTTTGACTCCCTGTTCCACCTGAACCGGAAACGACAGGTAGTACAGGCCCGGGTAGTTCTCCTGAACCATAGTGGTCCGGGCCAGGGAATTTAAAATCTGTTGTCCACTCAGTTCCTTCTCCAGGCTTTCCAGTCCGGCCAAAATTTGCTGGACTTCGGGCCGGGCGTTGGGGAAGCTTTTTTTCAAAACGCTCTGCAGGTTGTTGAGATCCCTTACCAGATCAGCCGTTTCCCGCGGGCGAGCTTCCATTTTCTGCGCATTGTACCCGGGGTCCTCGTTAAACCTGATAATAAGATCTGTGAGCAGGGTTCTTATCATACTTCTGGCCTGGGTCAGTAGATCCGGGCTCCCCCCGGACAGCGGATTTGAAGTTGATGTTGGCAAGGCTTCGGCTTCCACAGCAGGACGGTTGGACACCATTTTAATCCCACCCGTTTCTTCCGGCACCGCCCGGGCTTCAAAAACGACCGCCTGACCCGGGGGCTGAGGTATTGCCTGGCCCCGGGCTTGTTCAAGCGGGGCGCCCGGCACCGGAATTGGCTTGACCGGCGCGGGAAGGTCTGCATTTCCAGAGGGCACGGCTGGCGGTTTGACATTAGGGCCGGCCTGCCCATCGGTCTCTGGCCGGGTAGAACGCATGGCAGCCGGCCCAAAAGCCGGGGGTTCCTCCGGCATTGCGCCGAGGAGTTGAACCAAGCGGCCGGCCAGTCGGCCGACATCTCCGGGTTCCTTTAAAAAAGAAGCCAGGGCCTTGAGGATAGGCTCATTGGAGGGCAGCCCGGCGGCGCGAGTGAGGACCGCTACCTCGGTGTTTTCCTGGCTGTATCCGCCCAAAATCTTTATCGCCCGGCTGGCTTCCATAATGTTTTCCCTGCTTACCGGCAGCTGGTATTGAATCAACTTTTTGGCAATAGCCAGATTGACCTCTCCGGAATCGATCCCCAGCCTTTGCAGGTTTAGAGCCAGGCCGGCTTCTCGCTGCTGGCCCAGGGCTTCCGGGGTTAACAGTTTTAAATAAGTGCGCCCTTCGCGAAAGTCCTCAACCGAAAGAAAGACCTGCTGTCCCTGGCTGACACTTACTTCACTGAAGGCTTCGACCAGCTTGCCTTTAATCAACAAGGCCAGCATGCCGTCCGGCTTTACTTCCTGAACCAGACCGCTCACCACTTCGCCTTTGTTCAAGACCAGGCCTTGTTCCAGAGTCTTATTGAGGTTAAGTAGAAAACTGGTCAAAGAGACTTGGCTGTTCTGCATATAAACCTCCTGCCTGCAGCGACCTCACCGGTTCAAAACTCACCCGGTGCATGCTGCACGGTCCATGGGCCAATAAAGCCTGCAGGTGTTCACGGGTGGCATAGCCTTTATGATGGCCAAAACCGTATACCGGGTGGATGAGATCCAGGTTTTCCATTAGCCTATCCCGTTCAACCTTGGCCACAATGGAAGCGCTGGCGATCGAAATACTGAGGCTGTCCCCCTTGATGATGGCCTGCTGCTTAATATTAATATCGGGTAGAGAAAGGGCATCGATTAGTAAATAATCCGGCTTGAGCAGCAGCTCCCCGACGGCCATGGCCATGGTTTCCCGGGTGGCGTTCAATATGTTGATAGAATCCAGGTAGGGAGGAAAAATACATGCCACCGCCCAGGCCAGGGCCCTTCGCTTGATTTCAGCCGCCAATTCCAGGCGTTTTTTGGGGCTCAATTTCTTTGAGTCGTTGACTCCCGCAATGAATTCCCCGGGGGGGAGTATAACCGCCGCACTGACCACCGGTCCGGCAATGCAGCCCCGGCCCACTTCGTCTATGCCGGCAATATGTAGATATCCCTGGCCTATCGCCTCCTTTTCATAGAGGCTCATGGCTTCTAAGCGTTTGGCTTCCCGTTCGGCCTGGTTACTCAATGATAGTGCACCTCGATTCTATTGCCCTTTATTCCCAGCTCATCCGGTAAATGTTCTGGGCCACCGTTTCGGCCTGTATTACGGCATTGTGAATATTGCTCACCCGCTGGGCATCCCCAATGAGAAATACCCGGGGATGGAGCTGCTTCAATTCATAATAAAGCTGATTATTGGGCTTATATCCCACTGCCAGGACTATTCGATCGGCTTCCAGCTCTTCCTGACCGAAACCCCTTTCAATAACTACCCGGCCTTCCTGAACATCGACCACTGTGCTGCCGGTCATTTTCACCACCCCGGCCTCATCCAAACGGTTCAAGAGGTCCCGCCGGTTCTTTTTCTCCATCCGGGCCGCCAGGACCTTCTCTTTTTCCACTATGACGATCCGGTTGCCCATATTGATGAGGTAATCGGCCGTCTCGCATCCATTGATGCCTCCACCGATAATCACAACTTTTTGGTTGGATATTTCCACCCTATTTTCCAACACGTCAAGCATATCAACGGCAGTATCCCATGGCCTAGCCTCGTCAGGAAGTAACGGGCTGGAACCGGTAGCCACAACTACGTAATCAGGATTTTCCTCTTCAAGGCTCTCTGCGCTAAAGCGCCGGTTTAATAACAGAGGAATCCGGTAATAGGCCAGCTCACTCAGCAAGTAATTGAGGTAGCGGGTCAGTCGATGTTTATGCGGCGGCCGGTTGGCAATATTGAGCAGGCCACCGGGCCGGGCCGCCTGTTCATATACCTTGACCTCAAAGCCAAGTTTTTTAAGGGATAAAGCCGCCTGCAGGCCGGCCGGGCCACTGCCTGCCACCGCTACCTTATTGCCGGGTGAAGACGTTTTTACCAACATCTGCTTCCCTTCCCGCCCGGTCCAGAAATTTACCGTACAGCGAGCCCCCAGTCCTTTGAAGGTGCTGTCAATACAGCGGTTGCAGACCAGGCAGGGCCTGATCCGGCTGCCTTGTCCCTGACCCGCTTTATGGGCCCAATCCGGATCAGCTAAAAGGCCTCGTCCCAGGAAGATAAAATCAGCCCGCTCACTGGCGATCAACTGATCGGCAAAAGCGGGGCTTGACACTACTCCTCCGCTGATTACCGGAATCTTTATGCTCTTCTTCAATTCCCCGGCCAGATAGGCCCGCCACCCTTCCTGGTAAGACGGCGGCTCAATGCTGTTTAAACCGGATTCATAGGTTCCCGAAGAGCAGTTGATAAGATGGGCTCCTTCTTTTTCCAGGCGTATGGCTACATCGATGCTTTCATCTAATTGCAGGCCTCCGGGGATAAAATCATCCATATTTAAGCGGACCGAAATGAGAAGCTGCGGCTCGGCTCTTTTGATCCCGGCCAGGATATTGATGAGAAAGCGCATCCGGTTTTCCAGGCTGCCGCCATATTCGTCGCGGCGCCGGTTGCTGTGAGGCGACAGAAATTGATTGATGAGGTAGCCATGGGCGGCATGAAGCTCAACTCCGTCAAACCCGGCCTGGGAAGCGTTGCAGGCTGCTTTTACGTAAGCCAGTTCCAAATGTTTAATTTCATCTATCCCCAATTCCCTGGGCATTTCCCGGGTTATCGGGCAGGGCAGGGGCGACGGAGCCACCGGCTGTTCCCCGGTTACCAGAGAAGAAGTCTGCCTCCCGGCATGCAGTAATTGAATAAAGACGCCCACCCCATGAGCTTTAATCGTTTCGGTCAGGTGTTCCAGACCTGATATGTAACGGGGATTATCGATGCGCAATTGGGTTGCGGTTTCCCGGCCCGATTGGTGAATGCAGGCGGCCTCGACTATTATCATTCCCACTCCGCCCCGGGCGCGGGCTTCGTAATAATCGAGCTGGCGCCTGCTGACTTCTCCGCTGGAAAGGCCGTAACACACGAGCATGGGAGCCATCACCACCCGGTTTTTTATGGTCAGACCCCCCAGCGTAATTGGTGAAAATAGTGCTGAATATGCTTCTCTCATTTTTCCCCCTGTACCTTTTACCGTCCCTGCCACGTTATTCCCAACTCATCCGGTAAATGTCCTGGGCTACCGTCTCGGCCTGAACTACGGCATTGCGTACGTTGCTGACCTGATAGGCGTCCCCGATCAGGAAAACCCGGGGATGGAGTTTGTTCAATTCACAGTACAGGTGTTTATCAGGCCTATACCCCACCGCCATAACCACCAGATCTGCTTCCAGGGCTTCCTGCCGGTATCCCCTTTCTACAATGACCCGGCCTTCTTCAACAGCTACAACCGTGCTGCCGGTCATCTTCACCACTCCCGCCTTATCCAGTCGGTTCATCATATCCCGCCGGTTCTTTTTCTCCATTTGGCCCGCCAAGACGTCTTCTTTTTCTATTATCGCTACCCGGTTGTCCATTTTTATAAGATAATCGGCCGTCTCGCATCCATTGCTTCCACCACCGATAATCACTACCTTCTTATTGGTTATTGGCACCTTATCTTCCAGGATATCGGCCATACTAATAGCATTATCCCACTTTATGTCTCCCGTGGGAACCACTGGTTGGGAGCCGGTCGCCACAACCACGTAATCCGGTTCTTCCTGCTGAAGGGTTTGGGCCGTAAATTGACAGCCTAATATAATGGGAACCCGGTAGTGCTCAAGCTCTCCCAGCAGGTAGTCGCGATAGCGGGCCAGGCGGTGCTTGTGGGGGGGGCGGCAGGCCAGGTTAAGCAGCCCCCCGGGTTGGGCGGCTTTTTCATAAACCGTAACCTCAAAACCCAGTTTTTTTAATGATAAAGCAGCCTGCAGGCCAGCCGGGCCGCTGCCTATTACCGCTACCCTATTTTTGCTGGAAGTGGTTTTTACCGGCATCTGCTGGGCTTCGCGCCCGGTCCAAAAATTAACCGTACAGCGCACGCTTAAGCCTTTGAAATTGCTTTCGATACAACGGTTGCAAAGCAGGCAGGGCCTGATGCGCTGGTGTTCTCCTTGCTTTACCTTGTTTACCCAATCCGGATCAGCCAGCAGGCTGCGGCCCAGGAATACGTAGTCGGCCTGATCGCTGGCTATCAACTGGTTGGCAAAAGCCGGGCTGCATAGAATGCCCCCGCTGATCACCGGGATCTTCACCCACTTTTTTACTTCCCCGGCCAGGTAGGCCCGCCACCCCTCCCGGTAGGAAGAAGGTTCAATACTGTTCAGCCCGGATTCATAAGTTCCCGAAGAGCAGTGGATGAGGTTGGCTCCCTCCGCCTCCAGGCGCATGGCAATCTTGACACTCTCCTCCAATTGCAGTCCGCCCGGAACAAAATCATCCATGTTTAAGCGGACGGAAACGAGCAGCCCCGGCTCAACCTTTTTTATTCCAGCCAGAATATTGACCAGGAAGCGCATGCGGTTCTCGGTGCTGCCTCCGTATTCATCCCAGCGACGGTTGCTGTGCGGCGACAGAAATTGGTTTATAAGGTAGCCGTGGGCAGCATGCAGCTCGATGCCATCAAATCCAGCCCGGGCGGCATTTCGGGCTGCTTCTATGTAGGCCTTTTCCAGATGTTTGATTTCATCGGTCCTCAGTTCCCGGGGAACTTCCCTGGTAACCGGGCAGGCCAGCGGAGACGGAGCCACCGGCTGTTCCCCGGTGACCTGCGAAGAGGTCTGCCGCCCGGCATGCAGAAGTTGAAGAAAGGCCCCCACACCATGCGCTTTGATCGTTTCGGCCAGATGTTCCAAGCCTGATATGTAACGCGGCTGGTCTATCCTCAACTGAGTCAAGGTTTCCTTACCCGACGGATGAATACAGGCTGCCTCGACTATTATGATTCCCACCCCGCCCCGGGCGCGAGCTTCATAGTAATCGATCAGGCGCTGGCTGACTTCTCCGCTGGCCAATCCGTAAGACACAAGCATGGGAGCCATAACTACACGGTTTTTTACCGTCAGGCCTCCAAGCTTGCCTGGTGAAAATAGTGCTGAATACTTGTTCTGCATAGTGCCCCCCTATATCTCTGTTTTTACTACAAATTATAACACAGGATTTTGCCACATTTGGGCGCTCAAGCTTTATCAAGGTTTTCAAAAAAAAAGAGGCCTCAAGATCTGTTGTCCTGAGGGCCTTGGAGGGGAATGGGGGTTATATTAGACTCGGGGAGGAAACTAATTTAAGGCAGGAATATGCCTTCGGGATCCACCACCTTGTAAAGCAGTTCCAGTTCGCCGTAGGTGGGTGGCACAGTTTCCCCTTTGCATTTTGATATATTGAGGTCAAAGCTACAGTTGTCCTTGACCTGTTCCGGCGTAAATCCGGGATGGACGGTGTCCAGATATATGACTCCTTCTTCATCAAAGCGGAATACCCCCATATTGGTGATAACCGCGCTGACTCCGCCCCGGTAGTATTTCCCATAAACCTCTTGCTTGGGTACATATTCACCGGACGGCCATTTTCTGATTTTCCAACCCGGAGAAGTAATATAATCTACGTGCTCTTTGAAACGGCGCTTTTCCTGAACCATGATGAAGACCGTCTTGCGCGCCAGGGCATTTATGTCCGGGTTGCCGCCGCTGCCGGTGAAGCGCTTGCTGGGATTGGCATAATCTCCAACCACAGTGGTGTTGACATTGCCGTATTTATCTATTTCGGCGCCGCCTAAAAAAGCCAGGTCAACATAGCCGCGATGCAGGTTGCAGTAGAAAGCCTCGGTCAATCCGGCCGCTATGGAAGCATTGGTGGCACAGCGGGCATCTCCCACTGAAGTAGGAAGATCTAAGGGTCTTCCGTCGACACTGCCAGCTTCATATATACACACGGAATTGGGAGCGTTGTTCTTCTGAGCGAGCATGATAGCCAGCATAGGCAAGCCGGTACCAGCGAACACCACGTCGCCGTCGTTAACTTCCCGGGCTGCGGCTACCGCCAGCAGATCGGCTCCTTTGTATTCGCCCGGTTTTGCGTATTCGTTGGCGTTGCTCATTATCTCGACCCCCTTTTCACTCTGGTAGAGTATCCTAGCATGGTATTGGCTCTCAGTTTATCGAGGCGGGTGATGCCCAATTTAGCCAGGTACTCATCGTAGTCTTTGACCCCGAAGATCCATTCATCGGCCCACTTATTATACCCGTCCTGAGTCTTGGTCGCGGCATAGAAGGAGCGGATAAAATCAGCGTCAACATCATAGAAGAACTGGGACCCGGTGGGATGCGCTCCCCAGGGGCACTCAACGACGTAGTCGACCATATAATCAGTGGCCAGGTTGCGGTTGGGATCTCTTCTGAGGAATTCATCGGGAACAATTTCTTCAGCCAGTACTATAACCTTGTCAGCCGCCCGGATGGCTTCGGCATCGGTATAAGTCTGGGCGTTAACCCGCACAATACCCTTATCGCTGACGGTCTGCGCGTAAACCAATGCCCAGTCGGGGTTGGCAGCCGGCATCAAGGCTATTTCGCCCATATCAAAGAAGGGGTCGTTGTACATTACATATTTCTGTTTGGGGATCTTGGGATTGGAACCATCGCGTTTTCCAGCCTTCTTTAACATATCGTATTCAGGATTTAAGATGTCGGTCCCCAGTGAACATGCCGTAGGCAAGAAAGGCAGCCCATAGGCTCCTGCCAGCAAACGGGCCACTGCCTGGGCATGGCTGTAATCCTCTACAATAAAGCTCTTATTTACCTGAGCGTCGGCTACTCTTTCACCCAGTTTTCCGTACAATTCATGTCCCACCCAGCAGGACTCCCAAATGCCGATACAACCGCCGCCGGCTAAAACCTCGGTATGGGTTCCGCCGTTGACTTCGAACAGGTGAAGGTTCTTTTTCTGTTGCCTCACCAGTTCATAAACGAGCGCCATCGGCCGGCGCCAGATGGTGAAACCGCTGAAGGTTAGCATGTCACCATCCTTGATGAGGCTTGCCACCTCTTGGATCGTTGCTCTCTGTGCCTTAGCCATTTTATCCCTCCCTCATTTCTTTAGACCTCGCAACTTCTTACCATATATAGCAGCCAACCTATTACAGCTGGATTACTATCTGGATATTTGGGGGGACTCTGGCGAGTCCCCCAATTTATTTAGGGTTTCTAAAAACGGCCAATGGCTTCGCGGCCGATGATCATGCGTTGAATCTGATTGGAGCCTTCGTAGATCTGAGT
>DHRK01000034.1:0-33989 GCA_002410325.1 Syntrophomonas sp. UBA5314
CCGTCGGGATTGTCCACCAGCCCCAGCGGCAGCAGCAGGGAAAAACCTTGCGGCTTCGGCATTTCAGGCAAGTCTTCCAGGTAAATCGACTTGGGCAGCGGCGGCATCCATATGGGCTTGATGGCTGGTATGCTGTTTTCTTCCGCCAACTGGGCAGCGTATTTGACCAGCGCGTCCAGCTGGGTCAGCTTGGCGATGTTGTCGCTTTTCTTCTCTGATTTTTTCTTGGGTACGGCGTTTTTGCCGATGATGTTGATATACTCGACTTTCGCATTTTTATCTTCGCTAAAAGCGATGTCCGGTTCATATTCCGCCCCGGACCAGCCGGATTGGAATTCTTCAAAAATTTCGTCGTTGCCTACCTGGAAATAACCGCGCCCGGTACCGGTGATAGCCGCCGCGTCAGGGCGTTTCAGCATTTCGATGCTGTCCTGTTTGTCCGCTACTCTTAAGCAGAGGCGGAAGCGGGTGTTAGACCAGATTTCATCATCTACCACGCCGCTGGGCTTTTGGGTAGCCAGAATCAGGTTAACTCCCAGCGAACGCCCCACCCGGGCGGCGGAAACTAAAGCCCGGACGAACTCGGGCTGTTCTTTCTTCAGCTCGGCAAATTCATCGGCGATGATGAGCAGATGAGGCATGGGCTCGGACGCGACCCCGGAGCGGTACAGTTCGATGTAAGCGTCAATGTGTTTTACTTTGTATTCGTTAAAAATCCGCTGGCGGCTTTTAATCTCGGCGTTGATAGACAGCAAAGCCCGATTGGTCGCATTGCCGCCCAGATTGGTAATCACTCCGGACAAATGGGGCAGTCCGACCAGGCTCTGCGCCATACCACCGCCTTTGTAGTCGATGATGATAAAGGCCACTTCGTGGGGATGATAGTTAACCACCAGGGACAATATGTAGCTCTGCAGTGTTTCAGATTTACCGGAGCCGGTAGTTCCGGCCACCAGGCCGTGGGGTCCGTGGTATTTTTCGTGAATATCCAGATACAGGGGCTGATTGCCTGACTTGTAGCCGATCAGGCTCTTCATACTTTCATACGTACGGTTTTCCAGCCACTTGTGCAGCATGTTCAGGTCCTCGAGACGGGAGAGTTTATACATATCCAGGAAGGAGAGCGTATCCGGAATGGTAGTGGAAACATTCAATTCCCGCACTTTGTAATTGGAGAGGCTGCGGGCGAACTCCTCCATCCGCTCCAGGCCCAGCGTGTCATAGTCCACCGCCTCTTGCGCGGGGAACAGGTTTAAAGTGCTGTAATAGCCCCGCTGGCCCGCATTATCCTGTACGATAGCGGTGCAGCCGCTGGGCAGCTTATCAATCGCGTCTACCAGGAATACCACCGTGATTCCCAGTTCCGGCTGCGGGTTCATTAAATATTTGGCGATAGGTTCATCTTCCACCAAAGACCAGTCCGCAACGATCACCACATAATGGGGGAGGAGCTTGAGGTTTTCTTCTTTTTTATCGGCCGCCGTTTCCAGCCGCTCCCGGATCACGGAAGAGAGATAATACATGACATCGCCCACCGTGTTCTTATCATTGGCGATCATGCGCATTTTGCCGTCCGGGGTCCAGACATGGGGCAGCCAGCGAATATAATCGAAACTGTCGGCTTCGCGCATGGAATAGACATAGCACAGGCGCACATCGGTATAAGGGTGCAAACCAGCCAGCTGCGCACTGAACAAACTACATAGATTAATCGCTTGGGCGCGTTCCAAGCTGACGATCCCCCACGAGCGGTTGTTGTAAAGGGAAATACCCACCGGTACCTGCCGCAGGCTGGACATAGACGCGTATATTTCCTCCACCTTGTCGTTTAAGGGGTCATGCTCCGCCATGAGTTGTTCTTTGGGCACTTCTATCTTATTGGGCAAGGGGATGATCCCTATGCCTAAGCGGATGGTCAGAAAATCGTCATGGGTGCTGCTCTTCTCCCATAGCCGGGAGTTGCCTTCCAAGGGGAAACTGCTTACATCCACCGCACCGGGCAGCATCCTGTATAAAACCTGGCGGTTATAATCGGCTTTGGATTGCAGGCGCCCGCTGGCCTTGGCTATATAGGCGTTATAGGTATTCACTCGCGTGCTTTCGGTTTGAACTTCATCCTTATCCTGGTAGCGTATATTGAGAAAAGCCCACAGGCCGCCGATGAGGGCCGCCCCGACCGACATAACCAGTCCGCCCGCGATGGAAGTTCCACCGCCAGCGCTGCTCATTATAATTGAACCGGCAACCATAGGGATCATAATCGTCACCGCCGGGCCGACGGTAAATATCATGGGCTGTCTTTTCTGCCTGTTCCGGGGCGGGACTTTTTCAATAATAAAGGTTTCATCATCCAGTTTTTCCACCTTGCGGGGCGTGCGCAGGAAATAGCTTTCCTCCGCTTCATAAGCATGCTCTTCTGCTTCCGCCCCGCCGGATAATTCGATGTGTATAGCCTTAAGCTTCAGATGATCGATGGTGCAGCTTCCTTTGGGATTGTTTATGGCCAGGACATTGCCCAGGTATACGATCTTTAGCCCGACGATATAAATGACGTCGCCGTACTTCAAGGTATAATCGCCGCTCAATCTGCGCCCGTTGACAAAGGTACCGTTTACGCTGTTTAAATCCCTTACCACCGCCCGGCCGTCTTCCCGAACAATTTCCGCATGTTGGGGGGAACAGAACTGATTGCCGTAACGCGCGATACTACCTTCCCCGCTGCCGATTTTTATCCGGGGACAGAGGGAAAAATCCAGCAAATACTTTCCGAAATTGGTATGGCCTTCGTCCACTTCATCCACGGTGACCGAAAATACCTGGTCGCTATTGCACAATTCGCAGTTTAAAAGCAGCCCCGGTTTAAGCTCCACGGTTTCCAGCGGGCGTTCGTCCCGGGTTATGATAAACTGGCGGCTGCCGGCCAACTGCCATACATCATCCCATACCTGCAGGGGCAAGGTGATATCTTCCTTCCATCCGCTGATATGGGGGCGAATATCTATGGGCGTGTTTTTGTTATTTATATTGGGAAGGTATATTTCCTGAAAGCCGTTTTCAAAAACGGCAGTCATCAGCAAACTCATCATTTACCTCCTTATAACCGGCTTTATTGCAATACAGCGGCGGAATCCAGCACCACTTGCAGATTCTTGTCTTCCGGCGTGTTGCTGGAAACCAATGCCGCCACACAACTGCCGTTCGGATATATGCTGATCGAGGCTGAATAAGGCCGGTTGTCTATGTTCACCTTAGCCGCATAGCGGTCAGCCTGGCCTGTCTTTTGGTAGGTGATATCCGAAGCATACTCAATATCCGGAATATCATCCGATAACAGGTAGACGAATTCACCCAGAATATCGTTGCCTGTAAGCCCCTCAGCAGCCATTTCCCGATATTCACGGCTAAAATTCACAAAAAATATGCCATATTCGTCTTTCACCGCCCAAACCCCCAAGATAGGGTAGTAAAAACTGTCCGAGGTTTCAATTTCCTGCTTCCAGGTCTCGTTCGCCGCAAATTTTAAGCCCGCGTCGGTGCTCGCATACTCCTTAAAACCATCGGGCAGGCCGCTGGAACGAGTCATCATCACAATAGCGATGATGGCTATAAGCACCACGGCAGCAGCTCCGCCGATAATGGGGATCATTTTCTGGTTCACTTTTGCTGTCCTGCCGTCTTTTGCGACTGGATCTACCGCCGGCTGCGCTTCAGGCGCTGTTTTCCGTCCCGGGTCCGGAGACGGAGCCGCTTTATCCCGGCCGGGCTTCCCTGCGCCTATCTTGGGCATATGAAATCCTTTGCCCGCCGGCTGCGCTTCCGGCGCCTTACCTAATATCGCGTCCGGGTTAGCCTCCGCCTCCGCTCTACGAGCCCGGGCTTCTTCCGCTATACGCCGGGCTTCTTCCTCAGCCTTGCGCGCTTCCTCTTCCACCTTGCGTTTGCGTTCCGCCACCTCCTGTTCCAAACGGCGCACCTCCGCCTCCGCCTCCAGACGTTTCTCTTCCTTCTCCCGCGCCCGCTGCTCTTCTTCTTGCTGCTGAAGCTGCTTTTTGCGGGCGGACACAAATAAAGCCGAAGTAGTATCAGTCGCCGGCGCGCCCGGGTTTGATTTTTTGTCCTCTTCCATTACTTAAACCTCCTAACTATTCAATGTGGCCTTATAAATTGGAATGGAACCGCTTAAAAAGCCACGCTTTTCCAAAATTAAAATCTGGCTTCATCGTATAGCACCGGTTTTATTTGGAATAGTGTCTTAAAGTTACTATTTGAGAGGTGTGGGGCGAGAAGTTGGAAGGGAGAATGTAGAAGCGAGAGGTTGGTAGGGAGAAATTGGGGAGTTTATGAGGGAGTTTATGAAATACCATATATGAGTGGCACTCCCAAAACTATATAAACCAGTAAGTCATATTTGTCCTTCTCTATAGGCGCGGCAAAAGTTCTTTGCCGATAAACAGACGCTTGGCTACAATGAGATACTCTTCGCCTTTATCATCATATTGGGCGAAATAACGGTAGCCATTTTCATATATCCTGGTTAAGAAACCTTCGGACATATGCTCCGCCGCCGACAAAAACTGCATAAGCGCCTTCTGGTGCTTGGGCATGACCAGATCATCCAGCATAAGCTCCTCAGCATAAACGATATCAAAACCTTGACAGGATTCATCTAAACGGCTGAAAAGCACATCCAGATAAATGATGTCCTGATATTCCCTTCCCGCATATACCACTTTTAAATTAAGTACCGAACTGCCCGCGTTGGCTTGCAGGCTTCGTATATGCACATTAGCGTACAGCATATTCGGAGCTGCTTCCCCAAAACCGCCGCTTACCATTAATCATCACTTCACTTTAAGTTTTGATTTTAAATTAGACTAAATTTTATGTTTGCGCCTAGTATCTTAAAGTTACTCTTTGCGATGTGAGAGGCGGGAAGTGAAAAGTTAAAAGCGTGCAACAAGTAACTTTTGGATACTATTCCAGGTGCGGCAGTCTGGTTAGGATTTATTTAAGACAAGTGATTTAAACAGAGATTAAACTTGGGAAAAGGAGGAAAGTACAAGGCATCTTTTTAAGATATTTGATAACAAGGAGGAATATAAATGAAGAAGAGTTCTTTTAAGGTAGTTACTATCGCTTTGATGTGCCTGTTTTTATCGGGGCTGTTAGCGGCGTGCAAGGACGACAAACCGGCGCAGTCGCCTGCCGATACTCCGGCATCGGGAACTCCGAGTCAACAAGGCCAAACGCAGGCCAGTCCGCAGCAGGCCAGTTATCAGTTTAAAATCTACAATAAATCCGGTTATGAGATTTACGCGATTTATATGGGCCCGGCCGACGGCGTTGCTGATGAAGACGTCGACATATTGGAAGACTCAACCCTTCCGAATGGTGATAGTACTACCGTAAAAGGAAATGCGAGCGCCAGAACCAAAGAATGGACCCTGTACATCGAGGATGTCGACGGGGATACCAGCCCCAGTTACAGCTTCTTTAACCCTTTTGAACTCAATCATGTGGATGTGTTCTGGGACGCCAGGGGTTACTATGTATGTGATTTCAGCTATTAAGTAAAAGAAAGTGGGGATGTGGAGGGGTAAAGTAGACTTCCGGCGGGAAGCCAAAGTCTTAACCGCCTCATCCCCAGATCTGGCCTATAAAGTAAAATTATTGATGGCTGCCCAGTTTGTTTGTATAATTCTAATATAAACACTCTAGTTTAATTAGATCTTTCTCAGACGGAGAGACACATAATGAGAACTATTTTGAGGCGGATGCAGGCAAAATTTTTAGGGCGGCACTTGCCTTTACGCGTGCGGCTGTTTAATATGATGGGTTTTGCCGGCATCGTTATAGCCTTGATTTCGTCGATCGTCTCTATCCTCAACGGGGAACCGCTGGTTAGCACTCTGGCTAACCTGATTACAGCGCCCATCGCCTTCGCTCTTATTTATTACGCTTCCCGCAGCGGCCGCTACCAGATTTGTTATATGATCACCATTATCATTCTATTCTTGATCATGTTTCCGGTCATTTTCTTTTTAGCCGGCGCTTACTCCGGTGCAATGCCTTATTTTTTCGTCTTCGCCGTCGTCTTCACCGTTTTCATGTTGGAAGACAGAAAAGCGCTACTCTTCGTGCTGTTGGAGCTTTTTGTGTACATTGCCATATGCATCCATGCTTATAACTATCCCCGCGCAATCTTTATATTTGCCTCGGAAGCCGCCCGCTTGCGGGATATCATTATCGGCTTCACTATCTGCAGCATAGCCCTGGGCATAACCCTGTATCTTCATTTCCGGGAATTCCTGGAACAGCAGCGGCAGCTGGAAAAAGCCCGGGAAGAAGCGGTTTTGGCCAGCCAGGCCAAGAGTAATTTTCTGGCCAATATGAGCCATGAAATCAGGACCCCTATCAATGTTATTCTGGGCATGAACGAGATGGTGCTGCGGGATAGTATGAGTGACAGCATATCCACTTATGGCATGAGCATACAGAATGCCGGCAAGACCCTGCTTAACATCATTAATGACATCCTGGATGTAGCAAAAATTGAAACTGGTAAAATGGAATTAATGGAAGAACAATACCGGACCGCTGATTTAATTGCCGATCTGGTTATGACCGGCCTGGAACTCGGCAATAGAAAAGGCCTCCGCTTTTCCGTACACGCAGACGAAAATTTGCCGGCGGAACTGGTCGGCGATTTCCTGCACGTCAAACAAATCGCGGCCAACTTTATCAGCAACGCGGTTAAATATACCGAACGCGGCTCGGTAGCGCTGTCCGTTTACCAGGAACCGGTCCCAAGCTCCCGGGGCAGAGATATTCTGCTGGGCCTCTCCGTGGCCGATACCGGCATTGGCATCAAAGAGGAAAACCTAAACGCGTTATTCGAAACTTTTGTGCAGGTGAATGTACACCTGCACCGCCATGCCGAAGGCGCCGGACTGGGATTGGCTATCGCCAAAGAACTGACGGAACATATGGGCGGACGCATTTATGTGAAAAGCAGCTTTGGGGAAGGCAGCGTTTTCACCGTCGAGATTCCGCAGGGCATTGGAGCAGCTGAGCCTATGGGTCCGCTCAGCTTATCGGGGAATAAGCCGCCCCGGCCGCGGGAAAAAGGATTTATCGCCCCGCAAGGAAGTATTTTGGTGGTGGACGACCATGAGGAAAATTTACAGGTAATAAAAGCGCTCTTAAGCAGAACGATGCTGCGGGTAGATGCGGCTGCGAGCGGTCATGAGTGTCTGGAACTGGTGAAGACTAACCATTATCATGTCATTTTTATTGATTATATGATGCCGGGCCTGGATGGGGTCGCTACCCGCCGGCGCCTGCAGGAGAAAATCGAAGGTTTCAGCGTACCCACCGTCGCCTTTACCGCCAATGTGATCGCCGGCGTCCGTCAAATGCTCTTAGACGCTGGATTTGACGCATATATGTCCAAACCAGTCATGTGGAATGACCTTAAAAAAATGCTGCTCCACTATCTGCCAGCTGAAATCGTCCTATGGGGTGAAAATGAATCTGTGTTGCCAGACGCTGAAAATTTAATAGAAGAGATGAAGCAGGAACTGGCGGACTATGATATCGAGCTGGATAAGGGCTTGCACTATGTGGATGGCAACCTATCGCAATACTTAACCATAGCTAAGATCTTTACGGATAACTATGCCTCAGAGATAGATAAAATCGCCCGCTTGGCTGGTGCGGGTGATATAAAGCGCCTGAGCTATGAAATCCATTCTCTGAAAAGTAAAGCGCTATCGCTGGGAGCGGTCCACTTGCATAATCTGGCTGCGGAATTGGAAAAACGCTGCCGGGCGGAAGACGCCGACTATATCAAAACGGCCCTGCCACTTTTGTTTTTTGCGTGTCAAAGAAGCAAAACCGGCCTGGAGCGATTCAATTCTCCTGAGGGTGAGCAGGCGCTCGCCGCCGGTGATCATGAAAAAGGCAGTACGGCCGCTTTACTGGAATACATCTGCGCTTGCCGTCGGAAAGAAGCGCGGCAGGAATTGGACAGAATTGCAACTGCGGGTGGAATCGACGGAATTGATCTGAACGCGGTCCGCCACGCGATTGAAGAACTTGATTTTGAGGAAGCGGAACAATTAATGCTGGTCTAAGGCCGCCAGCCGGCAAGTCAGGGAAGGGTGCTCATATGACAAAGAAAAACATAGCATTACTGATAGATGATGATGTGGTATTGCTGAAAATGGCGGAAGAAATGCTGCGTGATTCTTATGACGTAAGCCTGGCTAAATCCGGGGAAAACGCTTTGCGCTTACTAACGAGGGGATTTACGCCCGACATTATCCTGTTGGATGTCGATATGCCCACTATGGACGGTTATGAAACCATCTGCCGCTTGCGCGAGGTAGAAAACTGCGAAGATATCCCCATCATATTTCTGACGGGATTCAGTCAGCCGGAAGCGGAACTCAAAGGCTTCAACCTGGGCGCGGCTGATTATGTAACCAAACCTTTCGTGAAAGAAATACTGCTCACCCGCATGGAGCTCTGCCTGGAAAACGCCCGCCGTCAGCGACGGCTGCGTATTTTAGAAAAAAACAAAAAGAGAACCGACCCCGACCCGGATAAACTTGACGCCGCCGCTAAAGTTTTAACCGATACCGAACGCAAAATAATGGAACTTATGGTGCTGGGATTCTCCAATCAGGAAATCGCCCAGGAACTATGTTATTCCTATTCCTATGTCAAAAAGGTAGCCGCCATTATATTAAATAAACTGAACCTCAACAAAAGAAACGAACTGAAAAAGCTGCTGCTCTAGATAATAATGTAATAAGCTTCCCCGATATACATTTCTATCAGCAGATCACCGGTTCCCCACGCGTAAACCTCAATCTTTTGTTCTTCCTAATGAGCAACCATATCCATTTGTCGGTACGAGAAACAAGGGTACGGTATCTCGCACCATGAGCCGGATTGGGACGAGTTACGCCAAGTGGTACAACAGGCAAAGTCACGAGAACCTTTTGATTACCTTCTTATAATGCTAGTCTCTTTTGAGGAATAAACAGGTTGTCAAATGAAACCTTTTCAGATTTATCTCCTCTCTCCCTAATCTGGCGGGAATCATATTTCAAGTGCTATAGACTACTGGCATCCCACCGCCTGGAGCGGTGGGACCGCCGCTATATAGCCTGTTAAACCGGTCGCCATCCGAAAAACTACTTGTCTTTTTCCATGGTTAGAGTAACGCTGCGCAGGTTTATAAAATAATCCGTCCCGGTCAGATAGACGACCGGTGCCTCGGACTCTACGGTGCGCAGCTTCAGCAGGGTTTCAAACCCGTCCATGTCCGGCATGTCGATATCCAGCAGAATCAGATCGGGACGTCTCCCTTTTCCAGGAAGCGAACTGCCTGGCGGCCCGATTTGGCAAGGCTCACTTCATATTGCTCCTTTAACAGCTCCTCGGTCATTTTAAGGAACGCGATATCATCGTCTACAACCAGGATTCTAGTTTTGGAGTTCAAGGGGGGCGCCCTCCTTCCATGCCTGGCAGAATTGCTGGAAAAGTTCCTCTGCATCTTCAAAATTAAGCTTATCTACCGCGGAACAGGCTTGCTCCAGAAACCGCCTGCGATCCGGGTCTTGCTCCAACGACAGCAGCAGCGACAAGGCCTGCAGGCTTTCTGTGCAATGATAGTCGGAAATATGGACCTGGGTACGGGAAATCAGGGTGGACAGGTTCATATCAGGGGGCGGCAAGGATGGAACATCATGGGCGAACCCATCCCCGTCCCGGGACATGAACTGTGTAAGCCCCTGGCGGGCCCGGTCCAGCTCGTGCAACAGGAGGGGTAGGGCGATTCGTATGTACTCCGTGTCTTTCCCAAGGCATTTTTGCTCTACCTGCCGGGCCAGGGCGGAAAGCTCCCCGGCGCCGACGGCCTGGGCCAGGGACTTGAGGGAATGGACTAAGTGGAAAAGCGCCGAAAGCTCACCCGCTTCGACCATCCGGGTCAGCAGGGCCGCGGTATGCTCTGTGTGGGTGAGAAAAAGCCCGCAAATGGTGTGATACTGGGGCAGATTGCGGCCCAGAAGATGAAGCCCGGATTCCAAAGAGATATCAAATTTCTGTAATTGCCGGTTGAGCTCCTCCTCCAATTGGGAGAAGGTGCGGTCAACACTGATGGTGGTATGCGTCACCAGCTGCTCCGGCAGAAAGGACAGCAGAGTCTGTTCCAGCTTGGTCCAGAGAATCGGCTTGGAGAGATAGTCGGAAAACCCGGCGTTCAAAAGCTTCTGGCGCGTTCCGGTGGTGACATCGGCGGTCAGTGCGATGACGGGCGTGTCGCAATCCAATGACTGACGCAGTCTGTGCAGGGTCTCGATTCCATCCATCTCCGGCATCATGTAATCCAGCAAAATGGCATGGTAATGGTTCCGACGCACCAGCTCGAGACACTGCCGGCCGCTCAGCGCAGTGTCAATTTGCAGCAGGGTCCGGGCCAACAGAGCTTTTACCACGTCCAAATTCTCTTCATTGTCGTCTACAACCAGGACTCGCCCCTGGGGGGCGAAAAAGCTCCGCTCGACCAGCGGTGCGGAGGACCTGTGCAGGGAAGCGGGAAGCTCTGTAACGTAGCCTTGGGGAATTTCGGCGGTAAGGGTGCTGCCGCGGCCATATTCGCTTTGTACAGACAGCCGGCCGCCCATCAGGGTCGCCAATTCCCTGGCAATGGAAAGGCCCAGACCGGTGCCCTCGATTCTACGGTGCCGGGCCGTCTCGCCTCGGGTAAAGGCGTCAAAGAGAGAGTCGATATTTTCCGGACGGATGCCGATACCCGTATCGGTCACCGTGATGCAAAGCAGGATGCCGTCCCCGCCGGGCAGCTCCGTTCCGGTGAGAGAGAGCTTTACCGAGCCCGATTCGGTGTATTTGGCGGCATTGCTCAAAAAATTGGTGGCAATCTGCCGGATATGAAGCGTATCGCCCCAGAGCATGGCCGGCAGCCCGGAAACCTCCGAGGAAAAGGAGAGCCCCTTTTTTTCCGCTTGCTCCTTTCCCAGCTGTATCAGCCGCTGCACCAGGTCATCAGTAAAATAAGCCTCCTCCAAAAGCTCCATTTTCCCGGACTCGATTTTGGAAACATCCAGAATATCGTTGATGAGGGAGAGGAGCATCTGGCCGGAATCTTGAGAGCGGGAAATATAGCCGGCAATCGTCGCGGAGGGGCGTTCCCGCAGAACCATCTCGTTCATACCCAGCATGATATTGATAGGGGTGCGGATCTCGTGGCTCATGTTGGCCAGGAAAATGCTTTTGGCCTGGTTCGCCCGGACAGCCTCCTCGCGGGTCTGCTCCATCAAGCGCTGCTGAGTGTTGTACATGCGGAAGCTGAAGTACATGGTGATACCCAGCGCAACGCTGACGGAGACAAAGCCTACGATGACATCCGTGAGGAACTGTTGCTCGGTCTCAAACCAGGTAACATCCCCGGGTGCATAATAGCCATAAACACAAAGCGCCACGTAAAATAGCAGTTCCAGAACGGTGATAACGATCATCCGTCGGCCTTCCAGCATAAATACGGTAAATACGATGCCAAAAATGAAGAACGAAGGCAGGCCGCTTCGATACCCCCCGCCGGAAAAGAATAAAAAGGTAAATCCGGCAAAGAAAATAAAAAGGATGGTGATCAGATAGCAGCGCTGATACTGCCCGCTGCTGTAGGAATAGTAAAGCAGCCCGAAGGAAAGTCCGGCAAGGAGCAAATTGAGCGCCGCCAGCAAAAGGCCGTCGGCGACAAACAGAGAGAACAAGGCCATCAGAAAGCTGATGATGGTTCCCGCCATGGCCAGCAGATTAAATAGCCGGACGCGGAAATCCAGCTCAGACCTCAAAAATGTCGTTATCAGTTTTTGCAACAAAGCTTTCATCGGCACCTCCAAGTGCGACCATGAAGTTAATTTAGAAAGGAGGCGGCTATATGTCTTTCATTGTAGCATACTGGCCTGGGCGCTAGTGCTTGGGCTAGATAGTGTAATGATGAGAAAACGACGAAGGACGGGTTATTGTGCATGCTCCAATCGAAAGTAATCTTTGCTTGGAGTTATTTTTAGGCCAGGAAAAGTCAGAGAAAAGAGCGATACCGGAATATTCCATAGTAATGCGAGGTATGAATAGGCAGTGCATATTATAGCTGGAGTAGTTATCTGGAGTACATAAGCGAAGCCTGAACACCTTCTATCTCCTTTATATAATCGTCAATGGCCCCCCAGGCACCGTTGAAAAAACCTCTTCCTGTTTTTCCGATTCATCCCCTTTGCCCATCGTTTCCAATCGAGTAAAAGGATAAGGCTAACCCCCGTTTTCTCTTATTGATGAAGGGGACGGGGTTGTTGACACATCCTCCGATCGAAGGTAATCTTTGTTTGGAGGTTTTTTTATACTCCAAAAAGCCAGGGAAAAGAGCGATAGCGGAATATAGCGATTAGAGAAATCAAAGACTTACCGGCGTTTAATAGAGGGGCGATACAAAGAGCATCATGTGCCAACACCCCGTCCCCTTGACACGGCGAGAAGGAGCTTGAAATGGATAAAGATGAAATGCGCGAGAAGTTCATTGATATTATGGCCAAATTCACCGCCTACATCGGCAAGCATCTCCCGGATGATGTGTACCGCCGCTTGCAGGAGCTGAGAGAAACCGAGGATACTCCCCTGGCCCGGATAATCTATGATGCCATGTTCGACGACCTGAAGATGGCTGATGAGCTGGACCGGCCCTGCTGTCAGGACACCGGGGTGATCCAATATTTTGTACAGGTGGGAACCAAGTTTCCCCTGATCGATGAGATTGAGGACGGCCTGCGCGAAGCGGTGAAACGGGCTACGGTCATAGGGCCGCTTCGCCACAACGCGGTGGAGGTTTTTGACGAGAAGAACACCGGCAACAATGTGGGTACCCGGGTTCCCTGGATTGATTGGGAAGTGGTGCCGGGCAGCGATGAAGTGACTATCTATGCCTATATGGCCGGGGGCGGCTGCAGCCTGCCGGGAACGGCCCGGGTTTTGATGCCCTTGGAGGGTTACGAAGGGGTAGTTAAATTTGTTTTTGACCAGGTTACTTCATACGGCATCAATGCCTGTCCGCCCCTGCTGATCGGCATCGGCATCGCCGGGTCGGTGGAGGTGGCGGCCAAACTGTCCAAGAAGGCCTTGCTGCGCCCGATCGGCTCGCGCAACAGCAACCCGCGCGGGGCGGAACTGGAAGCCATGATCGAAAAAGGGCTGAATGATATAAAGCTCGGACCCGGCGGACTGGGCGGGGAAAACTCGGTAATGGGCGTGCATATTGAACAGGCCGCCCGCCATCCGGCCACCATCGCGGTGGGGCTTTCCACCGGCTGCTGGGCGCACCGCCGGGCAGCGATCAAGATAAACGCGAATATGGAATATGAAACTATTTCACACCGAGGAGCCGTACTATGAAAAGAATATTGACGACGCCGATCGCAAGCAAGGACCTGGAATCCCTGGTAGTGGGGGATATCATATATCTAAACGGCTATCTTATTACCGCGCGGGACGATGTGCACCAGCGCCTGATCAAGCAAAACCGGGAGCTGCCGGTTGATCTGAAGGGCCTGGCCATATTTCACGCCGGCCCGATCATGCAGGAAATAGCCGGGCAGCCGGGCAAATACCGGGTCGTATCCATCGGACCGACGACCAGCATGCGCATGGAGAAATATGAAAAGGAATTCATAGCCGCGACCGGGGTAAAGCTAATTGTCGGTAAAGGCGGCATGGGGCCGGCCACGGTGGAAGGCTGCCGTCAGCACCAGGCGGTTCACGCCGTTTTTCCCGGAGGCTGCGCGGTTCTGGCCGCAACTACCGTGGAAGAGGTAGAGCGGGTGGAATGGCTGGACCTGGGCATGCCGGAAGCCATGTGGGTGATGCGGGTCAAGGAATTCGGCCCCCTGATCGTGTCCATCGACACTCAGGGCAACAATCTTTTTGAGACCAATAAAATTGAATTCAACCGTAAAAAGGACCTTATCGTCGAGGAAATCTGCCGGCACGTCGACTACCTCGACTGATTGATAAAAAACTTTTTAATCCCCGGCCTTTCCCTGCATCATTTGAAATAGGCCCGGTTTGTGCTGAAAGCTGCTCTGTGCATCAATCTGGGCAGCTTTTCTCGCTTCCTGCAAAGCCTTTATATCCACGGTCGCTATGGCAATGGCTTCCGTCCCCACCCCCGCATCCAGCAGGGTTTGCCTTGAGCCGGGCGTCTTTATGGGGCCAAAGATCCCGCTGCCTCCGAATTGAGCGACATTGGACATCACAATATACTGATAAAACCGGTGGCTGTCGGCTATGCAGCAACGCCCGTACAGCTGGCTGTCCGGGTTGTTGGCCACGATAAAGAGCATATCCAGCGGCATCCGGCGGCTTTCATCCCGGTTGAGCCGGTGGATGATGTCATAGTGGCTGTAATCATAGCAGATCAAAACTCCGAAGGCCCATTCGTCGCTATATGAAAAGCGGAGCAGGCGGTTGCCCTTGTCCATGATAAAGTTGGCCGGTTCACCGTCTGCACTCACCGGCAGGCGGGCGTCATACTGGGAGCGGGTCATCTTGTCATATTGAAAACGCTTTACCTCGCCGCCGGCGGTGGGGACATATATGAAGCAGCGGTTGGAGCCATGCGCCAGCTCCGGACTCTCCAGGGTTTCCGGCTGGGGATCGTACTCCACCCCGGCGATGATTATGGTATTAAAGCGGCGGGCAAAGTCGCGCAGTTCTTCATCCATGGTGAGGGGGAGAAAGACCTCGGGAAATACCAGAAAATCAAGCTTTTGACCCGACAAAAGCAATTTCTGGCCCAGGAATTTCAAGTGCTCCTGAAGCTCCCGCACAAAGCGGGGGGCCTTGGGTGAACAGGAGATGCAGTAGTAATGGTTGATATAATCCTCTTCGTCCATGCATTTCAGCTGGGCTACCCCGATGGTCAATTCATTGGGCCGGGCGGCGGAACGGTAGCCGCAAGCCCCGAGATCGATTTCCTGCAGGTAATCCGGGTTGTCCAGGCTCTTTTTGTAGTCGGGCTGGCCGGTGCTTAAAAACTCTTCACTGGGTTGGATAGGCGTCCAGGGACAGCGGTCTTCCCGCAGTTCGGCCGCCTGTCTTTCCTGGCGGCGCAGGAGCCGGAGGTCGGTCAGGGGGAGATCGACCTCTAAAAAGGCGCTGGTCTCCCCCTGGGTATAGGCTATCGCCCCGCCCAGGGTCATAGACCGTTTTTTGGGCCCGTTGTAGCGAAAGGGGGCGAAAACCCCGCTGCCCCCGTAGTTGGCGATATTGGAAATGATCACGAAGCAGGAAAAACGGTGGATGTCAGCCAGGGCGTACTGCATGAACAGCCGGGTGGCCGGGTTGAAAGAGGAGACTACCAGAATCTCTATCTCGTACTCGGCCATCTTTTTTATAAGATCGACATTGGTATAATCATGGCAGCTGATGATGCCCATGTTGCCTAAGGGGGTGTGGAAAACATGGGCTTCTTTCCCGGGATGAAGTTTTCCCAGGGTGTAGTATTTATGATCCTCCTCGGAAAAGGAAAGCTGTTCAATGAGCACCGGATCATGACCCGGGCTGAACACGGCCACGGTATTGGTGGTTTCACCCCGGTCTTCATGCCGGTAGTGCCCCAGGCGGGCAATAATGATCTGCCGCCTGCGGTCGGCCTGTTCCTGAAATAGATCCGAAGACACTATATTGCCGGGGTGTTCGGACAATATCCCCAGGTCAGCGCTCTCCGGGATTCGGGCCAGAACCGTTTGAACATGCCGGCGCCGCTCTTCCCGATCGCGGTCGGCCTGGATGCTTCCCACGTATAGGCCCTGCCCGGCCTGTCGCCCGATTTTGCGTTCCGGGTAAGGGTCCTGGACCAGGATTACTTTAACGTTCTCGTCTGGTTTTCCATCTTGGGGCTCAAAAGCCAGGTAATGCTCTTTGACCTGAAACATGCCGCCATCCTTTTCTCACCTTGAGTAAATGTTTTATCCGTTACCTTAAAATAGCATAAGCGGCAAATTTGATGCAATTACCTGGCGTATGATTTCAAAATAAAACGATAAATGAGTGTTAAGGCTCGCTCATGAATCCTTGCTGATAGCTTGGATACGGCCGATGATTTCAGCAACGATATCGATGCGCTTAAACGGCGTTATCAGGTAGTATCCATCTACATAGGGGTAGATCGCTTCGGCCATGGCGGTGGAAATGTCAACTGCCAGCCGCCGGGCCTCTTCCGGGGAGGTGTCCCGGTAGCGCTCGATGATCTCCGGGGCCACGCTTATGCCCGATATTTCATTTTCTACGAAGCAGGCATTGCGGTGGCTCACCAGGGGAAGGATGCCGCCCAGGATCCTGACCGGCAGTTCTTCCCGGGCGGTTTTCAAATTCTCGACGGCTTGCTGGCTTAAAACCGGCTGGGTCAAAAACATGCCCACCCCGCTGTCTATTTTCTTCCGGGCGCGCTGCAGCTGGCTGCTGAAATTGCGGGCGTTTACATTCAAGGCCGCGCAGATATTAAACGGGGATGAAAATACGGTGTCATTGAGGCTGCTGATATAGCCGGCCAGCAGCGCGGAATTAAAATTGAACACGCCCTTTATCTCGTCGCGCTGGGTGGTGGGTATGGGGTCCCCGGTCACCACCAGGACATGGTTGATATCCTCGATGTTCAAGCCCAGGAGCAGCGCTTTGGTGGCATTGATGTTCCGGTCCCGGCAGGTCAGATGCGGAATCGGGGTAATGGCCAGTTCTCTTTTCAGCTTGCAGGCCATGAGGCTGGAATCCACCCGGGCCCGGGCAATCGGGCAGTCGGCAATGGTTATGGCGTCCACCTCCAGCTCCTTGAGCCGGCGGGCGCTATCCATGAAAAAGTCGATATCGGTGTCCACCGGCGGGTCCAGTTCTACAGCGATAATCTTTTGACCCTGCTCCAGCTTTTCCAGAAGAAGGTTGGAGGCGGCCTTCTTTTTAAGCGGGCTCTTGGGGGAGCGGGCTGGTTGAGCCGCTTCGCCGGGGGCCAATCCTTCCAGGCGGGCCACCAGTTCCCTGATGAAATCGGGCGTGGTTCCGCAGCAGCCGCCCAGAATGGAGACGCCCTGCCTGAATACCTCCACCATCTGCCCGGCAAAGTATTCTTTGGTGTTTTCATAAAAGGTCCGGTTGTTGACAATCGTGGGGTACCCGGCATTGGGCATAACCGAGATAGGCTTTCCCCGGGTTGCCAAAGATTTAATGTATTCCAGCAGGTGATAGGGTCCGGAATAGCAGTTGAAACCGCAGGCGTCTATGCTCGGTACCTGCCGGATGTTTTCGATCAGCTTGCGGCCCGATTTGCCCAGTCGGGTCAAACCCTCAGGCGATACGGCGAACTCCGCCAGGATGTAGGCGTCAGGATTCTTCTCCTTGATATAGCGGGAAAGCCCGGCTAAATACTCATCGCTGCTGAAGGTTTCAAACAGGAAGTGGGAGGCCCCCAGGTCCAGGAAGACATCGATCACTTCACGGTAGGCCTCAGCCGCATCGACCGCATCGTCAGCGGCGATGGGGCCGATATCGGCGAAAACCAGCACCCCGGTGTCCCGGGCGGCTTCTCGGGCAATATGCCAGCCTTCCCGGATGACCTTCTCCACCGTGGCCGGATCGCCCGGCAGGCTGACCCGGTTGGCGGCAAAGGTATTGGTCTTGATGGCCTGGCAGCCGGCCTCGATATATTGCCGGTGGATGTTCAGTATGGCGTCCCGGTGGTACAGATTGGCCAGCTCGCAGGGGCTTACCGGATTTGGGCTCAGGCTGGCGTAATAAGTTCCCATGGCGCCGTCAAAGATCAGGGGCTTTTGATGATCATCACAGTGTTTCTCCTCCATGACCTAATTCCTTTCTCACCTGTTTAGCGGCCGCAACCAGATTTTGCAGGCTGGGCAGGGTCTCTTCCAGGCCGCGGGTTTTCAATCCACAGTCCGGGTTGATCCACAGCTGTTCTCTATCTATCTTTTCCAGCCGGGCATGAATGGCGGCGGCGATTTCTTCAACCCCGGGTATGCGGGGGGAGTGAATGTCGTATAGGCCCGGTCCCACCGCGGGGGCAAAATGGTTGGCTTGCAGCGCGTCGACAATGGCATGCTGGGAACGGGCCGCCTCGAAGGAAATCACATCCGGGTCCAGGGCCTCAATGTCCTTGATGATTTCCTCAAATTCACTATAACACATATGGGTATGGATTTGAGTGGCCGGGCCGACCGCGCTGTGAACCAGTCTGAAGGCCGGAATAGCCCAATCCAGGTATTCACTGTACCAGTCGGCTCTGCGCAAGGGCAACTTTTCCTTTAAAGCGGCTTCGTCGATTTGGATGATCTTGATCCCGTGGGCTTCCAGGTCCAGCACTTCCTCCCGGATCGCCAGCCCGATCTGAAAAGCCATTTCCTTCATAGAGATATCTTCCCGGGGAAAGGACCAGTTCAAAATAGTCACCGGTCCGGTGAGCATGCCCTTGACCGGTTGGGCGGTAAGGCTCTGCGCGTAGCCTATAAATTCCGCGGTAATGGGCCGGGTCCGGGATACATCGCCCCAGATTACGGGCGGCTTGACGCCGCGGGTTCCGTAAGACTGGACCCAGGCGTTTTGCGTCAACAGGAAGCCTTCCAGATTTTCTCCGAAATACTCCACCATGTCGTTGCGCTCAAATTCGCCGTGCACCAGGACGTCCAGGCCGATTGCTTCCTGCTGTTTGATGCATTCGGCGATCTTTTGCTTTACATTAGCTTCATATTGCTCCCGGCTGATCTCCCCCCTTTTAAATCTGGCCCGGTTGGACCTTACCTCAGCCGTTTGGGGAAAAGAGCCGATGGTGGTGGTGGGAAGCAGGGGCAGGGCCAAAAGCTGCCTTTGCATCTCTCTTCTCTCCCGGTAGGAAGGCAGCCGGGTAAAATCTTTAGCGCTTAAGGAATTATATTTTTCCTGCACGCTTTTATTACCAAAGCGGGCTTTTTTCGCCAGGCAGGCCTGATTCTCCTGGTATACGGGACTGCCGGTATAGTCCCCCCCGGCCCAGAGCGCCTTTAAATCAGCCAGTTCCTGCAGCTTTTCCTCCGCGAAGGCCAGCTGCTCCTTATATTCAGCACCCAGCTTTTCTTCACCCTTTAAAGAATAGGGTACATGCAGCAGTGAGCAGGAAGTGTTGATGACCAGGTTATCGGGATCGACGTACCGGGCCAGCTCGGTTAGGATGGCCAGAGAGGCTGCATAGTCGTTTTTCCAGATGTTTTTGCCGTTGACCAGGCCGGCGAAAAGCAGGGTGTCTTTCGGAAAACCCTGTTCTTTGACCAGCTGCAGCGACTGCCGGCCTTCCACGAAATCCAGGCCGATGCCGTCGAACCCGAGTGAGCCGACTTCAGCGTAGCAGTCCCTTATATCGCCGAAATAGGTCTGCAAAAGGATGCGCACCGCGCCTTTATTTTGCAACAGGGCGCTATAAATCCGGGTAAATATCTTGATATCGCCGGGATTCATATCGGTCACCAATACCGGTTCATCCAGCTGCAGCCATTCCACTCCCGCTCCGCTCAGTTCGCTTATGATAGCGGCATAAGCATTTGTTACCCCGGCCGCGAAATCCGGCAGATGTTTAGCGCCCTGATATTCGCACAGTTTCAGGAAGGTAAAGGGGCCGATGAGCACCGGCCTGGTTTTTAGGCCGGCCCGCAGGGCCTGGCGGTAATGCTCCAGAACCCGCTCGGCGTTGGCCTTAAACACCGTATGCCCGTCGAGCAGCGGAACCAGATAGTGATAATTGGTATTAAACCATTTTTTCATGGGCAGGGCTTGGGCGTCGCCCTTCTCCCCCTGGTAGCCCCGGGCCATGGCGAAATAGGTATCCGTTTCATCGAGCCCCAGGGAGCGGAAGCCGTCCGGAACCGCGTTTAGCATAACGGCTGTATCCAGCATTCCGTCATAGAAAGAAAAATCGTTGCAAGGTATGCAATCGAGGCCGCTGGCCGCCAGGCGCAGCCATTGTTTCTCTCTCAGCTCAGCGGCCTTATGGTGGAGTTCCTCCTGGGGAATGGCACCGGCCAGGTAATCCTCGATCAAGAACTTCAGTTCCCGCTGTTCACCGATGCGCGGATAAGCAACTATTGAGCTCTTCACAGTATCAAACCCTTTCCCTAAATAGCTTTTGCCAATAATAACAAAAGCCTTTGCTTATAGGGTAAATCTAAAAAAATATGGCTTGTTATAGTTGCTGGATATATCAAGCTTCTAGAGGGGCACAGGAATAAAAAAGTTCTCCTTCCTTTTAAAAACAGGCTTGCAAAGAACAGCTAATATGTTATTCTATGAGTATAAAAAGGCTCTAAATTTAGAATGATTCTAAACTACTGCTTGGGGTTGTTTGATGGATTGCGGCAAGGTTGAACAGACACTGAGATTGTACCAGATTAAGCCTTCTTATCATCGAATCAGGATCTACCAGTATCTTTTGGAGAGGCGCAACCACCCTAGTGCTGATATGATATTTCAGTCATTAGTCAGGGAAATTCCTTCTCTTTCCAAGGCCACGGTATACAACACCTTACATCTCCTGGCGGGCAAAGGACTGGTCCGGATCCTGGGCATTGTAGACAATGAAGCGCGCTTTGACGCTGACACGATGCTGCACGGCCATTTTCTATGCACCTTTTGCGGCTGTATACAAGATGTTCATTTTCAAGGTGCTCTGAACGATCTTTTGGGACTGGAAAACTGCACCATTGATGAAAGCCACCTGTATTTCAAAGGCAGATGCGCCGTTTGCCGGGGACTTGAACAGCCTCTGGAACCCGGGGACGAAGCTGCCGGACCGGAAAACTCCTCTTAAAACCGCATAGAAAAGCGGGTGCTTTAGAAGAGCTCCCGAATACGTCGAAAAAAAACCATGAAGGTTTTCCCTATAAGAAAACTGCATGGTTTTTTTCATTGAACCGGGAATCGGAAGCCTCTCATTGATGAAAGACGACCATGCCACACTGAAAGGAGGTGCTATTGCCCGCTATTTAAATTGAGGGAGGGGTGAAGTGCATGAATATCTTTAGAGAATCGGAAGGGATAACCCGGCGTCAGTTTTTTAAAGGCTCAGGGATCCTGCTGGCCAGCGTTATAGTGACCGGGATTTTTGCCAAAATGGGATTTAAAATTTCGGCCGCCAGCGACGAGTATATCAACCAGCGCATCGCCGGAATGTACTCCCTGGATGAACGGATGGCCCTGCGCAAGTCTCACCAGAATCCGGAGATAATAAGGATCTATCAAGACTTCCTCTCTCCCGGCGAGGTCAAACCGATGACCGAAAAATCTGAGCGTTTGCTGCACACCCGATATGGCCAAGATATTCCCGCCTTTATGGAGGAATTGAAACATACCGGAACATTGGGCAGTCAGCCGGCCGCTTAAGAGGTACAGAGCGCCGGGTGGGCTCTTTTAAAGCAATGGCGCCCATCCGGGGGCCATATTGGTAATCAAGGACTCTGAATACGACCCTTCTTAACTTTTTGCAGGCTCGGTGAAGCGCCGGGCTTGCTTTTCTTTGGTGCCGCCGCTCCCTTATAGCCAGTGAGTGGCAACGAATCTTGATTTATATATTTTTACAAATTTTTAACTACGCGCTTGAGCGACTGAAGGTAGTTATTAGCCAGCGGGCTGAGCCGGATGTTTTTGTGGGATATCCAGCCCACCGTGATCTCTTCATCGACGTCCAGGGGCACGGCCACGATATCGGGGCCGTTCAGGTCGGCGCTTATAATGCCGGTGGAAATGGTATACCCGTTTAACCCGATCAAGAGATTGAAGAGGGTGGCCCGGTCGCTGACCCGGATGTTTTTCCGGTGGGAAAGGGTGGAGAGGATCTCCTCGGAAAAGTGAAACGAATTGTATTCCCCCTGTTCAAAGGACAGGCAGGGATAATCCTCCAGATCCTCCAGCCTGACTGTTTTTTGCCGGGCCAGCGGATTGTTTACGCTGATAAACACATGCGGTCTGGCAACCAGCAGGGTGGTAAACTGAAGGTTGTTTTCCTTAAACATTTTGTTTAAGACTTTGGCGTTGAACTCGTTGATGTACAAGATGCCTATTTCACTGCGCAGGTTCTTTACATCATCGATGACTTCATAGGTTCTGGTTTCCCGCAATTGAAACTCGTATTCATCCAGGCCGTACTCCCTGATGAGGTCGACGAAGGCATTGACCGCGAAGGCGTAATGCTGGGTCGAAACCGAAAAGTGCTGGGCGGAGGGCTGGGAATTGAAATAACGCTTTTCCAGGAGTTCGCTCTGTTCAATGACCTGCCGGGCATAGCCCAGGAACTCGGCGCCGTCGACGGTAAGGCTCACCCCGCGGTTGGTGCGCTCAAAGATGAGGATATTTATTTCATTTTCCAGCTCCTTGATGGCGTTGGAGAGGCTGGGCTGGGTAATGAATAGCTTTTGGGCGGCAATGTTTATGGAGCCCCATTTGGCAACTTCGATCGCGTATTTGAGCTGCTGCAAAGTCATTTTTTCCACCACCCGCTCTTGACCTTTTGTCAATTAAATATATATTCACCATCACCGGATTGCAAGAGCTTTTCGAATTGACCTTGATGATCAGCAGCTTTTTTTCCGCTTTGAATCATTACACACTGTATTTCATGGATAACGAAGTCAGTAAAGCCCTGTTCCACAAGGCTACCACCCTGTTGTTAAACGGCATTGGCGCCGCAAGCCGGAAGGAGTAAAAATTTTTGCCATTAATTAGACCGGACGTTCAGTATGTTTGCGAGGAGGGTGCTTATGGTCGAGAATAGCAGTACCTTTTTAGCTGGCCGGAGGCTTTTCAGAGCGGAGCGCTTGCCGCCGGGGGCAAGCGCTGGAACCTGGGCCGGCTCGATCATTACGGGCTCAAGATCCCGCTCGGGGGGTCTTAACCGCCGAAGCCTATCAGAGCTTTTTACTGGAAAACGAACTCACCGAGGATAGGCACAAGGTATTGCATGTAAATGTCAAGCGGTATACACTTTAGAAGGCAAATAGTTTATTTAGTTTTGTTACCTTTTGTTCGTTTTTATATATTTAACCCGCTGGAGAAACACCGTTATGCACGATTATGGCCGGTGGCATTCAGCGGCGGCAGACGCCCTTATCGAGCGGCGTGTAATTTGCCGCGGAAAGGAAGGCTCCGTTTTGCGTCTGGTCATTGTTGCCGGTACACCTTCATCGGGGAAGACCTCGGTAATGGTTCATGCCATCCGTCATCTCTTGCGAAACAGGCTGGCTGTCGCAGCGTGCAAAATTGACTGTCTGCAGACTTCCGATGACGAGAGGTATGCCAAGCTGGGCATAGCGGTGGCGGTCGGCCTGAGTGACTATATATGCCCGGATCATTTTTATGTGGCCAACCTGGAGGAAGTTGAACAGTGGGCCAAAGAGCAGCGGGCGGACGTGGTGGTTCTGGAAACCGCGGGATTGTGCCACCGCTGCGCGCCGGCGGTATATGATTGTCTGAACATTTGCGTCATAGACAATCTGGTAGGTGTTGACACGCCGAAAAAAGTGGGCCCCATGCTGAGTTCGGCGGATATTGTGGTCATTACCAAAGGGGATATCGTCTCCCAGGCGGAACGGGAGGTATTCCGCTATAAGGTGGCCATGGAGAACCCGCAGGCCCGTATCCTGGAGGTAAACGGCCTTACCGGGCAGGGCGCCCTGACCTTGAAAAACGCCATTCTCGACTGCCAGCCCCTGGATGGGATAAGCGGCAAGGAACTCAAGAGTCCCATGCCGGCGGCGGTCTGTTCCTATTGTGCCGGGGAAACCACCATCGGCAGGAATTATCAGATGGGAATGGTGAAAAAAGTAGACTTCGGGAGACTGGATTGATGCTGGAAAGAATAAGCATTTTAGGCGGGCGGGATAAGGACGGCCGGCCCGAGAAGGTAATGCGTCTGGAAATAGAAGCAGGCCGAGTTTTGGCGGTGGTCGGTCCTACCGGCTCCGGCAAAACCCAATTGATATCTGACATCGAGCAATATGCCGAGGCGGAAACTCTAACCGGCCGCCGGGTTCTAATCGAAGAGCAAGCGATTCACAAAAATCCGGATAGAGGGCTTTCCCACCATTTGATGGCCCAGGTTTCCCAGAACATGAACTTTGTAATTGACATGAACATAGAAGACTTTCTCCTGATGCACGCCCGGGTGCGAGGTGTTAGTGATCCCGGCGCCCTTATCGGGGAAGTCCTGGCCATTACCAATCATCTGGCCGGCGAGCCGGTCTCTTTAGACACCAACCTGACCCAGCTGAGCGGGGGGCAATCCCGGGCTCTCATGGTGGCCGATGTGGCCTTGATCAGCAACGCTCCCATCGTGCTCATTGACGAAATCGAAAATGCGGGTATTGATCGCCTGCAAGCGCTGCAAATACTGAGCGGGCAGGGCAAAATGGTCCTGGTCGTTTCTCATGACCCCACCCTGATACTGATGGCCGAGCAGCGGGTGGTGATGAAAAACGGCGGCATGGAAAGGATCTGCCGCACAACGCCGCAGGAGAAAAACCTGCTGAAAAAACTGTTGCGACTGGAAAAGAGCGTAGCCGGTCTACGTGATTCTTTAAGGGAAGGAAACAGTATTGGGCAGACTGAGGACTATGGAGAGGAGGGGATCGCATGGCAAGAGTCCTCGTACACCTGCCGCTGAATATCAGCCGGGCTCTGAACGAAATGCTAAAAGTCTACGGCCGGGTGATAGAAAAAAAGCATGGTATAAAGGTGGAAATCGTGAGCCAGCTTCAGTGCCAGCCCCATGAGGGTGGTGTAAAGATTAAACCGCTGGCAGAGGATATACCCGATTTGGTGCTGGGGCATGTCAACCATTTTGCCGGGCTGCCTGATGAATATGTGAGCGAGCATTTTCGCGCCCTGCCGGGCCGTTTCGATTTGCGCCGGGAATTGGCGGAAGCCGGATTTGCCGATCCGCGGGGTTTTTTTCATCCTTTTACAGTAGTCCCCTTTGCCGCCTTTTACAATCCCGATGTCCTGGCGGAAAAGGAAATTCCACGGGTCTGGGAGGATTTGCTTGATAAGCGCTGGCGGGGCGGTATTGCCATGCCTGATGAATACCACATGGCTCCGCGCATGATCCGCAGCCTGGTTAAAGCCGATTACCCGGAAAGATTCGCTGATTTCCGCGACAACCTGGTCTACCTGGGAGCGCCCCTCAATGTAGTCAATGCCGTTGATGAGGGCCGCTGCCCCTTGGGGATCACCAATATCTCCTTCGCCCGCATTTCCCACACTAAAAATATCCAATTGCTATGGCCCGGGGATGGGATGTTTTGCATGCCCCTGGTCATGGTTTGGAATAGGGAAGCCGACGAGCGCCTGCTGGAAATAGGCGACTTTTTGTTGTCCAGGCAGGTCCAGGAATACCTGGCCCTGCAAACCTTTGTGCCCGTTTCCCCGGCAGTAGCCATTCCCGAGCTTCTAAGCGAGCACGGCTTAAAGCTGCGCTGGAGGGGTTGGGAGGATTACCTGCGGGCGGTTCGGGCTGATGAGTACAGCGCCGGAACGGATGCTTAATGAAGAAAGATGATCCCCCGGACCCGGTAGTTGAGGTGAGGGCTTTGTTCAGTTTGCAGGATATTGTTTTGCACTATGGCCCCTTGCGGGTTTTCGAACAGTTTAATCTGGGCTGCAGCAGGCAGGAATTTACCTGTCTCCTGGGGCCTTCGGGAGTGGGCAAGACCAGTATACTCAACCTTCTGGCCGGTGTTGTCACCCCTCAGGCCGGACGGGTCCATTCCGACAGCCGGAGGCTGGCCTATGTTTTCCAGGAACCCCGGCTGCTTCCCTGGCTTACGGCCGCCGAAAATCTCCAGATCGGCCTCTACAACCTGGGTTGGGACGCCAGCCAGCGGCGGCAAAGGGTAAAGAGCCTTCTGCCGGTTTTGGGCCTGGCCGGATTTGGCGGCTATTATCCCGGACAGCTGAGCGGCGGCATGAAACAAAGGGTATCCATCGGCCGGGCCTTTGCCATCCAGCCGGACTTGCTCTTGCTGGACGAACCTTTTTCCGGTCTGGATGAAAACCTGAAAAAGGATATGGAGGAACTGCTGCTCTCCCTGGGACGTTGGCACGCCTGCACAACGGTCATGGTCACTCATAATGTGCCGGAGGCCGTCAGGCTTGCCGACCGGATCGTGGTAGTAGGCGGCCGGCCCTGTGAAACGGTATTGGAAATACGGCCCGAGCCCGGGCAAAGGAGCCAGGCGCCTTATGTAAAACACCTGGAACAGGTGCTGGTAGATGCCCTCAATCCCGGTTCGGGCAGCCATGTGTCGATCGACTGAATCATACGGATTGATATTGTTTAAAGGAGGCTTCACCCATGAAAAACAAGTTTACCGCCCTGTTATTGTCATTCACCCTGATTTTTATCCTGGCGGGATGCGCCGGTCAGAAAACAGATCCCACCGCGGCCAACCAGGCGGATCTCAAACTTGCCGACCTCAATCTGACCATCGGAAGCGCCCCCGGGCCGGTTACCTATCCTCTGGCGCAGATGGCCGACCAGAACGGCAAAATCGTCCTTAAGCCCTGGCAGAGCGGTGAACAGCTGACCGCCATGGTAACTGCCAAAGAAGTGCAGTTGTGCAGCACCCCGATCAGCAATGCGGTGCTGGTTTACAACAAGGGATTGAATGTTAAATTGCTCATGGTTACCGTCTGGGGGATGCTCTATGTCATGAGCGCCGACCCGGATGTCAAAACCCTGCAGGATCTGAAAGGCAAAGAAGTGGCCATATCCGGCCAGGGCGGAATCCAGGATCTGATCTTCCGCCACCTGCTGCTCAAAAACAATATAAATCCCGATCAGGACCTTACTATCACTTACCTGGATATGGCGGAGGCCTCCTCGCGCCTGGCCGCCGGGCAATTGAAATACGCGGTGCTGAATGAACCCCACTCCAGCATCGCCGCCTTAAACGCTCAAAAGACGGGCGTCCAGCTGCACCGGGTGCTGGATCTAACCCAGGAATGGAACAAACTGCCCGGACAGGAAAAGACCCGCATGCCTATGGCCGGGATGATCGTCGTCAATGACAGCGGTATTACGCCTGCCCAGGCGAGCGCTTTTGAAAAGATATACATAGAGACTTCGGAATGGGTAAACAGCCACGGCGCTGAAATCGGCCCGATCGTGGAAAAGCACGTTCCCGCGATGAAGGCTGCGGCAGTAACCAGTTCTTTACAATACGCTCGTTTGCAGCCCCAGCATGCGGCTGACTGCCAGGCCGAGGTGGAAGCCTTCTTCCGGGAGCTGAGCCAGACCGCCGATGCCAGGGCCTTTGGAGGCAAAATACCCGATGCCCAATTCTACTACCAGGCTCAATAGAAACTACGAATACCTGGGCGGCGTATTACTACTGCTGCTCGGCTGGCAACTGCTGTCCATGCGCTACAATCAGGTGCTGGTCCCTTCGCCGGCCGAGACGCTGCAAGCCCTGGTCTCCCTGGTGGAAAGCGGCGAGCTGGCGGAAAACCTCCTGATCACTTTTCACCGCCAGCTCGCGGGACTGGCTGCCGGCATAAGCATAGGTATGATGAGCGGCCTCCTGGCCGGCTGCTTTAGAAGACTCGATTTGCTGGTCCAGCCCTTGATCAACTTTTTGCTGGCCGTCCCGGCCATTATCTTTGTCACCATGGCCATGGTCTGGTTTGGCATGGGAACCACCATGACCGTATTTTTAGTATCATTGCTGGTTTTCCCCGTGATCCATACCAACGCCGCCGAAGGGCTGAAAGCCATCGACCCGGCCCTGCTGGAAATGGCCGAGGTTTACCGGCTGCCGCCGCTGCTGAAAGTGAGAAAAATCTACCTTCCGGGTATGCGCCATGCCTTGATTGCCGGGTTTTCGCTGGCCATGGCTTCATCGGTCCGTCTGACCGTAATGGCTGAATTGCTGGGCGCCCGGGAGGGGATGGGCCAGAGGATTGCCATAGCCCGGGTTTACCTGGAAACCGAGCGGCTTTTTGCCTGGGTGCTGGTCTTGCTGGTGATCCTCATCAGTCTGGAGTTTTTGTTCATACGGCCGCTAAAAAGGTGGGCCGGCCAGGGACAAATGGAGGCCGGGGCTTTGACAGCCCGGCAGGACGGTTTTTAGGATTTTTAAATAGGAGGACTCGCCGCCGGCGGGCAGAATAGGCTGCGCCGGCCGTCTCCCGGTTGCTTTGGGGTCATTTTGCCATCCTAATCATCCCGCAAGGCTCAAAGAATTAGGCGGATTTCACGATAATTATCTTGACAAAGAGGTTGGCTTACCTGACTTGATTCAGCATCATGGAGGAGACGTTATTCATGGATATCATAGAATGCTTTTTAAACATTTCCCGAAGCCTGGATTTTACCTGGAACGGCTTATTGCATCATCATCAAAGAACTTCGTTGATCGCCGCAAAAATCGGAAAAGCCATAGGCCTCAGTGATAGGGGGCTTTTAGAGCTCTTTCAAGCTGCCGCCATTCACGATTTAGGCTTGGGGAGCTGGAAGGAACGGAGCGTTCTATTGTCCTACGAGATTGAGAATCCCTGGGAGCATTGCTGGCGCGGCCATTCATTGGTTAACGGAATCAATTCATTAAATCACCTGGCCAAAATCATAAACAGCCATCATGATCATTGGTCCGGAAATAACCCCAGCGGGCTGAACAAAAACAGCATCCCGTTGGCCAGCCGGATCATCCATTTGGCAGACCGGGTGGATATTCTAACCTATAAATATGTAAATACCCTGGAAAACACCGATGCCATTCTCAATGACATCAGAAGAATGAAAGGCAAAATTTTTGATCCGGAACTGGTCTCCATCCTGGAGGAAATCTCTCAAAAAGACAGCTTTTGGTTCGACCTCGTTTCTCCGTTGGGAAAAGAGAGCCTTCACCAGGTGCTGTCGTTTCCGCATGAACATTTTGGCATTGACTATCTTTTAGATATCGCCCGGCTATTTGCCCAAGTGGTTGACACGAAGAGTCCCTTTACGTTTTACCATTCCAAGGGAGTAGCTTCTATTGCCAAGTTTCTGGGGCAGCAGCTGGGGATGTCCTCCGAAGTCTGTATCCAATTGGAGATTGCCGGCTTACTGCATGACCTGGGGAAAATGAGCGTACCTATGGAATTGATAGAAAAACCGGGTAAACTGAGTGAGCAGGAATTCAGGATCATGAAGCAGCACGCGTATTATACCTACTGGCTCCTGAGACCGGTAACCCAGCTCTTCCCGCTGGCCGAATGGGCTTCTTTCCACCACGAGCGCTTAAACGGGCAAGGTTATCCTTTTGGTAAAACGGGTGATGAGTTGGACATGGAAGCCCGTTTAATAGCCGTATCCGACGTATTTGTAGCTTTAAAGGAAAAAAGGCCCTACCGCTCAAGTATGGAGTGGGATCAAATAGCCCGGGTGATGAACGATATGGTGAGCCAAGAACATCTTGAAGGAACGGCCGTGGCCATAGTTCTTGATAATAGAAAAAAGCTGGATAATATTTTGGAAGATTTAGAGCACCTTCTGGCTGGTTGAGAATAAATTATGTCCACCAAGCATCCTCTATATGTCAATATCTAGGTGCTGTTTGATATCCCGGCTAAGAATATCATGGTGCCCGATAGCTATACGGGGTGATCAGGTGGGAAACACGGCCTTATCGCAGATGCCCGGTTAAAGGAAGCCGGGACAAGTGTCACACGAACGGGGAAGGGTGTTACAAAACGGCCATTGAATAGTATAATAAGCATACAATAAGCATGCAATTGTGCTACAAAAAATGAGGTGATTTAGGTGATGCATATAAAGCCCTCCGCGGCCATCCGCAAAAACTATAATGAAATTTCCGAGTTGTGCAAGAAGTCGGGAGAACCGGTTTACCTTACCAAAAACGGCGAAGGCGATCTGGTAGTCATGGACATCGAAGCCTTTGCCAGACGCGAGAGCATGCTGCGTCTCAGGGAAAATCTGGTTGCTTCGGAAGAAAGCCGGTTGAGCGGCAAAGGCGGTTATTCCATTGACGAGGTATCCGATATGATGAAAGCCGCCATCCGGGAGGTACTGGATGGAGAGCGGAAATAAAATCTACCAAGTAATTATCTCCGAAGAAGCAGCCCGGATGCTGGCGTCCCATGCCCGGTTTCTGGCGCAGGTCAGTGAAACGGCGGCGCTTTCGCTTATTGCCGAGTTTGACGAAAAAGCAAAATTACTTAAGCAATTTCCAGAGCGAAACCCGCGGCTCTCCGATCCGTTGATACCGACAGGCAAATACCGCAAACTGCTGATAGCCAAGCGGTACCTGCTGATTTACCTGGTAAAAGGAGACAAGGTCTACGTGGACGCTGTGGTGGACTGCAGGCAGGACTACGGTTGGCTGCTGTAATTGGCAATGGAGCCGAGGGCGTGCAAAGCGCTCCCCCTCCCCCGACTCGGGGCAGCTCTAATTTGCATTTTTTTACTTATGCTTTTTATTATCCTCCATCATAATCAGTAATGACTGCCGGAAAAGCTTCAGGCTCAATGCGGCCTGATCCTCAGAGATAACCCCTTCGGCCAGGGCCTGGTTTAACAATTCCATCGCTTCTCCCGCCAGGCGTTCCACATCCGCCAGACTTCCCACCTTGTCAGGATCGACCTTCATTTTGACATCTATTAGATCACGGCCCAGCAGATAATCTATGGATACCGAGAAATAGCCGGCTAAAGCCCGCAGCTTGTCATGGTCGGGCTCCCTTCGCCCCTGTTCGTACATGCCAATTGTACTAACTGAAACGGATAAAGCTTGAGCTAACGCTTCTCGGGTTATTCCCTTATTTTCTCTTAGAAGCTTGAGTCTCTTGGCGAACATTAAATTCCCCCTCATAAAGACACCTTAGCACACATTATGTGTTACAAGAAATATTGGCACGTTTTGTACGCAATATCTATTGTAATTTACACTATATGTGTTATATGATCTAAATAATGGAAGTGAACTTATATCGTGGGGGGGTTAAGGTGAAGTTGGATAAATTAATTGAATTTAGGCAAGTAGCAGGATTAGCCAAACATGATATGGCAAAACTTCTCGATATTTCAGAATCGTTCTATGAAAAGATTGAAAGCGGAGCACGAAATCCCAGCTATAATTTCATAAGCCGTTTTTCTCGCAAATTTCCTGAATCGGATATAAACGAAATCTTCTTTAACAAGAATAATTACAAAGCGTGTGAGGAGGCGGCCAATGAATAAGTTTTTTAGAAAAGTCCTGGATTTTTCTCCCTGGGCCATCAGACGGCCGCGGAAAAAAGAAAACAGGTCTGAAGTTGAGAAGCAGCCGGGGGCCGTCAGAATGATAAACAATACCAGCATCTGTGGGGTTCAAAACCCCGAGAAGCTGGCCGAAGGGCTGTGCCCGCACTGCCATGGTCTGATCGACTTGTGGATCACAGCCCAGGGCTTCGAGCTCTCGCTCTCGGCGGATGAAAAACGCCCGTCCCGGAGTGCTGGCCGTACGACATAATTTCCAGGAGAGTAGTCTATTTGAAGCACCTGTACCTATGAAAACCAAGGTTATGCTGGCAGACGCCCCTCAAAAGTAATATTAACTATCTAAAGGCAAATGACGAAAATTATATAGAAGGGTAATTCGGCGATTTCCATATTAAAAGGCAAATAAATGCTTATTAGATTAAGGAACAATTTATGCTGCATTTTAATGATGTTGTTAATTCATTGAGTAATCATCCCTTTGCCATAGCCATACGCCGGGGCTTGACGCTTATGATCCCAATGATGATATTGGGGTCTTTTGCGGTTTTTATCAATAACCTGCCCATCAATGCCTACCAGGATTTTATGAGCGGCATGTTTGGTGAAAACTGGCGTTTATTAGGAACCTATGTGCACCAGGGCACTTTTGCCATTATGGCCATGGGAATGCTGCTGACCATCAGTTATTCCATAGCCAGTATGTCCCCGCTGGCCCGGGAACATGAAGTACATCCGCTGATTGTTGCCACGGTCTCTCTGGCCTGCCTGTTTGCGATCATGAAGGTGGAAGACGGATGGCTCAGAATAGGATGGTTGGGAGCCCTGGGGGTTTTCATAGCCATTGTAGTCGCATGTTCTTCAGCGTATATGTTCCTCTATTTTTCAACCATCAAACACTTGAAAGTCCGGGTTTACAGCAATGCTGCAGAACCTATCGTTGCCCAGGCCATATCTTCCCTCCTTCCCGCCTTGTTGACCATCTCCGTTTTTGCCTCATTCCATTGCCTGATGACTTACATGGGTTTCAACGACATATATGAAACAATAAATAGCTGGTTGAAGGGTTGGTTGGTGGGGAAGTCTTCCACATTGTCCACGGGGTTGATTTTCGTTGTTTTGATTCATTTGGGATGGTTTTTCGGCATTCACGGCAACAACGCCCTGGAACTGGTCACCCAAACCTTGTTCGTACCGGCTTTAGCGGTAAACCAGAACTTGCTGGCCCAGGGCGGCGCTCCTACGGAAATTTTCACCAAACAATTTTTCGATGTATTCGTTTTTTTGGGCGGTTCAGGTGCCACTTTGTGTTTAATTGCGGCGATTCTCATCGGCGTGCGGCGCAGCAATACCAAGCAAATTGCCATGATTTCCACCCTCCCCAGTATATTCAATGTAAATGAGATCATGATTTTCGGTGTTCCGATCGTATTCAATCTTTATCTGCTGGTGCCTTTTGTTGTGCTGCCGGCGCTGTTGACCATTATCACCTATGCCGCGATGTCATGGGGTGTGGTGCCTCTAACCGTTTCCCAGGTCGAGTGGACCACGCCGATATTATTGGGAGGATACAAGGCAACCGGGTCAATAGCCGGAGCATTGCTGCAATTGTTCAATTTCCTGGTGGGCATAATAGTCTATCTGCCTTTTATTCGCAAATATGAGGAGCGCCTGGCCCAAGGCGTCGATGAGACCCTGCAAAACCTTTTGCATGAGGTCCACCATCTGTCCAAGAGTCAGAAAATGGTTTTATTGCACCGCCAGGACTCCATAGGCAATATGGCCAGATTGCTGGCAACCGATTTAAAAAGCGACCTCAAGAAAGGCAATATCAAGCTGGAATATCAACCGCAGGTCAATGCTTTAAAACAGGTAACCGGAGTTGAGGCATTGCTGCGCTGGAGGCATGAACATCTGGGCTTGATAGCTCCTCCCATCGCTATTGCTTTAGCCGAGGAATGCGGTTTAATACATGAGCTGGGGGGCTGGATTATTGAAAACTCCTGCCATCAGTTGAAAGAATGGAGCGATGAAGGCTTAACCAGTCTGTCGCTATCCATTAATATCACTCCCACCCAGTTGGATGACGCCTCCTTGCCCCCCAAAATAAGAGCGATTTTGCAGGAAACCGGGATACAGCCCCAGCGGGTGGAATTGGAGATCACCGAACAGGTTGCTCTGGGCGGAACTGACCGGATGAATATACTGAATGAATTAAAACAAATGGGTTTGCGCCTGGCTATGGATGACTTCGGCATGGGCCACAGTTCTTTAATATACCTGAAGGAGTTCCATCTCGATACCATTAAACTGGATGGCTCCCTGGTGCGCGAACTCAATACCAATTACAAGTGCGGTGAAATAATCGTCTCCATAGTCAGACTCAGCCGTTCCATGGGGATTCGGGTAATTGCCGAGTATGTTGAAACCGAGGCTCAGCAAAAAACCTTGTTGGAATTGGGTTGTTCGAATTATCAGGGCTATCTGTACAGTCCCTCGCTGCCACCGGACAAATTGCCGGAGTTTTGCGGCCGGCATCAGTGAGGCGGTGGAGGCTGAGAGAAACACGGCGCATGAAGCCCGTCTCATTACCTGACGCCTAGTACAACATTCGGTATATTCGCGCCCATAATTT
>DHRK01000034.1:34183-39067 GCA_002410325.1 Syntrophomonas sp. UBA5314
ACAATATACCGAATGTTGTACTATTCTTTGCCCCGCATCTTCTTGGCCATTTCCCACTGGATATCGAGATTAGTGGATAGTTGTTGCGGAGTGATTCCGTAGCTTTCCGCCTTTTCCATAACTTCAGCCCAGTCTTCGCCGCTGACCGAATGGATATAGTCGCGGTATACATGATAACCGGGGGATTCCCTGCGTATCAGGCCGGTCATGAGGCCCGCGATGTGATAGCCGTCTTCCACCGGGATATCCGGGATATTGGGGTTGGCGGCCCGTAAATAGCGGGTTTTGCCGTTATCGAAGTAGTATTTCAGCTCCGCCTCGGAAAATCCGGTACCCAAATCCTTTAAGACAACTACGATCTGCCCGTTTTGAGCCGCCGCCGCGTCCCTGCACACCGCGTAGTCGCCGTCCAGAATCCCGGCTGCGATCATCCCGTCGCCGGTGACTTGAAATACGAAGTCGGCGCGGAAATAGTGCGGTACGTCGCAAGAGCCGCTGAAGTTTTCCCGGGTCAATAGAGGCGTTCCGGCGCGTATGGAGCCCAGGAGCGGGAGGTTTAAGCTGGTATTGCAGGGTGAATCGGATATGCCCAGCAAATAGTCGGTTGACGCGTTAAAGAAATCGGCCATCTTTTTGAGAGTGTCGGTATCCGGCTCGCTTCGGCCGGTCTCATAGTGAGAATAGCGGGCTCTGGAAATTCCTAAGGCATTTGCCACTCTATCCTGGGTGAGGTTGCCTCGGAGATAGATTAATCTCTTGCCTAACAATTTCTGCCACCTCCAAGCTTTATTATAGATACAATTTGTATCTGTATAAATCGATGATAAAAAATGTATCAAGAGATATTGACGCTACCCGAGGGATCGCCATATAATTACTAAAAAGGTACATAATGTATCGAGAGGGGATGGGGAAATGCGCAGGACAGTTCTTATTGAAGCCAGGAAAAATAAGAAGTTGACCAGAGAGCTGGTTTCCCGGGAGCTAAACATATCGACTGTCTATCTCCGAAAGCTGGAAAATGGCACTTCGAAGCCGGGCCGCGATTTGATGGTCCGGATGGAAAACTATTACGGGTTGTCGGTAAGGGAACTGTTTCCGGATATTTTTTTGCCATTTAAAGATACGGATTGTAGCGAGGGCAAGTAGCGGTCAGAGGCTTTAAATCGGTGGTCACCGCAATTTACAGCATGGGCAGTAAAGCAAATCGAAGGAGTGAGGCAATGTTAATTCACGAGGCCGTAAATAGAGCGATGGAAACCAATAATTATATCACCAGGGAGGCCTTGAAGAAATACGTTCGTCTTTGGATCAAGCCTTCCAATTCAGCTTTTGGCTGTATTGTGGGAGGCAATGGCAAAACCGCCTCCACTTGCTGGAGTCCCACCGCGGAAGATTTAACCGCCACTGACTGGCTGGTGGTAACCCAGGAAGATTATTATGAGGTCCTGCGGGAGTGACCGGGTTTTTTCCCCGGCCGTTTTGGGCTTTGAACTTCCGCGGCTGGGATAGTCAATGGCTGAATTTGACAACCTGGCCATTGATGCTGGCCTGGCTGACCCTTTCAACATCCAGGGGTAAATCAGGCATATATTTTTTGATGATTGTTCCGTTGTCGTTAAAGCTTGTCGTATGGTTGAAATTCAGAACGCTGCCGTCCAGCAGGGCGACTGAAACCTCCAGCGTCTCCGATGCTGGGGCCGGGCTGCTTCCCCGTAGGGTAAGACCTAAAGGTGAAATAGAAACCCGGCTTATTATCATGCTGCCGGTCTCGATATGGCAGTCTACCTGTCTGGATGGTTTGACCGCCTCGATCTTAAAGGTGGTCTGCCACTTTCCTTCTACATAGCCGCCGTTGGTTACAAAATAGCCTTTGAGTTTATATTGGGCCAGCCGCCCGGGGTCAACGTCAAGGATGAATTCTTCATATTCCCGCCCGTATCCGGCCTTCCCGGCTGCGTCGCGGCCAAAACTAAAGTTGCTGGGATGGATGATCCGGCCGGCACCGTCTTCCAGATAGACATACCCGTGGTCATCGACCCCGTTTCCGGTCCATTTGATCTGCACGTGCAGCCGGCCCTCAATGATTCCGACATTGGATATATCAGCAAAGTCGATGCCGGGTAGAGGCGCGTTCAGGGCCTCGGGGGGCAGAACCTGTACCGTGCCCTGGGCCCGGAGCTGTTGGAAAAGCTCGCCTCCGCCCCCCCCGACGTCATTCATATCAAGCGGTATGGTCAGGGGAGCCGGGGGAATATTGACCGGCTCGATGCCGGTTGCAACTTCTTTAAACACCTGCTTATCGCTTAAAAAGGAGTCGATTCGAAGCGTGATCTTCTCACCGTTAAGCTTACTGCCTCCATTGGCCAGCAGGCGGATGGTTGCCGTTTTGGTTTTTTCGTCGTAGGCGATCATTTCATGGGTAAACATACTGCCCTCGCTGATGCTGTAATGATAAAGGTCGATGCTCCCCTTGATTCTGTCGCCGCTCAGATCCTGCATGGTCAGGTAGGCCACCGCGGTATCGTCATCGTTCATCGCGGCTACCACTTCCATTTTGATCCCGTTGCTCTCCGAAACGAGTGCCACCGGCTGCAGGAGCTGTGCCAGTTCAGGACTGAGCACAGATAAAAGCCGGTTGAAAGCGGGAACCGTCGCAGCCATAACGGGAACGGAAAGCGTTAGGCACAGGCAAAGGGCGGCGGCCGCCGCCAGGGGTCTTTTTATGCCCCGGGCTTGACAGGATGGGCTAAAAATCCGGCTGGCTAAATCGTCATTCAATTTTAAACCGGCCAGCCGGGTATCGATAATATGGTGAAGGCTTTTAGTTTTCGTCATCATAATACCAGCCTTTCAATTTGATTTTTAATTTCTCCCGGGCCCGCTTTAACCTGATGGAGACAGTTGATTCAGGAATATTTAAGGCCTGGGATATTTCCCGGGTAGTCATATCCTGATAGTAGAATAGCAGGATCACTTCTTTGTACTTGGGAGACAGGCGCATGATCTCCAGCAGCAGGGTGTCATCGCGTAAATCCGGTATGAGGCCCGCTTCCGCCGGGATGCTGTTCAGCGATTCAAGCACGTCGACCCGCTTCCACCATGAACTGCGCCGGTAGTTTTTGCAGACATTTATGGCAATCCGCATGATCCAGGTTTTCAGTTCCGCATCGCCTTTGAACTGGGGATAGCTTTTATATACCCTGATGAATGTGTCCTGCACCGCGTCCTCGGCCAGGTGAATGTCTTTAAGATAAAGGTAGGACATTCTGAGCAGCGAGTTGCCGTATTGGGATATGAGTTTATCTATATTTAAATCGTCATTTCTTTCTGGCACCGGAATAGAAATCAAGTCCGCCCCCTCTCAGTTATTGGACACCGTGAGATGCCAAAATCTTTCATTAATTATAGGCGTGGGGATAAAATGAAGAAAAAAAAGTTGAGTAGGGCAGGTAGGGCAGGAGAGAGGCATAGTTGGCTTTGGTGCGGGAAGGGGAACTGTCACAAAAATGCCGTGAATATGGTAAGAGCTTTGGGAAAAGCTAAAACCAGCTATTTTTATAGGAGGGCTGGGAATGAAGCGAACTCAATACGAGCCGGACAAAATGCAGGAAAAAGCCTTCGCAGCTATAGCCAACGCTCCCTTAAATGCCACCGAATTGGCTGCGCTCTGGAATTCTTATATGCAGTACACGATGTTTAACTGTGTCTTTAAACAATTTAGCCAAACTGCCGACGATAAGGATGTCAGGCTCATCATGGAAGATACCGTTAATATTTGCACCAAAAGAGTTGCCTGGGTAGCAGAAATATTTAATAAGGAAGGCTTGCCCATACCTATCGGGTTTTCCGATGACGATGTGAATTGGAACGCTCCCCGGCTTTTCTCCGATGCCTATTTCCTCTATTACCTTATCAATTCCAACAAGATAGCAGTGGGTATAAACGGGCTGTCGCTGGTCACTTCGGGACGCTCTGACGTGCGTGGTTTTTTCACGCACTGCGTGGATTCAAGTATGCATCTTTTCAATAATGCGGCCGATATTTTGCTTTCCAAAGGCCTTTATGTCAGACCGCCTATAGTCTCAGTCGTCAAAATCCCTTCTTATGTAAAGAAACAGGATTTTTTAGGCGGGTTTTTAGGCGAAAGAAGGAGCCTTTTAGCCCAGGAGATATCGGCGCTTTTTTACGGCATAATAACCAACAACGTTGGCAAAAGGCTTCTGATGGGCTTCAGGCAGACCACCGATTCCAATGAGGTGCGTAAATATATGGACCGGGGGGTTAATATGGCCAACAACCTGATTGATACTTTCAGCGCTTCGCTGACCCGGGAAAACGTTCCCGATCCTATTCCCTGGGACTTTATGGTTACCGATTCAACCACCCCGATTTTCTCCGATAAGCTGATGATGTATCACACCGTCATGGTTACTTCGGCCGGCATATTAAACTACGCGGCTTCTATGGCCACCAGCCCCCGGCATGATTTAATGGTCAACTACTTCAAAGCGATTGCTGAAGTGGCCAATTACCTTGAAGACGGCACCAATATCATGATTGAAAACGGCTGGTATGAAGAGCCGTTTAGAACTGTGGACCGGCGGGATTTGCTCAATAAACCCGAGCATTAGATAACTTCCGCAGTTGACCGAGTTATGGCTTCTTTGTGCCAGCTTCGTCGCCAAGTGATACCCACTGCTTGTATCGAAGCTCAAGAGGCACCGCGCTAATTCACATCCATGCTCAGTAGCGCGCTCGCACCGTCCCTGGTGCTCGACCTCTTTCGCTTTCTCCCCTTCGCAGGGTATCACTAGGCTCCTGCGCAAGTTTCTCCGAATCCATAACTCAGTCAACTGCAAAAGTTAGTACGAAAATAATTAG
>DHRK01000045.1:0-1843 GCA_002410325.1 Syntrophomonas sp. UBA5314
CCGAAGGAAGAAGTGAGGCACAGTTTGAGGCTGCTAAAATTGTAGGCGCTTGCCTCGGGATGGGCCATCAAGGCCACATTCATGGGAACCGCGCTGTACCAGTAGGTGGCCCGGTATTTATCTATGGCCTCCATAGCCGCCTGAGCTTCGAATACCGCCAGCTGGATCTGGGTCGCCCCGGCGTAGATGCTGCTGTTCATTCCGGCCACCATTCCGGCAATATGAAAGATGGGCATGGTGACCAGGCAAACCGTGTTTTGATCCATTTCGGCCACCTGCTGGACGACGGCCGTTTTGAACAGGGCGGCGTAGTAGGAGAGCATGGCGCCTTTGGGCAGGCCGGTGGTGCCTCCCGTATACTGGATCAAAGCGATATCGTTCTCCATATCGATTTGGAGCTCGGGAAGCGGGGTATCGGACTTGCTGACCGCATCCAGGAAATCATCGGCGCCGGGCACCGGCTGCTTGGGGACTGCTGCCGCGGCGGGCGGTTTAATGCCGGGAGCGGCAGGAAGATAGTCGTTTAAATTGGTGGTGACCACCTTTTTAACCCCGGTTTTGGCCAGCACATTATTGACCACCGGCATCAGCAAATCCCAGGCCACCAGGATCTCGATGCCGGCGTCGTTCAGTTCATGCTCCAGCTCCATTTCCTTAAACAGGGGGGAGCAGGGGCAGACGATTCCGCCCAGTTTTTGGGTTCCAAAATGGACGATGGTGTATTGCGGGCAGTTGCCCATGAAAATGCCAACCCGGTCGCCTTTTTTAAAACCCTGGGCCAGCAGGTAGCTGGCAAAGCGGTCGCTGGCCTCATCCAGTTCCCGGTAGCTTATTTCCCGGCCGTAGAATATGATGGCCGCCTTGCCGGGCGTCTCCCGGGACCGCTTCCGCAAATATTCATGCAGTGGAACCCGCCCGAACTCATAATGTATTTCGCGGGGCAGACTGGCTTCCCAGCTCTTTAACCAAATTTTCTCCATACTGATAACCCTCCCTCAATCAGTATTCTTTAGCTCCCGGTAAATTCAGGTTTTCTCTTCTCTATAAAGGCTTTAACCCCTTCCCGGTGGTCCTCAGATTTCATCAACTCCCCCTGGAATTGGCACATCAAGCCCAGGCCCTGATCCAGATCAAGGCTCAATCCCTGGTAAACGGCCTTTTTAGCCAAACCCATGGCCAGGGTGGGGCCCTGGGCCAGGTTTCGGGCCAGATTATAGGTGGTTTCCAGCAGATTGGCAGCCACCACCACTTTGCTTATCATCCCCAGTTGATAGGCTTCCTCAGCACTTATTACCTGGCCTGACCAGATAAGCTCCAGGGCCTTTTTAACCCCTACCGCCCGGGGTAGCAGGTAGGTGTTGCCGATCAGGCCCACGTTGACATACAATTGGCCGAAGCTGGCCTTGTTGGAGGCGATTATGCAGTCGCAGGCCAGGGCCATTTCACCGCCGGCTCCCAGGCAGGCTCCGTTCACGCAGGCTATGACCGGTTTGGGGAGGCCCAGGAGCTGTTTTACCACCCGGATATAGGCTTTTCTTTCAATAAACTCGGCGATTTGAGGAGCCGTCATCTCCCTGGCCAGGCTCATGATCTTTATGTCGTCACCCGCCGAAAAGGCGGGTCCGGCTCCGGTCACAACCACTACCCGGATATCCCGGCGTTTTTCGCATTCTTCCAAAGCCCGGGCCATTTCCTCGATGATCTCAAGATTGAGACTGTTGAGCTGTTCCGGACGGTTTAAGGTAATGGTGGCTATCCGGTTTTGGACTTCGAACAATATATACGCATAGCTCATAATAGGATCTCCTCCAGCTATTAAAGATGGGGCGCTTTCGGGCGTTAT
>DHRK01000045.1:2033-2473 GCA_002410325.1 Syntrophomonas sp. UBA5314
TTGATCAGATCCTGAACCCGCCTCCTTATTTCATTGCCCTTTAAATGGGCCACACCGTATTCGGTCACGATATGGTCCACTTCGCTCCGGGCCGTGGTTACGACAGCTCCGGGAAGCAGGGTGGGTTTGATGCTGGAATGGCGGTTGCCTTCTTTATCAACATAGCTGGAATGAAGGGTCAAAAAGGATTGGCCGCCTTTGGACCGCCAGGCCCCCTGAACAAAATCCAACTGCCCGCCGACCCCTGAGTACTGTTTATAACCGATCGATTCGGAACAGCATTGGCCGGTCAGGTCAACTTCCAGGGTGGCGTTTACGGAGACAAAGTTGTCATTCAGGCCGATGTAGTAAGGCTCATTGACATAGGAGGTGCAGTGCATTTCCACAAAGGGGTTGTGATTGATAAAGTCGTAGAGTTTCTTGGACCCCAGGGCAAAGGA
>DHRK01000045.1:2773-2913 GCA_002410325.1 Syntrophomonas sp. UBA5314
GCGATGAATTGCCCGATGAGCTCATCCTCTTCAGTAATCGGATCCGCCGGCAGTTCAACCAGCGGGGTGTGGTTCTCCACCAGGGCGGTCGCTTCACTGATGTGAAAGTGATTGTTGCCGTAGGTGCTGGGCATGTTCTC
>DHRK01000045.1:3193-25499 GCA_002410325.1 Syntrophomonas sp. UBA5314
CCCAGACGATTGGAAGTATAGGTATACAGGCCCATCTGACAGCCCTGCCGGACGGCCACGCCGACGAAGCCGCTGTTCATCTGCATCCGGTCCTGTATATCAGGGGCCAGGGTTCCCAGCGGTTTGACGTCCACTCCTCCGGTATAGACAATATCGCGGAGATCATTTTCCCGGATCCTCCGGGCTATGGCGTTCATAATCGCCGAGGGCTGGCCATTGCCCAGGGGGGCGGTTATGCCGTCCCCATCCTGAACCACTTTGGCGCAGTCTTCGGCGCTGCACAGCTTCTGGCGGTAAATCTGTTCCCAACGTTCTTTCAATTTTAATCCCTCCATATTTTATACCGGGCCTGCTGCCAGGCCGGGGGCCGCTAGTAGTCGAAAATCTCCACCGGGGCGTCTAACACCGAAGTATCACCTATTTTAACGAGTTCGGCGACGTGCCATACGTTGGGAACGGCATTGTTGAGGTAATAACGGGCGGAAATTATTTTACCCAGGTAGAAGGTGTAGTCATAGTGCTCCGGGCCCAGTAGCTCGATCTGCTTTTGGGCGATGAGGGCCTGTTCCAGGAGCAGGTAGCCGCAGTAGAGCTGGGCGGTGGCAGTCAGAATGCGCCGGGCGTATACCGCCATCAAACCGAGCTTTCCTGAACGGGCGTATCCGGCGATCATCATCTGAATGCCCTGGTAGGCCTTCAAGGCCTTTTCCAATTGGCCCAGTTCCCCGGTGAGAGAGGCGGCGCTTTCCTTGGCGGCGGTGATGAAATCTTCGATTTCTTTCAGGGTGGCGGCAAAGAGCGCTCCTTTGCCCTGCATCCATTTGCGGCCGATAAGGTCCAGGGCCTGAATGAAATTGGTCCCTTCCCAGATCGACCAGATCTTGCAGTCGCGGGCCGCGTTGGCAGCCGGGTAGTCTTCACAATAGCCGTAGCCGCCGTATGCTTGCAGGGACTCGGCGACCAGTCCCCAGACCTCGTCGCTGGGGTAGGCTTTACACAGCGGGGTGAGCATATCGAGCCTATCTTGAGCCCATTTACGGCGTTCTTTATCGGGAGCGAACTCCCGGACGTCCTCATAGTAATAACACCTGGCCAGCAGGGCGCGGCAGGCTTCAGTGGTAGCCTTGTTTAAAAGGTACATGCGTTTTACGTCTTCGTGTTTATTGATGGCAACCCGGCCCGAGCGGGGAGCGCTTAAAAGACGGCCTTGAACTCTCTCTTTCCCATAATCTTTGGCGTTCCAGTAGGCGTTGGCCGCCACTGCGGTGGCCATGCGCCCGGTGTCCAAACGGGCTTCATTCATCATGTTAAACATCTGCCTGATGCCCTGGCCGATGCCGTTTTCGTCAGGAGGGGCGCCTATCAGCCAGGCGCGGCAGTTATTGTTTTCTCCAACCACCAGTTGGGCGGTAGCCTGGCCCTTTAAGCCCATTTTGTGTTCGATTCCGATGCACTGGACATCATTGTCGCTCAAGCTGCCGTCCTCGCCTATCCAGTATTTAGGCAGCAGAAACAGGGACAGTCCCTTGGTACCGGGGGCGGCGCCTTCGACGCGGGCCAGGAAGAGGTGGACAATGTTTTCCACATCATCCCGGTCCCCAACCGTTATAAAGATCTTTTGCCCCTTGATTTTATAAATCCCGGCGTCATCTGTGGGGTAAGCTTTGGATAAGAGGTCTCCCACATCGGAGCCCGAGGTCGGCTCAGTCAGGCACATGGTTCCCCCCCACTTACCGGAAAGTAAATGGGGCAGGAACCTGCCCTTCAATTCAGGACTGCTGAAAAGCTGCACCACGTGGGCCACGGCTCCGGCATTGCCTATGTAGGGCATTAAAGCGGGGTTGGCCGCGGCCATCATCTCCCATATGAGCCCAAACACGCTGAAGGGCAGGCCGCCCGGGTTTTCCACGTCAAAATTGCTGGCCCCCCAGCCCTGATCTTGAACGAAACGGTGGGCCTTGGCGAAGGAAGGAGGGATGCGGACCTGGCCGCCTTCCCAAAGCGCTCCGATGTTTTCACCGTCTTCCGCGGTCGGGGCGATGACTTCCTCGGCCACTTTACGCACCTGGTCCACGATGGTGTCCAGGTCCTCTTTGCTAAAGTAATCACGGTAGCGCTCAAAACTGAGGACTTCGTCCATAGGGAGCCATTCCTTCAATATGAACTTTATATCACGGGTGTTATAAGCGTATCTAAAAGACATTTTTATCTTCCTTTCCCGGTGGATAGCTCGTGCAGACATCAAACCAGACGGGTGGGATTACTGGTACGTTGCCCGGAGGCCGGGCATTTATATTGCCCGGGCCCCCGGAAGGCAAGATAGGCGGTGGTATAAAGGTCTTTAGCACAATTCAAAGATGCCTGCCGCTCCCTGGCCACCGCCAATACACATGCTCACCATGCCGTATTTAACCTGGCGTCTTTCCATCTCATTCATGAGGCTGACGGTAAGCTTGGAGCCGGTTGAACCCATGGGATGTCCCAGGGCTATGGCTCCTCCGTTGACATTGACAATGTCCGGATGGATGCCTAACTCGCGAATGCAGTACAGGGATTGCGAGGCAAAGGCTTCGTTCAATTCAATGAGACCGATGTCTCCTAAACTCAGTCCGGTCTGTTTGAGAACCTTGGGAATGGCAAAAACCGGGCCTATCCCCATCTCGTCAGGAGCGCAGCCGTGAACCGCAAAGCCTACAAACTTGAGCCGCGGTTTCAAGCCCAGTTCCCGGGCCTTGTCCAGGGACATCATTACCACGGCCGAGGCTCCGTCGGTGGTCTGGGAGGAGTTGCCGGCGGTAACCGTACCGCCGGGGACGAAGGCCGGTTTTAATTTGCCCAGCCCTTCCACTGACACGTCGCCGCGGATACCTTCGTCGTAGTCAAAAACCATCTCCTGGGTGGAGAGTTGCCCGTCACCGCCCAGAGTGGTGATGCTTACCGGCACGGCCACGATTTCGTCTTTGAAGCGGCCCTCTCGGGTGGCCGCGGCGGCTTTCTGATGGCTGGCCACGGCGAACTGGTCCTGATCGGCGCGGCTGACGCCGTAGCGGGAGGCTACGTACTCCGCCGTCTGGCCCATGCTGGTATAGATGTTGCCCAGAACCGGATCCAGGGCTATTTGCGGGTTGGGCCTTATCACCCCTCCCATGGAAATCAAGCTCATATGTTCCACGCCCCCGGCCACTACCACGTCGCACCGGCCGCACATGATGGCTTCAGCGGCAAAGGCTTCCGCCTGGAGCCCGGAAGAGCAGAAACGGTTTATGGTCACCGCCGGTACGCTCTCGGGTATACCGGCATACAGGGCGGTCACCCGCGCCGTGTTCAACCCGCATACCTGTTCGGGAGTGGCGCATCCCCAGATGACATCGTCGATCATTTCGGCGGAAAAACCGGGGCCCAGGCGCTGTATGGCCGCCTCCATGCACAGTTTGCCCAGGAATTCTGGTCGGGTGTCTCTCAAGGTGCCGCGGGGGGCTCGGCCGCCGCCCGTCCGAACACCGGAGACGATTACAGCTTCTCTCAATCTCATTACCTCCTCATTGTTTATGCTGACCTCGTTACGATTAATTGCGCAGGGGTTTGCCGGTTTTCAGCATGTGCGCGATCCTATCCTGGCTTTTCTGGGTCCCCACCAGGCTGATAAATACCTCTCTTTCCAGATCCAACAGGTATTCTTCAGTGATCGGGGAGCCGGCTATCACGCTGCCCCCGGCCAGAATATCAATGATGCGGCAGGCAATATGCCAGTCATGATCGCTTATCACCCCGGCCTGCCACATCTGGCGGGTGCCGACCTTGAGGAGGGCCATGGCGGTCTGCCCGAAGGCGGGGAAGGACTTCTTGAGCGGCGGCCGGTAGCCGGCGGCAATCATTTCCCGCACCCGTTGCTTGGCATCGGTCAGCAGGTAATCCTGATTGATGGAAATGCGGTCGCTGTTCCTTAAGTGGCCCAGTTTCACAGCTTCCTTGCCGCTGGTGGAAACTCTGGTCATGGCGATGTTTTGAAAATAGGGCATGATGAGATCGATGGGAAAGGCGGTGGTGCCGTTAACAGCATCATGGGTGCGCATTACGGCCTCTTTTACTCCTCCACCGGCGGGAATCAAGCCTACCCCGATCTCGACCAGCCCGATGTAGCTTTCTCCGGCTGCCTGAACCGCCGAGCCCTGCAGGGCCATTTCACAACCGCCGCCCAGGGCCATGCCTTTTGCAGCCATTACCACCGGTTTTTCTGAATATTTGTTGGCCAGGTAGACCTGCTGGGTGGCGGCCAGCAGCCGGTCGGCCAGAGCCCAGTCTTTATCGGCCGCCACTTTGGCCACAACCGTCAGATCGGCTCCCACGCAGAAATTTTTACCCGCGCCGGTTATCACCATACCCTCCCAATTTTTGGCCAGCTCCTCCTGGGCCTCGCCCATAAACTGAATCAGATCGGGATTGATAGCCGACGACCGGGTATGGCATTCCAGGCAGATGATGCCGTCCCCGATATCGTACAGGGTGGCGGCGTCGCTCGATTTAATGGCCCGGTGGGCGGCTTCCTTGAGGATAATGAGTTCAGGCTGATGTCCTACCGGCCGGTATTTCTTATCCGGTATGGAGTAATAGTAGTCCACCCCGGCTTCGGTTTTATAAAAGGAAGTGATCCCTGTGGCCAGCATTTCTTTGATCCAGGCCGGCACCGCCAGGCCCTCGGCTTCCATGCGGGCCACGTATCGGGGAAGGTCCAGGCCGCTCCACAGCTGGAAGGGACCCTGAGAGTGGTTGTAACCCCAGCATAGCGCCCGGTCCATATTGAGGATGTCGTCGGATACTTCCGGGATCTTGGAAGCCGCATAGAGGAACAAGCCGGATAGATGCCGCCATACGAACTGGGCCGCTTTATCATCTCCTTCAAAAAAGGCCTGCAGCTTTTCGGGCAGGGTGCGGGCCTTCTTGGCCGCGCTCAGGCTGGCAAAAGCGGCTGTTTGAACCGGCCCATAGGTGAAGCTGTGCACGTCCAGCACCTGTTTTTCTTTACCTACCTTTTTATAAAACCCGCCTTTGGTCTTGTTGCCCAGCATCTTTTTATCCAGCATGGCCTGGGCGAAGGGGGGCAGGGTGTACATGGCTTTTTCGGCAGAGTCGCTGACGTTGTGCAGTACTTCGGCGGTCGACAATACGGCGATATCCACTCCCACCAGGTCGAAGAGGCCAAAGGTGCCCATGGCCGGGCGCCCGATAGCCGTACCGGTCAGGGCGTCCACTTCCGGCACCGTAAGCCCCAGTTCCAGCATCAAATTGGCGCAGGAGGGGCCGGCCCAATTGCCCAGGCGGTTGGCGATAAAGGCCGGTGTGTCTTTGGCGTAAACAATCCCTTTGCCCATGACTCTTTCCCCGAAATCGGCCATAAAGGCCACCACTTCGGGCAGGGTGTCGCGGCCGGGAATCAGTTCCAGGAGTTTCATATACCGAACCGGATTGAAAAAGTGGGTGCCCATCCAGTACTGCCTGAATTCCAGGGGCATTGCTTCACAGATGGCGTTTATCGAAATGCTCGATGTATTGCTGGTCACAATGGTTCCCGGCTTGATAAACGGGGCGATCTGCTGCAATATCGATTTTTTAACGCTTATATTCTCGGGGGCCACCTCAACCACCCAGTCGCATTCGCTCAGCCAGGCCAGATGGTCTTCCATGTTGCCGGTTTGTATTAAAGCCGCTTCCGCTTTGTCCATCAAGGCGGCCGGCTTGACTTTAATCAAGGCGGCTTTGTTGGATTCGGCTATGCGATTGCGAAAAGCGGGGCTTGAGGTGCTTAAGCCCTGGGCGATATCCTTCTCACTGAGCTCCCGGGGGACAATATCCAGCAGATAGCTGCTGATTCCGGCATTGGCCAGCTGGGCCGCAATGCCGCTGCCCATGGTCCCCGAGCCTAAAATCGCAACCTTCCTTATTTTTTTCTTCACTAAACTGTTGCCTCCAATCCTTACCACCCACACAGGATGGTTATTCTTATTTCAATACCCCTGCCGCGTAAAAGCCAAAAATATTGCGAGATAGATAATCGCTTTTTGACACCCCCTTAAAACACAGAATTGAAATACAAGTTTGCAACTTTTATGCCAGAATAAGGAACGATTTAAAAAACCATTAATAAGCATCGCTCTTTCCGAAGAGCAGCCATTTCACCGGGCCTGGAAGCGCGTCCGCCAGTTAAGCCCGGATGAGGGATAAGCAGAGCAGTCCGGCCCTGACGTCAATATGAAGCAGTGTGTGTCAAATCACCCGGCCGGGATAACGAACCCCTCGGAAGCAAGAAGACGCCTTTGAGCAGTGAACGATGACGAAAAGCCAATGCGGGTTAAAAGATTACTGGCTGGAGTGTAGAGTGTTCGTTGGCCTGGTTGAAAACCGGGTTTAATGGTCGGGGAAATGCGAAGCAAGGGCGTCTGCCCGTTGTGTGCCACGGTGCTACAGCCGCGGCCAAGGATATTAATTCCTTAGCAGTAAATATATACATGGAACGGGTAAGGAATATGCCTTCGGGAGGGCAGTAAAAGCTTCCATAACGGGGTGAGCGGGTATTGCTAGGGATTTAGATCAGCAGGCGGCCTAACTGGTAGAAAATAACTCCCAAGAAGTAGGCCAGGGCCAGGGAGAAGACCACCGAAAAAGCGGCAAAGGGAAGGCTCTGACTCTCACGGCGGATGGTGCTGACCGTTGCCAGGCAGGGGGTGTAGAACATATACATGATCAAAAAGCTCAATCCGGCCAGAGGACTGATATTACTTACCAGAATACTGGTAAGGTTGCCCAGACCTTCAGAGGCATGGAAGAGTATGCCCAGGGTGGAGAGGGTGGTTTCCTTGGCAAAAAAGCCCAGGAACAGGGCCACAATCAACTGCCAGTTCAGGCCGGCCAGAGTGCCCAGGGGCTCAAGGACTCTCCCCAGCATCGCCGCATAGGACTGTTCAAAGCCTGCCCCCTGCGGAAAACTGGATAGAAACCATACGACTACCGAACTGATTATGATCACATTCTTGATCTTATTCAGAAAATCCAGGGTGCGTTGCAGGGCGGAACGCGCAACAACCTTAAGACTGGGTTTATGCAGAGGAGGAAGGGTCAACTTTATTTCCCCGTTTTCCTCACGGGGATAGCGTGACTTTACCAGCACCGCAATCAAGCCCTTGACCAGCAGGCTAAGAACGATCAAGCCGCTCATCACCAGAGTGGCTGGCAGGGGAGAGAAAAAAGCGGCGGTAATATAGAGTATTACCCCAAAACGCGCCGAACAAGGAGTAAAGGTGCTGAGCAGCATCAGGAGCAAGCGGTCCAGACGCCGGGGGATGTCACGCGTACTGACTATAGACGGAACATTGCAGCTGTATCCGATCAACAGGCAGGAAAAGGAATTGGCATCCATATGCAAGCGGTTCATGGGCGTTTGCATCAACCGGGCGATGCGAGCCGTATAACCGGTTTCATTGATAAGGGTGTAAAAGGTAAAGAATATTAACATCTGGGGAAAAAAGGCCAGGGCTGAGCCAATACCCCGAAATAGGCCGTCTGATACCAGGCTGGTCACTATTTCCGGCAGCGAAGCGGCCAACCGGGAAGACTCAAAGAAAAGCGCCAGGTTATCCAAGCCCAGGCCCAGCCAGTTGGATACCGGTTTACCCAGAATAAAGCTGGCGGCAAATAAAGCGGTAAAACTGAGCAGCATAATGGGATAGCCGGTATACGGATTTAAAAGGTAATAATCTATTCTCTGGAGGGGATTGGCGAAAAGAATCGGTCTTTCCCCGGCTAAACCGTCATTCATTCTATTCTTACGCATAAGCCTATCCTCATTATTGATAATGATTATCATTTTCTACCATATTCTAACTCATAGCGCAGGTGACTTCAATAGTATGAGCAGAAATTGGAGCAGAGGGATCAAGATTTCTTAGACCATGCTAAAGGGACACGACCCGGCTGTTGGGCCAAGCGTGTCCCTTTCAGTCGCGGTTGATTACTTGAAGTACTCTGCGGCCAGAGCGCTAAAGGCGGGGAAGGAGTTAACGATGGTCTTTTCGTCAACGCAATAGGCCAGGCGGAAATAACCGGGACAGGCAAAACCGCGGCCGGGGACCAGCAGCAGGTTGTATTTTAACGCCTGTCGGACGAATTCCACATCGTCGGCAATCGGGCTCTTAGGAAATAAATAGAAGGCCCCCTGCGGCTTGACACAGGAAAAACCGAGCGAGGTCAGGTGATTGTAGAGCAGGTCCCGGCGCCGCTGGTATACTGAAGTGTCCGGGTTTTCTTCCAGACAGGCACCGGCCAGCTTCTGGAACAGGGAAGGGGCATTGACAAAGCCCAGAGTGCGGTTGGCGAAGGTCAGACCTCCCACCAGGTCTTCCATATCTTCGATCCGGGGGCTTAAGGCGATGTAGCCTATTCTTTCCCCGGGCAGGGCCAGGGACTTGCTGAAGGAATTGACCACCGCGCAGTGCTGGAAGAAGTTCATCAAATGGGGAACCCTTGCTCCTTCATAGACCAGCTTGCTGTAAGGTTCATCGGAAATCACCAGGATGGCGGTACCCAGCTCTTTCTCTTTTTGCTCCAGAACCAGAGCCATTTTTTTCAATATCTCCGGGGGATAAATGACCCCGGTGGGGTTGTTGGGTGAATTGAGGATAATGGCCTTGGTGGCCGGGGTTATGGCTTTTTCAAGGGCTTCCGGGTCGGGCATGAAATCAGCGCCGGTGGCCACCGCTACCGGTTTGCCCCCGTGATTTTGAGTGTAAAACCCGTACTCGACAAAATAAGGGGATAGCAGGATAACCTCCTCCTGGGGGTTCAATATGGTCTTTAATACCACATTGAGGCCGCCAGCGGCTCCGCAGGTCATTATAATATGCTCGGCGGTGAAGGGAAGCCCGGTTTCCTTTTTCAACGAGGCGGCAATTTTATCCCGCACATCGGGATAACCTGCGTTGCTGGTATATTTGTGAATGCCCGGCACTTCCAGCAAGCGTTTCATTTCTTCCCGCACCGCCAGAGGCGGTTCATAATCGGGATTGCCCAGGCTGAAGTCAAACACCTTATCCGCTCCGTGAATCTGGCGAAGGCGCTCCCCCTCCTCAAACATGGCCCTTATCCAGGATGCGTTCTGGACATCGTTTTTAATCTGTTTTGAGATCACCGGTATCATCCTTTCTTATTAATCAAATAGTTACGCCTGACTATCGTACCCTGCGGCCATAACTCGGAGAGCCGCCCGGATCCGCTCCAATTGGGAGTCGGTGCCGATGCTTATACGCACATAATCCCGCAAACGCGGCTGATCAAAGTAGCGCACCAGAATATTTTCGCCTTTTAAAGATTCATAAACCGTCCGCGACGGTAAAAAGGGGTGGCGCAATAAAACAAAATTGCCCTCCGAAGGAAGATAGATAAAGCCCATTTCACTTAAGGCTTGCTGGAAGTTTTCCCGGCTGGTTTTAATGCGCCGGGCATTGGCTTCCATATAAGCGATGTCTTCCAGGGCGGCAATAGCCGCCACCTGGTTGAGGTAGGCGATATTGTACGAGTCTTTGGTTTTGTCCAGGGACTCGATCAGGTGGCGATGGCCGAAGGCAAAACCGACCCTGATTCCGCATAGGGAATAAGATTTGGAAAAGGTGCGCGTGACCATAAGATTGTCGTAGCGGGTGGAGAGCTTATAAACGCTGGAGGTTTCAGAGCTGAAGTCAATATAAGCTTCGTCCACCACCAGCAAACCGTTAAAAACAGCCAAAAAAGCCTCAATATCCCGGGGAGGGAGCAGCAGCCCGGTTTGAGCGTTGGGATTGGCCAGAAAAACTATTTTGGCGGGATAATCCAAAAATTGGCTCAGGTTTACCCTGAAATCTTGGTCAGTATCTATGGACTGGTAGCGGGCCCCGTGTATTTCCGCCGCCGTCTGGTAAAAGGTATAAGTCGGATAGGGCGACAAAATCAAATCGTTCTCATCAACAAAGGTCCTGAAGATGAGGGAAATGATTTCATCCGAACCATTGGCGGCAAAGACCTGGGCCTCATCCACGTCATATACCCGGGCCAGTTGGCGGCGCAGGTCGGCACTGCGTGAATTGGGGTAGAGGCGCAGCACCTCGCTTATATTCCCGTGCAGGGCCTCAAGTACTTGCGGCGACGGGGGATAAGGATTTTCGTTGGCGTTTAGCTTGAGCACCGCTTCCGGGTTTTCGGGCTGGTACCCGGGGATGTAAGGATCAAGCCGGCTTATATGGTTCCGGGTAAGATTTCTCGGTGGGTTCATATGATTGACTCCTTCCGTCATTACCATATTATCCCCCAAAGCCCTGTTTTCCTGCCCGGACGGTAAGTTTTTTCTTATTAAACGTGCTAAAAGCCAGAATTATGACATGGTGACTTAACAACGCTCTTTCGTTTATATTCCAATTCCAAGCGCGGCGGTTTATGCCCGGGTGGAGGGGTCCTGCCGGCCAGGGACAGGAGCCGGTTGTGTTCTTCGTTACCCGCCAACAACAGCCCGTAGTTGCTTAATGCCCCTTGCTGCCAGCTCCGGGCCAAATCGGTCAGATCGAACTCCAGACTGCCAGTATACCCTGCTCTTACCGGGCAGGAGCTTTCCGGCGAAATGGAAAAGAGCGGCTGGGTAAGCCAGTTTACCGTGCTTTCCATCCAGGCCTGCCAGACCTTGTGAACCGAAACCCGTATACTACCCCGGGGGATATCATTGCGGGTAACATCCAGCTTTAAGAGCGCCCGGTCCAGAACGGAGGCCGGTCCAGGCCTGCCCGGGCTGCGGGATAGAGGAAATTGCAGCAGGCTGCGGTATACGTCACCGGCGTTTTTATAGCGGCATACGAATAAGGCAGGTTCCTGAGCGAAATTGCGATCGGAATAATATTGAGCAATATAGACGCATTTTATGGGACTGAGCTCAGTCTTGGGCATGAGAACCTCTCCCCGGCTGATTTTAACTTATCATACTCCTATACAGGCGATTATGGTTCCAGTCGCAGGGGAGTAGGCGGCCGGGTAAAAAATATGAATTTTTTACCATGATCAGGTGAAAGCATTCTCCTGGGCCGAAGTATATTGGTTAAGCAGGCATTGACTTTTCCTCTTCTTAGGATGGCCGCTTTGTCCCGTTGACAGGATCAAAGGGATAAAAGCGGCTATTCTTTTATTTCCAGACTATTTTCTCAAACAGCCGGAGAGCCTTAATAGAAGCGAGATTATACTATTTAATGTAAATCTAGTATAGTGATTTTATATGGACGGGAAAATTTGATTAAAAAGAATAACGTTTTTATCGAGAATAAATATGGAATGTTTTATAGGAAATATATGAAGATTTCCTTATATTCCGTCAAATGGTTTTATCGGATGAAGTTGGGGCGTGCCGATAATGAACTTTCCCCGGGGTGGTTGTCAATGGCAAACAGACTCAAATGGTTAAAAAAGCTGCATCTAATTGACGACGGAGAAGCAGTCGGACGGGAATTGAGCTTTTACAATTTGGAGCGCATGCGCATATTTATAATTGTTATCTTGCTTCTTGAATTTCTTTTATTTCTGATCGATGATTATTTAGTCAGCCAGACCGGCGCCAACCACGGTTCAAGCTTTTTTACCGTTTTTTTACTGGTTATCCTATTTGTCGTATCGATAGCCTACCTGTTCGTCTTTGATCAACTCGGCAAACTGCACAAAGCCAACCAGGTGAAAAACTCAACCATAAAAGCATTGCTGGTTTCTTATTTAACCCTGACCATGATCTGGGGGGCGGTTTTTACCTTCAGTGCCAAAAACACCGGGGGAAGCCTGGCGGCCTTTTTGATAATTCTGCTTCTAGGCTCACTCTTGATGTACATGGACAGCCGGACCTTGCTAATTCCATACCTGGCTTCAATCCTGGTTTTTATTATCGGCCACCAATTGGCCCCTCCTCCGGTTCAGGCATTGGTCAAACATTATTTGAATCTGGCTATATTTTTGGTTTTAGCCTGGTTTATTTCCAGGAACCTGTACAAGGCCTACACCCGTGAATTTAAAGCCCGCGATCTGATAGAAGTGCAAAACCGGCTTCTCAAAGAAGCCAACCAGGAGCTGCTGCAGGAAATAGTTGCCCGCGAGGAGGCGCAAAAGAACCTGGAAATAGCCAATCAGGAGCTGGTCCAACTTTCCCTGGTTGACCAGTTGACCGGCATACCCAACCGCCGTAGTTTGGAGCTGTTCCTGAGATTTGAATGGCACCGGGGGCTCCGCGAGCAGTCCAGCATCGCCATTATTATGATCGATATTGACCGGTTTAAAGCCTACAATGACTGCTACGGGCATGTTCAGGGCGACAAGGTGCTGGCCCGGGTGGCCGCCGCGCTTGATGGAAGCCGCCGCCGTTCAACTGACTTCGTGGCCCGCTACGGTGGAGAGGAGTTCCTCTTTACAGCTCTCAACATCGATGAAGCAGGGACCTTCACCCTGGCTGAAATGATTCGCAAGAACGTGGAAGCTCTCCATATACAACACGATGCTTCACCGTCTTCTCCCTGGCTTACTATCAGCCTGGGAGCCCTTACTATCGTGCCTGGGTCCGTTGAGAGCTACAGTGATGCTATACATATGGCCGATCTGGCTCTCTATGATGCTAAAAGAGCCGGCGGCAACCAGACTAAAATGTATCGGTCCCCTCAGGATACGCTTTTCTAAAAAAGAGGCATCCAGTACTCTGTTAACGGTTTTACACCAGATCGGGGAAGTCGAGAAGCTGACGGGTCATGAGCAAGAGCTCCCAGGACTCGGGAAGGCGCAATTGCCTGGCATCCAAATCCATGATCCTGACCCGGTCCAGGCCATCCGCATCCTTGAACACCTTGAAAAGATGCAAGGCCCGCTCTCTGTCGATATCCGGCCACTGGCCAAGCAGTCTCATACCCTGCTGATCATCCATACAGTGGGTTTCAATCAGAAACCGCACCAGGCTCTTTTCCTGGTCGGGAACTTGAAATAAATTCAATTCTTCCGCTTTCTCATAACTGGCCTTCCCGTGCTCCGGATCAAAGTTGTCATTGCTGCGCCCGATGTCGTGATACAAAGCGGTCTCGGCCAGGATCTTAAGGTCATTAAGGTCCGAGTTGGTAAGCCGCCCCAGCAGCAAAACCATTAAGAGTACGTTGCGGGTATGGGCCAGACCGTGGATGCCGGTCGGTCTATAGAATATTTCGTGCTTGATTCGGGCGGCATAATCCCTATACAGGGACCATACCCCTTCCGATTTCATCTTCTTAATATAATAAGAAGCGGAGTGAAAGGTGATTTCTTCAACATCCTTCACCGCGCCGGGGAACACCACTATCTCGTATTCCTTTTTCCAGGGTATAAAAGCCTGCACCTGGTCCAGGGGTATCCGGGTCTTGAAAACCCGGCCCTTCTTTTGCAAGCGGGTGGCGTAATAAATGGCCGTATTGACATCCAGGGTCCAGGAAAAGGCTTCATGAACTGAATGCAGGCTGTGTATGCTGCCGTGATAAACAGTTAATCCGCCGGGAGCGGCCTTCAGGGGGAGGCGTTTTTGCTTAAGGCTTTCTATAAATTCGGCCGGAAAGGTGTTGAGCCGCCAATCACAGCGGGCGTACAGGCGCCAGAAGATACTGCTTCTCTGCTCGGAAGGAATGGCCTGGAAATATTTAATGTACATAAGGAGGGCCAGACGGGTATCGAGCAGGGCAAAAAAGGTTTTATAATCAAGCGCGGCCAGCGCGGCGTCCAATTTGGCCCGGGCCAGTTTAATGCTGTCAAGCACTCCGTATTTGATCAGCGTTTCGGCGGTAAATCTGGGAAAATCGACTATCAAATAGTCTTTAAAGAAGCAAAAGGGCGCCAGGGGATTATAGTGATTGTAGTAAAAATCATGGGTGCTGAAATCGGCCTCAGCCAGGTAGTCGGCGCTTTCCTGATAATGAAATCTCCCCCGTCTATCGCCCATGAGACGGGCCTCTTCAAGGGGGGCCAGGCTGTCCACGAAAAAGACTTCCGGATGACCGCGCAATACATCGTTAAGATTCACATGGAGTCGCTCCTTTTAAACAGGCCGGGATGCTGCTCTTCTGTCTATATATTAACAGGATAAACCTGGCCAACCAAATAGGCATCTTAGCATCAGGAATGCTTGAGAAAACTTTCTTTTGCTCCCTTGCTGCAAGAAGAAGACGCGCTTTGGAACGCACAAACCCGGTAATAATGATATTTAAAGGCATATACCGATAAGCTAGGGTAGAGAGCAAGCCCCGGGGAGAAAAACGAAATGCCCTACTCCCTGTTTTACAGGCGGAGAGCCTGTGCTAAACTATTATGGTAGAAAAAAGATACTGCCAGCCAGGCTGCATTTATATTAGTACTCTGTTAATCCTAATTCTATTATTATCGTCGGTTAAATTTTCGCATGACTGCGTTGTCGTCAATCGGAATACGTCCAGTATTACTCATTCCTTGACGCCCATGGACGGGCTAATGCAGCGGTGCCAGGACGGCAAGGAGCTGCCCGCCTTGTCCTGCAAAAATTTTCCTCGACGAGTAATACACAGAATTAGGATTAACAGAGTACTTGGAATTCTCCAACCGGTCTTACCCTTTTTACCCACAATTAATCGTCTTATCCAAGGGGTATCTTTGGCCTATTTTAAGGAGTCCGGCGGGGCAGCGTCTAAGCGCAGCCTTGAAGAATGAAGGCGTCCCCCGGAGCGGGGATGTTAATATATTTTGAAACCAGAAAGGAAGTAAAAGATGAACCTGTTTGACCTACCTCCCTTGAAGCCGGATGAGGAGATCTACGAAGACTTGATTCCTGATCGGGGGGTTCAGATTGAGCGTATAATATCGGCCGGGCAGGCCTCACCGCCGGGTTTTTGGTACGAACAGAACCGCGATGAATGGGTGGTTTTGCTGCAAGGCCAGGCAGTTATGGCCTGGGGCGACGGGTATTCGCAGTTTATGGAGCCCGGGGACTGGCTGTTGATTCCGGCCGGTGAACGGCACCGGGTGGAGTGGACCTCCCACGAACCCCCCTGTATCTGGCTGGCCGTTCACGGCAAGCTCACCTGAGCGGATAAACCGGCAGCCTGTATACAATAGAATACAGCTCCAAATACCTTGACACCAGTTCAAGGTATTTTTATTATTGAACCAATGGGTCGAAAAACTGAACTGATTAGTCGGAAAATGGGTGAATAATATGGCTCAAAAAGAAGCGGTCCGACAATTTAAAAAGGGGCTTATCAGTGATGCCTCCCGCCAGCTGTTTGGCGAACGCTGCTATGAAGAAGTGACGGTTCAGGACATAGCCGATGCCGCCGGAATGGGCAAGGCAACCCTGTACCAGTATTTTGAAAGCAAAGAGGAAGTTCTGTTTAGCCTGCTGGCGAGTTACTCGCGTGATGTCACCCGCGTTTTGGAAAGCTGTTGCGATGCCAACCAGGATCCCTATACAACCTTGAAAAAAGTCATCAGCCTCACTTATCGCCTGTATTTGAAAAACAACCGGATTTTCCTGGCCTACATCTCGTTGAAGAGGACTGCGGCCTTTAAACGGGAATGGCTGGAAGAACTGAATGCCCTCAGAGAAAGGAAATTTGACCTCCTGGCCTCGGTGCTGGAGAAGGGTTCCGAGCAGGGTGTTTTTATTCAAGTGGACAGCCGCCGGTTTGCCAGAGTATTAAACAATATATTGCGCGGCTTCAGCCTGGAACCTCTGGAGACCCGGCAGGGGGAGCCAATCGAAGCATTGGGTGAAGATATCATTCAATCGATCATATTTAAAGGCATTTTGACGGATGGGGAGGATTAACCGGTGGGTGAGGGAATGCAGGAGGCCTTTCAGGAAAACCAAAAACCTGGCGCATGGGCAGGCTCCAAACGGCGTCTGAGTGTAATTGTACTGTTCGCGTTGATCGGCCTGGCAGCGGTTGGAGGGCTGGTCTGGCACGAATATGCCAAAAAGATTGTATCAACCGACAATGCCAAGGTGGCTGGTGATATTGTGGATATTAGCTCCAAGCTGAGCGGCCGCTTGGAAACCATCAAGGTTAAAGAGGAGCAGTACGTAGAACAGGGCCAGGTTATGGCCGAGCTGGATCTGGTTCCCCTGCAGCTGGCCCTCAACCAGGCTGAAGCGGCCATGGAACAGGCTCAGGCCAACTATGACAAGCTTCCGGAAGACATAAGGTCGGCGGATGCGGCCGTTGCCAAGGCCGAAGATGCCTTAAACGCCGCTCTGGGAACCGAAAAGACCAGTGAGATAGCCCTGGCCGAAGGGGAAAGAGCCCTTAAGCAGAATGAAACCCTTTATCAAGCCGGGGCGGTAGCAGAAGAAACCTATAAGGCAAACCAGGCCAGGGTGAACAGCCTGGAAGCCGCGCTGGATACGGCCCGGGCCAACACCGGCGTCGCCCGGGCTGCCCTGGAGGACGCCCGGGCCAAAGACGATGCCACCCAAAAGACTTCGGGCGCTATATACCAGGCGCAACTTAAAAAAGCCCGGGCCGACTATGAAGTGGCTCAATACAATTTAGACAATGCCTCGATTAAGGCCCCGATCTCAGGCACGGTGGTTCGGGTGTCGGTGCAAGCCGGGGAGAATGTATCCTTCGGCCAAACCATCTTAAGCATCTGTGACCTGGAAAATGCCTATATCACCGCCAATATCGATGAACAGGATATTGCCCGCATACAACCGGGCCAAAAGGTTGAAATAAGCATCGACGCTTATTCCGGTCAGACCCTTAACGGCCAGGTAGATAGCATCGGGGGAGCTGCTCAATCGGTGTTTTCCATAATCTCTACCGAGAGCTCTTCCGGCAACTATACCAAGGTTTCACAACGCCTGCCCATAAAAATTGTTACCGAAAAAGGCAAGCTGCTTCTCCGGCCGGGAATGTCCGCTGTAGTTAAAATCCACACGGTCTGATGAACACTCCATGAGAGAGAATCGATGAATGAAAACACGCCCAGCCAATTTAGCTGGACCAGCATCATTGTAATAGTTATCGGGACGTTTATGGCCATACTGAACAACAGCATAGTCAATGTTGCCCTGCCTAAAATAATGCTTATCTTTAACTGCGGGCAGGATTCCATCCAGTGGGTTTTAACCGCCTACACCATGACCCTGGGGGTCGTTATGCCCATCTCCGGATACCTGGGCGATACCTTCGGCAGCAAACGAATTTATTCTGTCGCCCTGGCGCTTTTTACCCTGGGTTCTATCATTTCGGGACTATCCTGGGGGGTTAACAGCCTGGTGGCAGCCCGGATCATTCAGGCGATTGGCGGAGGCCTTATGCAGCCCGTGGGTATGGCCTTTGTATATCGGGTAACACCGCGGGAAAAAATCGGCATGGTTATGGGTGTGTACGGAATTGCCGCCATGGCTGCGCCGGCTATAGGTCCTACCTTCGGCGGGTATCTGGTTGAGTATATAAGCTGGCGTCTGATTTTTTATGTCAACGTACCTATCGGAATAATCAATCTCTTCCTGGCCGGACTCTTGCTCAAAGAAAGCCCCCTGCTCAAAGGCAAGCATTTTGACTGGGTAGGCTTTTTCTCTTCAGCCACCGGTCTTTTCTGCCTGCTCCTGGCGACCAGTCAGGGCTCCCAATATGGCTGGACCTCCACCTACATTTTGGGGCTCTTGATAGTGGCCGCAACTACCCTCACCATTTTTGTGTACAACGAAATGAACCACCCCGAACCGCTCCTGGACCTGCGTATCTTTAAAGACGCTATGTTCACTATATCCGTAATAGTTGGCTCAGTGTTAAATATCGGGCTGTTTGGAGCGGTATTTTTATTGCCCCTGTTTATTCAAAACGTCATGGGGCAGACCGCCATGCAGAGCGGGATACTGTTGCTTCCCGCGGCTTTGGCCACGGCGATTATCATGCCCGTAGCCGGAAAAATATTTGACCGTTATGGAGCCCGGGGGGTGGTGATGACCGGACTCATCATCTGCGCCTTTACCACTTTTAAAATGGTAAGCTTTACTGAGCTTACCGCCTTTTCAGTCATGATCGGGTGGACCATGCTGCGCGGGGTGGGAATGGGATTATCCATGATCACCGTGACTACGGCCGGCATGCTGAAAATACCGATGGAAAAAATCAGCCGGGCCTCCGCCCTGGGCAACGTTATTCGCCAATGTGCGGGCTCTCTGGGGGTTGCTCTATTCAGCGCCATCCTGCACAACCGCCAGGCGTTTCACTACGCCAATCTGGTTCAAAACAGTAATCTGGGGAGTACTGCCGCGGCCGGGTTTTGGGCCTGGCTCAGCCAGACCGCCGTTTATCAAGGATGGTCCACACTTCAGTCCCAGTATGTAGGATTGGCCCTGGCCGCCAAGCAGATGGCTAAATTGTCGCTGGTAAACGCGATTGACGACTGCTTCCTGGTGGCTGCGGGTATTACCCTGTTCGGGGCCGTTTTGGGGGTATTTCTGGGGCCGCGGCCTTTCCGCAAGACTGCGCCTGACAAGATGATAACCCCATTGAAATTGGAAGCGTAAATTGTTCCAGGGTTTTTGACGCTTGTAAACGCTGCGGTTTTTATCGGGATCAATCATAGAGCAAATAAATAACTTATAGGGATGAACTTTACCGGCTGCAGGGCCGGTTTTTTTTATTCCGTGGAATATCAGGAAAAAATTGAGAGAATCCTATATAGTGATCCCTTTAAAAACGGCAGGGAGAAAGGAGTCGATGATTTTGCCAATAGCGCGCATTACCCTGATCGAGCCCCGGGCTCCGGGACGGCATGTTTACAGCCTGGTGAAAATGCCCCGGCTGGGTCTGCCCATGCTGGGCACTCAGTTGAAGAAGCGGGGATATGAGGTCAAATTTATATACGGCGACCTGTCCGGGATTAAAGCCGCCGATATAATGGGCGCAGACCTGATCGGGGTATCCACCACTACTTCGACCTGCTATGAAGCCTATAAAATAGCCGGCTATTGCCGCCAAAAGGGCCTACCGGTGGTCCTGGGAGGAGTCCATGCCAGCTTTGTGCCCCAGGAGGCCATCCAATATTGCGACTACGTATGCCGGGGAGAAGCCGATCACAGCTTTGCAGATCTGGTGGACGTCCTGAACCGGAATGAAGCTCCTTGCCAGATACCGGGAATCTATTATCGACAGGATGGCAAACTGATTGACAATCCCTGGCCGGACTATCCGGATATGGCGGAGCTGCCGCCGGTGGACATTGAGTTCCTGGAATCCCTGGGCCTTCATTGTTACCCGGTTATGACCTCCCGGGGCTGCCCCCACGACTGTACCTTTTGCAGCGTGACGCGGATGTTCGGGCACCGCCATCGCCACCAGGGCCTGGCTCAAACCCTGACCAACCTTACCCCCTATGCCGGGAAAAAGGTTTTTTTCTGTGACGACAATTTCACGGCCCGGCCCCGCTGCAGCAAAGAGCTTTTGCGGGAGATGAGCGGGCGGGGCATCTGCCCTTCCTGGTGGGGCGCCCAGGTTCGGGTTGACACGGCCCGCGACGAAGAGCTGGTGAGCCTTATGAGTCGAGCCAACTGCCGGGTGGTGTATGTCGGTATGGAATCGATCAATCCCCGCACCCTGGAGGCCTTTAATAAAAGGCAGGGGGTGGCCGATATCGAACACTGCATTAAAATCTTTCACCGCTATGGAATCATGGTGCACGGCATGTTTGTATTGGGAAGCGACGAGGATGATCGGGCCACAGTCCGTGAAACGGCCGAGTTCACTATATCTTCCGGTCTGGATACGGTGCAGTTTCTGTCCCTGGTGCCCCTGCCGGGTACGCCTTTGTACGAGCAGCTGAAAGATCAGGGGAGGCTTCTTTCCGGGGATTGGCGATATTATGACGGCCATCATGTGGTTTACCGGCCTAAACTGATGAGCCCCTGGGAACTGCAGGACGAAACCATGAAGGCCTTCCACCGTTTCTATTCGCCCCTGCGCTGGGGCCGGGGCCTGAGCGGAAAAAGAAATCAGGCCTGGACCTACCGGGCGGCGGGATTTTACCTTGCCCGGTGCTACTCCCGGGAAAGCCGCTCCTGGAGCCAGCATTTGCGCCTGATTGATAGGATTGGCGCCCAGCCCAGCGTACAGGTTGACAGAACTTTAAAGAAATTTACCTTAAAGGGATTCAAATACCTTTCAACAGCCCGCATCCTTGATGTGGAGGTGGAAGAGCAAAAAGACGTACTCCTGGTTGACCTGCGCGGCTGCCTCAATAAAAGGGCCTTGCGCGAAGTATTGGCAACCTGTAAAAAGTTGGTGGGAAATTACAAAGCGCTGGTGATAAACATCGGGCAGCTCAGTTTCCCTTCGGAAGACCTCCTCAAGTCTTTTATAAAGGGCCTGGATAAAGTTGCCGGAAAGGCCCAGAAGGTCAAATTGAACTCGCAGCTGAGCGCAACGATTATGCAAATGATCGAAAAAGACAATCTGTCCTTGCCCAATTTTGAATTTTGATTACCCTTTTAGAAACACAAAAAACGTACTCCTCTATTCTCCCAATGGTGCGCCATATTAAATAAAAGTAGGTCCCAGCCTCCGGCCCTGCTTTTTATAGAGTCCTACAGGCCTGACGAAACAATTGCCTATAAGTAGGAGAAAACATGCAGGCCGCTAAAGGTCGTGAGACTTTGCCCTGGGGATAATTTGGGGCCTGCAGCCGTACTGGGAACGGTACTAGTGATGGAAAAATAAATAAGGACCAGCGGTACTTTAGTAGTAGACCGGGGCCTCGATATGATAATTTTTTTTATCCAGGTAGGGAATGAAAGAGTAAACCCCGGTCTGTATTGCTTTTACGGGCCTCCCCTTATACTTGAATCATGACCGGGATAAGAAAAGGGAGGTTAATGATATGAAGAAAATCAGAGTACTGGCGCTGGTGATGATATTCGCCTTCGCTGCTCTGGGTGGAGCATACGCCATGTGGTATGACAGCCTCTATTTATATACCACGATTAAAACCGGATCGGTTGACGTGTGCTGGGCCAACGTCAAAACCAGCGACGACGGGGGTCACTATGCCGAAATGTCCGGAGAAGCCGGTGCGAATGTCTGGCTGGGCAACGTGGACAGTATGGACTCCGGAAATCCCAATTCGGGCGAGCTCAAGAATGTTGCCTCACTCAATGCGGAATTGACTCCTGATTTGGAATGGTCCGATGTCCGGGCCGTCAACGACCAGTTGAATATAACCCTGCTAAACGCCTACCCGGGCTACCAGGAATATATTGAAGCCGACATTGTCAACCTGGGCACAGTGCCTGTGAAGTTCCGGGTTATTGATGAAGACGTTCCCCCCTGGGTGGTAATACAGGTCGACCTGTATTCCAATGAAATGGGCGAAGTTCAAAATTGGACGTCTCTGGAAGGCTACCAGCTGGATCCCGGCGCAATCGTACATGCCAGGATTACCTACCGGATCCACCAGTCCGCCGAGCAGAGCAAACAAGTATCGTTTGAGCTTCAGTTAAAGGGCATCCAGTGGAACGAGTACAGCCCGGACGAATCCTACGTCTTGCCTGACTCAATCCAACCCAATAGAATTGGCGACTAAGCGATTAAGGAAGTAATGCAAGAGGAGGGTAACTATCATGAGAAAGGTTAAAGTTTTGGCACTGGTGCTGGTATTCACCTTCGCCGCTCTGGGCGGAGCGTATGCCATGTGGTACGACAGCCTGTTTTTAGACACCACGGTTGAGACCGGAAATGTTGATATAACTTGGGTTTGTGTAACATCGAGCGATCCGGGTCCTAACTATAAGGGCGAGTGCGGCCAGGGCACTGATGTATATAACGGCAGCCTGGACAGTATGGAAATTGGCAATCCCAATGGCGCTGAACTCAAAAACATAGGTTCATTGAACTTCGAAATGGGCGACGACAGTGAATACGGCGATGCTCGCAGCAAAGACGACAAGTTGGAAATTACCCTGAAAAACGGCTATCCCGGGTACCAGGAAAGTGTGGAAGCCGGCATTAAAAATATCGGCACGGTGCCTGTGAAGTTCCGCATAACCACTGAAAATGTTCCCTCCTGGCTGCAAGTCAAGACCTACCTGCCGGATGAAGGGAAAGAAGGAGATCAATTTACCGCCCTGGAAGGATACCAGCTGGATCCAGGCGCCACCGTCCTGGTCACCATCGTCTATCTGGTAACCCAGGAAGCGCCCCAGAATGCCAATCAAAGCTTCCAGGTGGTAGTGAAAGGCGTCCAGTGGAACGAATACAGCGTAGATGATTCCTTTATCCTC
>DHRK01000045.1:25681-31042 GCA_002410325.1 Syntrophomonas sp. UBA5314
TCGTTGTTTTCTGCTCTGTATGTAGGAGGAAACATCTGGCTGAACAAAGTAAGGTTGTTCCATATCTGCCCTTTTTGAGGGATAGCCTTTTGCCGGCGGACATGATATAATAATTTTGCAATAAACTCTAGGGGGGTATGGGTATATGGAGAAGCTGGTGGATGATGTTAGGGAGGAATTAAAGCAGCGTTTCGGCAACCGGGTCAGTTTTGACGAGCTGGAAAGAAAGATATATGCTCACGACATGGGCGCCATGCCGTCTATGGTGAAACCTCTGGTGGGCAATTCAGTGCCGGAGGGTATAGTTCAGCCGCTCAATGAGGAGGAACTGCAATACCTGATAAAGACCGCCCGGGCCGAATCAGTAGGCCTTACGCCCAGGGGGAAAGCCACTTCGGGGTATGGAGGAGTTCTGCCCGTGGAAGGCGGGCTGGTGGTAGAGTTTAACCGGATGAAACAGATCATTGACATCAACCCTGAAGAAAGAACCGCAACCGTCGAACCGGGCGTGGTATGGAATGAACTGGAATACCACTTGAATCAAAAAGACCTTACCCTGGTGGCCTACCCGACCAGCGCCCCTTCTTCTACGGTAGGCGGCTGGCTGGCCCAGGGAGGCGCCGGGATCGGCAGTTATGAATACGGATACTTTGTTGATAACGTGGTATGGGCCAGGCTGCTCCAGCCCGATGGACAAGTAAGAGAACTGAGGGGTAAAGACCTGCAGCTGGTTTCCGGCGCCAACGGCATCAGCGGATTTATAACCCGGATCTGTTTCAGGGTCAAACCGTTGCGGCCTATGCATATCACCGCAGTGGCATTTCAATCCATAGACGACCTGGGGTCGTTTATTCAGGGGCTGTACGACCGCAAAGTGCCTCTTTGGTCGGTGACCTTTATCAATCCGGATGCGGCCATGATGAAAAACAAGCTGCCGCCGCATCTTCACCACGGGCGTCCGGTAGAAAAAGAGCGCCTGACTATTCCAGAGAAATATATCGTCATCATGTCCTGTACTGCGGAACGGTGTGATCTTATCAGAGATGATGTTATGAGTCTGGCCCTGCGCAATTCCGGAGAAGTGCTGCCCGAGGCGATCGCCTGGCATGAATGGGAAGCCCGCTTTGAACCGATGCGGGCCAAGCGCATTGCACCCTCATTAATTCCCAGTGAGGTGATTGTTCCGGTTGAAAACCTGGCCCGGGTGATCAAGGAAACCCGCGAGGAGATCAAACAGACCTTTATTTTAGAGGGCTTTGCCACCAACCATAGAGAAATCGTACTGCTGGGCTTTATTCCCCATGATGAAAGGAGTTTTAATTACAACCTGGCCTTCGGCCTTTCCCTGACCGCCTTGCGCACCGCTCAAAAATACGGGGGAAGGCCTTATGCCACCGGGCTGTATTTTACCGGGTTTGCCAACGAGGTGTTAGGAAGTGAAGCGGTTTCGGTTTTGCGTCAGTTTAAAAAAGATTTTGACCCCCAGGTTTTGATGAATCCGGGCAAAGTGCTGGACGCCAGCCTGGTGGCCCGGGGCTTGAAGCTGGCCAATGCCTTCGAGCCTCTTATAAGGGTCTTTGGCAACTGGGCTCAGAGCAAAGAACCCGGAGAGGTTTTCAAGGCAAGAGATGGCATCCCGGGCGATATTGCCTGGTATGCCTACGCCTGTTCCCAGTGCGGCTATTGTGTCGATCACTGCGACCAGTACTATGGGCGGGGATGGGAGTCGCAGTCGCCGCGCGGCAAGTGGACTCTGATCAAAATGGTACTGGAAGGCGATGCGGACTTCGATCAAAAAGCGGTGGAGAATATACTGGCCTGCACCACCTGCGAGATGTGCAACCGCACCTGCCAGCTGGATTTGCCCAACGAGTCCTCCTGGCTGAAAATGCGCGGTCTGCTGATAGACGGAGCGGGCTATCACACTTTCCCGCCTTTTGAAATCATGGTAAACACCATGCGCCAGCAGGGCAATATCTGGGGCGGGTACAGGAAGGACCGGGACGCCTGGATCACTGACGAAATCCGGCCTCTGATCAAGGAAAAAGCGGAATATGCCTTTTTCCCGGGCTGCACCTCTTCCTTCGTGGAGCAGGACGTGGCCCAGTCGGCAGCCCTGGTGCTCGCCAAAGCCGGCGTGGACTATTCCTATATAGGCAAAGAAGAGAGATGCTGCGGTATTCCCATGCTGGTAGCCGGGCGCTGGGAGGTTTTCGATGAAACCGCCGCCGCCAATATTGAAAATATGAAGAAACTGGGGGCCAGCAAGATAATCACCACTTGCCCCGCCTGCTGGCTGGTCTGGGAAATATACTACCGCCACTGGGCTGAAGAACGCGGCATCGACTATCCCTTCCACGCCCTGCACTATGCTGATGTCCTGGCCGAGAAGATCGAGGCCGGGGAATTTGAGATTACCGGTGCTATAAACCGCCGGGTCACCTATCACGATCCCTGTCATATGGGAAGAGCCGGAGTGCGCTTCTCCGGGCCGCGCACCCTGATCAACGCCATACCCGGCTCGAACTTCCGGGAGATGCGCTTCAATAAATTCGATGCCCACTGCTGCGGTTCGGTCCTGTCGCTGGTGGCTGATCCGGACGTTGCGGAAAAAATAGGAGTCATGAGGGTTCAGGAGGCTATCGATACCGGAGCGGACACCCTGATAACGGCCTGCCCCTGCTGCCGGGTCCAGCTCAAGCGCTCCAAAGATCTTAACCAAATGCCGATTGAGATCAAGGATCTGGCTACCCTGACGGCTGAAGCCTGCGGCTACCGGGTGGCGCCTTCCGATGCGGTGATTGATGAGAAGTGGGCGGTTTTTGAGGCCATGATCAGGATGATGACCCCCTGGGGCATGGCGGATATGATGGCTGACCTGATCCCGGATATGATTGAGGCGATGCCCGAGGTGTACCGCGGGATGATGCATATGGTCAGCAAATCGCCGGAAGTATTTAAAGAGCCCATGATCGCCGTGATGAAGACGGTTATGCCTTCGCTGTTCCCCAGCCTGCTGCCCGGTATTTTACCGAAGGTAATGCCGCGCATGCTGGAAAAAGTGAAGGAGGCCATTCCGATGCCGGCCTACCTGGAAGAGCAGATGCCGGATCTCATGCCCAAGACGATGGATGTTTTAATGCCCAAAATGCTGGGGGAAATCATCCCCTACTTTATGCCCCATATGGAGGAATACCTGCGCCAAACCAGCTAAATAGCCGGCTTTTATCGCACTTTTTTAGGGGACCTGGCCTTGCTGCACGGCAGGGCGGGTCCTTTACCGTATAAAGTAAAGTTATTTGTAATATAACCCTACTTGTGATATATTTTGGGCAGTAGACACGCTTTTAAAACCGCATTTCTGGTAGGGAAGAGGGCCTGTTTAGCGGGTATGCATAAATTTTATGATACTGTAGTAAAATGTATGGTTGAAAGGGAGCGAAAGCAGAATGGATAGAATCATTGACGCCAGAGACCTGGCCTGTCCGGAGCCTGTGATCATGACCAAGAAGGCTATGGATGGAGGCCTTATTAACCTGACGACTATTGTCAATCAGGATGTCGCTCTGGAGAATGTAAGTCGCCTGGCTAAATCCCATGGTTATAATATTGATGTTGAACAGGTAGGGTCTGACTTTCATATCCATATGAACAAAACAGCGGACCTGGAAGTGGACCAGCAGGAAGTACCGGGAGATGTAGCGATTCTCATCAGCAGTCGTCTATTTGGCCACGGTGAGGAAGAACTGGGACAAATTCTGATGAGAAGCTTTATTTACGCCTTAAACGAACTGGATGGCCGGATACAAAGTATTATATTTGTCAACGCCGGGGTATTCTTAAGCACGGAAGGCTCCCCGGTTATTGAACAGTTGAGCGCTCTGGAGAAGCGCGGGGTAGAGATCTTATCCTGCGGCACCTGCCTTGATTTTTATGGACTAAAAGAAAAACTGCTGGTGGGCAAAGTGACCAATATGTATTCAATCGTCGAGATCATGACCGGTTCATCCCGGGCCTTGACCTTTTAACCATGCTTTTCACTCCCTGATAAAATAATTACCTATAACTTTATATAGCCCTGAGGGATACTCCACCTTCGGGGTTTTTGATTCAGATTATTCTTTAAGGAGTCATCCGTATATGAAAACGATTTATATGGACAACGCGGCTACTTCCTATCCTAAACCGGAGAGCGTTTATCAGGCCATGGATTATTTCAACCGCCATCTGGGCGGAAACCCGGGACGGGGGAGCCACCAGCGAACCCTGCAAGCCGGAACGGTTCTTCTGGATACCCGTGAGGCCCTGGCCGGACTCTTTAAGATTAAAGATTCCAGCCGGATTGCCTTTACCCTAAATATAACCGAAGCATTAAACCTGGCTTTGAAAGGCCTTTTAAATCCCGGGGATCATGTGCTTACCACCAGTATGGAACACAATGCCGTGGCCCGGCCCCTGCATGCTTTGTCACATCAGGGAATTGCCTGGACAGCCGTGCCCTGTGCTGAAGACGGCAGCCTCAATCCAGACGATATGCGCCGGGCAATTCGGCCGCAAACCAGATTGATCTGCATGCTGCATGCATCCAATGTATCCGGAACCATTATGCCGGTGGATGAAGTAGGGCGTATAGCCAGGGAAAATGATCTGCTATTCGTACTGGATACCGCTCAGAGCGCGGGTGTACTGCCCATTGATGTAGAGGCTCAAAATATTGATGTGCTGGCCTTTACCGGGCACAAAAGCCTTTTCGGGGCCCAGGGAACCGGGGGGATTTATATACGTCCGGGGATTAAGATACGGCCCCTAAAAGAAGGCGGGACCGGCTCGCTTTCCGAATACCTGGAACAGCCGGAAGTAATGCCGGACAGTCTGGAAAGCGGCACCCCGAACACGCCGGGACTGGCCGGGCTGTTGGCTGGAGTGCGGTTTATCGGCGAGACCGGGCGGGACCGGATACGCTCTCATGAGCAGGCCCTGACGGAAATGCTTAGGGATGGCTTGAAAGAAATAAAAGGCGTCAAGCTATACGGGCCGCTTGATGTAAAAAGGCAAACCGCGGTTTTGTCGTTTAATATTGGGGACATGGACTGCGGGGAAGTCAGCTATCTGCTGGATAATGACTTTGGGATAGTAACCCGGGCTGGTCTGCACTGCGCACCGCTGGCCCATAGCACCTTGGGAACCTTGGAGGCTGGCAGCTGCCGTTTGAGCCCCGGGTTTTTTAACACCCGGGAGGACGCCGAACAGGTGGTTAAAGCGGTCTTTGACCTGGTCCGCCGTTAGTGGTCTATAACACCTAAAAATTTGGTTCCCACCGGCCAAATTTCCACAGGGCTGCGTTGTCGTCAATCGCAATAC
>DHRK01000045.1:31145-34539 GCA_002410325.1 Syntrophomonas sp. UBA5314
CGTCAATCGCAATACGTCCAGTATTACTCTTTCCTTGACGCCCATGGACGGGCTAATGCAGCGGTGCCAGGACGGCAAGGAGCCGCCCTCCGGCCTTCCCCTGCGAAAATTTTTCTCGGCGGATAACCTAAACCTTTAGGTGTTACAGACCACTAGCATAATATTTGAAAGGGAGTGGTTCAATGCAAGATATGCCCAGGTATGTAGGACCCTTAAGCGAACCGGTTGCGCTTGGCAGTCTGGTGCAATGTCAAGAAGATTCCATTGTGAGCAAGACCCTGGTCAAACGCGGCGGGGGCAACATTACCGCTTTTGCCTTTGCTGCCGGACAGGGACTTTCTGAGCATACGGCTCCTTTCGACGCGATGGTGGTGGCGCTGGAAGGTCGGGGAGAGATCACGCTGGAAGGCCGCACTTACATTCTTGAGAACGGGCAGGCCATATTGATGCCAGCTGGAATACCCCACGCGGTTATGGCCCGAGAGCCTTTCAAAATGCTTCTAATAATGATCAAAGCTTAACCTCAAATAAGAACAATAGAGGAGGGATGTGTAAAGACCTCTCTCCTCAAAAACCTTATTCTGGAAAACTGAACCAACAATAAAAACCGGTGGATAAACCACCGGTCCTTATTATACCCTTCTATATATGAAGCTTTATTTAATGATCGGTGCACCCAGTGGCAGTATTTGTTTGCCGAAGGCGGAGTTGATCTGTATCCCGGCGGCGACATATATGCCAAGGATGCCAGTGGCCAACAGGAAATAACCGCCAATCATACCGGCTTGATGAGGATCCATCAATATTTTCAGCTTATCACAGGTAACAAAGAATACTGCGATGTCTAACATTACCACTGCAAGGCCGAGTGAAGCGGGGGATGTTTTTAGATAAGGTGCGGTCCATAACACCAGTGTAAGTAACAGGACCAACCAAGCCCAGCCGCCTATAGCAGCACCTGCTTTGTCAGCTTTGCCCAGTGTTTCAACCCAGAATTCCAGAGCGCCCTCCAGCATGAAGAAACCGGAGAAGAACAGGAATACGTTACCACCTAATAAGGCGCCTTCACGAAGCTCAATAATACCTACAACAAGCTGTACTACAAAGCCGCCCATCAGCCAGCAGGCCAGGAAGGGAAGCGCAGAACCTGGAACTTTTCCACAAAGGACCGCATAAAAGGTAAAACATGCAACTGCTAATGCTGTCAAACCCGCAGGTCCGGGATTGGCCCAACCACCTTGTTCACTAGACATTAAAACTCCTCCTCTTCTTGAATAAATTTTTACACAATACGGGAATATCTAGCTGGGAACCACCCCCCGGTAAGTTATCTGCTTGACGGTAAGGGTTACCGTTCAAAGCCAAACCATAAACCTGGGCCTTGAGGAAAAGCTTATAATAATTTGAAGATAAGTTGCATTTAGAAAGGTATTACAAGTTTTCGGAATATTCGGACAGATTTTTTTAAATGATATAGGCAGATGTAGATTTTGTCAATAGCATTTGTCGGAATTAAAACTGGCACTAAATGCGATAAATGGTAGCGCTTGGCCTATCCTGCTTTACTATATTAATTTTATTCGCTATTTATTACCGAATCCCTTTTTGTTTAGAATAAAAACAGAAAAAAGGCTCTAAGAATACAGGAATAAGCAGGTAAAAATTAGCCGTACAAGGGAAGTTACGAAAAGAAATATTATTAAAATGGATAAGGATTTGGGCAACGGCTGCGGACTGTGGATTGGCCTTGCGGCGATGGAGCTCTGGTGCTTGAAAGCGGCAAGATAAAAGTCATAAAAGAGGAGCCTGTCGATGATGCCGGCCTGTGCATAGGGGAATATTGGGGAGATCGAGGAGCGGGAGGCCCCTGGGTTTATACCCGGTCAATTCTTCCGTTGGACGGAGTAAATAATGACATTAACTGTCTATTATAAGGAAAGAATGACGAAAAGGCCTGCCTGCTCGATTGGGGAAAACAAGGGAAACTTCGCGGGTTTGCACCGGCTGTCTGCTGCTTCTCCTGATATGGGTAAAAATGTTAATAATACCATATAAAACATGACGTGAAGCTTTTTTGTTCGTTGAAGAAACGGTGCGTTTGGGTTATAATATATTCAGGTGGCGGAGAAGTCTTATTAAAGTCTTTCAAAAGTTTTTATCAGATTTCCATGGTCGCCAGATGATTATGTGAGTATCCCATTTGAGTTAATTCCCGAGTATCTTTTCATATAAAAAGTGTTCAGGTGGTTTGTAAAAAGCAAGTGGTGTTTATATTTTCCGGTATGCTTCTCCGCCACCCAGTAAGTTTTTAATATCCCCACAGCAGTGGGGATATTTTTATGGGCTTTTTAGGGAAGGACAGACAGGGAATAATGTGGTATAGATTATTAATGATAAAAGGGGAGGTCAGGCTGTGCAGCTTAAGGATGGATGCCGGGATAAAGTGTGTCTGGTTACCGGGGGAAGCCGGGGCATAGGAGCGGCTGTCGCTCGCGAAGCAGCCCGGCAGGGTGCATATGTAGCCATCAACTATTTCCGCTCACAGGCAGCAGCCTTGGAACTGACTGACGAGATCAGAAAGAATGGCGGCCAGGCATTGGCGGTCCGGGCTGATGTAGCATCGGCTGCCGATGTTGATGATCTATTTGTCCAGGTGGAGCGTGAACTGGGGCCAGTCCAAATTCTGGTCAACAATGCGGGAGTCGCTTTGCAGGCCCTGTTGGTAGACACCAGTGTTGAACAGTGGACCTACCTGATGGATATAAATTTGAAAGGACCTTTCCTGTGCTGCCGGCGGGCGCTGCCTTCCATGATGGAGCGGCGCTGGGGGCGCATTGTAAATATTGCATCGGTTTGGGGCCTGCGGGGGGCCAGTATGGAATCGGTTTACGCCGCCTCCAAAGGAGGCCTTATAGCTTTTACACGTTCTCTGGCCGCCGAGATGGGCACCTGGGGTATTTGTGTCAATGCGGTGGCGCCGGGACCGGTTGAAAGCGACATGCTCCATTCTTCATTGGATGCTGGCGAACTAAAATCTCTGGCCGCGGAAGTGCCTCTGGGACGACTGGGCAGCAGCGCTGAAGTTGCCGCCGCCTGTTTGTTCTTGATGTCAGAGCAGGCCGCATATATAAACGGAGCGGTTTTAAGCATTGACGGGGGATGGAAAGCTTAGTCAACCTTCCGTATATTGTGTATACGGAACGTTGTACTAACTCTCAAATGCTGCGAAGAATGAATTACTGGTGCTCGATTGTGGTAAATGTCTCAGCCTGTTAAAATGTTAACTGGACCCCTAGTAGTCTGTAACACCTAAAATTTTAGTTCCCACCGGCCAAATTTTCGCAGGGCTGCGTTGTCGTCAATCGAAATACGTCCAGTATTACTCATTCCTCCG
>DHRK01000045.1:34624-39098 GCA_002410325.1 Syntrophomonas sp. UBA5314
ACGTCCAGTATTACTCATTCCTCCGCCTTCACCTGCAAAAATTTTTCTCGGCGGATAAACTAAACTTTTAGATGATACAGACTACTAGTAAGTCAAAAGACCAAATACAAGCAAAAGTGGGGGTATGGCAGTGCATAAGAAGCTTTTTATTCCCGGCCCGGTTGAAGTGCGCCGGGAAGTTTTGGACAAGATGGCTACTCCGATGATCGGACACCGGAGCAAGGACGCTTCAGCCCTGCAAAGGGGCATTAGCGAAAAGCTGCAGACGCTTTTCTATACCAAAGAGACTATTCTTCTCTCAACCAGCTCAGGCAGCGGTTTGATGGAAGGCGCGGTGCGTTCCTGCACCGCTAAAAGGGCGGCGGTTTTCTCTATCGGCGCCTTCGGAAAACGCTGGTATGACATGGCGCTTGCCAACCACGTGCCGGCCGATCTGTTTGAATCGGAATGGGGTCAGGCGACCACTCCGGAGATGGTGGATGGAGCTTTGGCCACTGGAAAATACGACCTCATAACCATAACCCACAACGAAACGTCAACCGGAGTCAAAAATCCGGTTGAATCACTGGCCCCGGTCTTTAAAAAGTACCCTGACGTTGTGGTATGCATGGATACCGTGTCTTCCATGGGGGGCAGCAAGATAGAGGTCGATGCTCTGGGGGTGGACATTTGCATCACATCCACCCAGAAGGCTCTGGCCCTGCCGCCCGGACTGTCTATTTGCTCGTTTTCCGGCAAAGCCCTGGAGCGGGCCCGCCAGGTTCCCTATCGCGGGTATTACCTGGATCTGCTGGCGTTGTACGAGTATCTGCTGGACAAGGATTTCCAGTATCCGTCTACTCCCTCACTGCCCCATATGTTTGCTCTGGATTACCAGCTGGACTGCATGCTGCAGGAGGGCCTGGAACAGCGTTTCGCCCGCCACCAGGAGCTGGCGCAAAGGGTTCGCGCCTGGGCCGGTGAGCATTTTGCCCTGTTTGCCAATCCCCTGCACCTTTCCGACACCCTTACCACTATAAAAAACACCCGTAATATAGATGTGGCAGGTCTGAATAAAGAATTAGGTCAGCGCGGCTATCAGATTTCCAACGGGTATGGCAAGGCCAAAGACAAAACATTCCGCATCGCCCATATGGGTGACTGCACCCTGTCGGAAGTAGACCAGCTTCTAGGGGAAATCGAGGATATCCTGAAATTGAAATAACTGATATGCTCAAGAGAGGCTGGGCTGTTATGAACTGGGTTAAGTTCATAAGCCGCAGCCTCATTTATTTTTTGCCCGAGCCTCGGGGGATGCGCAAAGTGGTCTGCAGTTTGCGCAGGTTGAAAATTCAAGGCTTAGTCTATTCCTAAATGACCCGGGTGAAAGCATCTGCACTTTATGGTAAACTGTTCGATAGTATTGGATTCAGTTATTAATATTCAAGGAGGTTGATTGATGCCCGTCAGGATCTATACAGATAATGGCTGCGACCTGGAACGGACCGTACTGAATGAATTGGGAGTAGGATGCTTTTACATATCCACTATGCTAAACGGGATTGTCTACCTTGACCGTTACAACCTTAACCCCCCGGAATTCTATCGCATGCTGCAGGAAGAAGGAGGAGTGCCTACTACTGCTCAGATAACTCCCCAGACATTTTTAGCTGAATTCAGAAAGGCCCTTGAGGAAACGTCGGACGATATTATATATATCGCCTTTTCTTCGGGCCTGAGCGGAACCTACCAGAATGCCTGTCTGGCCCGGGACCAACTTGACAAAGAGCGCATTACGGTTATTGACAGCAAGTGCGCAACGGTTGCCCAGGGGCTTATTGTAGTACGCGCCGCCCGGGCGTTGGCCCGGGGCTTGAATAAGGAGGAGCTAATCGCCCAAATTGAGGATGACGTCCGCCGTATTGAAATGATTTTCATTGTGGGCAATTTCGAAATGCTCAAACGGGGCGGACGGGTCAGCGCCACTTCGGCTAAACTGGGAAACTTGCTCAATATAAAACTGATTTTGCATTTTGTTGACGGGAAGATATATCCCCTGGAAAAAGTTCGCGGTTTAAAAAAGGCGCAAAAAAGGCTTCTCGATCTGGTGGACGAGAGGCTCGAAAACCGCTCCCGACCCCTGCCTTTGATTGGGGTAAACCATTCTCAAGATGAGCAAGCCGCCCGGGACTTAACGCAAATGCTTAAGGAGCGGTTTGGCTATCAGGATTTTCTGGTAAGCGAGATAGGAGCGGTCATCGGCTCTCATGTGGGCGCCGGTACGATGGGGGTCTACTTTCTCCGCTAGCTGCTGCCCTCAGTTTGTTTTTAGCCTCCTTCAGTAATATTTTTTAAAGCCGGCTAATATGGTAAAATAATGAAAAAACCGGGGACAATATAGTGGCTTTGTTCAAGGAGGGTGGACTATGGGGATCAGGATTTATACTGATAACGCATGCGACTTGGACCGAAAAGTACTGGATGAATTGGGTGTTCACTGCCTGTACATCACGACTATGTTGAACGGGAAAACCTACCTGGATCGCTACGACCTGGATCCGCCGGATTTCTACCGGATGCTGGAAGAAACGAGCGGCGTGCCTACCACTGCTCAGATCAATCCCCAGACCTTTATTGAGGAATTTGAACCGGTTATCAGCCATACTGATGATGACATCATTTATATTGCCTTTTCATCGGGCCTAAGCGGAACCTACAACTCGGCTTGTATAGCCCGCGATCAGATCGATCCCGGGCGCATTACCGTCATCGACAGTAAAAGCGCCTCGGTAGGTATGGGTTTGACCGTAATAAGGGCGGCGCGGGCCGCCGCCCGGGCTTTGGGCAAAGCCGAAATCATTGCTGAAATAGAGGACAATGTCAGGCGGATTGAACATATTTTTATTGTAGGCAATTTCGAAATGCTGAAAAGGGGGGGACGGGTCAGCGCTACGGTTGCCACTCTGGGTAATCTTCTGAACATCAAGCTGATCCTCCATTTTGTTGACGGCAAGATCGTACCCCTGGAAAAAGACCACGGGCTGAAAAAAGCTAAAAAGAGGCTCATTGAGATTATGGAGGAAAGGGGTTCTGATCTTAAAAACCAGCTTATCGGGATAAACCATTCCCAGGACCTGCAGGGCGCCCTGGAACTGCAAGGGATGATTCGTCAGCATTTCGGTTGCCAGGATTTTATCATTTCCGAAATAGGCGCGGTTATCGGTTCTCATGTGGGGGCTGGCACTATGTCAGTGTTCTTTCTTCATGCTTGAGAGCGATAGCGTTTCTGAAAAACTCATCTGATTTAGGCTGCTCCACGATAAATTGGTAGAGTTTTAAATAATCCTTTACCATGCGCTGACGGCTGAATTGCCTTTCGACCCACTGCCGGCAGTCTTCCCTTTTTATAGAATCAATATTTTTTACCTTCAGGCAGGCTTCCTGCACATTTTTGACCAGATAGCCGGTCTTTTCATGTAGGATAACTTCAGGCATCGAACCCCGGTTAAAAGCTATTACCGGGGTCCCGCAGGCCATTGCCTCGATAATGCTCAATCCGAAGGGTTCGTTAAAATGGATGGGATGCAAAAGAGCCCGGGCTCCGCCCAGCAGGGAGTTTCGCTTTTCCGGGCCCACTGAGCCCAGATAGGTGATCTGGCTGTTGTCTATGAAAGGGGCGACCTGCTGGTTAAAGTAGGCCTTGTCTTGAATAATTCCGGCCAAAAGGAGGCGGCAGCCGCAAGACAAGGCGATGTCAATGGCTTCCCGGGTGCCTTTATCCGGGTGAATCCGGCCGAAATAAAGCAGGTAGTCGTCAGGCCGGGGATTAAAATCAAATTCGCCTAAATCGATACCGTGGTAGACGTTTCCCAGGTAGATGAGATCGGGATGGCGATCGGCAAAACTGATGGAAGCGTAATAGGTATCCTGATTGTATTCAAGGTAAGCGGGCAAAATGCGGCTGGAAGAAAATCCGTGAATGGTAGTGAGGAGCGGGGTGGAAACCAGACGGGAGTAGGTCAGGGGTAGGAAATCATAGTGATTGTGAATCAGGTCATATTCACCGGCCTGCTCAAAGAGGTTGGCTATATGAAGAGACTCCCAGACCTTCGGGTCCAGATGGGGATTTTCTTCGTAAGGGGCCAGGCAGCGATACTTGAGCCGGGCTTTGCTTATTGAATCACCGGTGGCGAAAAGGGTAACATCGACCCCGGCTTCGACCAAGCCTTCGGCCAGAAGGGAGACAACCCGTTCCCAGGGACCGTAATGCCGGGGCGGTGTTCGCCAGGCTATAGGGGATAAAAGTGCTATTTTCATCGGAATTGCTCCTTTAACATTAGTAAAATGCCGTGTTTAAACCCCTTGAAGCAGGCTTGTCTACCGAACCGATAAAAGCCTTTTAAGCTCAAGGGGTCTAGTACTCTGTTAACTCTAATTCTTGCATTACTCGTCGGTTAAATTTTCGCATGACTGCGTTGTCGTCAATCACAATACG
>DHRK01000067.1 GCA_002410325.1 Syntrophomonas sp. UBA5314
GCCCACTGACGGGCTAATGCGGCGGTGCCAGGATGGCAAGGAGCCGCCCTCCGCCTTGTACTTCAAAAAAAACTGCTCCAACTTATGAACACAATATACGGAACGTTGTACTAGATTAAACCCGGGAGCCTGTTCTCCCGGGTTGGCGCGTTTTATAAAATATAGACTCCCTGCCTCAAGTTACTTCTGTTTCTTCAGGTCATTGGTAAGGGTGTTGATGTCCTTCTCCAGGCTCTGGATAGGCTTACCTTCGATTATACCGGCGGCTACATCGTTTATCCTTTTGATCATAGTCGGATCGGTTGTCACCAGGACCTGGTTTATGCGGGTGTCAGCGGCCTTTAGCTTGTCGGCCACCGTCTGTTTGATGGTGCTGACCTTATTGGCGTCATTGCTTAGGCCTGAGGAAACGGTCAGGCCAACCATAGCCACCAGGGTTTTGGTGCTGCCGCCGCCGGGCAAACCACCCGCTTCGCTCACTACTACAGTGGCTTTTTGCACATCGGGGACGCTCTCCGCGGTCTTTGAGAGCTGGTTGGCCATCATCCGGCGATCACTGGCGCTTACATCCAGGTTACCCTGGGGATTCTGCGGAGTCTGAGGCTTTCGAGCGGCTCCCTGGCATCCCGGCAGGGTAATCCCCAGCATGACCAGACATAGAATAACCAGGCAAATTTTCTTCATGATGTCACCCCCTTTATAGCTATAGTTTTCTATGTCAGGGGTGTTTTTCAAACGAGGAAGTATCTGCCAATGATTATTTTTGCCTGCCTTAGAAGGCTTTTATGTCAAAAAACAAATGGGACCCTGCTCTCCTGCAGGGCCCCGGGCCGTTTTTTGCTATCGTAGAATGTAGACTTTATTGGTTCTCATGCCCCAATTAACACACTGGTTTTCCGATTCCAGGAAGACATCCAGGCGGTCTCCTTTTATGGCGCCACCGGTGTCAGATGCTACCGCATAGCCATATCCTTCGATATACATCCGGGTGCCCAGCGGTATTACGCCGGGATCCACCGCAACCATGCCTACCTCCGGAGCCTCACCGGTTGCCGTATTATGCCCGGTATAGGTATATGCCGAAACCGTCATGATCTTGGCTTCCTTAAAGTCGAGACGCTGTCCTCCACGGGATACTGAGGTGATGGTACCCATAGCTATTACTTTGTTGACCGGTTCTTTGACCGGTTTGCTGGCCACGATTTCCCGCTTAACCTCCACATTGTTGTGATAGGTTATGGCTACAGTATTCACGGCCATCCCATTCTGCCCATTCCGAATGGTTTTGCTCAAACCCCGCTCCAGACTGTTGTCCAAAGTCTGCTCTTCGGTGTAGGGCAAGGGCTGTTGTTCTTCAAAACTTTTCTGCGATACCCGGATGATTTCAATGTTCTGGTCTGGTACGGTAAGCTCCCCGGGGACCGTTTTTACAAGATCGCTTGCGCCCAGTTCAAACCCGGCGGCAACAATCGCTTCCTTGATCGGCACCGGCGTGGTATAGATCTGCTTGGTCTGTCCATCGGCTATTACAGTGACAGGAAAACACCTTGTTACAGTAATTGTCATGTTGCGGCTAATCCGTGTATCCACCCCGGGCTGAACGACATCCTTGTCTCCCAGAGTTACATTATTCCTGGTTAAAACCTCTCCAACCGTATTAGTAAAAAATAAGCGCTGGTTTAGCACTTTACCATCAACCTCAAGTGATACTGGTTTTTGCAGGGCAAAGAACATACTTACAACCAGCAGGACGACGGCCAGAACACCCGCTGTTTGGTAAGTGCGTTGCTTAGACCAAACAATACCCATCCTTCTCCTCCTTTTCTAGATAGATAGAGGGCCAACCAAATTGACCCACTATCATACCGTTATTCTAGTCAAAAGTAAGTCAAACGTCAATGGAATTTTCCATTTCATGGATCATTTTCCATGTTCAGGTCGATTCCGTGATCATTATAACCCTTTGCTGAATATTATATTCATCTGGTGAGGAAAAGATTTCCTGAGTAGTTAATTGGCGCTAAACCGCCCTTCGCCTTACCCTACAAAAATTTTTCTCGGTGAATAACCTAAACTTTTAGGTGTTAAGAGTACTAGTCTCCCAAGCGAAAAACCCGCCGGGTATTCAGGCTGGTAATGTATCCAATCTCCTCCACGCTCTTGTTGCGCAGTTCGGCCAATTTTTTTGCCGTATATTGAACATAAGCCGGTTCATTTCTCTTGCCCCGCAGTGGTTCAGGGGTTAGATAGGGGCAGTCGGTTTCTATAAGAATTCGTTCCAGGCTTATCCGGGTGGCTACCTCGTGCGTTTTACGGGCGTTTTTATAGGTGAGCGGTCCGGCAAAAGAGATATAGAACCCTTCTTTCATCAATTCCAGGGCCAGGGGCAGGTTGCCGGAATAACAGTGCAGAACCCCGCCGTTTAAGCCCGCTTTTTCCTGTTTGATAATATCGGCTACTTCCTGGTGGGCATCCCGGTCGTGAATGACAATCGGTTTGTACAATTCCTTGGCTAGTTTTATCTGCTCTCGAAAAGCCTGGCGCTGCACCTCCCGGGGGGATAAATCCCGGTAGAAATCCAGACCCATTTCTCCAATGGCTGCCACCCGGGGATCCCGGCCCAGTTCATATAATTTGGCCAGAGTATCCTTTTTAAGGGTTTTGGCATCATGGGGATGCACCCCGATGACCGCGTACACTTCCGGATAACGCCTGGCCAGCTCGACGGCCTGGCGGGATGATTCATAATCGTAACCGACGCAGATTATATTGTCTACCCCGGCTTCCCGCGCATGGTCAATAATCTGGGGTACATCGCCAATCAGCTTTTCATCTTGAATATGAGCGTGAGAATCGATAAACATGGATATTCTCCCTCCATAAATAAAGGAAGCAAAGGGAAATACCCTCCCTTTGCTTCTCTTTAAGTCAAACTAGCTTACCCGGCTGCCGGATGGCAGCTCTTTGCTGATGGTCAATACCTCCAGGTCGTTTTCGCTGGAAGCGGCCAGGATCATTCCTTCCGAAAGGGTGCCCCTCAGTTTGGTAGGCTGGAGATTGGTCAAAAGGATCACTTTCTTGCCCACCAGTTCCTCGGGCGGGTAATGTTTGGCTATGCCTGATACTACCGTGCGTTCCTCTTCTCCCACCTTAAGGCGCAGGATCAAAAGTTTATCCGCTTTCTTCATCTTCTCGCAGGCGATCACTTCCGCTACCTTCAAATCGAGCCGGGCAAAGTCCTCTATGGTGATATAGCCTCGGCCCTGGGAGTCAGCCGATTTGATCTCGTCTTGGGCCGGGGCGGGCTTATCAGCCGGAGCAGCCTCCAGGCTTTTGGGGTCGATGCGCGGAAACAAAGCCGGCCCCTTCTGAACCCGGGTTCCCGCCTGGGCCAGCCCCCACTGTCCGGCTGCCGCCCAATCATCGGCCAGGCTGGCGGGCAGCCCAGTCTGCTCGGCAACCCGGGCAGGCAGAGTGGGCATCGCCGGAGCCA
>DHRK01000064.1:0-13882 GCA_002410325.1 Syntrophomonas sp. UBA5314
AGGTCTTTCCAAATGGTCAAGGCGATTGGCGTGGAAGGATTCGGATGCAGTCCATAGGCATCAGGCCGGTCTTGCAGCAGGTACAGGTAAGTGGTTCCACCCATCCATTGATTGCCATACAAATTGGCCTTGGGATTGGTGAGTTGCAGTTCGGCCAGGCGCTCCTCGGCTAAAGCCATCATCTTGTCATAATCGCCAAACTTGATCGCTTCGGGCTGGCAGGTTTGTGCGCAAGCCGGCTTAAGGCCGTTTTCCACGCGGTCGATACAACCGGTGCACTTGGAGGTTTTATTGATCTTGGTATCGGTCTTGGGAACATTCCAGGGGCAGTTTTGTCCGCAATATCCGCAGCCGATACATTTTTCTCTGTCAATCAAGGTGTAGCCCGATTCTGTCTTGTAGATGGCCTTAGAAGGGCAGGCTTTCAAACAAGCCGGGTCGGCGCAATGGAAGCACTGGAGTTTAATCATGTTAAAGTGCATTTTCTGATCTTTGTATTCTTCCTTGAATCTTACATAGGTCCAGGTAGTGGGTGTAAAGTCAGCCTGGGTCTGATAGCTGGTTATCCGTTTGGTCTTTTCGGCCGGAAGTTCGTTCCAGGCTTTGCAGGCCACGGAACAGGCTTTACACCCGGTGCATAATGAAGTGTCGATAAAAACCATTTTCCTCGCCATCGTTAAGCCCTCCTTATGTTGACAATGCAGCATTTATACTCAGGAGTTCCCGCGCCGGGGTCGCATGCATTCATTGTCACATTATTCGTACTGGGGCCCGGGCTCAAGCTGGCAAAGCCCCAGCTCCAAGGCATACCAATGACTTCCTGGTCTCTTCCGTTAATTTTAAGAGTCTGGATACGGTCGGTCACCAGGGCACGCACCACTAACTTGCCGCGGGCGGAGGATACTTCCACTTCTTCCCCGTCTTCAACGCCAATTTTGGCGGCCAGGTTTTTGCTGATTTCAGCATAGGGCTCAGGCGCAATCTCGTTCAGCCAGGGAATGTTGCGGGTAATCGCCCCGGCGCAGAAGTGCTCGACAACTCCGTAGGTGGTAAGAACATAGGGATACTGCTCGGGTTTGCCAAACTCGGTTGAGATGATCTTGGCCATGGGGTTGCTCTGTACACTGGGATGCAGGAGGTTGGTGGTCGGGCTTTCAATTGGTTCGTAGAACTCCGGCATCGGTCCATCAACCGTCATGCCTGCTCCACGGACCGGAACCGCTGCAATCCCTTCCGGGGGAGTGGAAACCGCACCACTGGTATAGGAAGCGGCAAATAACCGGCCCACGCCTTCCGGGTTCATGCGGAAAGCCTGCTTCCCTTCCGGAGTATCAGGGCCTTTGGTCTTATCGACCACATCGGGACCGTCATTCCCGGTCCAGGTATTTGCAACCGGATCCCACCAGATCAGCTTGCGCCTGGAATCGACCGGCTGTCCATGGGCATCGCAAGAAGCCCGGTTGTAGAGAACACGGATATTGCCCGGCCAGGCGAATGCATAGTCTTTGTTGAGGCCCAGACCGGTGGGATCAGCGTTGCCCCGGCGGTCAGCCAGGTTTTGGTTCACGTCCGGAGTGACCCCTGCATATATCCAGCATCCGGTGGAAACCGTACCGACCGGCGCGTTCAGATACTCGGCCAAAGAGGTGGTGAGCTTGCCGGTTGCATCATTATAGCCGTTGAGTTCCTGGAGAACCTTTAACGGTTCGGCTTCATGCGGGCCGTAATCCCAGTTGGCCTTTAAAATGGGTTCATCCTTGGGATCGGCGCTTCCGGCATAAAGGGCGCGCACTTTCTTAAAGATGTGATCCAGCATATCCAGATCGGGGTGTACGCCGTTGAGAGGCGGTAAAGCTACTTCTTTCCACTGGATCAAGCGGGAAGAATTAGTCATGGTGCCTGCCTTTTCATAAACGAAAGCCGCCGGCAGGAAAATTACCTCGGTTGGAATCTCGGCCGGCTTTAATCCTTCTTCCTTCCAGAACTGGGCGGTTTCCGTGTTGAATATGTCGGCTACCACCAGCATTTCCAGTTTGGATAGCCCCCTGGCCACCAGTTTTCTGTCCGGGATGGATACCGTGGAGTTGGAACCCCAGTTGAGTAAAAGCTTAAACTGACCATCCACCATTTTATTAAAAAATTGTGACTGAATTGGCATATTGGAAGGATTGTTCTTGGGCAGCCAGCCATAGCCGTAATCGTTTTCGGGGGTGGCATTTTTGCCGAACCAGGCCTTGAGCAGGGCTACCAGCGGCTTATGCTGAACCGAGCCGTTTTTCATCGCATAATCACTCAAGGTTTTTTCAGCATTGGTGGGATAGGGTAAATATCCGGGCAGGTTGGCGTTCAAGTTGGCCATATCGGTGGAACCCTGAACATTGGGCTCGCCGCGCAGGGCCTGGATGCCGCCGCCGGCCTTGCCTACATTGCCCAGGAGCAACTGGATGATCGCATAGCAGCGAATACCCTGCACCCCGGTGGTGTGCTGGGTCATACCCAGAGCGTAGAAGATGTTGCCCGGTTTGGCCGCACCAAAGGTATCGGCTATCAACTTGATTTTGGCAGCCGGTATGCCGGTGATCTTTGCAGCTACATCGAAGGTGTACCTGGAAAAGTGGGTTTTGAGTTTTTGGAAGACGCAGTCCGGATCATCCAGGCTGGCCGCCTTTACCGGTTTATTCTCCGCATCCAGCTGATATCCCCAGCTTGTATAGGCATATTTCTTGGTTTGAGCATTAAAACCGGAAAACATGCCGTCATTGAATTTATAATCCTTGCTTATTTTATAAAGTGCGTTGGTAAAATTCAAAACGTAGAATTCGTCATAAAGCTTATTCTCGATGTAATAATTGATCATTGCACCCAGGTACGCAATGTCGGTTCCGGGACGGATCTGAGCGAAGATATCCGCCTGGGAAGCCGTGCGTGTAAAACGCGGGTCGACCACAATAACCTGGGCACCTTTAGCCCGGGCGCGGTTAACCCATTTCATGGCGATGGGATGACATTCTGCGCAGTTGCTGCCGGCAATCAAGAAACACTCGGAGTTCTGCATATCCTGCCAGGAGTTGGTCATGGCGCCGCGTCCAAATGAAGGTGACAAACTAGCCACCGTGGGCGCGTGTCAGATACGGGCCTGGTGTTCGTGGAATGGTGTGCCGATCAGGCGGGCAAGTTTGGAAAGCAGGTAGCTTTCTTCATTGTCTACCTCGGCAGAACCTATCATGGCTATACCTTCCGCCCGGTTCACGGTAACGGTTTCCTTGGCACCGGTTTTAGCATCGGTTATTTCTTCGGTGCCCTTCCAGGTCTTATCCCTGACTTCTTTGATTTTCTTGGCAATCCGATCATAAGCCTCATCCCAGGTAATATCTACGAATTGGTCTGAACCCGGAGCACGATACAGCGGGTTTTTCGGACGGTCCGGGGAATAGGCCACCTGCGCCAGGCTGGCCGCCTTGGGGCAAAGCGTGCCTTCATTGATGGGATTGTCCGGGTTCCCATCGAGATGAACCAGTTTTCCGTCTTTAATATGCAGGAGCAATCCGCATCCGCCTGAACAGAAGTGACAGATACTGGGTATCTTTTTGGTTCCTGCCAGCTTCAGCACATACCCCTGGGCCGCGTTCGCTTCCAGGTCAAATCCCAAGCCGGAAGCAACCACGGCGACGGAGAGACCTGAAAGTTTCAGAAAACCACGACGAGTAACTTTCATCACCAATCTCTACCTCCCTTAAACTACTTACTACCTGTAAATACTCTTCTTGTCAGAGTATTTGGTTGCATTTATGTGTAAATCTGGTTAACGGTGGGTATAAACCCCTGAGTGCTTTTGTGGATAATGGCCAAAGTGCATATAAACCGTGTTCTGGCCACCAGACTTCCCTGCCTTTCCTGGTTTTCGCCTTCCAATCCTTCCTCACAAGGTGAAGCGTCCGTCCTGCTCCTCTTCGGGGTTATGCCCTCCTCTCTGCTTAAAATTGTTGATCTGTTTCTATATTGGAACCGAACAACCAATAATTTGCACTGAGCGGGAAAAGTAAAAACGCCTCCAGCGAAGGCCAGGGGCATAAAAAAACCATTCTCGGAATTTATGCCCAATTTAACCCAGTAAGTGCTATCTGCCCTGACCAGAGTTTTCAGGCTCCTTTCCAACAATGGGAGGCTAATCCGTTTCCAGACTAACCCAATGGCTTGCTATCATGGCGTCGGCTTTAGATAGAAAGCTCGGAGCTATGCAATTGTCTCAACCATTGACCAACCGTACAAAAACAATATACCACATACCATAAAAGGCTGCTATACACCACATAATATAGCATAAAACAATTAGGTTGTCATTAATAATACGGAAACACAAAAAAACAAGTTAAAACAAACTTGTGCTAATTAGAACAAATAAAAAACCATGATGTATGTATAGTAATGTATGTATAATAAATATATAAAGATCATGCACTAATCAATTAAGAGGAGAAATATACGGTATGGGGTGGATTGTTTATGAATTACCCGGAAAAGCAACGGTGGGTTAATGATAAATTATGTGAACCGGTGAGTTTGGATGAAGCCGTTGCTGTCAGCTGCGCAAGCGTTCAAGCCCTGGACACCGAGTGGCTGCACATCTATGATGCCTACATGCGGGTGGCTGCGGACAATATAGCGAGCTTTATCGATATACCCAATTTTGATCGTTCGGCAATGGATGGCTACGCGATTGGCAAGACCGATCTGGAAAGACTGCAAGCTGGCCGGCCGTTGCGTTTGCGGGTAGCATCCATTGTTGGGGCTGGTTCAGTTGAAAACAGGCCTATAAGACCCGGGGAGACCTGTAGAATTATGACCGGGGCTTTGCTTCCCGAAGGCAGCGCTGCTGTAATTAAACAAGAGGACGTTGAAATAGATGAAAACTATATAGTTTTCAGCGGCAGACCGCGGCGGGGTGAAAATATCCGAAAAGCGGGCCACGAATTGAGGGCTGGCGATAAGGTCGCAGCCAAAGGGCAGATTTTAAAAGCAGAAATACTGGAAAGAATAGCCGCCTGCGGCATAGAAAAGGTGCCGGTATATAAAACGCCCGGTGTATTTATTATGGACACGGGTAATGAGTTGCTTTTACCCGGGTCTCCCATTAAAACAGGATGCATATATTGCAGCAACCGAAGTCTGATAGCGTGCAAAATAACCAGCAGCGGAGCCGTGCCGTTGCTCTCGCCTTCCATAATTCATGATGATCTGCAGACGATTGTAACTGCCGTAAAAAAAGCGACGCTGGTCTCTGATATGGTAATAGTCAGCGGGGGGACCGGCAACGGCCTTTACGACCTGGTTCACAACGCATTTGAGTATTTGAACGCCCAGCTTCTTTTCAAGGGTATAAACGTCTTTCCCGGCAAAAGTACTTCAGCCGCGCTTCTGAATGGCAAACTGATTTTCAATCTGTCCGGCAGCCCCTCGGCAGCCGGGATATTGTTTGAAGCTCTTGTAAAACCGGCCCTGCTTAAGCTAAAAGGAGAGTCCTTTTATAAAGGGGATTGGTTTAATATAGAGCTGGGCAGCCCCATTGATCATTTAAGGCCGGGTCGCAGCCTGCACCGGGGAGAAATGATTATTAAACAGGGGCAGGCCTACGCCCTGCCGGTAAGCCGAAATGTTATTAATACGGGAAATATTCCTTTATTATTGGATGTTCAGAATGGGCCGGGTGAGGAAGGAGTCATGGTTAAAGCTAAATTAACTGTAGATTGACTGCCGGGAGGCGATGGCTTAAAGCTGCCTTCCTTAAATCAAGTATCTAAACGCTTATTGTCTTATCGCAAACCGCAGATTGTTCTCACTAAAAAGCTTCCGAAAATGATAACCTTCTACAGCTCATAGCTTTTTCAGGCCATGAGCTGTCATATTCTTGTCTTTATTTATTAACTTCCTCCAGGGGTTATTGCTGCGTAAGGCGATGGTTTTAGTCCATCAAGGAGGGGGGTGGCGCCCCCCCTCCGCTCCCCTATGAGGCGATGATGAATGCCCAAGGCAGAAATGAGTTAGGGGACGGTTCTTCAACTCATTTCCATGCTCCATGCAATGCTATTTGGGCTGATAATAACAGCGCTTGGGTGAGTCGAGTTGTTCCGATGCTTTCAATTTCTTTATTATCTTATCAACTTCCTTTTTGTCAATGCCTGACAATTCTGAAACTTCTTTGGAGCTCAAAGGTTTTCCGGCCTTTTTAAATGCTTCCATTACGCTCTTTTCGTTGTCCATTACAAGCCCGCCTTTCTTTATTTTTCATTACGTAAGAAACCTATTTTTGAAGGTATTTTTCGACCAGGAAAGCAGCCAGTTGTTCCAATTTTTCAAGGGAATAATGAGGAACGCCGTCTTTGAACGGATCATCGCTTACGGTAGCGATCAGATCGACATCCCAGTCGGGATAAGCTGCTCCTTTGTCGCGGATTACCTGAATTTTGGGCCCCGGTTCATTTTTAAAGCCCTCAACAAGAATCAAATCCAGATCCTGACCAACCTGAATCTGTTCCAAAATACTGGACAGGGAAGGCTCGGTGACGAACCGCTCGTGGGTGCTCAATGAATCGGGTCCTACCACCATCACTTTTTGGGCCCCCGCTTTAAAGTGCTGCCAGGAGTCTTTGCCGGGAATATCCATGTCATAGCCATGAGCTGCGTGTTTGATGGCGGCCACCCGGTAGCCCTGTCCGGCCAGTATTTTAATCAGGTGGGCAACCACGGTTGTCTTGCCTGAATTGGAATAACCAAAAAAACCTATTACCGGAATCGTCTAAAACGCCTCCTTTTGAACAAACGAACTGATTGTTGCTACCATATTATATATAATGGAAACCTATAAATATTTAACCACAATGCGTCCTTAAGACATAGCGGTATTTTAATTAAGTCAGGGCATCCCATAGAGCAAAAGCAAATTCGAGGGCTATGAGCAAAATAATGATCCACTCCAATACATTGGAATGTTGTACGTTCACTTCATTGCTGAGCATGGAATAATTTTGCTGGACAGCTTGCAGTTTGCGGGCCACTCCTTCCCTCCACTGATCAACGCGCAGAACCCGCAGGGTTGTTTGATATACCCGGGCGTAATAAATATCTTCAGTTATTTTGATGAGGTTGTCTACTTTTTCGGTGACTTCAGTAACATCAGCGATAAACCCCATAAGCGCACTTAAGATCCTGCGAAACCGCCGCAACCGGGTAAAAGTGGATCTCTGGCCGGCCTTTTCAATATCGTCATACATAATTTCCATCTGTCTGTTTAACAGGAGATCATAGTAGCGGAGTTCAAGGAGTTGAACATTGGCAAATTCAATGAGATCGCGCAAATCGCCCGGATCGTCGGGATCACAGATCAAGGCTGTGTCCCAGGTCAAAATGACAAAATCGTCCTCGCTGTAGGATAAACGATTGCCCAGAACCTGCTCTCTTATCTGGAGGCTGAAATCAATATCCTCACCCATCAACAGGGGCACCGGATCGGTTATGAGAGTTGGATCATCGATTCGATAGATAGTGTAGTCCTCGTAGAAGGACGGATCCACGGTAGAAAAATCAGCCGAACCTTGAAACAGTTCCTGCAGACGCCTCAACTGACCGGTGAAAGCTTCATCCAGACCATGCTGTCCGGCAAAAGCCAGGGCCGTTTGTTTCAAGTTGCCGGTTTCCGAAACTGATTCTTCGGAGCTAAAGCATACGCTAATAGCGCCGATATCAAAGATGCGGGCTTGAACCTGAAAGGACCGGATAATAGACCCGTTTTGTACCTCTAAACTACCCAGGGGTATGGACAGGGGTGTGTTATCTATGTGAATCGATTTGGGGGCAAGCCGGGAAAAGCCGGACCGGGAAGCCGAACGCTCCCCGGGCAGCCCTCTTTCCAGGCGGGTCAAATCGATTTCCCGGCTGGTCTCGTAAATCCGATAGAAATGCATAGAAAACATGGCCAGACACCTCCCCCGCATTAAATCGATTGCACCATATTTTAATTTTAACTTGTCGAAAAACCAGCGGCCAGTAATTTAAGCAAAGAAGGGTAAATAAACAAGAAATAAGATCTGTTTATTGGGAGCCGGCCTGCTGACCCTGGCCGCCTTGCTGGCTGCCCCCCTGATTCTGCCCGCTCTGGCTTCCGCCTTGCCCCTGATTTTGGCCGTTTTGACCTGCACCGCCTTGGCTCTGGTTGGAGGAAGGCCGGGTAAACGCATCTTCCAGCTCCTTTAAATTGTTCACCAGGACGGTTCCTTTCATAACAGCCATCTCCAGGGATTGACTTTTTATGGCTTGCCTGATGTCATGCAATGAAAATTCGGTTCGCTCCACGAGCTTGGAGTCCTGGTTTCCGGCCTGCAGTCGCAACTGGTTCCAATATTGCTCTATCTGGCTGGCGTGCGATTCGGCGGCTTTCCAGTCTTTGCGACTGGCTTCGGTGAGGGCAGATAAGGCCTCATATTTGACCTGAAAAAAATCCGGGGGAATAGTCATATTCAAAACCTTGGCCACCTCTCCCAGGTCGCGATACAGGGTTATGGCAGCCAACAGGCTGTCGTCGGTGTTTTCCTTTCCCACCGCCTGGGTTAAGACGTCCAGGGATTTTTCAATATTATCGCGCGCGCTGGTACTCAACCCGGCCTTGACTGCTTCAGGCTCAAGCGAATTCCAATTGCGGTGAATGTTCCACAGGCTGGTAGTTTCCTGTTGCCACGGGGTGCCGGTCTGGGCCGGGCTTTTTTGCTCCGATGCGGCTTGCCCAGTGCTTGGTTTTTGCTGATTCTGCTGATTCTGCTGCCCCTGCTGCCCCTGCTGCCCCTGTTGCCCCTGCTGCCCCTGTTGCCCCTGTCGTCCTTGCTGCCCTTGCTGCCCTTGTTGGCCCTGCTGGCCCTGCTGCCCTTGTTGGCCCTGCTGCCCTTGTTGGCTCTGCTGTCCTTGTTGGCTCTGCTGTCCCTGTTGGCTCTGCTGACCCTGTTGCCCTTGAGCACCCTGTCCGGCTGTGCTTTCCATGTTCTGAGCCAACTTGGGCATTTTTTGGTTTAGAGACATGGTCTGCAGCCCGGTGATTATTTTATTGAGGTCTTTTATGATTTCAGTGGCCATAGATATCTGGGTCTTATTGGTATTGGAAGACTGATTATTCGGTTTTTGGGCGGTTTTTTTAGAACAAGCGGCTAAATTAAGTCCACCAGCCAGCAGCAGGAAGATCAACATATATGACCAGTATTTCTTGTACATATTTTCACCCCTATATATTACATTCACTTTTTTAGCATTTCCCGATGCCAAATGAACGATTCCCGGGGCGAACAAAGAGAAACCAGGAGATAAAAAAGCGGCCTCCATTACCCCGGTTTGTAAACGGGATTTTAGAGACCGTGCGCAAGATTAATAAAATTGGCCTGCCCGGGCAGGGACGCAAGATGCGTTACAGATGTCGAAGATAGTTATTATAGCTTTCCTGAGCCTATTTATAGCCCAATTCAGACAGAATCATATTTCCCCGATCTGATCCCGTTGGTTACACGATTGTAAACTCTACGGTTTCTTTGGTTACCAGGTTGGCTGATTTTTTTTCAGCCAGGACTCCACCCGGTGCGGAGAATACGTTAAGGGCGATAATCTCATTCATGGCCGTATTGACCCCGCTCGCGGTGAGGTCGGATTTAGCCTCGGGAATGCTCAGGTGAAAACTGCGATCACCGGAAGTTGTAAAATAAAGCTCCAGACTTCTTTCAATTGCCAACATTCTCCCCCCTTTAAATCGTATTTACCCGGATGCTACTGGCTGCTCAGTTCAACCACGTCCCGGCGTTGGACTGCAATACTGGTCTTCTCTTGCAGGCCCAGCAAAATTTGACTGGTCGCGTAGACATTATCATTGGTCGAATCCGGATTTAAAGATTTAAACACCCGTTCCTTGGTCTGGATTTTTCCCGCGCTGTTTAAACCGTAATCCAAAACCAGAACCAGACTGGTGGATACAGGTATAGAAGCAATCGCCATTCTATCACCTCCTAGTTAAAGCTTAGTGAATCGATTCCCAAGTCGATTGTAGCACCTGGCCCTACCGGGGTGAAACGAACGGAAAGGGGATAACCGGCGCATAGGTTTAAAGGAAACGGAAAAAACCAATTATTATTGAAGGCTGAATATCGAATGAGTTATTGGGGCGGAGGGAAAAAATGAAAAGGAATTGAAGATCGCTCTGCCCAATTTACGCAAAATTGTAGACAAAGATCTCCACCAGTTTCGGATCGAATTGCAGCCCGGCGTTGCGCTGCAGTTCATATAAGGCCTGCTCATGAGTGATAGAAGGCTTGTACGGTGTTTCATGGGTCATGACATCATAGGCATCTATTATTGATATGATGCGGGCCAGCTGGGGAATCTCATCCCCTTTAAGCCCCCTGGGGTATCCCTGGCCGTTCCATCTCTCATGATGGGACAATATTTCTTCAGCAATAATGGAAAGCTCCGGAGAAGCATTGACAATCCGATAACCAATTTCAGAATGCTTTTTTACGGTGTCCCATTCTTCAGGCAAAAGGTTGCTGGGCTTGCGCAGAACCTCGTTGGGTATCCCGATTTTTCCTATATCGTGCAGCTTGGCCAGGAGCATGAGTTTATCGGCATCGTGTTTGCGCATACCCATGCCGGCTGCCATGCGCAGGGCAATCCGCTGCATGCGTTCCGTATGCTCACGGGTTTCGACCGTGCGATCCCAGAGGGTGTTTTCCAGGGAAGATATAATCGCGCTACGCGTATTTTTGCTCTCCAGCAGCTTGTTCAAGTACATATCGTTTTCAGCCTTTTTGAGAATATCTAAAATATTCTGGCTGGTATTTTCCTTGGTGGCGTAACCCAGAGCCATGCTCACAGTTATAGGAGCCGTTTCAACCGCTGATGCATTGCGTTTTATGCGTTCGCAGATATTGGCCGCTATTTTTATATCGGTTTGGGGGAGCAGTATGATAAACTCGTCTCCGCCCCAGCGGGCGATAATATCTTCTTCCCGGCAAGATTGCCGCAAAACATCGGCAATCTTGCGCAAGAGGCGGTCCCCCTCCTGGTGCCCGAAGGCATCGTTCACCAGTTTCAGACCGTTGACGTCACCCATGGCTATGCTCAAAGGAAGCTGGCGTTCTACATCGATGCGCTTCAATTCTTCCTCAAAAAAGGCCCGGTTATAGAGGCCGGTTAAGCGGTCATGGAAACTCAAGTACATGATCTTCATTTCGTTGGTCTTGCGGTCGGTGTAATCCTCACAGGCCATTATAACTTCTTTAAGTGTTCCATCAACATTCAGTACCGGGTCAATGTTATAGCGCAGCCAGATTCTTCTCCCTTCGGGGATCTGAAAGAGCAGTTCGCCCTGGCTGGCTTCTTTAACGACCAGGCTTTCTTTGACCCGTTCTTCCAGACCCGCCTCCATGGCTTCAGGTGAAAAGAACAGGTTAAAGGTCTTTAGATCTTCCTTGCTTTTGGAACCCATGAGTTCCAGAAAGCGGGTGTTGGCATCTCTGATAACCCCATAGGCGTCAAACCTGACCAGTCCAATGGGACTCTGCTCGAACAGCCGCTGGTAGCGCTGTTCACTATCGGCCAAAGCCTGGATGGCTTTCTTTTTCACATCTATATCCTGATAGGTTCCAACCACGCGCAGGGCCCTGCCTTGGCTGTCACGGCTCACCACACTTCCTTTGAACAGCAGCCAGATCCAGTCTTCCCCCGACTTTACCCGGTACTCCTGTTCTAGGTGAGAGGTCTCACCCTTCAGCCCGGCAATAAGAGTGGCGCGGAATATAGCCCGGTCATCAGGATGAACAATGTTGATCCATTCGCCGGCGGTAAATACCCTTTTGTTGCCGGGCAGGTAGTTTAGATTTATGCTTTCCCCCCAGCGATCGTCAATCGTAACCAGTTTTGATTCCAGGTCCCAGTCGCAGAAGGCCTCCCTGGCTCCCCAAAGGGCCAGTTCCAGGCGTTGCTGGCTTTCATGGAGCTGTTCGTTCTTGTTGATCAGCTTTTTCTGATAAAATTCCAGGTCCTTATTGAGGGCCTTCATTTCTTCCAGATTTTTTTCCAATTCGGCCTGGGCGGTCTTTACTTCGGTAATGTTGCGGCTGATGCCCACCAGGCCGGTGATCTGCCGGTATTTGTTGCGGATCGGGGCCAGGGCGGTATGATAGTGGCGAAGTGAAGCGCCGCTGCCCAGGGTGTATTCATAAGTAGCCCTCTCCCCGGAAAGGGCCCGTTGATTGGCCTGAGAAAACAGCTCGGCTTTGTCGGGAACATAGATTTCAGCAGGGGTTTTACCCAGGAAAATATTGTGATTGAGGTCCTCTTCGAAGATTCCATTGCCATAGATGCCGGTATACTTTTCGTCTTTATCCATGACGAAAACGGTGTCGTTGATAGACTCCAGCAGGGCTTGCAGTTCTTCCTCCCGTTCTTCGAGCTGGTCCGAAATGCGCTGGGTTTCACTGATATCGGCCAGGGATAGAGCGTAGAACATTCTCTGGGAAGAGTCCATTACACAATAGACCAGGAACTCCAAACCAATTTCCTGGTCGGGGGTGTGGAATTTGTCTACACAGAAGTGTATTTTCTCCCCGGTTCTAAGTGAAGGCAGTGATTGGAAACCGGCCTGCTCCAGAATTTCAGCCAGGTTAATGCCCCGCAGCTGCTCTTCGCTGTAACCTGATAATGAACAGAAGGCGGGATTGCAGTATTCGAGATACCCGTTTTCGCTAAATAAGGCCAGGGAGTGGAAGCTGTGGCTGACTATATCGGGCCACAACTGGCCGTCTTCCTGAACACTCAGAGTAAGTACGATCCGGTCCAGCCATTCCGCGTTGCTGACCAAAGCCGGGCCTGGCGCGATGCTGGAGAAGGTATTGGCGTACAAGTGGAAATTGCGAACAAAGTGGTCGTGCCAGACAAAGAGTTGCTGCAGATGATTCAATGAATAGCGCCGGTAGTCATAGATGCCATAATAACGACAGGGAAAATTTCCCAATCTGGCATGCAGTTGCTGGGCGAATAGGACCAGGGATGGTTCCCCGTAATGCTGGATCAAAAGGGAATCGAAATTAACTATCAAGGAAACGCCCGAAAAGCCTTCGATGGCGGTGGCTTTGACCGTGTCCGTCAGGGCTTCGATAACTGATTCCGGGCCTGATTCAATAAGCAGATCGGTAAAGTAGCTGGAGGCCAGCAAAACCATGCTTTTTCGCCAGGAGGGCCAGTTTGATTCTCTGGCACGCTGTTCCATAAAGGTCCTAAGTGTATTTCTATCATTTTCAGGAACCAGGCAGATGCATTTTTCCTGGCGGGCCAGGGCTATCTGGACTTGATAATCTACCAGTTGCATCCATTCATCCAGGTTATCATAAAAAACAGCCACACGAGCTGGCGAAGTCAATTGCTCAAGGGTTTCAATTTTAACTGGAATTCCCGAAGGCATGTTTATCCTCCTAGAAATAAAATCCAATTAGATAAATCGGTGTATTATAAAGTATATCAGAAAAACAAATCATTTACAGCTATTACTTAGGACATAAATTAGTCGTTTTAGAACCCAAATATGTGACTTTGCGACGATAAGTGGGTCGGGACATTTAATTTATAAAGTGCCTGGTCTTAGGTCCTAGAAAATAACCCGTGATGACCTAGACTTTTAATGAAAGAAAGATTTTTAGATGTTACAGAGTACTAGGACGGAGTTTATAAGCCCACCAAAAAATGGTTCACATTTGTTTAAAGTGAACCATTTTTGAAGAATCATAAAGGAGAGAGCTTAGTACAACATTCCGTATATTCGTGCCCATAATTTAGGCAGATTTTTCCGAATTACTGCGTTGTC
>DHRK01000064.1:14061-81799 GCA_002410325.1 Syntrophomonas sp. UBA5314
CCTTGTACTTCAAAAAAATCTGCGCCAACTTATGAACACAATATACGGAACGTTGTACTAGTCCATGGGGCCGCCTTCCCAGTATTGCCTTATTTTTCGCAGGGCGTAGCCTCCAAAATAGAGGCCGTTCAAGAAGGCCAGGGGTATGGCCATAGCTCCAAAGACGTGAAATTTTTGCTTCGTATCTTCGCGTCCATCGGTAGTCCTAAATCTGGTCATTTTGATCCCTCCTTTGACAGTATTTTAAACAGGCAGGGAGGGAAATATTGCAGGATACTTATCTCATCTCTTACTAAATATTGAAGGTATAACGATTTTGGCTAAAACGAATATTGTAGAACCGCCTATAAGCAGAAGCAGGAACAAACTGATAAATTTTTCTAACACAAAAAATCACCCCTAATAGTTTAGCCGCGAGGGTGATTTATATGCGCAGAGCTTTTTCGATGGATTTAGACCAGCTGTTCGATTTCTTCCTGATTGAGAATTTTGAATACCATTATGGTTGACAACTTGGATAGATCTACTTCATTTATCTGGGGCAGACGTCGGCCGTACTTGTCCGAGAATACCCGTATAACCGGCCGGGTGGGACTCTGTTTGTTGACGTCGATGATAACGCCATAATCCCCGGTATTGAGCTGAACAAAGCTACCGACCGGGTAAACGGCTATATTGGCAACCATGGCCGTTACACAGCGTTCATCAAAATATATGGACGACATGCGTTTTATAATGGTGATGGCCTGGCTGATTGTATAAGAAGGACGGTAGGGCCGGTCGGCCAAAAGGGCATCGTAAACGTCGGCCACGGCAGCGATCCGAGCATATTCGTGAACATTTTCACCTGCCAGACCGCGAGGATATCCGTGCCCATCCCAGCGCTCATGGTGCTGGAGGGCAATATGAGCAGATAAAATGGACACTTCAGGATACTGGCGAATTATTTCGAAGCCATATTCAGTATGGCGTTTTACTTCCTCGAATTCTTCTCTGGTCAGATCATCGGGTTTATTTAAAAGCTCTTTATTTATCCTGGTTTTGCCTACATCGTGTAGCAGGGCGCCAATTCCCAATTCTTTTAAACGTGATTCGTTGTAGCCCAGGACTATTCCGGTCATAAGGGATAGAACGCAGACATTTACGGAATGGGCAAAGGTGTAATCGTCAAATACCCGAATGTCGCTCAGGTTTATTACCACATTGGGATTGGCCAGCATTTCCTCCAGTATATTGTCAACCAGGTTTTTTACCAGGGAGATGTTAAGGCGGCGGTCTTGCTCCAGGACGGTAAAGCCTTCCTTGACTGCTTTTATGGTGGCAATGCGGGTCTCTTCGGAGATGATATCGCGCAGGTCCTGCTCATCAAAAATATGGTCCTTAATATAGACCGAAGCAATGTTCAGATTAGCCAGGCGATTGATATAGTGATCGGTTAAAACCATGCCGGCGTGCAAAAGTATGCGTCCATCGCTATTAAAAATAGTTCTGGCCACCACCATATCCGGCTTTAGATTTTCGATTAAAACTCTCCTCACTTTATCACCAAAGCCCGTTTAACAGAAAATATATCATGATTTTGTTCTATTTCAGGTATATTCGGTTTTTTTCTACCACTTCCTGCACGGAAACATAATTTTTTTAAAGTTTTTCCAGAGTTTAAGAAAAAGAGGAAAATACATAATATGTAAAGAGCTGATTGGGAATATCATCCTTTAGTAGTTTGCCTTGCCGAATAAAATAAATTACAATTACAATGACCCAAACGACAAAAGGAGCCGGCTATGAAAAAAAAGAAAAACCTTGTTCCCCGAGCTGCCCTGAAATGTCTGGTTGAAGATATAAACAGCATGATCGACAGCCAGGAAAAAAAGCTGCATATTTTGGAAGCTATCGAAGAGATTCCCTTCGAAAACCGGAACCAGGTTTTTGAGGCCTTATCTTCCTTTTATACACCTCAGATGATTGAATTTTTCCGGCTGCTTTTGGCTGAGTACGGGCGGGAGATGGAGCCCCTGGTCTCCAGAGCCATTGATAAATACAGTTTGGCGGGGATGGACGTCAGCAAGCCGGCGCCCTTCAACGGCAGATTTTACAAGGCCTATGCCAGCTGCAGCCGGCATACCGGCAGAATCACCCTGGACGTGGCCTGGCAGGTTGAAAAGCGAGGGTTGCAGGTGGAGTGTTTTTACCTGACCTTCAACCCTGATGGCATTCACAGTTTTTTCTTATTGGAAGATATGCCCATAAGACAATACGAAAACGATCGGCAAATGCTGCCCGATATGGAGGAGTTGAGCTTTGAGGAAAGCTGCTTCCTGGTGTCACAGGCGTACGGCTTCAATATAAAAAGCATGACCAGGCCCGCCCTGGGCCGTTTTCTGTACCAGAAGTACCTGGATCAGCCGGCCGGCCTGTATGATTATGAAGCATTGACCCTGACCAGCCGCTTGAGCTTGAAAATGAACCCCGCCCAGGTGATCAACAGCTTTTTCCATGCTTTAAAATATCAAGACTTCGACTACATCAAATCCCTCACCATAGAACCGGGCCTTTGCGAGGTTCTGCTGCAGCGTAATTTTTCCGAACTCTTAAGGCCGGGCGCGGGGCTGCTGGAAGGCCAGATTGACCAGGTGCAGGGCAGTAAAAACTCGGTATGGGTTCAGGCTTTCGCCACCACGGTTATAGAATCCGAGTTCTTTCGCAATCATTACAGCTTTAATCTGCAGCGTTCCGGGAGCGGACAGTGGCATATTGCCGACATCAAATTTATCCAGGGTGAATTGCTCAATGCGGCAGCCGACAGTCCCCAAATGGAGAAGATCTCCTGCCGGGTATATGACATACTTGACCTCGATCGCCTGTTTGACATTTTAGACCGGATAGAAAACATCTATGAAGTAGAGGAGCTGCCCTGCGGCATGCATATGCGGATAAACTGCCTGGATGACAGCCTGAACCAGGGGGTATCCTTCCTTACCGGCGTGGTGGCGGACCTGGTTATCAATGGAGAAGAGTTGATCCTGTTTTCGCAAAAAGGAAGCACCCTTAAAGATTTTGAAATGATTTTGGGTCAAAGCTCTGATTCGCCCATAAAGATAAAACTTGAGTGCCATGTAGGGCTGCTTACTGCCTACAACTTTCTGAGGGGCAGGTACCTGTGTTTTTCCGACGCCTTTGAAGCCGGCGAGAGAGAACCGGGCCTGGATGACGGTATGCGTTTCATCAGCACCCGTTATATCATCAAGGACCAGAGCGCAGTACTGAACCGCATCGAGGAAATGCAGGATTTCGGGGTGGAGCTGGCGGGCGATATCAAGATACTCTATCACCTGGAAGATGATGACGAAGGCGGAGACTATTTCGCCGAATTCATGGTGGGAAGCAACTGGCTGACCCTGTCGACCTTCGGCGACCGCGAAATGGGGCTGGCCCGCCAGCATCTGGAGGACCAGATGTTTGATTATCTAGAGCTAGACGGCATGGAAATCCGCGAAGAAGGCGTGTTCGACGTTCTTACCAGCGAGGTTAAGAAGGAGTATCCGGCTCTGGAGGGAATCCTCAAGGAAGTATACCTGGATAAATGGTCCAAATCACGGCTGTCCACTTTGAGCGGGATGACTCCTTCCGAGGCCAGTCAAACTGAAGAAGGCAACCGCCTGCTGTGGTCAATGTTGAAGAAAATGACCGGCAAGAGCAACAGCCGCTACCTGCAGGGCAAGAAGCGCTATATTCAACTGCATGAGTATATTCACAAGCTGCAGCAGAAAAAACCAAACCAACAATAGCCGTACTTATTGACAGTCCAAAACCCTTTAAATATACTATATAGATAACAACTTCACAAGTTGGACGATGATGGGAACCGACCTGTGTCATCCCTTGATAAAAGAGAGCCGGATCAGGTGAAAGCCGGTATCAATATTTCACAGGGTGATCATCCCGGAGTTGCGATCTGAACGGCTGGATAGCCCAGTAGGTGTTGCCGGACGGGACTGTTCGTTAACAAGCAAGCCGGCTTTTCGACTTAAGCTGAAAGAGGCCGCCCATTAATGGGCGGCAAACAGGGTGGTACCGCGGGAAAACCTCTCGTCCCTGAAGGGGGCGAGGGGTATTTTTATTCTTTTTTCTGGTTGAAACTAAAACGTATTTATGGTTACTAGGGAACAAAAACGGTGGTTTGACACTAACCGGGAAGATAGGTGGGGGATTGGATGCACAGTGATAATGTAAAAAAAGGACTGGAAAAGGCGCCGCACCGGTCGCTGTTTAAAGCGCTGGGCTTGACTGATGAAGAGATGGCGCGACCGCTGATCGGGATTGTAAATTCCCAAAACGACCTGGTGCCCGGCCATATGAACCTTGACAAAATAGCCGCTGCGGTAAAGGCGGGGGTTCAAATGGGCGGAGGTACACCGCTGGAATTCTTTACTATCGGGGTCTGCGACGGGATTGCCATGAATCATATTGGAATGAAGTATTCTCTGGGCAGCCGGGAGCTTATCGCCGATTCGGTTGAAATTATGGGTATTGCCCATGCTTTAGACGGGCTGGTCTTTATTCCAAACTGCGATAAAATAATACCAGGGATGCTGATGGCAGCCGCCCGCTTAAATCTTCCTTCCATATTTATCAGCGGCGGCCCTATGCTGGCTGGACGACTGGGTTCAAGGACCGTCAGCGTTACCCAGGTTTTTGAGGCGGTAGGCGCGGTAGCGGCCGGGCGCATGGATTATGAGGAACTGGCCTGTTTAGAAGACCAGGCCTGCCCTACCTGCGGATCTTGCGCCGGAATGTTCACCGCCAATTCTATGAACTGCCTTACCGAGGCTCTGGGGATGGGACTTCCCGGCAATGGAACTATTCCCGCAGTCTATTCTGAACGGATCAGGCTGGCCAAGAAGGCGGGTATGAGGATTGTCGGTTTAATCGAAGAAAACCTTCGTCCCCTGGATATTATGACCCGGGAGGCTTTCCTCAACGCGATTCGCCTCGACAACGCCATAGGCTGTTCAACCAATTCGGTTCTCCACCTGCTGGCCATTGCCAGTGAGGCCCATGTGGAAATAGACCTTTCCCTGTTTAATGAGATCAGCGATACTACGCCGCTTTTATGCAAGATAAGTCCGGCCGGGCAGCACCACATGGAGGACATCTACCAGGCCGGAGGCATTCAAGCTCTTTATCATGAACTGAATAAAGCCGCTTTGATCAATCCCAACTGCCTGACCGTAACCGGGAAGACGGTGGGTGAGAACATCGCCACTACCCCGGTAAAGGACCACACGGTAATACGGGCTCTGGACAATCCTTACAGCGATAAAGGCGGTTTGGCCATCCTGTTTGGCAACCTGGCCGAGCAGGGCGCGGTGGTTAAGAAGAGTGCGGTTGATCCTGATATGATGCGGCACACCGGCCCGGCCCGGGTCTTCGAAGCGGAAGAAGATGCAGTTCAGGCGATACTGGCGGGGCGGATTAAGCCGGGCGACGTTATGGTGATTCGCTACGAAGGACCCCGCGGGGGACCGGGCATGCGGGAAATGCTTACCCCCACTTCCGCCATTGCCGGTATGGGATTGGATAAAGAGGTGGCCCTGATTACCGACGGAAGATTTTCCGGAGCCACCCGGGGCGCCGCCATTGGACACATTTCCCCTGAAGCGGCCGCCGGAGGAATGATTGCCCTGGTAGAAGAGGGAGACCTTATACGAATAGATATTCCAGGGCTTGTTCTGGAGCTTCTGGTGGAAGAAAAAGTCCTGGAGGAAAGGAAGGCCCGCTGGAAAGTTCCGGCCCCCAAGATACAAACTGGATACATGAAACGTTATGCAGAGATGGTACAGTCAGCCAGTACCGGAGCCGTGTTTAGAAAATAGTCAATCGGTTCTACCAAGCGGGCCATCTACAAGCCCGCTATTATTTTATACCGGTGCTTATGAATAAGGCCGGATGTTTTGAAATCAGCATTCTTGTTTATCATACAGACAATTCATACGGAGGTGATAGGGCTTGATGTTAAAGGGAGCAGAGATTTTGCTGAAGTGCCTGGAGGAGGAAGGAGTAGATATCGTATTTGGGTATCCGGGAGGACAGATTTTACCTGTCTATGACGCGCTTTACCAGCAGTCCAAAATCAAGCATATACTAACCCGCCATGAGCAGGGCGCAGTTCATGCCGCTGAGGGTTATGCCAGGGCTTCAGGCAAGGTAGGGGTCTGTATATCAACTTCCGGACCCGGCGCCACCAACCTGGTTACCGGCATTGCCGACGCTTATATGGATTCAGTACCTATTGTAGCTTTTACGGGGCAGGTGGGAACCGCCATGATCGGGCGGGATGCTTTCCAGGAAGCCGATATAACCGGTATTACCCTGCCTATAACTAAACATAACTACCTCGTAGAAAAGACCGAAGATGTAGCCCAGATTGTGAAGGAGGCTTTTTATATCGCCCGAACCAACCGTCCCGGACCGGTGGTGGTAGACCTGCCCCGCGACGTCATGGAGAAGGCAATTGAATACCAACCGGCCTCGGAAGAGATCAATATAAGAGGCTACCGGGTGATGAAGGGTTACAACACCGGACAGGTAATCTCTGCCGTTGAACTTATAAACAAGGCCGAACGGCCAGTACTTTATGTCGGGGGAGGAGTCATTTCGTCAGAGGCCAGTGAAGAATTACGGGAGCTGGCTCTAAAGAGAAAGATACCGGTTACTACAACCCTTATGGGTATGGGTTGCTTCCCTTCGGAAAACTATTTGTCTCTGGGCATGCTGGGTATGCACGGCACCCGCTATGCCAACTACGCTATCGGCGAATGTGATCTGCTTATCGCCGTAGGGGTCAGGTTTGACGACCGGGTAACCGGTAAAATCGACACCTTTGCCCCCCATGCCAAGGTAATTCATATAGATATTGACGCCGCTGAAATAGGCAAGAACGTGGGGCCAGACGTGCCCATAGTAGGCCAGGTCAAGGAGGTCTTACGGGCTATAAACGACCGTTTGGACCCGGTTGAGGAGACCGGCGAATGGCATACCAGGATTGATCGCTGGAAAGAAGAATACCCCCTGCGCTACGGGATTCCCTGCGAAGGCCGGATCATGCCCCAGCATATCATTGAAAAGATCAGCGATCTGACCAGGGGCGAGGCCATAATAACCACCGAAGTCGGACAGAACCAGATGTGGACGGCCCAGTTTTACCAATTCCACCACCCGCGCACCTTTATAAGTTCGGGCGGTCTGGGCACCATGGGTTTTGGTTTTCCCGCGGCCATAGGGGCGAAATTCGCTTTTCCTGATAAACCGGTAATAGATATAGCCGGTGATGGCAGCATCCAGATGAATATTCAGGAGCTGGGCACGGCGGTCGAGCATAAGCTGCCCATCGTAATATGCATATTGAACAACCAGTTCCTGGGGATGGTAAGACAGTGGCAGAGCCTGTTCTACGGGGGACGCTACGCCTCTACCGACATAAGCCACCAGCCCGATTTTGTGAAACTGGCTGAGGCCTATGGCGCCTACGGGCGCAGGATAACCGAAATGAAGGAAGTTGATGAAGCTTTAATTGAAGCCCTGGCGGTAAGGGATCGCCCCGTAGTGCTTGATTTCCGGGTGGAAAGAGAATGCAATGTTTATCCAATGGTTCCGCCGGGCGGATCGATCATCAATATGCTGGAGGAGGAATGATAATGAAAAAGCATACCTTGTCGGTTACAGTAGAGAACCGTCCCGGTGTATTGACCAGGGTAGCCACCCTCTTCCGCCGCCGCGGCTACAATATTGAGAGCCTGACCGTGGGCGCTTCCGAAGATCCCAGCGTATCACGCATAACTATAGTAGTGTTCGGAGACGATCAGGTTATTGAGCAGGTGACCAAACAGCTCTATAAACTGGTTGATGTCATAAAAATTGTCGATATTACCGATGAAAGAGCCGTTGAGAGGGAACTGGTCCTGATCAAGGTCAAAGCCGACCCCAGCGTCCGGGCGGAAATCGTGCAGATAACCGATATTTTCCGGGGCCGGATCGTCGACATCGGGGGCAATACTTTGATCATTGAGGCCACCGGCGACTCGGGGAAAATTGACGCTATTGAGGATTCTTTAAAGCCTTTCGGCATTTTGGAACTGGTCAGAACCGGCAAGGTAGCCATGGTTCGCGGCTGGAAACAATAATTGAATAAAATTTAAGGAGGATATATAAAAATGGCCAGAATGTATTATGATGCGGATGCTGACATCAGCCTATTAAAGGGGAAGACCATAGCTGTACTGGGATTTGGCTCCCAGGGCCATGCCCAGGCGCAGAACTGCAAGGACAGCGGGCTCAATGTGGTGGTAGGCCTGCGCAAACCCTTTGACGAGGCATCGGAAAAGGAGTGGAATAAGGTAATTGAAGCGGGCATTCAGCCGATGACCGTGGCCGAAGCCGCCGAGCAGGGCGATATCATTCACATGCTGCTGCCCGACCAGGTGCAGGCCCAGGTTTACAAGAGCGAGGTCGAAGCCCATCTCAAAGAAGGAAACGCGCTGGGCTTCTCCCACGGCTTCAATATCCATTTTGATCAGATAGTGCCTCCTAAATGGGTGGATGTGTTCATGGTCGCTCCCAAAAGCCCCGGCCACCTGGTCAGGCGCATGTATCAAAAAGGAGCGGGAGTTCCGGGCCTGGTCGCGGTAGCTCAGGACTTCACCGGGCAGGCCCGAGAGGTCGCCCTGGCTTTTGCCTGCGCCATCGGAAATACCCGGGCGGGGGTTATTGAAACCACCTTCAAAGAGGAAACCGAGACCGACCTGTTCGGCGAGCAGTGCGTGTTGTGCGGCGGGGCCACCGAACTCGTCAAGGCCGGCTTTGAAACCCTGGTGGAAGCCGGGTATCAGCCGGAGATAGCCTATTTTGAGTGCCTGCACGAGCTGAAGCTCATCGTCGACCTGATCTATGAGGGCGGTATGGGCTTTATGCGCTATTCCATCAGCGACACGGCGGAATGGGGCGATTACATCAAAGGGCCGGAGATAATCGGCGAGGAATCGCGCTGGGCGATGAAGGAAGCCCTGGAACAGATTCAGAACGGCAGCTTCGCCAAGAACTGGCTGCTGGAGAACCAGGTGGGCAGACCGCAGTTTAACGCCATGCGGCGCCGCAACCGGGAGCATCTCATCGAACAGGTGGGAGCCGAGCTCAGAGCCATGATGCCCTGGTTGAAAGAAAGCAAATAGCTAGATTAGATAAAGCCATAGCACCCCGGGCCTGGTCATTTCAGGCGTTGCATTAAATGGCCGGGGCCGGGGTTTCTGTTGCTAGACAGACAACTTGCTCGGACAGAGTACAAAGGAGGCGTTTTTAATGGGTATGACTGTCAGCCAGAAAATCCTGGCTGCACATGCCGGGCGGAACCAGGTTGAAGCGGGAGAGCTCATCAACTGCAAGCTGGATGTGGTCCTGGGCAATGATATCACGGCTCCGGTGGCCATCAGTGAATTCAAGCGGCTGGGCTTAAACCGGGTCTTTGACCGGGACCGGGTGGTCCTGGTGCCGGATCATTTTACCCCCAACAAGGATATAAAAGCGGCCGAACAGGCCAAAATACTTAGAGATTTTGCCCGCGAGTATGATATAAACAACTATTTTGAAGTGGGGCAAATGGGCATTGAGCATTGCCTGCTGCCCGAACAAGGCCTGGTTTTGCCCGGCGACTTGATCATCGGGGCCGACTCCCATACCTGCACCTATGGCGCCCTGGGGGCTTTCGCCACCGGCGTAGGTTCAACCGACATGGCGGCCGGCATGGCCACCGGAGAAGGCTGGTTCAAGGTTCCGGAAACCATTAAGTTCGTATATTACGGTGCTTTGCCCCGCTGGGTGAGCGGCAAAGACCTTATTTTGCACACCATTGGCGACGTGGGAGTGGACGGGGCCCGCTATATGTCCATGGAGTTTACCGGTGAGGCTATAAAAGCTCTTTCCATGGACGGGAGGTTCACTATGGCCAATATGGCTATTGAAGCGGGCGGTAAAAACGGCATATTTGAAGTCGACGAAAAGACCATTGAATATGTTCAAGGCCGGGCTAAAAGGCCCTACCAGATCTTTAACTCCGACCCTGACGCGCCTTACGCGGAAATCCGCGAATACGACGTCTCCAAACTTGAGCCGGTGGTGGCCTTCCCCCATCTGCCCGAGAATACCAAGCCGGTCAGCGAGGCAGCCGAGGTAAGCATCGACCAGGTAGTAATAGGCTCCTGCACCAACGGGCGCCTGGAGGACCTGCAAGTAGCCGCCCGGCTTCTAAAGGGGCGCAAGGTCCACCCGGAACTAAGGGTAATAATATTCCCGGGCACCCGGCAGATCTACCTGGACGCGCTGCGCCAGGGCTTAATTGAAATCTTCGTAGAAGCCGGCGCGGTGGTAAGCACTCCCACCTGCGGTCCCTGCCTGGGCGGGCACATGGGTATTTTAGCCAAAGGCGAAAGGGCCCTGGCTACCACCAACCGCAACTTCGTAGGCCGCATGGGGCACCCCGAAAGCGAGGTCTACCTGTCCAGCCCGGCGGTGGCAGCGGCCAGCGCTATCAAGGGGCGTATTACCGCACCCTGGGAGATCGAGCAGGCCTTTTGATGCCGGTAGTTTCCTTAAGAAAGGAAGGTTGAAGATGAAACTCAAGGGCAAGGTGCATAAATTCGGAAAAGATATTGATACCGACGCCATTATTCCGGCCCGTTATTTGAATACTTTTGATCCACGGGAATTGGCCCGGCATTGTATGGAAGACGCCGATCCGGAGTTTCCCGATAAAGTGCAGGCCGGCGATATTATAGTGGCCGACAAAAACTTCGGCTGCGGCAGCTCCCGGGAACATGCTCCCATAGCGATTCAGGGAGCGCAAGTAGCCTGTGTCATTGCCAAATCTTTTGCCCGGATTTTCTACCGCAATGCCATAAACACCGGGCTGCCCATTCTGGAGTGCGCAGCGGCGGTCGATGCCATAGAGGCCGGTGACGAGGTGGAAGTGGATCTGGAGCAGGGGACCATAACCAATCTGCGAACCGGGGAGATATACCAGGCGGCGCCCTTCCCCGAATTTATGCAGGGGATTATGGCCCAGGGTGGCTTGATGAATTACCTTAAAGAAAAGCTATCCCATCAGAGCAACTAATTGAGTGAGGAAAGGATTGAGTCGATGTTCAGGATTGCTGTCCTTCCCGGAGACGGGATTGGAGCCGAAATAACTCCGGAAGCCGTGAAGGCTTTAAAGGCCGTTGGCCAGCGCTTTGGTCATGAATTTCAGTTTACCGAAGCTTTAATAGGCGGAGCTGCCTATGATGCGACGGGAAATCCGCTGCCCCCGGAAACCCTGGATTTATGCCGCCAATCGGATGCGGTATTGCTGGGGGCTATCGGAGGCCCCAAGTGGGATGAGCTGCCCGTTCACCTGCGGCCGGAGATAGGGGCCCTCTTGCCCCTGCGCAAGGAGCTGGCTCTTTTTGCCAACCTGCGCCCCTGCATGCTGTTCCCCGGGCTTATCAGCGCCTCCACTCTGAAGGAAGAGGTCATTCAGGGGGTGGATATCCTGGTAATCCGGGAGTTGACCGGAGGCTTGTATTTCGGGGAAAAGAAGCGTGAAAAGACTGAAGACGGCGGGCAAAAAGCCACTGACATTCTAACTTATTCCACTTACGAAATCGAGCGTATCGTGCGCTTCGCCTATGAGGCCGCCCGCCGCCGCCGCCAAAAGCTGTGTTCGGTAGACAAGGCCAACGTGCTGGAATCTTCACGGCTGTGGCGGGAGACGGTTGCCGAGCTGGCCCGGGAGTATCCGGACGTGGAGACGGCCCACATGTACGTCGACAACTGCTCTATGCAGCTGATCCGAAATCCCCGGCAGTTTGACGTTATAGTAACTGAAAATATGTTTGGCGACATTCTGACCGATGAGGCTTCGATGTTGACCGGTTCCATCGGCATGCTGCCCAGCGCTTCCATTGGGGGACAGGTCGGATTGTATGAACCGTCCCACGGCAGCGCACCCGATATTGCCGGCCAGAAAAAGGCCAACCCCCTGGCCACCATATTGTCGGCGGCCATGATGTTGAGGTTTTCGTTTAATCTCGAAGCCGAAGCCCAGCTGATCGAACAGGCCGTGAAGAGGGTTCTGGAAATGGGCCTTAGGACTCCGGATCTCATGGAGCCGGGCATGAAACTGGTTAATACCGAGGAAATGGGTAATGCTGTAGCTGAAATTATAGCATCCCGCTAGTTTTAAATAAAAAGTTAGGAGGAGAAGGTATTGGGGATAAAAAAATTGAGGTAAGCATCTACGATACTACGCTGCGGGACGGGTCTCAGGGTGAAGGGATGTCCTTATCCCTGGAGGATAAACTGAAGATAGCGGGCAAGCTGGACCACCTGGGAGTTTCCTACATTGAGGGCGGGTGGCCGGGAAGCAACCCCAAGGATCTTGAGTTTTTCCGCACCGTTCAGGGTATGGAGTTTAAGAACGCCCGGATCAGCGCCTTTAGCGCCACCCGCAAGCCGGGCCTTACGGTTGGTAAAGACAGCAGCATCAAGAGCATTATCGAGTCCGGCGTATCAGTAGCCACCATTTTCGGAAAGGCCTGGGATTTTCACGTATTAAGGGCCTTGGAGACCACTCTGGAGGAGAACCTGGCCATGGTGCGGGAAACGATAAGCTATCTCAAGGATCGTTCTCTGGAGCTTATATTTGACGCCGAGCACTTCTTTGACGGGTACAAACACAATCAGGACTACGCCCTGCAGGTTCTGCACACGGCCGCCGAAGCCGGCGCCGATTGGATAGTACTGTGCGACACCAACGGCGGGACCCTGCCCTGGGACCTGGATAAAACCATAAGGAAAGTCAAAGAGCAGATTAACACACCGCTGGGCATCCATGCCCACAACGATTCAGGGTGCGGAGTGGCCAACTCTCTGCAGGCGGTCGCCAACGGCTGTGTTCAGGTCCAGGGGACTATCAACGGATTTGGCGAGCGCTGCGGCAATGCCGATCTGTGCGCCATCATTCCCAGCCTGGAATTGAAGATGGGTAAACGGACCCTGCCCGCCGGAAACCTTAAACGGTTGACGGAAGTATCACATTATGTCAGTGAAATAGCCAATATGCCCCATTACAATAACCAGCCCTTTGTCGGATACGGGGCCTTTGCCCACAAGGGGGGAATCCATGTCAGCGCCCTGTTGAAGGATTCCATGACCTATGAACACGTCAATCCCGAAGAGGTCGGGAACCACCGCCGGGTTCTGGTATCAGAACTCTCCGGACTGTCGAATCTCCTTTATAAGGCCAAGGAATTGGGTATAGACGTCAACGCCTACGATGCGGAAACCCGCAAGCTGATCCGTGAAATTAAGGAGCTGGAAAACGAAGGCTTCCAATTTGAAGGGGCCGAAGCATCACTGGAGTTGTTCCTGCGCAAGGCCTTCGGACAGTATGAAGAATTTTTCCAGCTCAAAAACCTCAAGCTGATCATTGAGAAAAAGGAAGATGATGAAATCACCGCCGAAGCCATGATAAAAGTCGTTGTGGGGGATCAAACCTACCATACAGCAGCCGAAGGCGACGGTCCGGTCAACGCCCTCGACAATTCTCTGCGCAAGGCTTTGACCGAGGTCTACCCGGAGATAAAGGAGATGCACCTCTCCGACTATAAAGTGCGCGTGTTAAACGGAAATGAAGGAACCGCTGCCAAGGTCCGGGTTCTCATCGAATCGGCCGACCAGAGTCGGAAATTCAGCACCGTCGGGGTGTCGGAAAACATTATTGAAGCATCCTGGCAGGCCCTGGTAGATAGCATAAACTATATGCTGCTGAAACGCCACTAAAACCAGGGTGACTCTAAGCTCAGCCCAGCTTGTTTAAAACGGCCCATCAGCGATGGGTCGTTTTGTATAAAAAAGGTATTTAAGGAATAATAATCGGTTGATCGTTATCAAAAAGTGACCAACTGGAAAAATACTATTGACGAAAAGTACAGTCTAAACTAAAATTTTAAAGGTGCGTAAAAGCCTGTAAATCCCAAAAATACCAGGAAGTCGAGCATTTATGATATTATTTGACACCGGAAGTAGGGGTTGAATGTGAAGACCGTCAGCCCGGTAAATAATTGTTATCGGGCCATATTGGCACAGGTCAATTACCTGGACAGCGTATGCCATAAAAGTACCTGCTTGAAAGATATATACCAGGATCTCAGTGAACTGGCCTATTACCTTTTGGAAAACGATCACGACCGAATATATCGAGGTATTGAACAGGTTAAATTAACGGTTGAAGAAATCGAACGGGGAAACGGCAAAGACTATGATCTGAATCAGACGGTGTGCCTGATCACCGCTGAAATACGGACCCATCTCAAGTATCTCCGCCTTCAATACGGGTGGGAAGCCTGAACGGTACGCCCCTATTTTATGTTGAATTTCGAAAGCCCGGGAGGTATTGGACCGCCGGGCTTTATGCTGCCGGTAAAATTACCAGAACTTTGACGACGAACGGTGGGAAGATAATGATATACTTTATTCAGCCAGCAGGGAGGGATGTTTATTGAAGGCAATGATTATGGCAGCAGGGGTCGGATCGAGATTGATGCCGTTAACCGGTGAAATTCCCAAGCCGCTGATGCCGGTGGCCAACCGGCCCCTATTGGAAAACACGATCAAACTGCTTAAGAAACATGGCTTTGACCAGCTTATCTGCAATCTTCATCATCGCGCCGGGCTTATCCTGGAACACTTGCACAGTGATCAGTACCGCGATATCAGCTTGAATTATTCCCTGGAAGAGGAGCTTCTGGGCACAGCCGGGGGAGTAAAAAACTGTGAGGGCTTTCTGGACGAAACCTTTGTGGTTATAAGTGGAGACGCCTTGACCGATCTTGATTTATCATACTTGCTGGCCCAGCACCAAGCGAAAGGGGCCCTGGCCACCATTGCCTTGAAAGCGGAGGAGCAGGTAGAGCAGTTTGGGGTGGTGCAGATAGATGAGCAGGGGAAGATCCTGCGCTTTCAGGAAAAACCCAAAGCATCTGAGGCGATAAGCAATCTGGCCAATACCGGAATTTATGTTTTTGAAACCGAGATTTTTGAGTACATACCGGCGAACCAGTTTTATGATTTCGGCCAGCAGCTTTTCCCTTTTTTAGTTAAAAGCAAGGCTCCTTTTTATGGGGTGCCCATTGCCGGCTACTGGTGTGACGTGGGGAATCTCGCCACCTATCGCCAGGCCAATGAAGACGTTCTGGAAAAAAAGGTTCGAGCTGAAATGCGCGGAACCTTGAGCAGTTCCGAAGATGGGGGCCTGGTCCTTATAGATGAAGGCGTAAAACTGGGGCCTGAGGTCCGTTTTTCAGGCAATGTGGTTATCGGACGGGGGTGCCGCCTGGAAGCCGATGCCTCTGTAAGCAATTCCGTAATCTGGGAAGGCACCGTGATCGAAAAAGGCGCAGTTTTACAGCAGGCCATCGCAGGTTCGGATTGCCATATCGGAGCTCATTCCATTATCCGCCCGGGTGCGGTGATAGCCAGTGGATGTATTTTAGAGCCGGGAAGCGATATAGCACCGGGAGCCAAAATCTTCAAGCCGCCCGGGGGGGCTCTGGGCAGAGGCGAACCCGGTTAAAATTATAATATTATAATATAAAGAGAGCGGTCTTATCATCCGCTCCCTTTTGTTCTTATGGCAATGCGCTGGTTTCAGTTTATCCTAATGGGCGGCTCCCTAGGCTTTTTCGGCCTGTTCAAACTCGGCCTTTATATTCTCCTCCAGCACTTTGAATTTGGCATCGCTAAACTCCTGCATGATAGCCTCGGAGAAGCTGCTGATGCTCAAGATTTTAAACGAACCGTTTTCTTTTACCAGGATGCCGGCCAGCAGTTGCTTTTGACCGTCCATTTCCAGGTAATAAGGAACCACTGCCGCGTAATCGCCAGACTTGATATGGGCCGCTACAACAGTGACGGTAAAGGTTCCTTCGGTCTGCTGCTTGGCAAACAGTTCGCTGCCCTTCTTTACCAATTCGGGGCGCAGAGCCTCTAATTCCGAAGGCTTTTTATCCAGGTATTCAGGCATAAATTCGGCCAGAAAAGTAACGTTAAAGCTGTCTGCTACCTTGTCATACTGTTTGGCGTTTAAAGCCTGGTACAGATTGGCAACAACGTTTTTGGGGTTGCCCGGATCATAACGATCTGAATAAAACCACATGCCCGCGATAACTAGTAGAGCAATAATCGGAATAACCAGTGGTATCTTATAATTAGGATTGGCTGGTTGTTTTTTTACGTGGGCGTTTTCAGCATGTCCATTATCCGACAAAACACGTATACCTCCAATGCTTTATGACTTATGAATCAAATTGTAGCACATTTTAAAAAGGGTGGATACTTAATAGATGGATTTTCCAGCCGGGTGCCAGGCCTGAGCCACCTCGGGAGAGGACCGGTAAACACGGGAGCCTGGCTGTCGTTGACGCTTGCCGGTCGGTCTGCTATATTTATGAAGAAATACGGAATTGGCAATAGAATTCAATTGGGGGAAAAACAATGGCACAGGCAAAAACCTATCAAGGCTCAAGCAATTACATCGTTTCCGATGAACTGATGAATGCGGTAAATATTTCTATAGCCCTGCAAAAACCTCTGCTTATCAAGGGTGAACCGGGCACCGGAAAGACCATGCTGGCCCAGAGCATCGCCGACGCTCTGGGAGTAGGCCTGCTTATCTGGAATATAAAATCAACCACCAAGGCCCAGGAAGGATTATACGTTTACGACACCGTACAGAGGCTGTATGATAGCCAGTTTGGCGATCAGAACGTGGCCAACATCAAGCAATACATCAAACTTGGAAAACTGGGAGAGGCATTTACCTTCCAAGAAAAGGTGGTTTTGCTTATCGACGAGATCGATAAAGCCGATCTGGAGTTTCCCAACGATCTGCTCTGGGAGCTGGACCAGATGAGTTTTTACATCCCGGAAACCAAGGAAACCATTAGCGCGGCGTCGCGCCCAATCGTGATCATAACCAGCAACGCGGAAAAAGAGCTGCCCGACGCCTTTTTGCGGCGCTGTATTTTCCATTATATAGCCTTCCCCGATCCGGAAGGCATGGAGCGAATCGTGGCGGTCCATCATCCCAGCCTGGAGCGCAAGCTTTTGGCTCAGGCCATGGATGCCTTTTACATGATCCGCAACGTGCCCAACATCCAGAAAAAACCCAGTACCAGCGAACTGATTGACTGGCTGCAGGCCCTGGTGGTAGGGGGGGTAAACCCGGCTAAAATTAAACAGGAGCTGCCCTTCCTGGGGGTATTGCTGAAGAAGAACGAAGATCTGGACACCCTTTTGAACCAGCTGCACGGCAAAAACCAAGCGCGGGGCAGCGGCCAGAACTTTGGTTTCAGGGGCCGCTATTAAGCGGCGGCTTTAGAGGAGACGGTATGTTTACTCATTTTTATTACACGCTAAAAAACTTCGGGGTGCCGGTGTCGTTTAATGAATGGGACGCTCTGCTGGAAGCCCTGGAACAGGGTCTGGCCTGCGCCAGTTTAAACGGCTTCTATCATTTGAGCCGGGCTTTGCTGGTCAAGACGGAAGCTCATTATGACCGGTTTGATCAGGCCTTTGCCAGTTATTTTGGCAATATTGAAACACCCGAAGGACTCCCCGAAAAGATCTGGGAATGGCTTGAAAAAGAGCTTCCCCAGCTGGAAATAACCGAGGAAATGAAACGCAACCACCGCCAGTTGGATTTGGAAGAGATGAAGCGAATGCTGGCCGAACGGCTGGCCGAGCAGAACGAGGAGCACCACGGCGGCAACCGCTGGGTGGGAACCGGAGGCACTTCGCCTTTTGGACATTCCGGCTATCATCCCGGGGGCATTAGAATCGGCGGTCAATCCCGCAATTTATCGGCGGTCAAAGTGGCGGGCATGCGGCGCTTTCAAGAATTCAGAACCGACGAGACCCTGGGAGTGCGCCAGTTTCAGATAGCTTTGCGCAAGCTGCGCATGTTCACCACCCGACTGGACGGAGTAAAGAGTGAACTCGACCTGGATCAGACCATCAATAAAACCTGCGACAACGCGGGGCGTTTGGAGCTGGTATGGGAAAGACCCCGGGAAAACGGGATCAAAATCATACTGCTGATGGACGCGGGAGGATCCATGTACAGTTACAGCCGGCTGTGCAACCAGCTTTTTACGGCTGTCAACCGCTCCAATCACTTCAAAGATTTGAAAGTCTTTTACTTCCACAACTGCATTTACGATTGGCTGTACCACAGTTCTTATTGCAGCCTCAACGATTTTACGGAGACCGAATATGTCCTTCGCACCTACAGCCAGGATTACCGCCTCATCATAGTGGGTGACGCCAGCATGGCCCCTTCGGAACTGAACCGGGTGGGGGGCATCATAGACTGGGAGCTGTACAACGAGCGCCCGGGCATGGAATGGCTGCAGCGTTTGCGGCGCCACTTCGAGTATTCGGTATGGCTTAATCCCATCCCCAAACAATACTGGTCCTGGACGGACGGTTCCTATAGCATAGGACAGATTTCCAAGGTCTTTCCCATGGAGGAATTAACGGTTGACGGGCTGGAGAGGGCGATAAGACAGCTCCGCTCCAGGCAACTACTCAGCAACAGCGTTTAAAACAATCTGCAGAGGGTAGGAGTGTGTGTTACATTCCTGCCCTTTTTTCATTACATCGCGAGAAAAGGATTGACAGTTTGAGCAGCGGATGATAGTTTGTAATTAAATAGATAACATATTAACTAATTTCGTGCGGTATTATGCCCCGGGTCGAGGCGAATTGTGCTCTGGCAGCCTTATGGATTTGAAATTTACTAGCCTGGGCTATCCTGGAGGTGGTAGAGTAAATTAGGAAGCCGTGTTAAATATAGGGGGTGATGCTGCCATCTCCGCAGCCAATTTTAGAAAAGGAGAGGAGAGACGCCAAAATGGATTTCACCTTAACGAAGGAGCAGCTGCTGATCCAAAAGATGGCCAGGGATTTTGCCCAGCAGGCCATAAAACCGGTAGTGGAACAGATTGAGAAGGAGAATGCGGTCCCGGCGGAAATACTGCAGGGATTGGCGGAACTCGATCTATTCGGTCTGGCCATGCCCGAGCAATATGGCGGGGCCAATGCGGGCTATGAAAGCTATGTTCTGGCGATGGAGCAGATAGCCCGGGTTTGCACCGGCCCAGCTATGATCATATCAGCCCACAGCCTCGGATTGGGAGCGATCAGCAATTTCGGCAGTGATGAACAAAAAGCGCAGTATATGCCCAAAAGCTGTAAAGGCGAGCATATCGCTTCCTTTGCCTTTACGGAACCGGGCACCGGTTCTGACCCCAAACAGTTGACCACCAGCGCCGTCAAAGACGGAGACTATTATGTAATTAACGGCACCAAGAGGTTCATTTCCAATGCCAGCTATCCCGGACCGCTGGTGTTGTTCGCCATCGAATCAGAGAGCGGCAAACCGACTGCTTTTATCGTAGACAAACTCTGCCCCGGCTACTCGGTATCCCAGCCCTGGGATAAGCTGGGCTGGCATGGCGGGGACCTGGTCGATATTTACTTGAAGGATGTGAAGGTCCCGGCGGCCAATGTTCTCGGCCAGGCGGGCGACGGTTACCCCATTCTCCAGTACGGAATCGCCTATGGCAAGATCGGCATGAATTCAGTAGCTCTGGGCACCACCCTGGCTGCTTATGAGGAGGCCGTGCATTACGCCAAGGAAAAGACCCACCGCGGGCAGTCTATTGCCAAGTTCCAGGCTATTCAGCTCAAGATCGCGGAAATTGCCATGTTGTATGAATCCTCCCGCTGGATGGCCTACCGCCTTGGGTTCCTGGCCAACAAGCCCAAAAGCTATCGTGATTTTGCCAAGGAAGCGGCCCTGTCCAAAGTAGTAGTGGGACGCAATGCCATGGAAGCAGCCCGGCATGCCATGGATATTCATGGCTCTTACGGCTTGATGAACGATTACGAAATCGCCCGGATCTACCGCGATGCTGCCATGGGGCCCCAGGTCGAAGGGGTGTTGGACATGCAGAAGATCATTGTGGCCGGGGATATTCTGTTCGGATAAAACCGTGCGGCAAGATTATACAAAATTAGTAATTAACCGATTGATTAGAAATGTCGGTTCAGGAGGGAAGGATCCAATGAATATTGTAGTGGCCATGAAACAGATTCCGGATCTTCAACAGATTCGGATCCGCAACCGGCAGCCGGTACTGGACGATGTGCCCTTGACGTTTGGCAACATAGATAAAAACGCTCTGGAGGCGGCGGTGCAGCTCAAAGAAGCAGCCGGCGGACAGGTCATCGTGCTGTGCGCCGGTTCGGCCGAACTGGAAGACACGGTCAAGGAGGCCCTGGCGGCCGGAGCCGATGAAGCCAGGCTGGTGATCTGCGAAGGCGAGCTGGAAAGCAGCCAGAGCGCCAGGCTGATTGCCGCAGCCGTCAAACAGATGGAAGCCGTGGATCTGATCCTGTTTGGAGAGGGAAGCGGCGACAATTACTCCTCCCAGGTCAGTTCGCGAGTCGCTCAGATTCTGGGCTTGCCTCAGGTTGCTTATGCCAATAATATTCAGGCAGAAGGCGGCGCTTTGCGGGTAACCCGTTCCCTGGAGGACTGTGAAGAAATACTGGAGCTTCAACTGCCGGCGGTGGTGTCGGTGACGGCCGACATCAATGAAGCCCGCATCCCCTCGGTCACCCAGATCTTAAAGGCGGGGAGAAAGCCCAAAGAAACCCTTGACATCGGGCAGCTGGGCATTGCCCTGCCGGCCGCCGGGGTTGAAACTTTAAGCAACCTGGCGCCTGAGACCGAGCGCAAACAGGTCGTTGTCAAGACGGTGGCCGACCTGGTCAAAGCGCTGGAAACCGAAGGCTTTGGGGGGAGGGGATAAGATGGCCGGAATACTGATATTCAGTGAGAAAACCAAATTGGCCCTGGAGCTGGCATCGGCCGCCCGCGAGCTGAGCGCGGTAAATCCGGGAGAAATATACGCATTGTGCATCAATGACCAGCAGGAGGCCGCGGAATTGTCGGACAGGGGCCTGGCTGCCTATTTGCTCAACAATCCCGGCTTATCCACTGCCGATACCGCCCTTACGGCAGCCGCCCTGCTGGCCCTGGCCAATCAATTGGGCGTTGATACCATACTGCTCTCCTCCGACCGGCGCGGCAAGGAACTGGCCGGCCGGATAGCTGAAGCCTGGGAGGCGGGATGTTTGACCGACGTCAAGGGATTCAGCGTCCAGGACGGACAGCTAGCATTTGTCAGGAACGCGTTGGGCGGAGCAACGGTTGCCACTCAGATCATAAAGACGGAGCGCAAGCTCATCGCCTTTACACCCCGGGCCTTTGCGCCGGTTGAGGGCGGCGGGGGCAGTGTTTTGCCCTTCGAATTCGACATCCCGGCGCCTTCCGTCAAAGTGCTGGATACCAGAAGCAAAGCCGGAGACATGGTGGATATTCAAGGAGCCGAGCGGCTGGTGATAGTCGGTCAGGGTGTGGAAAACCAGAGTGACTTAAGCTTGGTAGAACAAATCGCCAGGGCTCTGGGTGCGGAGATTGCCTGTTCCAAGCCGGTGGCCAGCGACAAGAAATGGCTGTCCGAAGAGCGGATCGTAGGTCTTTCCGGCAAGATATGCAAGCCGGAAGCGGCGATAATACTGGGTGTTTCGGGGCAGGTGCAGTTTACGGTCGGCATCCGCGAAGCCCAGGTCATTTTCTCCATTAATAATGACGAGAACGCCTATATGAACAAAATATCCGATTATATACTGGTGGCGGATCTTAAAGATGCCTTACCCGAGCTGGTCAAGGCCCTGGCCTAGCATCGCTGCACAAGTTGTATAATATATGCGGCCGGGCGCTGCGGGCGTCCGTTTAAAGGTCTTAATCGGCCTGTAGACTATAAATACTATAAGGGGGATATCACAATGGCCAATGATACAGTAATAGTAACGAAAAAAGGCGGCATCTGCACCATCACCATGAACCGCCCCCAATCAATGAACGCCTTGAACGGGGACCTGATGACAGGCCTGCTGGATGCGGTTCAGCAGTGCTATGACGAAAGCGTCAGAGCGGTTGTGCTGACCGGAGCCAGCAAAGCCTTCTGCCTGGGCGGGGATATAGCATGGGCCAACACCTATGGCGACGGAGACCGGCAGGCTTTCTTTAGAGATTTTACCGTTCCCCTGGCCCGTATGATTTCCGATATGCGGCAGCTGCCCAAACCGATTATCGCTGCCGTGAACGGTATATGCGCCGGAGTCGGAATGAGTTTTGCCGCGGCCTGCGATATTCGCATCTGCCATTCCCAGGTGGTTTTCAAACAGGCCTACACCGGCGTGGGCATCAGCCAGGACGGCGGCTTCAGCCAGATGGTGCCTTTGATTGTAGGACTGGGCAGAGCCAGCGAAATGGTCTTCCTGGATGAAGTGATAACTGCCGAAAAGGCCCTGGACTGGGGATTTGTGAATAAGGTGGTGGCTCCCGAGGAGTTTGCCACCGAGGTTGAAAAAATGGCTGCCAAACTGGCCAGCGGAGCGACCCAAGCCTTTGCCTCCTCCAAGGCTTTGATGAACAAAGCCCTGCTGCCCTTCCTGGAAGTCCAACTGGAGGCAGAACGCGCCGGGGTTATGGCTACATCCCTCACCGACGACTACAAGGAAGGGATTGCTGTTTTTACCGGGCAAAAGAAAAAACCGGAATTCATGGGAAAATAATATAAGCTTACAGCTGGACACCTTGACACTGGCCTGATTATGGCATTTAATTATTAAAGTATTTAATTCGTCCATGAATAGTCAAGATGTAAACTAATTGAGCTTGAGGGGTTTATCAGAATGCTTAATTTTACTACTTTTTGGTGCTTCCGGCTGAACGCCCTGTCGCGCAAGGTGAGCCGGCTTTATAACAACCGCTGTATTGAGCATGGCGTTACCGCGGCGCAGTCTTTTGTGATATTTGATGTAATGGACCATGAAGGCACCAGTGTCAAAGACATTGCCGCCCGTATCCAGCTGGATAGTCCCGCCGTAACCGGATTAATAGACCGTCTGGTTAAGGAGGGTCTGGTAGAAAGAAAGGAAGATCCGGAAGACCGGCGAAGCCTGAAGATTTACCTGACTCCCAAAGGCCGGGTCCTGGTGGACAGTAAATTAGTTCCCATGGCCCTGGATTTCAACCGGTTCATACGAAGTATGGTCGCTCCGGAAATATCAGGCGATTTTCAACGCTCCCTGGATCTTTTCGATCAAGAGGTAAGCAAGATTGGTGAATAATTATCGAAAGCCCTGTCGCTAAAAAATCATCCCTTGGGGTTGGCCTGCCTGACAGGCGCCCCGAAGTGGACCGTTGATGCCGCTTATCAGCCTGTCTTTCACCCGATAAACAAGCTGCCGCGCCTTGTACGGAAGCGGTAAAACCGATAAAATTATTACAATAACAAAATATTGGTACAACAAGTTTGCTGGTTAAGATCCCATCATAAACCTTATCTCGAAAGAGGTGAAGAGTATGGAGAAGTTTGATGTAATTGTTGTAGGGGCGGGCCTGGCTGGTTTGGCGGCAGCCTACACCCTGGCCCAGGAAGGCCTGGAGGTTCTGGTCCTGGAAAAGGGCGACTATCCCGGGGCCAAAAACGTGACCGGGGGGCGTTTGTATGTCAATCCGGTGCGGGATTTGTTCCCTGAACTGTGGGCCAAAGCTCCCCTGGAGAGGCCTATCGTACACGAGGAAGTGGCGGTCTTTGCGCGTGAACGGTCTTTGACCGTCTCCTATACCGGAGACGAACTCAGGCAGGAACCCTACCAGAGCTATAGCATATTGAGGGCTAAATTCGATCGCTGGTTTGCGGGGCAGGCTGAAAAAAAAGGCGCTATGCTTATCACCAAGAGCCGGGTGGATGAGCTAATTATGGAAAACGGCCGGGTGATCGGCGTCAGAACCGGGGGAGACGAATTGGGGGCCGATGTAATCATAGCCGCCGATGGAGTGCTGTCCCTGACGGCTGAGCAGGCCGGCCTGCGCCGGCCGGGAGATCCGCACCACTACGCGGTGGGATTTAAAGAAGTGATCGAACTGGAGCGCGGCGTGATCGAAGACCGCTTTAACCTGACCGGCGACGAGGGGGCGGCCCGCCTCTTTATGGGCGAAGTAACCCGCGGTAAGTTCGGGGGCGGTTTTCTCTACACCAACCGGGAAAGCCTGAGCCTGGGTATAGTGGTCGGCATCAAGGACCTCTATGAGGCCGAACCGGCTGTTCAAGCACCCCAGCTCCTGGATGATTTCAAGCAGCGTCCGGAAATAGCCCGGTTGATCCAGGGCGGTCAGACGGTTGAGTATTCAGCCCATGTAATACCGGAAGGCGGGTTGAAATCCTTTGCCCGGCTGTATGGCGACGGAATTCTGGTGGCTGGAGATGCGGCCGGTTTTTCGATGAATATAGGGGTAAGCGTTAGGGGGATGGAATACGCGCTGGCATCGGGTTATTACGCCGCCCAGGCGGTGTTAAAGGCCCGGGAAAACAGTGACTTCAGCGCCGCCGGCTTGAAGGTCTATCAGGACCTGCTGGATGCCAGTTTTGTAATGAAGGACTTCCAGAGCTTCCAGGACGCTCCCCAGGCCCTGGAAAACCCGAGATTCTTCCAATATTATCCCGAACTGGCGGGGAATATAATGAAAGATCTATACGCGGTCCCGGCCGGACCCAAAGATAAACTGTATCCAACCATAAAAAAATACCTGGGCTTCGGTAATCTATGGGCTATGTTCGGCGACTTGAGAAAGGTGATGAAAATATGAGCGAGATCATGGGACTTAAAGCCAAATTGGGTCTGGATGTTTTTAAGCCCGATGCCAGGCCTCATATTAGCATTAAACCGGGAATGGAGCGCGATCCCCGTTTGAAGAGGGCGGTGCTGGTATGCCCGGCCGGTCTCTATAGCCTGAACGCGGCCGGGGAAGTCGAGTTTACCATCGACGGCTGCCTGGAATGCGGCACCTGCCGCCTGGCCTGCGGGACCGAAGTGCTGGAGTGGAGCTACCCGGTGGGAGGCTTCGGAGTGCAATTCCGTTTCGGATAGAGCTCAGTCGGGCCGAAGTCTGTTTTAGAACGGGCATTTTAAAAGAATACCGGCCATCACCGGGAGAGGGTGTTTATGGCTGAACCAGGGGCGAATCACTGCCAGGGCAGTACGATGCGTCCCTTTTCGTTTGGCTCAAGAAAATAGCGGGTATTATCCTCGTTAATAAATCAAGATCTTCCTTCCGGCGCATATACATATTAGAAAGCCTAATCCGATTGAAATGATTTTGCCTGGCCGGGAAGGAGTGGGAGCCTTGAACGAGGATTTCGCCAGCCTTATCAAAAATGATCGCGAGAGCCGCAGGAGCCAGTTTTTCGAAGGCAGTTTCCTGGAGTACTTGAATCTGGTTAAAAGCCAGCCCGAACTGGTCATGCTGGCCCATGAGCGCCTTTACCGGCTCATCAACGAGCCGGGCGTGCAGACCATCAAATGTGAAGACGATCCCCGACTGAAGCGCATCTACGGCAACGAAAGCATACGCAAATACCGGTTTTTTGACGGCGATTTTTACGGAATTGACGCTACTATTATGGAAATAGTGCGCTATTTTCATTCCGCTGCCATGAAGGGAGAAGAATCGCGGCAGGTTCTGTACCTGGTGGGCCCGGTGGGGTCGGGCAAGTCGTCCATTATGGAAAGCTTAAAAAGGGTGCTGGAACAGTCTCCGCCGGTTTATGTTTTAAAAGGGTGCCCCATGCGGGAAGAACCCCTGCATCTCATACCCAAACACCTGCGTTCTCAATTCGAGGAGGCCCTGGGGGTAAATATCGAGGGCGAACTCTGCCCGGTCTGCAGGTACCGTCTGGTAAACGAATACCGCGGGGAGTACGAGAACTTCCCGGTGACCAGCAGCGGCTTCTCGATCCGCTCCCGCAAGGGGATCGCGGTGGTTCCCCCGGTGGATCCCAATAATCAAGACGCTTCGGTCCTGGTAGGATCGGTAGATATTTCCAAGATGGACCTCTATCCGGAAGACGATCCCCGGGTTTTATCCTTAAACGGGGCCTTTAATGCGGGCAACCGGGGATTGGTGGAATTTATAGAAATCTTTAAAAACGACGTCGAGTACCTGCATACCATTCTGACCGCCACCCAGGAAAAATCCATACCCTCTCCGGGCAAGGGCTCGATGATCTACTTTGACGGCATCATCCTGGCCCATTCCAATGAAGCGGAATGGAACAAGTTTAAGTCCGATCACACCAATGAAGCGATTTTGGACCGCATCGTCAAGGTCGAGGTGCCCTATTGCCTGGAACTGGACCAGGAGGTCAAGATCTATAAAAAGATCCTCAAAAAGAGCAACTATCGAGCCCACATCGCCCCTCACACCATTGAAGTAGCCTCTATGTTCGCCATAATAAGCCGGCTCAATGAATCCAACAAAGTGGATATGGTGAGCAAGATGAAGGTGTACAATGGCGAGGAGATCATCCAAAAGGACGCCACCCAGAAAATAGACATCAAAGAGCTGCGCGAGGAAGCGGGCCGGGAAGGCTACAAGGGAATATCCACCCGCTTCATCATGAAGGCCATCGACAATGCCCTGTCGGAATCGGAGCATGACTGCATCAACCCCATCATCCTGCTGGAGACTTTGATCAAAGCGGTGCGCAACAGCGACAGCGGTGAGGAGGAAAAGAAAAAGTACCTGGCTTACCTGCAGGATCACATTAAAAAAGAGTACCACCGCATCCTGGAGAAAGAGGTCACCAAGGCCTTTATCTACGGCTACCGGGAGCAGGCCGAGACCCTGTTCAACAACTACCTGGACCACGCTGAAGCCTATGTGAACAAGGTAAAACTGAAAGACCGCAATACCGGCGAAGAGCTGGAACCCGACGAGCCGTTTCTGGAGTCCATCGAAGGCCAGCTGGGTCTCACCGGCAGCGCGGCGCGCGGTTTCAGGCATGACGTAACCGCCTATATGTTTTCCCTCCTGCGCAGCAAGAAGACCATCGACTACGGCTGCTATGAACCGCTGCGGGAGGCCATTGAGAAAAAGCTGACCTCCTCGGTGCGCGAGCTGTCCCGGATCATCACCCGGGCCCGGGTCAGAGACAGCGAACAAAACGAAAAATACAACGCCATGGTCGAGGCTATGAAAGAAAACGGCTACTGCGACCACTGCTGCAACGTGGTATTGAAATACGCCGCCAACAACCTGTGGAAAGACTAAAGTAATTTAAGACAAATAGGGGAAATGAGCTGGGGGACGGTTCTCCGACTCATTTTCCTTTGTCTTGCGTTTATTGACAAGCTTATTAAAATGAGGCGAAGAACCGTCCTCTAACTCATTCCGTCTGCTTATTGTACGGGAAAATTTTACCCGGGCAGGAAAAGAGTCGCCGGATGTAGAATGAACAATACAGAACAATTGTTCCGGGCGACGCTTATTAGATATTGCCGTTTCGGGATTTGATAAAAGAAACCGCTGGAGGTATATGGAAGGATGGAACAGGCAATATTGGCGGCCCTGGTCGTACTGGTTCTGGCCTTGTTGTTTTTCGTGGTTCAGTTGCGCTCACAGGTGGGCTCCCTGCGGGATGCCCTGACGCAAATCAATTCCAACGCTGAACTGGCTGAGAAGAGCCAGGAAAACACCCGGAGCCTGATCCGGGAAGAAATAGCCCGCAACCGGGAAGAAATGAGCAGCATGGGCAAGGGCCTCCGGGAAGAAGTGGGGGGCAGCATCAAAGGCCTGCAGGAGCTCCTGGTAACCGGCATGGGGCAGATCAGCACCGGGCAAAAAAGCCAGCTGGACAGCTTCGCCAGCCAGCTGAACGGCTTCACCCGGACCACCGAACAGAAGCTGGAGAATATGAGAACCGCCCTGGACGGTAAACTGCAGAGCATGAGCGAGGCCACCGGCAAGGAGCTCAAGCTTATGAGCGACTCCATGGCCGGCCGCCTTACCGGTATGTCCGAACTGCAGCAGAGGCAGCTGGGCGAATTTTCGCAGCAGATCGGGAACCTCGCCGCCGGCAACGAGAAAAAGCTGGAGCAGATGCGGGAAACCGTGGAGAACCGGGTCAAAGAGCTGCAGGCCAACAATGCCCAGAAGTTGGATGAAATGAGGGTAGTGGTGGATGAGAAACTGCACGCCACCCTGGAACAGCGCCTGGGAGAATCTTTTAAACTGGTCAGCGATCGATTGGAACAGGTGCACAAGGGTTTGGGCGAAATGCAGAACCTGGCGGCCGGGGTAGGCGATCTGAAAAAGGTTCTGACCAATGTTAAGACCCGTGGAACCTGGGGAGAGATGCAGTTGGGGAACATCCTGGAGGATATTCTGACCCCCGACCAGTACGCGGCTAATGTTGCGGTAAAAAAGAACTCGGAGCGGGTTGAATACGCCATAAAACTGCCCGGCCCTGACAGCGAGGGGGACGGGCTGTGGCTGCCGATTGACGCCAAATTCCCCATGGAAGATTACTACCGACTTATCGAAGCCTATGAACTGGCTGATGCCGCCCAGATAGACCAGGCGGTCAAGGTGCTGGAGCTTCGCATAAAGACCAAGGCCAAGGAAATTGCCTCTAAATACATAGAGCCGCCGGCCACTACTGATTTTGCCATCATGTTCCTGCCCACCGAGGGCCTTTATGCCGAGGTCTTGCGCCGCCCCGGGCTTTTTGAAAGCCTGCGCCTGGAGCACCGGGTCAGCGTGGCCGGGCCCACCACCCTGGCGGCCATTGTCAGCAGCCTGTCAGTGGGCTTTAGAACCCTGGCCATTCAGAAGCGCTCCAGCGAAGTATGGGCGGTTCTGGGAGCGGTGAAGACCGAGTTCGGCAAGTTCGGAGCGGTCCTGGAAAAGACCCAGAAGAAGCTGCAGGAAGCCAGCCACACCATAGACGAAGCGGCTAGGAGATCCAGAGCCATGGAAAGAAGGCTCAGAACAGTTGAAGCTCTGCCCGAAACCGAAGCGGTGGCTATGCTGGGCGGGGCAGCCGTTGATGAGATTGCCGGAGCCCAGGAAGAACTCGATTAGCTCCGGTTATGGAAGACAGGTCTTCCCATATTTGTCCTGACAAGGGATTGGTTTAAAATCCGGCCGGAAACTCGTATTGTATTTCTGATTCTTTGATCCAACCTTCCAGTTGCCCTCCGGTGAAGCTGCAAAAGGCCCATCCTTTTTTCCTTTCGTATATATTAATGGGGCCGTTGGCTTCATTGATAATAGCTGCGGCACTGTCGGGTTGGCTGTGTACTTTGGCGGTTCTGATGATGAATCCCTGATTGGGGGTTTTATTTTTTATCTCCAGGGAAAGGGTTTTTGCCGGGATGTATCCTTTTGCCCCCGGTGGGACAAAGTACACGGGTTCGACATATGCCCACGCGGTGTCTTTTTGCAGGACCCGTATGAGGTTGCCGGTTTTTAGCTGAGTTAAGGTTTTTGAGTCTTCTGTTTTACTGCTTTTTAGGTCGGTATCGGATATGATTATCGCTGTAGGTCCCTCATTCTTTGTTTCTTGATGGGGTTCCAGCTCGGTTGAAACTTTTGGGCTGGAGTCTGTCTTATTGGGGTTGACGCTTTCTCTGCTGCAGCTTATGCCGGAACTGAGAATAGCTATTAATATCAGTATATAAGCTAATTTTTTCGTTGCCTTCACCTCCCTTAATAAACTCTGTTTTTCTTCCAAATACTCTTTGTGTCGCAGTATTTCATTTTGATACCGACATGCTTTCCTCTTGGGCGTTGCCGTGTTAGGCAACTTTGGAGGTTGATGGGCATACTCCGCTAAACCGCACGTATTCATTATGATCGGCCAACGGGATTCCACATCAACTCCTGGCAGCAAACCTCCCATGTCTTCCTGGGTCTAAATGCCCTAAATTCCTTCGTCCTGCCTATCCAAGAGGTGGAACGTCAATCATGCTCCCTAAACGGGTCAATGCCCTCATGGTGTAAATTCAACCTGACTGTCCCGGCTCTTCGTTATCAATGGGTTAATCTACTCAAATATTAGTTCTGTCAAAGCTCCTGCGGCCTTGGGGCTTTTGAACCTGGCTCTTAAACAAGACTATGCTGCTGTTTTGCCTCGTTCAATATCGCCCAACATTTTTTCCGCGCTGTAATCGCGACCAGTCGTTAAAATTCCGTAGAATACGCGGATCAGCTTGCCACACAGTGCAATCACCGATTGCATCTTGGTTAAAGGGTTTTTTCCCCTTGTCAGGTTCTTCTGGTGTAGCATACGGAACTCCGTATTCTTGGCCAGAATCGTTATCATCGCCATAAACAAACTATGTCTCAAGCGTTTGCGCCCTCTGCGGCTGATTCTGGTCTTACCTTTATGCTTACCAGAGCTATTTTCTACCAGGTTCAGCCCCGCCAGCTTTTGGATCTGACGTGGATCTTGGAATCGACTTACATCACCTATTTCACCGACAAAGGTTGCTGCCGTAATCAGGCCCACTCCTTTGATCTGAAGCAGTTTCCCGGCATTGGGAACCTGCAGTAACAGTTCCATCATGAGCTGCTCCAGCTCTTCATAGTGCTTAACATAGAGTTCATGTTCATCTAAAAGGTTCTGCAGGCTGGCTTCTGCTGCTACCAGGCCAATTTTACGACCAATGCTTACACGGCCTGTCTTCACCAGTTCCTGGGCTCGCTTAGCACCTGTAGTACGTTTCATGGACTGCTTCCAGATGGCTACGATTTTCATTGCGCCGGCAGCCGCAATTTTCTCCGGAGTTGAAAAGTGCCGCAGAGTTAAAAATGCTGCCTGACGTCTCCAGTCTTTGAAGACCTGTTCAAACTCAGGAAAGTGGATATCAAGCCACCGGTCTACCTGGTTGTTGATGGCCGTCAGCCTCTGCACCAGGCGGTCACGTTCTGCCACCGCCTCGCGCAGTTCCTGATACACGTCTTCCGGTATGTAAACTTCACGGTAGCGTCCATCTTTAACCAGCATGGCAATGGTCTTCGGGTCTTTCCTGTCATTCTTGGTTGGGCTGTTATCGTCCAGTTCTTTGGTCCGTTTGACATGAAACGGATTTACCATCGCAAGTTTATGGCCCTGAGACTTAAGATAGTCGCCCATGTTAAACCAGTAGTGTCCGGTGGGTTCGAAGCCGACGATAATTTCCGCCTTTTCGTGCTGCTTGCATATGCTTTGCATCCACTGGCTCAGGTGATCGAAACCTTCACCCGTGTTGCTAAACTTAAGTAGCTTTGTTAGCTCAATCCCCCCTGAAATCGAATGCTCTGGCATAATGAGTTTCCTTGGCCACATCAATGCCAATCACTAGGGTCGAATCTTTGATTTGCGAAATCTTCTCGTTTTGTGTATTTTTCATATAGGGACGCCTCCTCAACCTCTGAATTTGTGCTTTTCTTTGCCGGATGCAGCACAATTTCATTGTATTGATGGGCGTCTCTTTTTTCAAAGACCTTCCTTAAGCATTACAGGAATGCTCCCTTATATTTATTTTATTAGTTTATCATATTTAATTGACTGCTAAATTGAAGCATTCCAGCAAAAACTTATACTGGAATACTTTAAGTGTTAGCCGATGGTGTTATTTAGCTGCTTATACATCCTCGGTGATGTTTACCCGGCGGATGGAATGGTAGGAGCCTTCAACGCTGGAGGCTGTCCTTATAGTATGGGCCGTCCGGTCGTAGCTGTTTAATTGGGTGGCTTCATAAAGGACATAGTTGCCGTAGCCATCTCGCTGATGATAAACCATTATGTGATCGGATCTGTTCCAGGCATCGCCGAATTTAAGGGAAGATGCACTAATTCTGAAGGATATGCTGGAACTGTCTAAGTCGGTGGTACTCCTTTTGTAGTCGTTGATTCCCCAGCAACGCTGCACATAACCGGAGCAATCGACTCCCGCCAGATTGGAATAGGAATAACTGGTATTTATATTGCCGGCGGTGGTTCCGCTACTTAGTTTTGAGTTAAAACCGCTTAACGCGTCCCATCCTCCCCAGTTGTATGGTACGCTCTGGTAGTTTTGCGCGGGGGCGGTTATATAGCGCGGTCGTGTGGAGTTTTGGTAGGTCCAGTAGTTGGGATAGGAACAATACCAGTAACAGGACCAATAGGAAACCGCGGTCGATTGAATCAAGGAACGGTTGACGTATGCTAAGGAAAGGGCTTGTACACCTCCGCTGACGGAAGAGTTCGTACTTTCCGTGCTGGGGGAAACCGCAGTCGTATTTACCGCATCCAGACTGGATTTATACTGGGCCGCTGCTGTAAATTCGACTTTTTCTATTTTGATGCTACTGCTCTGGTTATTCAGGTGGTATACGCTGCCGTTTTTAACGGCGGTGCTGTTTTGGGCGTACTTGACCTGTTTGGGTAATACTGATACCGCGACAACATTGCCGTTTGCGTCGACTTTTTCTATCAGATCTTCGAACCATGTGTTATTGTTTTGGTCGGATTCGATCTCGTGGACCTTCAGAATATAATTGTCGCCGTCTTCACCCAGATACTCCGCTCCTTCTATCCAGTGGTTTGACTTGAGATTGATATCTTTCACCGTTTGTCCGGAGCTGTCAAAGATGGTTATTTTGCAGGCGTGCCCGATATCAGCCCCCGGGTCTTTGATTAGAACTGTTTTGTAGTTGACTCCGTTTGCAGCAATCCTCCCTACTCTTTCTGATACCAGCGAGGCTTTTCCGTTGTTAAGGTTGTAACAGCGGGTCTTCCCTCCCTGGGCATCGGCTGTTACGAAGTATACGGTGTTTTCGTTTATACACCCAAAATCGATGAGAGGTTCGATGTCCTGGCTTTTGAGCGTGAATCTGGCTGTTGTCTTCTTGGCATCATTTTTTTGAATGACTCCTTTGGCCGCATCTAAAACAAAAAGGTTATCATTAGAGTCTGTTGAAATTTTGGTAACGGTCAGGTCATCAAAGGTGAATTCATCAGCTATTGAACCATTAGGTTCAATAGATATTACCTTGTTTCCCGATGTATCTAGAAGATAAAAGCCGCCCTGGTTTTTGACGATTATTGCTTCCGGACCCAGGAGATCGTCATTTTTAGTGGTATACTTCAGATTCCAAGTTGGATCGCCTACATCAAAGCTCGCGTTGAAGTTGTTTCCTAGAGCGGTAACGGGAAGTTCAGGTGCATTATCCGCGTAAGCAAGGGGAGTAACGGATGTAATCAGAATGATTGACAGACAAAGAAACAATATCATTCTCTTCAACATTTTTCTGCTCATAAGTATCCCTCCATTCATTAAATATAGTATTCGGAATTCACTTTTTCCCAGCTAACAGATAATTTACTCCGACAAATGAAATAGTTCGAGAAATATTTCATTATAAAAAAGCCTATGATAAATCCTATTAATAGTGACTCAAAATAATGGGCTTATAGTAGGATGACTCTATTGCGTTGACATAATTGCTAAAGTTAATACAATATAATTAATAGTGGTTCAGGCAAGGTTGTAACGGGCGCAAGGATAGCAGGTTTTGTTCCCTTTTAACCTACTGTGCCACTATTATTTATATTTAGGCGGGTGTCTTGGTTTTCTTGCGCTGAACTTCATGTTTACACCTCCTCTCATTAAGGCTTACCGCGTGGAAATTATATCATAATAAATACATATATTTTCATGTGAGGAGCGAACTGCCTATAATCAGACATGAACGGTTGAGTTTGGAACATGAGCGACCGGGAATCTGACATGAATGGGCAAAATTTATCTCAACAGGCGATTTTATTGGTATTTTGGCGAAAACAGGCATGTAGAGGGTAGTGGCGAATAGATTCCAACCCGGCTTATATGGCCTTCTGTTTCGGCTCTCTTGTAAACATCCCCGCCAATTTAACCCGAATAGCCCTTTCCTTTATTGATGATCAGTTTTACATATCTGAAACAGAGGCCCTGCTCAACAGTTGTTTCCATATTTTTTGTCCATCTTTTCCCCGGCCAGCATATATATTTAACGTACGCTCTAATTCGTTGCGCCTGGTTGGGGCGAGGAGGATGGATATGGCCATATTTCGCGACTATGAAAGCGGGGGGCGGGACCGCAGCGCTGAGGACCGGCGCCGCCATCGCCAGCTGCTGGAGGAATCCATAAAGAAGAATATTGGCAGCATAATAGCCGAGGAGAGCATTATCGGCAAAAACCGGGATAAGATCATCAAGGTGCCGGTGAGGGGAATAAAGGAATACCAGTTTATCTATGGGAATAACCAGCCCGGAGTGGTGAGCGGCAAGGGCAATGAAAAGAGGGGGGATCGCTTTCCCCGGCCGGGGGGCAATGGAGCCGGGAACGGGAACGGGGCCGGAGATAGTGAAGGGGATGAATACTACGAAACCGAGATCACCCTGGAGGAACTGGTGCATTACCTATTCGAGGAGCTGGAGCTGCCCTTCTGGGAGCGAAAGAAGTTTTCTTTTCTGGAGACCGAGCGCACCACCAAGCGGTGGGGCATTCAACTGAAGGGAATACCGCCCCGCCTGCATAAAAAGAAATCGATGATGGAACGGGTAAAACGCAGAAAATCAATGGAGCGGGCCTGGCGGGAAATGGAGCTGGAGGAGGAAATAGGGCGGGTTCCCTTTCGGGAGGAGGACCTGCGCTACCACCGGACCAAGGAGGAACTCAAGCCTGAGTCCAACGCGGTAGTGATATGTATAATGGACAATTCAGGCTCCATGTACCTGAATAAAAAGTACCTGGCCCGCAGCTTTTTTTTCTTGCTTTACCAGTTTGTACGCTACCGCTACTCTACCGTTGACCTGGTTTTCATCAATCATAGCACCACCGCCAAAGAGGTCAATGAAGAGGAATTCTTTCACCGGGGCGAATCGGGGGGTACCATGATCAGCAGCGGCTATGAGAAAGCCCTGGAGATCATATGGCAGCGCTACAATCCGGAGTTCTGGAATATCTATGCCTTTCACTGCAGCGACGGAGACAACTGGCCGGATGATATAAGAAAGACGGTTTTCAGAGCCATAGAGCTGTGTCAGGTCTGCAACCTGTTCGGCTACGGGGAGATCATTTCCTCCTGGACCTCGCCCCGCTCGATGATCGAGGAGTTCCGCAAGGCCATCGATTTCCCCAACTTCGTGTCGGTGGCCTTCGGCAGCAAGGAAGAAGTCTGGCCGGCCTTTAAACGCTTGCTGAGCCTGGCGGAAGGGGAGTGATGTGATTGGCCGAATACTACCGTATTGAGGATCTGGAGCGCTACAACCGGCGGATCGAAGAACTGGTCCTGGAATTCGGATTGGACTGCTATCCCCAGGAGTTTGAACTGGTATCCTATGAAGACATGCTTTCCTACGAAGCCTATCTGGGGCTGCCCACCCGCTATCCGCATTGGAGTTTCGGCAAGGCCTATGAAAGAAAAAAGACCTTTTACCGCTATAATCTGACCGGGCTGCCCTATGAGATGGTTATAAACAGCAATCCCTGCCTGGCCTACCTGATGAAAGAAAATTCGCTGCTCTTGCAGGTTTTCACTATGGCGCACGTTTACGGGCATAATGACTTTTTCAAAAACAACCGCCATTTCAGCCGGGGGACCAGGGCGGACATGGCCATGGAAATGTTCAACACCCATGCCCGGCGCATACGGGAGTATGCCGCTGATCCCAGCATCGGAAGCCAGCGGGTGGAAAAAACCCTGGATGCAGCTCACACCCTGCGTTTTCAGACCTACCGCATAGCCGGCGAGAAGCACTTAAGCCGGGAGCAAATCAAGCGCCGGATTATCGAAAAGAGCTTCAAGCCGCCCGGGGATCATCCGCTGCTGGAGGAGGAGCGGGCAAAGCCCGCCCTGCCTGATCTGGACGGCCCGGTGCTGGAGCCGGACGACGATATTTTGGGGTTTTTGAGCCGGGAGGGACGCTTGAGTGATTGGCAGCGGGACATCGTTCAAATGGTGCGGGAAGAAAGCCGGTATTTTCTGCCCCAGGTGGAAACCAAGACCATGAATGAAGGGTGGGCCAGCTACTGGCATTACAAGATCCTGCAGGCCCTGGAGCTGTCTCCCGCCCTGCACCTGGAATACCTGGAGCGCCACAACCAGGTGGTTTCCATGCGGGAAGGATTCTTAAATCCCTATTTCCTGGGCTTTAAAATATTTACCCGGATCGCGGAAGAAAACGGCCCGGACTCTATCTTTGAAGTACGGGAATTGGAACGGGACGCCTCTTTCTTTATGCGCTACCTGGATAAGGAGCTCTGTGAAGAGCTGCATTTATTTCAATACTACCGAAGCGGACGCGAGTATGTGGTCAGCGAGGTGGCGGACGAGGAAGGATGGAAAAAGATCAGGCAGATTTTGACCGGGCAGGCGGGCATCAACGGCATCCCCAACATACGGGTGCAGAGCGTCGCCAGGAACGGTGAAGTGCTGCATCTTGCGCATGAGTGGGACGGACGGGAGCTGCAGCTCGATTACGCCCTGCCCGCCCTGCGGCAAACGGCCTATCTATGGGGGGGCAAAGTGCTTCTTCATACCAGGATCCGCGGCAACAATCAGGTTTTGGAGAGTGAGGGCAACTTGGGGTAGACAGGGAACCGACCTGATTATCCGCTTTATATGGCTCGGGAACGGGCTTCGCCGATCAATTGCAGCATATAATCGCGGTCTTCGGGCCGGTGTACGTAATCCAGCGCGTCTACCGGTATTACCAGCACTTCTGTGCCCAGATCATAGTCACGGTAATTTGTCTCATAAAAACGGTTGAGATTGTCCCAATATCCCCGCTCCACTTCCACTTCGTCGGGACGTCCCCGGCGGTGAATCCTGCGAATGGCCTCGTCGGTGCCAACCTTGAGATAGATCAGAAGCTTGGGGGGGACAACGTGTTCCAACATGGCTTCCAGGAGGTTGTTGTAGACCGCGTACTCTTCAGGCTTTAAATATTCGTATTCGAGATACATCCGGGCGAAGATCCGGTCGGAATAAATGGAGCGGTCCATAACCGCATGGCCTGTTTTCATGGCGTGGTAATACTGCTTAAAGCGATTGGTAAGGAAATTGGTTTGCATGGGAAAAGCCCATTTTTGCCGGTCATTAAAGAATTTATGCAAAAGACGGTTTTCATCTTCAAACATTTCACTGAAGGGCTCCAGGCCGTACTCTTCACAAATAATCTTGACCAGACTGGATTTACCCACCCCGGTAACCCCATCGACTACAATTTCAACCCGCTTTAATTCCTGCACTGGGCGGACCCCTTTCCTTTTGCTCAATACTTATTTCGTTATTGAGCGGGCAATTCCTGCCTGCGAGGCGGTCGGGATCCGAGCCAGACCGGTTTGGGTCCGGAATGCCGTTTTGATCTCCAGGTAGGAATTGTATCGGTGTTCTAGAAACAGTATTATATAAGGGTGCCGTAGGCCTGTCTTTTATATGTAGGCCCTTAAAGGCACTTACGCGCAGCAGGGAGGCCCTGCAGGAAGGCCGGTGAATTGATGAGTATAGGCCTGGCAGTACTTGCCGGACTGCTTTTGCTTCTATATTCTATATATTTTTACCATATAATGAAGGGGCATCCGCAGGGGTTTGAACTTGAATTGATCAGGGCCCTGGCGGAATGGATGATAAACCGGGGGCCGGCCAGCCGCTGGCAGTTGTGGATGCTCTATTTGTGCTCGCTCATCCTGGAAGTATTTTATTTTTCATTGGTCTTTTATTTGCTGAACAATGCCGTAATAAAGATGTTCACCATTTTTCTGGTCAGTTTTGAAGTCCTGCATCTGGGCTTGGTGGGGGTCAATCTGTCCCGCTTTTTTGGGGGCAGCATACCGCTTAAAAACCTCTTAAACTGGCCTATGGAAAGATCCAGCGCGGTATTATTTTTTACCCATACCCTGCTGGTTGTAATCAATATTATCTATTTACACTAAACCTTTTCATTGCTTTAGGAGGGGACTGGCTTTGATTAATGAACTGCCTTGGGCTTTAGCGGGTTTGAGTATTTATCAATCATTGACCCGGGATCCGGTGCTGCAATGCCTGGAAGAAGTGGCCTTATCTGGAGAAGACGGTAAAAGTAAGCGGGCGGCGGCCGCCGCTTGGAGCCGGATGTCCTTTATCCTCTGGCAGCAGAGGCTTTCTTTCCAGCAGTATTTAACGCGCGGGATCCTTCAAGATGATAATCCGTTTAGCCGCTGCTGCGAACAAAAAGGATACGAGGGTTTGGATGACAGCTTGAAGATGGCCGTTCAAAGAGACTTGAGGCTGCTGCAGAAGATCTTCAACCTGGATCTCGAAAAGGAGGCCGGGTTGACGGGGGCCAATACCCATTGGCCGCAATCTGAGCTTAAGACCGGAGAATACGCTGTATTTCAGGCGATGAGCGGGAAAGCCGATTGGGCGGACCTGGTCGTCGTCCTGGCCGAACACTATTTTCGGTATTCCCGAGGCCTTCTGGCCAGGTACAGCGCCCTGCGCTGGAGTCCCGAGGATGGCCTTATAGGCATCGAGCAGGCCGACCCGGTATCCCTTGACGATTTGGTAGGATACCAGGCCCAGAAGACGCAGGTCTGTGAAAACACCGAAAAGCTGCTGGATTCCTATCCGGCCAACCACGTCCTGCTCTACGGCCCGCGGGGAACTGGAAAATCCAGCTTGATCAAGGCCCTCCTGCAAGAATACAAAGAACGGGGCTTGCACGTGGTGGAGCTTAACCGTGACGACCTATGGAGCCTGGGCCGCCTGGTAGAGGAGCTGCAGGATTATGCGGTTCCCTGTATCATCTTCATCGACGATCTTTCCTTTGAGGAATCGGAGACCCAGTACAAGGGCTTTAAAGCTATTTTGGAAGGGAGTTTGCAGGCCCGCCCCGCCCACGTCCTGATCTACGCCACTTCCAACCGCCGCCACCTTATCAGGGAATATTTTTCCGACCGGGAGGGCCCGGGCAATGAAATCCACCTGCAGGAAACCCTGCAGGAAAAGCTCTCCCTGGCCGATCGCTTTGGTTTGACGATCAGTTTTCCTCCCGTCGGGCAGGAGCTATACCTGGAAATGGTAGAAAAGATGGCCGCTGAACAAGGACTGACCATAGATCCGGAACTGCTGCGGGAGCGCGCCCTGGCCTGGGAAAGAAGACGGCACGGCCCTTCGGGGCGGTCCGCCCGCCAGTTTGTCGACTCCCTGGAAAAGGAGTACTATAGAAAACGCTGACCCATGGAAGCCGTCGCCATGACGGTCTATAAAACACAAGCGGAGCTGCCCTACCAGGGTTCAGCTTCGCTTTTTAACTTTTACGGATGGCTTTGGGAATCCAGCATCTTCTGGCCGGTTGCTGGCAGTTTGACCTGCATCCCGTATAGCTTTGGAAAGGCGGGGAAAAATAGACTATTACTGCAGGGAGAGACAATAATGCGCATTATACCAAGAAAACCGGTATCTCCGCCAAATCAAACCCAGTCTAAAAGCGGGGGGCTGCCTGAAGACCCCATGCCGCTCAAATTGAATGATAAAAATAAACTCCTGGCTCCTTACCTGGACAAGAACGAAGACATCAATAAAAAGGATTTTCTTCTGGGCCTGGAGCTTAAGATTCCAGCCCGGTCGGTATATTTAAATCAAGTAGTTGATAAAGACGCTTTTCAGCGTCATGTGTTGGAGCCCTTGATGAAATACCCCCTGACGGTTCAAGAGGGGCTTCCACCGGCATTAATCAATATGCTGGTCAATTCCGGACCCAGCGTAAGCCAGGTTCAAACCGCTTCAACCTTGAAGGAGATCATCCATCATATCTTCGACGGTTTACTGGTGGTGTTCCTGGACGGCTACCAGGAGGCCCTGGTGATCGACATTCACGGGGGAGAATTCCGGACGGTGGATGAACCGCCCGGGGAGCGTACTACCCGCGGACCCCGGGAAGGCTTTATAGAAAACCTGGATATCAATATTTCCATGATTCGGAGGCGGCTGCGTGATCCCAAACTAGTAGTAAAAAAAACTATCGTCGGAAGGCGCACGCGAACTCCGGTAGCCTACCTGTACATTGAGGACATAGCCTCTCCAGAAGTGGTCGAAAACCTGCGCCAGCGAATTGACGCCATAGATGTCGATGGAATCGTAGCTGCAGGATATTTAGAACAATACCTGGAAAAATCCCCCTGGTCACTTTTCCCCCAAATTTTCAGCAGTGAAAGACCCGACCGGCTGGTGGCTAAATTAATGGAAGGCCGGGTAGTAGTAATAACTCATGGCACTCCATTGGCCTTTAGCGTTCCTACTCTGGCCCTGGAATTTTTTCAGGCTTCGGAAGATTATTATGAACGGACGGTTTACGGATCCATAACCCGTTTTACGCGGTTTTTAGCATTTTTCCTGGCTGTATCGCTTCCTTCCATATATTTATCCTTGTTCAGTTTTCATCCCGAGCTGGTGCCTTTCAAACTGCTGCTGCCGGTGGCTCAAGCCCGGTCCCAGGTGCCCTTCCCGGTTTTGATCGAAGTTCTGATTCAAGAGTTTATAATACAGTTAACTATTGAGTCGGGTTTACGATTGCCCGGAGCCATCGGTCAGACGGTGGGAGTGGTGGCTGGTATCATCCTGGGGCAGGCTGCCATAGCCGCCAACCTGGCCAGCCCGGCGGTAATTATCGTTATTTCAGTTACAACTATAGCTACCTTCGTTATGCCCTCCAGCGGCATGCTGCTGGCCTCACGCATCTTGAGACTGCCTTTAATCCTTGCCAGTGGAGCATTTGGCATTTACGGTTTTTCTTTAGCCTGGTTGTTTATAGTGATCCATGTCTGTTCCCTGGAAGACTTCCAGACTCCCTATTACGCCCCCTTTGCTCCTCTACGCTGGCAGGATCTAAAAGATGCGGCGGTTCGGGTTCCCCTCTGGATGATGAATAAACGGCCCGTTTCGCTTCCGGTGTCCAATTTAACCAGGGAAGTAAAAAGCGAAGATTATGGGCGGAATGATCAATGAGCGGTTTGCACCATATTAACGGACGCCAGCTGATGTTTATCATAACCGGGGGGCAGGTGGGCACAGCCATGCTGGCCTTACCTGCTATCTTAAGCAGGGAAGCCGGACAACACGCATGGATATGCGTCCTGCTGGGGGCTATCGTACCGATCCTGAATGTAATCATCATTGAAAAACTGGGCAGCCGTCATTTGGGATTGAACGTTGTTCAGCTGTTCCAGGCTCTACTGGGCAGGGTGCTGGGGTACGCAATGATAATAGTGTTTATTATATATCTGGCCTTGTCGGCAATATATTTCATAGACGCCTTTGCCCGCTTGATCCAGCTGTTCATGCTGCCCAGAACCCCTTTTTGGATAACTGTGCTACTGGCCATGGTTTGTATTGTCTATGCGGGAAGCAAAGGGGGACAGGTGGTGGGGAGAATTAATGAAACCCTGTTTTTTGGCCTGGTCTTGAGCCTAATAGCCATAGTAATCCCCGCCCTGTATCATCACGATCCGACCAACCTGTTGCCGTTAGGGGAACTGGATGCCAGGGAATTGCTTCGAGGGATATTCTACAGCATATTTGCCTTTGCCGGAACCGAGATCTTGCTGGTCCTATATTCTCAAGTGGATAAACCCGAGCAGGTTAAGAGCGCGGCGCTTAAGGGAGTGGGACTTTCAACCGCCGCCTATCTTATCGTAACCATCTGCTGTTTGCTGGTATTTGGAGCCGAGCGTATGGTCCGCTATAGCTGGCCGGGGGTCACTATTTTAAAGATAGCCCAGGTGCCGGTTTTAGAAAGGCTGGAATTTTATTTCCTGGCCATATGGGTCGGAATCGTTTTGCGGCGGATAATTAATGTTATTTTCTCAGCGGCATTGGCCATCGCTCAGCTCTTTAAGGCCGAGGATAAGATTGCAAGTATAATGCTGTTGATAGGTGCAGCTATCTTTAGCGGTTCATTTATTTCACCCACGGTAATGCAGTATGATGTATTATTGGAATATTTTTCTATCGTTTATCTATTAATCGGTATGCTGCTCCCCTTGCTGCTCCTTTTAATCAGTTGGTTTCGGAAAGAGGTGTTTGACGTCGGTGCATAAGAAGCTGTGGGTTGTTTTATTAATGTTTGCCTGCTTCAACCTGGCGGGCTGTTGGGACAGCAAAGATGTTGAAAGTCTGGCCTTTCCCATTGCTGCTGCCTATGATGTTCATCAAGACGATCCCGGAGGTATGAACCAGTTAAATCAGGGTCCACTCGAACAACCGGAGGTTGATGTAACGGTAATTTTTCCCAACCTTAAGGCGACTGCCCGGGACCCTGTTACGGTAGAAACCATACCGGCTCCAACCGTGGGATACGCCCGGGAAAAGCGATCCTATACCTCCTCCGAGCTCTATGTTACCGGTTTTAACAAGGTGATCCTAACCGGCGAGGACCTGGCCCGGCAGGGCTTGAACAAGCCTTTTGAGTCCCTGTACCGTTTCCCGGAAGTCTCAACCAACATGCTGTTGGCCGTAGTGGAGGGCCGGGGTGAGGATATTTTAAAAGAACCCAATGAAAACACTGACAATATGGCTACCTATCTCTATGCGCTTTTACGTGAACCAAAGGCGCACAGCATACCGGCGACTACTCTGCACGAGTTTGACATGTCCCAGGCTGCGGGGCGCAATCCGGTGGTGCCGGTAATCAAAGCCGGGGGAGTAAATCAGGTCGTCCTGACGGGAATTGCGATATTTAAAAAGGATCGTTTGGTGACCAAGCTGAATTTGCACCAAACCCGCTATCTGGCATTTTTACGGGGCATAAGTACTCAGGTCTATATACCTTTTATTCTGGAGGACGAAAATGCCCAGGGAGCCGCCCTATTTGATAACGAGCGTAAGGTGACGGTAGAAAGGCAAGGTGACCGGTTTACTTTTAAGGTGCAGGTGATCTTGAAAGGGGTGATTACCGAACACCCTTCGGAGCAGCCGGTGGATACGGCCCGGGTAAAAATGATCGAAGATTATATTGCCGGTCAGGTCGAAAGCAACTGCCGGGATATGATAAAGACCATGCAGAACGAATGGAAAGTTGATTGTATCGATATTAACAAATATGCCTTATCCAAATGGCGGCGGGAGCTTAAAGACCGGGTAGATGATGAACAGTTTATTCAAAACGCGGAAATTCAAGTTGAAACTAAAGTTAAAATCTACAGCTCAGGCGAAGTCCGTTAGAAGAAAATAAATGAGAGGTGTAGGGACTGGCCACCTGTATGGCAGTATAGCCAATATCCCCACGCCTCTTAAGAAATCGTAAGGCATAAATAATCAGCACTGGCGCATGACCGTGCGGGAGGTAAGGACACCGCAAAAGCGGTTGTTTTCTTTGTAGCCCAGGGTGAAATAACTGGCCGTGGCCAGGGAGAGTTCATAATCAAAATGGCCGTTTTTTTGCTTTAGGGGAACGTCCATGGAATGAAGTAGTTCTCCGGCCTGATATATGCGCAGAAATGGCTCCCGGCTTTTACTATTCTCGGCGCGTTCCGAAAACTGACGCCATTTCTCCTCGCTCAGGTTCCAGATAGCCCGCACCCGGTCGTCATCATGACGGATCAGCTCGACCCTGTCTTCGCCCAGGTAGGCTTCGTCGGGGGCATATTTGAACAGTTCCTGGGCCGACTCAAATTGATAATCGTGGCGTAGATTATTCCCAGGCCGGCGCTGTCCCTCAGAACTGCGCAAGACCCAGTACAACATCGCGATCAGTATCAGGCTGACCGTGAGAATAAAAACAACAGGGATCATATACATACCTCCTTGAAATCGACTTTACTTAAAAGACCATGAGAAAATTCTTTAGGCACAAGGGCGCTGTTGTTAGTATGCCCGGGCTCTTGAGCGCCTAATCGGTCCGAAACTTATACAGGCGGTTGGGGGCGGTGCTATAATAATATAAGGATTTGAAAGGGGAGGCTGCCGATTGCCAGAAAAACCGCGCTGGGGATTTTTTGACCTGGTTTTGGTATATTTACCCAGCCTTTTTCTGATTACCTGGCTGGGAAGCTGGAGCCGCAATCTTCTCCACCGTTTGATGGGCGGCAGCGGCCGTACTCCAGGTATGGTGCAGGATTTCCTGTTGTCCTATATGGTCCAGTTCCTGATCTTTACCGGAATGGTTTGGTTGGTGGCCGTGTTTCTGCGGCGGGCGCATCCAAATGAACTGGGGATAAAGGGAGCAAGCCGTGAAAGCTGGCTTAAATACGGACTGGCTGGAGGGGTTTTGGTTTTCACCTTCGCCTGGGCGGCCGGGCTGGTGATTGAGCGGCTTCATCCCAACGTATCTCAGCAGAGTGTAGAAACGATTTTGCGTAGTGTGGGTTCTCCGGGACAATTTATCCTATTGCTGATAGTAGTGGCTGTGCTGGCGCCTTTGACCGAGGAGCTCTTTTACCGGGGCATGGTATATCCGGTATTTCGAGCGTATATGGGCAAGGCCTGGGGAATGGTGGCGGCCGGAAGCGTCTTCGGATTGGTTCATATGGACTTGTGGCGGGCGGTTCCCCTGGCGGTGGGAGGAATATTTCTCTGCTATGTTTATGAAAAGACCGGCAGCATATTAGTCTCAACTTTAACTCACGGGATGTGGAACGGAATACTGGCCCTGCTCATTTACCTGAGTATGGGAATGCCCTAGTGGTCTGTAACACCTAAAAATTTGGTTGACTATTGACAAAAGAGGCCCTTAAAACTAAATAATATAATGGTGAGAGATTAAACGAAGGGGGTGTATTGATATGCCGCTATATGAATACAGATGTGAAAACTGTGGCACCTTTGACAAGATGCAGAAGGTATCTGAACCGGCCCTGGAAACGTGTCCCCGGTGCAGTGGAAAAGTAGAAAAATTGATAGGCCGCAATGTCGGTGTACAATTTAAGGGCCCCGGTTTTTATAGAACGGATAATTCCCTGGTCAAGGACCGGGTGCGGAGCCTCAACAAAGAGAGACAAAAAGACAATGAGTGCATACTCGATGGTGATGTCAAAAATTATGCAGCTCAGGCGGAAAGCACTACTAAAAAAGTTATTGAAGCCTAAAAGACGGTTTTAGGCAAGTATTTATAATACCAGCCAATATGTCGAAAACCCCCTTATATGGGGGTTTTTAAAATATGTCTCCCGCGAAGGTATAACGTTAAACCTTAGCGAAATAAAGGTTACGGAACAAATTATGGATTGAGTTGGCCAGCCTAAAAAATGCCCGACCTGGGGGAGATGAGGTGAATTTTGGTGCTTCTGGCTATTACCTTTGATTTTTGGAATACCCTGTACAAAGGGCCGCCTGATGCGGCAGTATCCGGGCAAAGAGCCCTGGATGTGCAGCAGGTTCTGCTGGCTGAAGGGCTCCAGTTTGACCAGCAGACACTATCGGATGCCTTCAAAAGCGCCTGGAGGGAGGCCTACTATTCACAAAGGGTATATGGACGGGACCCGGGGCCGCGGGGACAGGTGGCTCATTTGATAAAAAAGCTGGGCATCAAACGGCTTCTCCATCCCGATGACCTTTACGATGCCTATACGACAACCCTTCTGAAGCTGCCTCCGGAAATAAACGACGGTGTTCCGGAAACCCTTGAATCTCTGGGAGAGCGTATGAAATTGGCCGTAATATGCAATACCGGAGCAACGCCGGGACTGTACCTGCGCCAAATCATGAAAAAGGACCAGCTTTTCGATTATTTTAGCCATCTGGTATTCTCCGATGAGGTGGTTTGCGCCAAGCCCGATCCGGGTATTTTTAAGTTAACTGTCAAACAGTTGGGCTGTCCGCCTGAAAAGTCCATCCATATCGGAGATGATCCCATTACCGATGTAATAGGGGCCAAAAGAGCAGGTATGAAAGCGGTATGGCTGGCACCCAAAGCCGATTGGCGGCTGCCGGAGGCTGATTATCATATTAAAGAGGTAGCGGAGTTATTGAATTTGGTGGCGGGGTGAATAGAATGGATGTCAATAATGTAGTGGAAAAATTGGTATGGGAACACCTGGACTCGGTAATGGCGCAAAAGCCTGATATGTGTAGATGCGCCCGGTGCCAGGCGGATGTAGTGGCCCTGGCTCTAAATCATCTCAAGCCCCGCTATGCGGTGAGTCCAATGGGTTATGCCATAACCCGGGCGGAGATCATGGAGCAAGCTTTTTTAGTCAACGTTTTGGTGGCCATTGCCCAGGGGGTGGAGCAAGTCTATAGGAATCCCCACCACGATGAGGTGACCTAAAAATGAAGCAGGTAACTATTTATACCGATGGCGCTTGTTCAGGGAATCCCGGACCCGGGGGCTGGGGGGCGGTGCTGCTTTATGGAGAGCACTGCAAGGAGATTTCCGGAGCCTGCCCGGAAACAACCAACCAGCGGATGGAATTAAAAGCGGTGATCGAGGGGCTTAAAGCGCTTAAGGTGCGGGGCTGGGAAGTACTGGTGCACACCGACAGCGCCTATCTGGTCAATGCCTTTGCCCAGGGCTGGTTGGATAAATGGCAAAAAAACGGCTGGAAGAACAGCCGCAAAGAAGAAGTAGCCAACCAGGATCTGTGGCGGGAATTATTGGAACTGGGTTCCCTGAACCGGATTAACTATATTAAAGTAAAGGGCCATGCCGGGGACACCTGGAATGAACGCTGCGATGTCCTGGCCCGGGAAGCCATTAAAAAACTGTCCGACGGAGCCGGGCCGGAAGAGAGTGGGTAATGAGCAAGGTTGAACTATACCAGGGAATCGAGAATGGAAAAGATAAAATAGGGGTCAAAATAAGCGACTTTAGTGCTACACTGGATGATCTGCTGGCCGCCTGGCAGCCCCTCTGCGACGACGAGAAACTGCACAAGATGTTTGCCTCCGATTACCACTGCGCCTGCCGCGGGTGCCAGGTGAATTGCTGCCATACGGCTTACGTTGTCCCGGACCTTATTGCCTTTCGCCACATGTGCGCCCACCTTAACCTTAAGGAAAGCGAATTCGCCCTGAACTGTCTTGATCAGCAAAAGAGAAGCCTGGGTTTTTTACGCCTGTCACCCAATCCCTGTCTTTTTTTAAAGGATAGCCTTTGCACCGTATATCCAGGGCGGGCCCTGTTGTGCCGATTTTACATCTGTTCCGATATCATGGGGGATACCGAGCAGTTGATCTATTCCATTACCTGGACTGGTATTGCCGCAGCTCAGGCCTATGCCCGGGAGAAAAACCTGATCCCGCCTCATCCCGGCGGCGGATTTACCAGTTTGGACCTGATGCTTGTCAAAACCATTGAGGAATTCAGCCGCCATCCGGGCGTGGAATACTTTCGCCATGCCAGAGAGTATGCCGAAATACCCCTAAAGCCATTCCTGCCCGAGCGCCTATAACTAAGGAAGAAACCAGGGAGACCGTTCCCCCGGTTTCTCCCTGGTTATTTAATTACTGGTACAGTTGGGTCCACGTGGTATTGGGGAAATAGTGCTCGACGATCTGGCGGGCATTGCTTCCTCCTTGGGCCATGGCGAAGGCTCCCCATTGTTCCATCCCGCAGCCGTGCCCCCACCCGTCGCCGGTAAATACGATATTGTTCCCTTCCGCTTTAACGCCGGACAGGATCGTGGAATAGAGCTTATCAAAACCGACTTTTTCACGCAAATCGGATGCGGGGATACTGGCCTGGCCGGCGGTGATGGTCAGGGCGCGCCCCGACGGCCCCACCTGGCTGATCTTAATATCATGGAGATCGCCAGCTTTGGCCCCCATAATTGATTTTATGGTGCTTTGGGGTATTTTAACCGTCCAGTTTTTGTATTTCTCAGGAGCTTTGGCTATCCCGTTGGTGCTTACCGGAACTATATAAGCCCCGGCTTTATCCTGAAGCTTGGGGAAGCCTTCCTGGATGCTGGCGGTTTTATCTTTGGAAAGGGAATGGAATAAGGCATAGACGAACTTGCCCTGATAGGTGAGGACCTGGCCCCGGGTTGCGTCAACTGCGGAGGATATCGCGTCAGTAACTTTCTTTTCATCATAGGCCTGGAATTCAGTATGGTTGTCGCTAGCGTCGGTTCCGTGCTTGGAGCGGGTGCCGCCCTCGTATTCCATTAGAGCCAGGGTCATAGTTCTGGCCACAATGGCCTGGGCCTTCAGGGCTTCGGCCGGGTAATTGGACCCTATTTCGGCGGCCACCACGCCTTTTATATAGTTTTCCAATTTAATTTGCTCGGTCTTGCCGGTGGCGGTTCGGTACAGGCTTATGGTCGGTTCGCTTTTATATTTGGCCACTTCCGGCGATGGCTGCACCGGACCCGGCTGGGGTATATATTTCTTGGCCTGGTCGTTTTTGCACGCGGCCATGGAAAAGGCCAGGGTCAGCACCAAGCCCAGGATCATGATAAAATTAAATTTTTTTTTGCCCATAAATAAAGCTATCCTCCCTGAAGTACTCTGTTAATCCTAATTCTATATATTATCGTCGGTTAAATTTTCGCATGACTGCGTTGTCGTCAATCGTAATACGTCCAGTATTACTCATTCCTCCGCCTTGTCCTACAAAAATTTCCCTCGACGAGTAATACACAGAATTAGGATTAACAGAGTACTAATTATTTGTCTTAGTCTTTCCTGGAATAGATATGTTATGTCTGGTAAACTCAGGATGCATGGAGTTTGTACAGTCCAAAACCACAAGCGGGAGGATGCTGTCTTGCACATAGTATTAGTTGAACCGGAAATACCGCAAAATGCTGGAAATATAGCTAGGACCTGCGCGCTGACCAGGAGCACCCTGCATCTGATTAAACCCCTCGGATTTTCTCTGGAAGACCGCTACCTGAAGCGGGCCGGGCTGGATTACTGGAATAAGGTTGAAGTAAAGGTATGGGAGAGTTTTGCAGAATGGATTGAGAGTATGCCGGATGCCGAGCTATACCTGGCCACCACCCGCACCGATTGCCGGTTTAACGAGAGGTCGTATTCAACCAGGAGCTGCTTTGTCTTTGGCAGCGAAAGCCGCGGTCTGCCAGTAGAAATGCTTGAAAAATACCATGACCGGCTTATTCGAATTCCAATGCTTGATATAGGACGTTCCCTCAATTTGAGCAATGCTGCTGCTATCATCCTATATGAAGCTCTACGTCAGAATAATTACGAAAATTTAGCATAAATTTCCTATAAATTAAAAAAGGGATCCTCCGATAATAATAGAGGACTAAGATTTGGTATATCTTTCCTCCAGGAGTATACAAACGCTACGAAAACCGGCAGCTGCCTACCCGTATCAATGAAATACTTCAGTGGTTAGATAAATATATGGTAGGACGGGGTTTATAAAATGCGGATTTTGATTGCTGAAGATGAGCCTGTTTCCAGGCAATTACTACAAAATTCGCTGCTTGAATGGGGTTATGAAGTGGTAGCGGCTAGGGACGGTCAAGAAGCATTGACCATACTGGAACAGGCCGACCGACCCAGTCTAGCGGTGTTGGATTGGATGATGCCGGGAGCCGACGGCCCGGAAATTTGCCGCTGGCTACGCTCCTGTGAGAACGACAGCTACGTGTATGTCATACTTCTGACTGCCCGCAATCAGGAAGGTGATCTGGTCCGGGGACTGGAATCGGGGGCTGACGATTATATGGTAAAGCCGTTCAACCCCGAAGAGTTAAAGTACCGCTTACGTATCGGGCAGCGTATTATCGAACAGGAGCAAAAAATTTTACGTTTGGCGAGCACTGACGATCTTACCGGTCTGCTTACCAGAAGGGCCTTTATGGAACGCATGGAAAGCGAGATGCACAGGATGCGCCGGGAAAACGGTATGATGGGAATAATAATCGGTGATATCGATTTTTTTAAAACCGTGAATGACACCTATGGCCACCTGGTCGGTGATCTGGTTCTGCAGCACTTTGCCCAATGCCTCCAAGAAAACTGCCGAACCTATGATTATGTGGGCCGTTATGGAGGAGAAGAGTTCATCATAGGCGTTCCCGGAGCCGGTTTGTTGGAGACCACCGAGATCGCCGAGCGCATACGTAACATGGTACAAAACACTTCCATACCGCTGCCGGGGAGGGATGAAGTGATAAAAATAACTGCCAGCTTCGGAGTTGATGCGGTCAATTTGCGCAATGGAAATGAATATATGGCGGAAGAACTGATCAACCACGCCGATGAGGCCTTGTATTTAGCCAAAGCCCGCGGTCGAAACTGCAGTATTATTTATTCTCGCGCCGACATGCAATAAATAGCTCTAAAATCAAAAAAGCCCCAATCGGGCTTTTTTTGTTATATGGTTGCCGGGGCGCTTAGTCAGCTGGTTGAGGCGCTTCAACCGGACAAACGTCAGCACATAATCCGCAATCGGTACATAAATCCGCATCGATCACATATTTCTCCGCGCCTTCGCTGATTGCCTCCACCGGGCACTCGTCAGCGCAGACGCCACAGGATGTGCATTCATCTGTGATTATGTAGCTCATTGGCCGTTACCCTCCTTGCTAGAAATGCATTAATAGCATTATAATGAACCACTTTTGCTTTGTCAATTTCGTGAAAAGTAGAGCAATAAGGCCTCTACAACCCGTCAAAAAGCCAATTTCCTAATTAAGAAAGAAAACTTTGCCGCCGATAAATACTATAATAACTTTAGGGAAAAGCAGCGTCTGGTTCAGGCGGTCTTTATATCCAAATATTAGGAAATGGGTTTGCTGATAATGAAATGCCTGGTGCTGGCCAACGGCGAATATGGAGATGATCTTAAAACCTATAACGAGCTAGTAGACAAGGCCGATTGCATAATCTGTGCTGATGGGGGTGCCAATTACGCTTACCAGCTGCAGCTTGTGCCGGACTGCATCATCGGCGATATGGACTCCATTGCCGGGGAGGTCAGGGACTATTTTAACCGGCTGGAAGTTCCCGTAAAGAAGTATCCCCGACAAAAAGATTTTACGGATACCCAGCTGGCTTTAAGTGAAGCAGAAGCCCGGGGCGCTGATGAGATCGTTTTAATCGGCTCTCTGGGAAAAAGGCTTGACCACACCCTATCCAACCTTTATTCCTGTATGGATTTGGCGGAAAGGGGAATCAAGGTATCTCATCACGCTCCTGAAATGCAAGTCCATCTGGTTACCGATGAACTGCGGCTCAAAGGCGGAGCCGGGGATCTGGTTTCCGTGCTGGTTCTAAGCGACCGGGCCACAGGGGTAAGCGAAGAGGGGTTTGAATACCCTCTGCAAAAAGCGGTGCTGGCCAAGGGCAACCCCTTTGCGGTATCCAATTTGATGGTGGGGGAGGATGCGACTATCACTGTTGATGAAGGGGTTCTGGCCGTTTTTCACTACCACCGGCGGTGAAAGGTGTCAGGCAAAAATTAATATACATTAAAAGGGAGATTATTTACAATAGGCATAATGAGGACTAGATATACAGGTCTTTGGAGGAGTAAACATTGGATTTAAGCAGCCTATCCGGTATAGTAACCAGCCCCTGGAACATCATCCGCAGTACTATAGATATTGCCATAGTGGCCTATCTGTTCTACCGAATACTGGGATTAATCAAAGGAACACGAGCCGAGCAGCTCTTAAAAGGGCTGATTACTCTGCTGGTGTTTTCCATTCTGGCCAGCTTTTTCAACCTGGAGATGATCAACTGGTTGATGGATAAATTATGGATCGTTTTTGCGGTAACCCTGCCCATTGTTTTTCAACCCGAGCTGCGCCGTTTCTTGGAACAGTTGGGGCGGGGCAAGATATTCAGGCGGAATCAGAACCCCTTGCAGCTGGAGCATGAACACATGATTAGAGAAATAAGCGATGCGGTGGCGGCCATGTCGCGCAGCAAGACCGGCGCCCTTATAATCCTGACCCGGGAGACCGGAATCAATGAGTATTTGGAGAGCGGCACCGCCATGGATGCGGTTTTGTCTGCCAGCCTGCTGGTAAACCTTTTTGTGCCGGACACGCCCCTGCATGACGGGGCGGTAGTTATATCCAACCATAGAATTGATCGGGCCGCCTGTTTCCTGCCCTTGAGCGACAACCTGAAACTGGATCGGGAGCTGGGCACCCGCCACCGGGCTGGAATAGGAATTACCGAGGTGTCAGACGCCCTGGCGATTATCGTTTCTGAAGAAACCGGAACTATTTCAGTAGCTCAGGATGGGCAGATCAAGCGCTCCTTAACTCCCGAGTACCTGATGGAACTGCTGGACCGGGAATTGAGCTACCCTGATTCATGGAGTCAAAGCTGGCGAAGGAGGTGGTCAAATGAATCGGACGTCCCCCCGGAAGGAAAAGAGAATCGGGCTTAAAATAATTTCCGTAGTATTAGCCATGCTACTCTGGTTCTACGTGATCAACAAGGCACCGGCCACCGGTCAGTCCAACAGCGTACAGGTCGAACTCAAGCAGATTCATTTGGCCGAGGGGCTTTCCTACAATGGCCCGACCAAGGTTTCGGTCCGGGTCTGGGGCGCTTCCCCCGACAAAGAAAGCATAGCGGCATACGTGGATCTGGCCAACCTGGGCCCGGGCACCTCAGAGGTGCCGGTCACTGTGGAGCCGATCAAGGGCGCCCTGCTCACCATGGTAGAGCCCAAGCAGGTAAAGGTCGAACTATACCAGCTAAACCAGCACATATTTGGTATTAACTCAGAAGTGAGCAAGAGTCCTCCCGCTGGCTATCAATTGATGAATCTGGCCATGATTCCCGACAAATGTGTCATAAAGGGGCAGGAAAGCGACGTGGGGCGAGTTTCCCGGGTGGTTTGCCCGGTTGATTTGAGTTCCCTAAAAGAGACTACCTCGCTAAAAGGAATTCTGGTAGCCCGGGACAGCAAAGGCAACCAAGTTCAGGGAATTACCATAGTGCCCGAGACGGTTAGCGTGTATGCCATAGTGGTGCAAAAGGAAACCAGCAAAAAGATTCCGGTCAAGGTAACCGTAGGTACAGCTCCAGCCAGTCCCTACCAGGCCGGTAAAATCCAGGTGGTTCCTGAAACGATAACGGTCTATGGACCGGAGGCGACCCTGGCTGAATTGAAGGAAATTGCCGTTAAACCTTTGGACCTGGCCGGTAAAAACGCTTCATTCACCCAGGAGGTGGAGTTGGTGGCACCCCAGGGAGTCAAGGTTTATCCGGCCAAAGTTATGTTAAATATAGAAATAACCAAGCCGGCCGGTAAAGAAGGTGTATGATGAAAGTTCGAGTGCGGGATCTAAGACTCCCGCTGGACTATGAGGAGGCCGATCTATGGCGGGAGGCCGCCCGGAGCCTCAGTATAAATGAAGCCAGCATCTTGAGTTTAACCCTGGCCCGGCAGGCGGTTGACGCCCGCCGCAGCCAGGTTTATTTCTCTATCACCCTGGATCTGGAACTGAAGGAAGGCACCGGGCTGGCTCCCGACGCCTTGAACGGGCCTCGGGCAGTTATATTAAAACCCCCCCAGGAGCCACCCCTGCTTAATGGAGCCGCCCCCCTGCCTTTTTCTCCCACTATTATCGGGGCCGGGCCGGCCGGGTTGTTTTGCGCCCTGCTTCTGGCCAGAAGAGGCTACCACCCGATCCTTTTTGAACGGGGCTATGACGTAGATAAAAGGGTGCAGGCGATGGAATCGTTCTGGAGCCGGGGACTGTTCGATCAAGACGGAAACGCTCAGTTCGGCGAGGGCGGCGCAGGGACCTTTTCCGACGGCAAACTGACCACCCGCATCGGCGACCACCGGGTGCGTTTAGTTCTGGAGGCATTCATAGAACACGGGGCCCACCCGCAAATAAGCTATCAGAAAAAACCCCATGTGGGAACTGATGTTATAAGGCGGGTGGTCAAAAGCATCCGCCAGGAGATCATCGACCGGGGGGGCCGGGTGTATTTTCAGAGCCGACTGTCGGACATTCATATTAACCAAACGTCTGTGGAAAGCATAACTATAAATGACAAAGCGCGCGTTCCCTGTTCGGTACTGGTTCTGGCGGTAGGCAACAGCGCCCGCGACGTCTTTCGATTGTTGTCCGACCGGGGAGTGAGCCTTACCCCCAAGGCCTTTGCGGTGGGGGTTCGCATCGAACACCAGCAGAGCTTCATTGATCGGACCCAGTATGGGAATTTTGCCGGGCATCCCCGTTTAGGGGCGGCTGACTATCATCTTACCTATCAAGACCGCCAGGCGGGCAGGTCATTTTACACCTTCTGTATGTGCCCCGGGGGCTACGTGATCGGCGCGGCTTCCGAAGCCGGTCAGATAGTGACCAACGGTATGAGCTACGCAGCTCGGGACAGCGGCCGGGCCAACAGCGCAATAGTGGTCACGGTTGGACCTGGTGATTGGGGTAACAGCGCCCTGGGCGGGGTGGAATTGCAGGAGAGGCTGGAAAGGCGCGCCTTCCAATTGGGAGGCGGCGACTACCGGGCCCCGGCCCAGTTGGTGCAAGATTTCCTTGAGCACCGCAGTAGTATATCTTTAAAAGGATCTCTGGCTACATTCAAACCGGGAGTGAACGCGGTCAACCTGTGGGAGCTGTTCCCCCCGGAGCTATGCCAGGTTATGGAAAGGGGTTTGCACAACTGGGAGAGAAAAATGCCCGGTTTTACCTCCGGGCCGGCTATCCTGACCGGGGTGGAAACCCGCACCTCCAGCCCTTTAAGGATAGCACGCGGAGATAACCTCAATTCAATAAGTCTGGATAATCTCTACCCCTGCGGTGAAGGTTCGGGCTATGCGGGCGGAATCGTCAGTTCGGCCGTGGACGGGTTGAGGGTAGCGGAAAAGATAATTTCAATTTATAATAAGCCAGATAAGGTATTTCATTTCGAATAAAATAGAATATAAACCTATTATGGATATTTGTGGGGAGATTGATCTAACAGGAGGGGCAGGATACGTGGGAACTTTGTTTGGAACCGACGGAGTAAGAGGCATTGCCAATTTGGAGTTGACACCAGAGCTGGCTTTTGATTTGGGCCGGGCCGGTAGTTTTGTGTTGGCCGAACAGGATTCCAGTACCCGGCCGCGTATTTTAGTCGGAAAAGATACCAGAATATCAGGGGATATGCTGGAGGCGGCTCTGACGGCCGGGATCTGCTCCACCGGGGCGGACGTATTGACCGTAGGAGTTATACCTACGCCGGCCGTGGCTTACCTTACCGAGAAATACAACGCCTCCTGCGGGGTGGTTATTTCCGCATCCCACAACCCGGTATCCGACAATGGCATCAAGTTCTTCGGTTCCAGCGGCTATAAGCTGCCTGACGAAGTGGAAGAAGAGATTGAGAGGCTGGTTTTAGCTGGGACCAGGAACCTCAGCCGCCCTTCCGGTGCTGATGTAGGGCAGGTCTACGATGTCAAAGAAGCCCTTAACAATTACTTGAGCTATCTGGCCGCCTGCTACAGCCTGGATCAGGATTTACAGGGACTTACCGTGGTTATGGACTGCGCCAACGGGGCCGCCTATAAAGCGGGACCAGAGCTATGGAACCGCCTGGGGGCCAGGGTGATACCCATCCACGACAGTCCCAACGGAGTAAATATAAATGAACGCTGCGGTTCCACCCACACCCAGGGCCTATGCCGGGTGGTGCTTGAAAACAAGGCTGATCTCGGTGTGGCCTTCGATGGCGATGCCGACCGCTGCATAATTATCGATGAAAACGGCCAGGAGCTGGACGGCGACCACATTATGATGATGTGCGCCCTGGATCTGCACCGGCGCGGACAGCTGTATCCCCGCAGCATTGTGGCCACGGTTATGAGCAATATCGGGCTGGATATTGCCCTGCGCCGGGAAAACATAAGCATCCACAGCTGCAAAGTGGGGGACCGCTATGTTTTAGAGAAGATGGTTGAGACTACCTCCATCCTGGGAGGAGAGCAGTCCGGCCATATTATATTTTCCCGCTATGCCACCACCGGTGACGGATTGTTGAGCTCCATCAAAGTGGCCGAGGTAATGCGCCGCAACGGAATGAAACTATCCGAGTTGGCCAGGGAACTTGAAAAACAGCCCCAATTGCTGGTGAATGTTAAAATGGACAACAAAGAAGAGGTACTGAATCACCAGTTGGTTCAGGAAGCATTGCAAAGAGCCGAGCAAAGGCTCGGGGAATGGGGCAAACTGGTAGTGCGCCCATCCGGAACTGAACCTCTGGTTCGTCTGATGGCCCAGGGGCCGGAACAGGGTTTGCTGGAGGAGGTGATTGATGATATCAAGAAAGCGATTGAATTAGCTCAATAATAAATACGCCTTGTTCTGTAAGCAGATAGCGGGCGGTAATAAGCGCCTGACCCGAATGACTGTTCCCATATGGGCAAACAGGCTTCGGGTGACGAGGAGGGGGTTTATCGAACTTTCGGCGGGTGCCCCCCGGTGCATCCAGCACCGACAGCCAGGCTACAAAACCGGAAAGCAATTTCCGGGCCAAAAGGCCTCGCACTGGCAATAGTACTTCCTTTAAGGTAAAGGAGTTGGCAGAAGGACTTGCCCCAAAAACTCCTTTGACCTTATATTGTTCTGTGCAAATTTTTAATGGGAGAGATAATAACTATGTGTGGAATTATGGGATATATAGGCAATGGCAACGCCGTGCCGGTAATTATAGACGGTCTGGCCAAACTGGAATACCGGGGATATGACTCGGCCGGAATAGCCGCCTTCCGCGGCGGTGCCCTGGAAGTAACCAAGAAAAAAGGACGTTTGAGCGACCTGGTGGAAGCCCTGGGCTCCTACCAGCCGAGCAGCGTCGCCATCGGGCACACCCGCTGGGCCACCCATGGAGTGCCCAGTGATCACAACGCCCATCCGCATTGCGACTGCAGCGGACGCATCGCCCTGGTGCATAATGGGATTATCGAAAACTATGCTTCTTTGCGAAAAGAACTGATTTTGGAGGGACATGATTTTATTTCCGAGACCGACACCGAGGTAATGGCTCATCTGGTGGAGAAATTCTATGACGGATCTCTGGAAAATGCGGTTCGCAAAGCCCTGTCCTGCGTACATGGTTCCTTTGCCGTTGTGGTGATGTCGAGCGACGAGCCGGACAAAATCATAGCCGCCAAGAAAGACAGCCCGCTTATCGTGGGTCTGGGTGAGCAAGAAAACTATGTTGCATCCGATATTCCGGCCATTCTGGGCAAGACTACCCGGGTTTACATCATGGAGGACAATGAGTTCGTTGTGATAACTCCAAATTCCGTTGACATCACTGATTTGCAGGGCAACCCGATCAGCAAGGAAGTGTTCCAGGTAACCTGGGATCCGGTGGCTGCCGAAAAGGGCGGTTTTGACCATTTTATGCTCAAGGAAATCCATGAGCAGCCCGAGGCCATCCGCAAGACTTTGACCGGCCGCATCAAGGACGGCGTGGTGGATTTCTCCGATCTGGATTTTGACGATTATCTAAGAGATACTAACAAAATATTCATGGTGGCTTGTGGAACCGCTTATCATGCCGGAGTAGTAGGGCGCATGGCCATCGAGAAACTGGCCCGGATCCCGGTGGAAACCGACATAGCTTCTGAATTTCGGTACCGGCGAGTGCTTTGGAACCCCGGCGATCTCATGATAGTAGTCAGCCAATCGGGTGAGACGGCCGACACCCTGGCCGCCCTGCGGGAAGCCAAAAGAAACGGCATCAAGGTTCTGGCCGTTACCAACGTAGTCGGCAGCGCCGTGGCCCGCGAGGCCGACCGGGTCATCTTCACCCATGCCGGGCCGGAAATAGCGGTGGCTTCAACCAAGGCCTATTCCACTCAACTGGTTATAATGTACCTGTTGGGATTATACCTGGCCGGCCTGCGGGGCAGCTACGACCAGGCTAAATTGAGGGCTTTGACCAGTGAATTGCTGTACATTGACACCATGGCCGAAGAGGTCTTGAAGGAACAGGAAAAGATCCGGGTTTTGGCTGAAAAATACCGGGATGTGCAGAGTACCTTCTTTCTGGGCCGGGGTTTGGACTGGGCAGTGGCCCTGGAAGGCGCCCTCAAGCTCAAGGAAATATCCTACGTCCACGCCGAAGCCTATGCGGCGGGTGAATTAAAGCACGGCCCCCTGGCCCTTATCCACGACGGGGTGCCGGTTCTGGCTTTAATCTCTCAGGATAAACTGGTTGACAAAGCCATGTCCAATATAAAGGAAGTAAAAGCCCGGGGGGCGGTGGTTGTGGCTATATGCAAGGAAAACCTGCAGGAAGACTGCCAGGAATGCGACGAGCAGATTCTTCTGCCCCGCATCAACCCCCTGCTGACCCCCATAGTGTCAGTCATACCCCTGCAGATATTCGCCTACTACATGGCGGTATTCCGGGGAGCCGACGTTGATAAGCCGAGGAACCTGGCCAAATCTGTTACAGTGGAGTAGCGGCAGGTTTATTATTAGTTATATTGTTAACGGGTAATAGAGTTGCGTACTGGAATTAGAAAAGTATCCCTCCTAAATTTGTTACCAGGAGGGATACTTTTACTTTATTAAACAGCTGATGTTGTATTGTTTGGCATATTTTTCAATAAACGACTACCAGAGATAATATGTTTGGGGTTTGAAGCTAAATGTTTGTAAGCGAAACCGCATAAAGGACACTTAAAATGGCCAACTGGGTCTTGCTTTTTTCTATCCCAAAATACTCTTTCTATAGTATTTTGCCCATAATGCTTCTCGGACGAGTTTAGGCAGGGCCAGGGGCCTTTTCCAAATGGTGTCTTAAGGTCATTAGGTCTAAAAAAGGATTCTGCAGAAAAGCCTAGAAAACGCAGTGCTAATAAGTAATGTAGAGGTATTAGTAGGCAGCTTTGATTAAGTTGCGTAAGCTCATGTATCCATGAATCACATCGTCTGGTTTTTCTCAGGCTGCAACCGAGTTGATGCAGGATCTCATCTGAATAATATTCATTGAAAGCTGTGGTTAAAGGAAAATTGGTGAAATTCTTTACTATTTTAAGGTAATCTTTAAGATCATCTTTTAAGAGCAAATAATCACCTTGTGATATTGGATTGCGTAATAGCCAATGAGAATCAATGGCAATATCCAGAGCAATCTTTTGAGAATTATTAGTAGGTTCAATATACATAGCAGCTTTAAGAGGATGATGTTTCAAATAATTAGAAAGAGTAATCGCTATTTTATTTTTGCCGAATAAGGGGATTCCAGTATCTTCTAAATATACACCATGAGAAACGCAGGTTAAAACTCCTGGAGGATGGTGTTTTCTATGCCAATAAGGTTCTCCAAAAAGACTTTTATCTTCTTTGGCACATAAGCTGCAATACTTTAAGGATGAATTTTTTAATAAATGAAAGTTCCTTACTGAATAGCCTCTTGTAAAAGCAAAAGGTTTATAATATGGAGTCTTGCTCATATTTTCGATTCCAACATAAAAACCAACGATTAAATGGCTAAATACATCGACTACAAGATAGACGATTGGCCGGCCAATTAAACGCAATCGATTGAAAACACTCACAAGATTTACATCGCCCATTGTAGCATCGATTTGAAATATTGAACCTGGACCGAATGAAATATCACTTGAACGACCCGACAGGGGACGGTACTTCAAGTTTGTTTTTCGTTCGCCTTCTCTTCTTAGGATACTTTCTTTATAATCCCTTTGCTTGTAGTACCAATATTTGAATTGATCATATGAAGGGTATTTCTCTCCCAATTTAAGGACTACTTTATCCTGGGTGGTTGTTTTAATCATGTAAAACTGTTTGTTGGTTAAACGCCAGGCTTGTCTTAAACTTTTTTTCTGGGTTTCAAAAAAAGTTCCGGCTCCTATAAATATTTTCGCTCTCATATCTTTATCGACATTGCATCCGATTGAATCTGGATTATTTTTTCCAAGAATGTTTTTTCTCCCAAGCTTATTACCAGTTGATTTTTTTTCTTCTCCGGGATTACCGCATTTATTATAATGCGGTAGTAAAGCGTTTATAACTTGTCCGCCTTGCCACCAGCGTCTTAGATTAGAGTAAATTGTTGCCTTGCGCCTACCGGTTGCTTTTGAAAGCTCGTCAATTAATTTGCCTCTAATATTAGGGTTAAATAAAACGGTTATGTCAATTACGAATAAGGGCTCTATCAAATTCCAGGCTTTATCACGCTTTTGCCGCCAAGTTTCGGGGATCTTATCTTCTTGATAAATAACCGAAAACGGGTCTTGCGTTAATATTGTTGCGTTTTTATCATCAAAAGCATCGAAGATCTCTTGTGTAGACCTGCTTATTGGCAAGGCTGATGGGTCGGAAATGTCAATAGTAATTACTTCTGAACCTGTCGAATCAATCCAAAGAATACGTTCAATTCTAATTAATTGTTCTGGAAAGGCAAATCTAATTAACATATTTTTAGTTAAGTACATAAGGCAACCACCTTTTTAAAAGGTAAAGGTCATTAATCTATCGGGGTTAATAGGAGTCATCATATCTGTTCGCCACTTCTTTGTTGCCAAAAGATCCAGTGCTAGATAGAGCAAGAGCCTACCCTCATTGTGGAGGGCAGGCTCTGTTCGGTTTACAGCCAGTGTATTCTGGCGCACAAGCACCTTAGATTCTCAGCTTTCACCGGGTTTGTCCTTCGCTTATTGATTTGTTGTTTTTATTTACTTCTTCGGCACTCGGAGTACATCACCGGGGAAGATGAGGGAGAATCGGCTTTTGTTGTTCAGCCGTTCCAACTCGGCCATTGTGCAGTTGAACTTACGGGCAATCGCCCAAAAGCTGTCGCCTCGCTGTACCGTATAGGCGGAATCAGTCCGGTCTTTCGGCTCATCCGCGGCCACACCGTACTGGTCAAAGGGATATTTCAGTATTTTTTCGGCCAGTAGCATACGCCCACATCCAGTGCACGCGGTTTGTCCAGATGAAAATCGGCGCACCGGCAATACCAGCATTGCCGCATCCCCTCCGGCGTATTAGCCCTCGGTGCAAACGCCGGACAAACCTGTTGGGGCCACACGTTGCCCTCCGCATTGGGGGCAGCAAGCGGTGCATCCTCACGCCTGCGCTTTTCCATTTCATCACGCTCCTTCCGGAGAAAATGCAGTGATACTTTCCCAGCTGCCTCAAATTGCCGATTCATTGCCAAACTACCTATCCGTATTTTAATTGCCCAGATTCTTCAGGGCGTCAATAATGGGGAGCAACCGGTCTGTCGCAACATTTGCCAAGTCCGTGACAGGAATGTCAAACTCCCAATAATCCCCGGTTGCGTGGTTGTCACCGTCGCACCATAGATTCAGCCTGCCGCCGTCGCCAAAGTAAAATTGCGTCGCAAATTCGGCGGTGTCAATGCTCTCCGCCAGCTTTTTATACGCCGCCGCTTTGAGCTCCGCGGGCAATGCACCGTCAACGCCCGCAGGTGCAAAACCGAATTTGCCGTCCAGGATCAGTTGCTTAAGCGCACCCTTATCCTTGATGAGATCCCATAGGTTGACCGCATCCGGAGCGCCCGTAGTCAGGCTGAAGAGCTGTGTCCGTAGGGAATTGACAGGATAAGCCGCGCCTGCGGTATAGGCGGTATTGTAGGTCCTGATGCTCAGCAAATCCCCGCCTACCACCTCAAAAACAGGCATAATATCGTAAGTGGTATCTTTTCCGGCAGAAGAAGTCGGCGCGAGGCAGAAGGCTTTTAATCCTGCATTCAGTTTTGCCTGGATCTCATCGTTGCCTAAGCCGCCTACCTCCACATAACGTGCCTGGGTGGAAGCATCACCGTAGTTTGCAAGCGCTTGGGTAGCAAAGGATACATTGGCGAAAGAACTTCCCGCAGCGGTGGGTTCCTCTTTGGCTTTGCCGACACTGGCGGCAATATCGGTCACGGAGCCGTCCTCCTCATACTGGTACAGCCCGGCCGCGGTCTTTTCGCCGGTGGTGATGACGGCAAATGTGCGCTCAGCCTCCGAGCGGGTGTTATCGTCAATCCACGTGCCTTCATTGACGTAGTATTTTCCATTGTCCAGGGCTTTATATTCGGGTATATGCGTGTGACCAAACACAACGACATCCACGTTTTCGTCGGGGTTATCCAGATACTGTGCTTTTGCTTGGTTGAAGAAATACTCTCCGTCCAAGGTTCCGGCAACCGCCTCAAGAAAGCTGGTCGGAATCTTGACCTTGTTGATCGCTTGGCGCTCCGCCCATGTGCGCTGAATGTTTTTAAACAGCACCGGTGCGGATATCGTTCCGTCCGCCTGCTGTGCGGGATAAAAATCCAAATAGGTGTAGGCGTCGTTAAAACCGGCGATGCGCATATCGAATACTTTTTCCTCCAGGCCTTCGTTGATCGTCAGCCGTTCGGATACGCTTTTGAGGATCTGGTAATACATATAGGCGCCGTATTGGTCTACATCAGATTTATCCGGTACCTTCGTGATCACCGGCAAATTCCTTTCCACCTGCGGGCGGCCTTCGCTCACCCAGGTTGCGCCATAGCGGGCGTAAAAATAACCGGCGGGGAGGATGGTATCATCATTGCCAGCCAGCTCTGCGTTGGTGACTGTATCCGGCGCTGAAAATACGTCATAGCGGTGGCCGTGCTCGATGGCGATCTCATTTCTGTCGCCCGTGTAATAAAGGCCGAGACCGTCTGCATCCCAAACCTGGACAATGTTCGGCACCGCTTCCTGCAAGATGTCCGCCGCCAGCGTCATGTCATGGTTGCCGGGTATATAAACCAGCTTGATACCGCTTTTGGTAATGTTGTTGAGCTCGTCGAAGACGGCTTGATTGGTGGCAATGGCGTCTTTGTAAAATTGCGCCACATCCGTGTAGGTGGGATAATAGACCGGCAAAAACCAATCGTCCAGAAAATCACCGTCGAGTACCAGCTCCCGCACATCGGTAGTGCTCTGCAACTGGCGCAAAAACTCGATAAAAAACGTACGGTTTTTGAGCGTTTCTGAATAGCGGTCATCAATGCCCAGGTGGACATCGCTCACGACGACGATCTTATTGCGGGTGTCGCCTGCTTTCCACAAAGCTGGGGCACCGGTCTTGGCCGAGCATCCGGTAACGGACAGCGCCAAAGAAAGCACCATACAGGCTGCCAACAGGCAGGAGAGTATTCTTTTTCTCATGTTCATTTCCTCCAATCACTCCATACTATTTTGTAAAGTTTCGCCCTGAGCGTAACACGAGAAAAAGAAAAAATGAGACTTTCTACTTAAAAGACTCATTTTTTCTACTTAATGTTCAAGGACCAACGCAATATTTTCCCTTGACAAGGAAACCGCCTGCGCTCAGATCAGCAACCGCACATTAAAAACGCCGTTCTCCACCTGATAGAGCAGCTCGCCGCCGTTTTCCCGCACAAAGGCCCGGACACTCTCACCGCCCCAGCCATGTCCCTCCTCCCGGACGGTGGGATAGGCGTTTTCATCCAGCGGCACCTCGCCGGAATAAGGATTCTCCACCTCTAAAATGAGCTGACCGGTGTAGATGGCGTGGACGCGGAGATAGCGCTCCGCTTGGGGATCGAGTTTTTCACAGGCGTGGATGGCATTTTCCATCAGGTTGGAAAGCGCCATCGATAGAGCCAGCTCAGAAAACGGCAGCTTTTCGGGGATATCCAGCCTGAGATCGCAACGGATTCTCCGCCCCTCGGCCAACGCGGCGTAGTAGCTTATGGCGGCGTTTACCGTAATATTCTCACAATAACGCACCGGCTTTTGTGGTAAAGCGGCAATCTGCCGGCGAAGCAAAGCGGCGGCATTTTCCACATCGCCCTTTTGCATCAGCTCCAAAAGGGTGGCGTTAAGGTGGCGCTGGTCGTGATGCACAACGCGCATTTGCCCTACCGCCTCATCCATAAGGGAAAGGCGCTGCTTCATTGTCTCGCCGGACAGCTCCAATAAGGCCTTATCCTGCTGCAGGCGGTATTCTGCGCCCACGCTTCTGATACCGAGAAACACCGAGCCATATGCCGCCAACGTTACCAGGATAAGCCAAAGCAGCGGCACGGCTTGTAGGGTAAGCGTCTGTACGATATCATCGCTATTGAACATGAACCACGAAAGGGCCAAAAAAGCGCTGCCCGCCACATAGAAAAACACCGCCCAATGTTCCGCCACCTGGCGGTAGAGGGGCCGCAGCACCTTGCGGAACAGCAGAATAACGCCCGCAAAAAGGAACAGCCGCAATACGGTGTTTGCATATTGGGGATAGGGCAGAGACCTTGAAAAAATAAAGCTAAGTATTATCACGATAATACTTACGTTGATCGCAGTGATGTAAGAGAACAGCCATTGCATGAAGCTGTCTCGAAAAAAGGGCCGCGCCGCAAAACACAGCAGCGTGAATAATATCACATCGATCTTGGTAAGCAAGGTGAGGTTGCCGATGCTATAGCAAAAAACCGCCGTCGACAGATTCAGCGTGAATATGGCGAGCATAACAAGATTGGTAACTTTTCGGCTGTATTTGGGCTGCAAAAGCGAGATCAGAAGCACCACGTTTGCGGCGGCGGATACGATGCCGCGCAAGAAGTGCGCAAAAAACATGTCCATTATTTCTCCTCCCTACCCAAGCGGTAGTACAAATAAGCATTGCGCACAGCGGCATACTGCCTGGCGGAAACAGGCACAAAGCCTCCGCCGCGCAAATAAAAGCCCTCGCGGGCCAGCTTTTCCACCCGGCTCATATTGAGCGCAAAGGAAACATGGGGCGAAAGAAAGCGCGCATCGCGCAGGAGCGGCGCGATATGCTCGGCAAAGCCGCAAGCCAGCGTGGTCGTTTCCACCTGTTCGCCGCCGATCAGCGTATAGCGTGCAACGTGGTTTTTATACTCGCAGCAGGCAATTTGGCCTGCGGACAAGGTGCGCAGGCCCTCTTTGATTTTCACAGTAACGGTAATTTCTTTGCCGAAATCCACCTTGGAAAAGGCCAACTCCAGTGCGGAAAACAGAGCCTGCTTTTCTACAGGTTTGATCAGGTAATGCAGCGGATTGACCGCATAGGCATCCAGCGCATAGCCCGGCTCGGTGGTGATGTAGACGATCTGTGCCTCCCGGCTGATCCGGCGGATGCTCTGCCCCAGCTCCAGCCCGCTGACCATAGGCATGACAATATCCAGCAGGTAGAGATGAAAGCTCTCGGTTTCAATGGCGGTCAGTAATTGATCCGGGTGGGAGAACGCTTTCATTTCTGCTTCCAATGGATGAATGCTCAGGTATTCTGTTATATATTCTTTGATGATTTCCAGCTCTCCCGGCTGATCGTCACAAATTGCGATCTTCAACATAAGCTACAGCTCCTTGTCGGAACGATTTTCGTCACTGCTGCGCATCCATCGGTCAATCTCTTCCTGTCTGTATCGCCAAAACTTCCCCACTTTAACGGCGGGAAAGTTTCTTGTTTCTATCCAAAACATCAATGTCTGACGGCTGATGCTTAAATAAGCACATACCTCTTTTGTGGTTAGCCACCTATCCTTATTTTGCATGATACATCTCCTTTATGGCAGCAGATAGTATTTATTGTAGCAAAAGAGAGTATGAATTATAATTATTTTGTCTGTTTAAGTAAAATTGTGTAAACCTATTATTTCATTTTGAGTACATCTAAAAATCTCCAGTAAAACAAACTCTGGCTCTGGCAAGCAATGCTCCGGTATATACCGGAGCCGCTTGTTGGTGGCGAAGCCCCCCATCCCCCGAGGCCGGTTTGCGCGCTGATAGGCTTAAGATGTTTCGATGATTGTGAGCAGTTATTGGTGGGCGGCTTTATCTATATTATCCATATATTTAAGGATACTCCTTCAGTGTTTTATTTCTCTTTGAGCTTCTTCGCAATCTCAATTTGGGCCGCTAGGATTTCTTTCACCTGGTTGGTCTTCATCCCCGCAGAGCTTGCCAGAGTTATCACTTCGGTCCAGTCTTTGTTGCCACTTGCCGCCAGGAAATCGCGGTAAAAGTGATAACCTGGCGATTCTTTCCGCACAAGTCCTCCCATGAGCCCAACAATCCGGACTCCGTCCTCCATCTTAATGTCCGGGATTTGGGGATTGGCTGCGCGCAAGACCTGCTCTTTGCCATTATCGAAATAGTATTTTAGCGTTACTTTCGAGAGGCCGGTGGCCAAGCTGGTCAAAGTTACGACTATTTGTCCATTCTGCGCCGTTTCTGCCTCCCGGCAAATTGCATAATCCCCATCCAGGATCCCAGCCTCTATCATGCTGTCGCCGGTCACCTGAATGACAAAGTCACCTTGGATATAGTCGATAACATCCAAATATCCCGCAAAGTTTTCCTGAACTAGAAGGGGGACGTTAGTACGAATGGTACCGAGGATGGGGAGGCGGGGCACTTTGGCAATTATGTCGGGGTTGTCACTAACAAAGAAATCTAACGGAACGGAAAAATAGTTCGCGATTATCTTTATGGAGTCCAAATTCATATTGACCTTGTCTGACTCATATTTTGAAATTGCGGCTTTCTTCACATTTAGGATTTTTCCTAAATCTTCTTGGGTTAAGTTCTCGCGTTTACGTAGCCATCTGAGCCGTTCACCAAAAGTTGTCATATACACACCTCTCTAGTAAATTATACCTTTCCAAAATGGAGACATTAGAGTAGTTTCCTATTTGGATAGTTTTCATACTAAAAACCTCGGCGGTTTTTATATTGGAAACTAAAATATAGTTAACCAACATCATCTAAGTGAGAAAGGGGTAATTGCAGTTGCCGTATGGAAGTCTGAGAGAATTAAGGAATGCCAAGGGTATTCCGGCGAAAGAAATTGCCTATGCTCTAGGTCTAAAAACTGAGGCAGCCTACTATAAGAAAGAAACTGGAGTGACTAAATTCTCCTTACTCCTTATATGAAGCAAAGATAATATCTGAAATATTAGACATGCCAATTGAGCGGATTTTTTTTACCTCGGAAGCATCCCCGAACCATGCAAAACCTGATCGGTTGTAATATCCATCAATAGGGGCGTTACTACTGGCTACCTCCCACAAAGCGCTCACCAGGAATAAACGAGTGCTTGGCCGGTGCAGTGAAAATAGACCGTAAGCTTTTTTCAGATGGCCGGACCGGCTTTCCTATACCATCAACAAGGGGAGTTTATAGAGCATCGGGCTGGTGGAAGAATGGGTTCTTTTAATTGTCTTACCCTACAGTCAAGCAACTGGATGGATTATGTTCTGCATACCATGAATAAATACGGGTTATGTCCGGTGTAGCCATGCAAGGAGGGGACCAATGAATAACGTTTCGATGTACGTTATCAAGTTAATAAGCCTTATAAAAGACCGCCGAAAGATAAATACCCAAAATGCACCAATGGACAAGATGGTCCAATATATAGGCATCGCTGGAGTTCGAGAGCCTGAAAAGATAGCAGAGGGACCTTGTCCGCATTGTAAGAACAACATAGAATTATGGTTAACGAGCCAGGGAATAGAATTATCAATAAACAGGCAAGGATTCTATGAAATTGATACTACCGCAGACATCCATCATAACCGGTAAGACTGGCTCATTTTAAGCCGGATTATTCATAGATCAGTTTTAGTTGAGATACTGCAGACCCTATATGAAAATTTTCCATCGCTGATTATTGAAGATATTTGATAATCTTAAATTTGTTGGCAGGGGCAACAGAAAAACCTCCTTTGTTCAGTGGTGGTTTCCGCCAACCGCACCACTGAACAAAGGAGGCATCTAATGAATTTCTAA
>DHRK01000035.1:0-78487 GCA_002410325.1 Syntrophomonas sp. UBA5314
TAGTACTCTGTTAACTCTTATTTTTTTATAAATCGTCGAGGGAAATTTTTGCAGGACAAGGCGGAGTAATGAGTAATACTGGACGTATTGCGATTGACGACAACGCAGTAATTCGGAAAAATCTGCCCAAATTATGGGCGCGAATATACCGAAGTTGTACTAGTAGTGATTTCCCTATTGGCCTTGTGCTTCAGTGGGAAGAAGTTATATAGGCGTCTTCCCCTGCAAACAGCGGATTCTGAATCGAATAGCTGTCAAAAAGCGGGGTTACTTTGTACAATAATTCGATCTCTTCGTAGGTCAGTCGCTTTACGATGGTTACATCTTTAGCAACGCTTAGATCGATCTCGTAGTTAGGAACGGAATTGTTCCGAGAGTCAAAGATTACCCGAATTACCGGGCTATTCAGACGATACCGGTTGACCGCTGCCACCACGGCGGTGTGCCCGGTATTCAGCCTTACCAGGCTGTTCATCGGGTAAAGGGCTACGTTGGCCGCGAAGGCTTCAATGATTTCCGGGTCAAAACAGGTGCCGGCCAGTTTGCGAATAACGGTCAGGGCATCGGTAGTCGTACGCCCGGTACGGTGGGGGCGGTCTGAAATAAGGGCGTCGAAGGTGTCAACAATCGAGACGATTCTGGCGTAATCCAGGATCTGGCCTCCCTGCAAACCGCGGGGATATCCCTGACCGTCCATCCTTTCATGGTGCTGGAAAGCGATATGCATACTTTTGGTGGATACATCCCGGTAGGTCCGCAGCATATTGAAGCCGATCTGGGCATGGGCCCGGATCTGATCGTTTTCCTGGGGAGTAAGCGGCCCGGCTTTGTATAAGACCGCCGGATCGATTGAGATCATTCCTATGTCGTGTAAAAGCGCCCCCAGACCCAGTTCGGAAAGCTGGCTTTCCGTGTATCCCAGAGTCTGTCCGGTCATTATGGCAAATACCGCCACATTTATGGAATGCAAAAAAACATAGTCGTCATAGGTGCGTATTTCCTCAAGTTGAATCAAAGCATCGTGCTGGCTGATGATGTTGTCCAGCAATAAATTGACGCTTTTTTTCAGGGGACGCATATCAATGGTTTTCCCGGAGGAGAGTTCTTTAATGGAATTGTTGAGGGTGTTGGTAAGCGAGCGCCGCACCTGTTCGCTGATGATTTCGGGAACCTCGACATCACCCATCGCATCCTTGATGTATATGGAACCAAGCCCCAATTTTTTCAATCGGGCTATGTACATTTCGGTAAGGCGGGTGTTCTTGGTAAGCAGGGCCAGACCATCCACGCCCACTACCGTACGCGCGATTATCATACCCGGTTGGAGATGATCCAAATGTATTCTGCGCATCGTATTTATCCTCCTTGACCTGCCGTTATGTCCTGGCAAGGACCCGGACTATACCGGCATTTGCGGCCTTGTCTAAATAATCGAAAAAATGGCTCTTTTTCTTTAGAGCCGTCCAATGCCAAAAAATGCTCCTTTTAAAGAGCATTTTTTGCCGGGGCCATTTATTGGTACAGGTTTTTAATCCTTGCTTGGAAGTCCGGTTTCTAAATTGCTTTCTTTAGCAATTCGCAAACGGATGATCTGGGTTTCTTCATAGGTTAAGCGCCGCATTACGGATATTTCCGGAGTCTCCGCCAGATCAATCTCATAGGAGGGCTTGATCAGGTCTCCGGCCTGGTTGCAGATCACGCTAATTCTGGGGCGGTCGGAGTTGAAGCGGTTGACCGAGGTTACCACCGCCAGGTGCTCGGTGTTCAATTTTAACACGCTGCCCACCGGGTAAAGGGCTACATTGGAAGCGAAGGCTTCTACAAATACCGGGTCAAAATGGGTGCCGGACAATTTCTTAATCACTACCATCGCATCGGTGGTGGTGCAGCCAGTGCGGTGCGGGCGATCCGATATAACCGCGTCAAAGGTATCGGTAACCGCTACTATTTTTGCGTAATCCAATATTTGGCTGCCTTCCAGACCACGAGGATAGCCTTTGCCGTCCACCCGCTCATGGTGTTGATAGGCCACATGGGCCGATAGGGTTGATATTTCCCTCTGCTGGCGGAGTAAATTGAACCCCAGTTCCGGGTGCAGCTTTATTTTATTCCTATCAACTATGGAGAGGGCTTCTGGATCGTTCAATATTTGAGCATCCAGGGCCAGCATGCCTATATCATGCAAAAGAGCGCCCAGGCCCAGATCAGCCAGCCTGTTCTCCGAATAGCCAAGGCTGATGCCGGTCATGATGGAATATACCGCTACATTTATGGAATGGGTGAATACATAGTCGCTGAAAGAACGAATGTCTTCCAGTTGAATCAGTACATTGCGATTGCTTAAGATATTCTCCAAAAGCAGGTTTACGCTTTTCTTGAACGAAGTGACGTTTATGGAGTTATTGACGGTAAAGGATTTCAGCGAATTGTTCAAGTTGTTGGATACCGAAAAGAGGACTTTTTCACTGACTATTTCAGGCACCTCACCATCGCCCAATCCGTCTTTGATATAAACCGAGCCAATTCCGATTTTGCCCAGGCGGACTATGTAATTGTCAGTCAGTCTGGTGTTTTCCGTAAGCAGTGCCCGTCCTGTAAAGCCCATAACCGTACGGGCTACTACCATGCCGGGGCGTAGATCCTCAAGCGGAATTCTCCTCAAGCTGCTTCCTCCCAGGTACATAACTCAGATAAAGCAAACCGTATGATCATTACTGTCACAATCTCCAAAAGCGGGCAAACTGTAACGACAAATAGCTTAGAACCCCTTCCGAGAGACCCTTTATTACTATCGACCTTCTCGCGGGAATTTCTTGAGCGGAATGATACGGTGAAAAAGCATCCGACAGATATTGTATTTGTTCGTTGTATTTTTTACAATTCCTGCTAAGAACTCATATTTATATACTATTCGCAGATGGGCCCAAAATTCGGAACGAGCACAAATGAGCACATGATCAACTTTTTGCTTAGGAGCCAATTATGTTAAAAAAAGGAATAAGTATTACGGGGATGGTCTTTTGATCCCTTAAGGAAGCAAAAGACCATCCCCGCTGTCTCAAACCTACTGTGTATAGTCGTGATAATCGGGTTCAAACCACCTGACTCCTATTACTTTTTCCCCGGCTGATCTTATAAGGTCTTCCTCATTCAATTCAACCCCGGCCAGGCACAGCTTGGTCTGTTCCGGGTCAAGAGCGCCGGTAAAGGTGATGCCCCGGACCTGCTCCAGAGCCGGGACAAAATAACCGCAAACCGGGTCGTTTACCGCCCTGATGTCGATTACCGTCTTATGCTCATGAGTAAACACCCGATAGTCGAGGTGCTGGTGAACCCGGTTGTATTCGAGGAGGCGCGACAGCCGGGCAACCAGGATTTCTCCGGCCTGGTGCTTCTCTTTAAGGCGCAGCAACCCCTCGACGGCGGAATGATCCAGGTCTTGGCGGCGAATGCCCAGGTGCTGGCCAACGACGCCATAATGCTGGTTCTCAACCAGCGAGTCCAGATTCTCCCGGCTGAGCTGCTCCCCCAGCCTTTCCGGGTGCCAATTCCAGTAGGTCAGTTTAATGCCCCAACGCTCCAGGACCATGCGCAGGCCTTTTCGCCAGGGAGACTCCCGGCGGGCTTCCAAACGCCGGAAGCCCCAAATCTGCTGCCCGTCCCACAATGAAACGGGGCGCAACAGTGAATCATGCCCCAGTTGGTCGTTTAGAGTGCCGTCCTGAACGAATTGAATTCCCCAGGGTATGGTGACATCAGTATGATAGCCCGGGGTTCCGGGAAGGTCCCCCTTAAGGTGGCTCGCTGAATGGTGGGTCAGAAAGGCTCCCGGAAAATTCTGAATGTTATTGCTGTTGCCGTGATTGAGCCAGACCTTCAGGTGAACCCCCTGTTTTTCAAGCTCATTTATCGCCTGAAGGGCATGCTCCCGGGTAAAAGCCATCTGGTCGTTGTAGTCTCCATAGCTGTGCAGGCTGTCTATCCAGCCGCAGCTTATATAACGAAGAATTTCTTCGGCGTGGTTTTTAATGCCCCAATCGTAGCCCTTCCAATAGGTCATGAGATCGTAATCATGAGGCCCGTACATCCAGAAGGAATCCCCAATATCCAGGCCCAGCCCCTCCCCCATCCGGGTCATCGCGCGGGTGTTGAAAAAACGGTGCAGTTCTCGAAACTGGGCTATTTGTTCTTCGTCAACGTCGTTGGCGATAGCCAGCATGGCTTGGAATGGAAAGGGAAATTTGCGAAGCTTGACGTCCGATCGGTTTCCTGATGAACCAGACATATGCAGACACTCCTTCAATAATGATCGGGGCCGGTCATTATTTTGACCGGCTTCTTCCTGGTTATGTACTGCCGGGCCCGCCGGCCAGTTCGTTGTTCTGCTGGATCTTCAGATAATTGGATGCGAAGATAAGCAGGGTCAGGTAGTAGAAGAACTCATCCCCGCCCAGTACATCCAGAGCCATCCAGGGCATGAACAGGCCCAGCAATACGATCAGGAACTGCAGTTTTTTTTCAAACAGCATCTTAACCTTGAGCGAGGCCTGTTTGAAGATGCTTATATACCAGGTAACAAACAGCGCGGTGCCAATAACCCCCAACCGGTAGATGAAATCAATCGGGGTGTTGTGCACGTTGTTGGGCACTCCCACCGGGTATTTTAAGGTGAACCCCACCCCGCACAGCAGTACGTCGAGGTTGCCCAAGATGTATTTTATATAGAAGGTCTGGAGGTCGGATCTCCCCGTGGTAAGTGAACTGACATTGGTTATCTGGGCAAACCTTCGCAAGTATTCGTCAATCATGTCCGAAAACATCTGGGTGCTCACTATAACCGTAACCAGGGCGGCGCATAGCAGGATAACCGTTGCTTTTTGGGATACGTCGTTGCGGGAGGTGAGCATGCCGATGAACCAGACCAGGCCGATCATAACCAGGGAGATCAGAAACATCTTGGAAACACTGGTGAAACCGAAAAAGAGCAGGCAGCCGATGGCGGCAAATTGAAGCAGCTTTTTAAAGGTAGAACGGGTGTGGTTTGACAATAAAAACAGACAGACCACGGCCAGCAGCACCTGCATGGAGAAATAATTGGGATCGGGATTGAACCCGGCCAGGCGGGTAACCTTTAAATCGGCATAGTTGGTGATGGTTATGAAGCGTTGCATGCCTGGTGAGGCCAGCAAGAGATAGGACATTCCGGAGGCCAGGAGCATGCCGGCGGAATAAAAAATAGTGCAGACTTTGAAATCAGGATAGTTTTCCCGGTCAGAAATATACCAGGTCAACATTAGGAGGACCATGCAGAAGCGAATAAAGGCGGTGGGGATAGCCTCAGCCCGCGCTACACCGGTCAGGATAATCATAGCGATCAAGAGCAGGCCCGCTACCAACGCGTTTAAATTGTTCAGCTTCCTGCTTTTTATGACCAGGCGGGTCAGGATCAGAACGCTGACCAGGGAGAAAAAACTGAAAGTTCCCGGGGATACCTTCATTATGGTGGCCCAGGGAAGATAAAACAACATCAGGGGAAGGATGAGCTTGGTATCATTTATAACTGCCATGCCCATAAAAAACAGCAGACTGGCCACGACCACCGGGGTCAGGTAGAAATTATGGCCCAGGGCCACGGCTGCGGCGTCCAGAGCGCATAAAAATAAAATTAGCCAGGTTTTTTTATTCATAATTGATTGCTTCCCCGTTCAAAGGCTTTCATTCCCCTGATCATGCTGCGCACTATTGCCAACAGTCCGATTTGCGACCGGTCGCGGAACTTCAATGCAAAGTAAGGTATATAGAGGTATTTGGCTTGGGGATAGACATTGGCCAGCAATGCTCCCTTATCAAAGAAATATTTTTCATGATAGCCCGAGAACCAGCTGGAATGACTGGTGTTGACCGTAGCTACAGCCTGGGGATAGGCGTATATCTTAAGCGATTTACGCAGGGCTTCGCGCAGGAACAGGGTGTCTTCGCCGTGTGAATAGGAAGCGCCGCCCCCGAACAATAAAGAAAACCAGAGATTGGCTTTTAAAAGGCTGGCCCGGCGAATGGCCACCCCGGGCGCTCCATAACGCATAAAGTTGAATATCCGGACCCGTTTGACCCGGCTTACCGGGGTGGCCAGGTCACGGGCATCCGGGGAGCTGGCCAGGGCAAAAATTATCAGATCGGCATCAGGCATCTCCTTAAAGGCTTTAGCGACGGTGGCCGGATAATCTTCAAAAAAGACCAGATCGTCGTCGGCTAAAAGGAGTATATCAGCGCTGGCTTTTAAAAGGGCCTGGTTTCTATTCCTGCCTACGCCCCTTTCCGGGGTGGTAAGCAGGGTGCATTTGCCATACTCAAATTGGTAGTCACGGCAGTCCCAGCCATCCGATTGATTGGCGATAATAGCATCGGTGCGCAGATTCATAATCTGGTACAGGCTGGCGTCTTCCTGGTTCATGGCGGCTACCAGTGTTTCGATCCTACTCATCGCAAGCATCCCTATTTAAAGCGCTCAAAGTAGTTGTAGGATTCCGCGTATTTAACGTAGTCCCGTTTAAGGGTGTTGTTTATTACTACTCCCAGTATATTGGCCTGAGCCTTTTCCAACTGTTCGGTGGCGCGGGTCAGGGAGCTTTTTTTGGTCTTGCCCATTTCAGCCACCAGGATTACTCCATCCGACTTGGCGGCGATCAAGGCCCCGTCTATGACGCTGGAAAGAGCCGGAGTATCAAACAGGACAAAGTCGTATTCCCGGCGGACATCTCTAATAAACTCTGAAAACTTGGGTGAACAGAGGATTTCAATGGGGTTGTCGTGGCCGCTGCCATACGATACATAGCTCAAGTTGGGAATGGTGGTATTGTTGGAGAACCCTCTGATATTTATATCCCGATCGCCGTTTTCGCCCTCCGCCTCCTTGCCTACCAGTCTCTTATAGGTGCCTGGTTTGCGCATATCGGCATCGACCATCAAGGTACTCCAACCGGAGCGGGCCAGAGAGATGGCCAGGTTGATAGCAACCGTGGTGGTTCCCACTTTGGGCGTGCAGCTGGTTATGGTCAGGGTTTTCAGGTCGCCGGTGGAATTGCTGAAATGGATATTGGCGGTCAACAGAGCATAGGCATCCTGAACCGCACGATTGACCTGGGCATAAATATTAACGTATTTGGTCAGCATAATATACCCCTCTATTTTATTTGGTGTTCGGGAATGATTCCGATGACTTTAAGATTAAGGTCTTTCTCTATTTCTTCGATAGTTCGGACGGTAGTATCCAGCAATTCCTGAATATATACAATTCCAAAACCTGTCAACAGGCCGGCCAGCCCGCCGATCAAAACTATTACCGGAGCGGGGGTCGCGCTTAGAGGAATGACCGGTGGTCTGGCTTCATCCAGGACCCCCACGCTTTTACTGTTGGTGAGTTCGTTCAGGGTGTTGACAAAAGCGCCGCTAATTGCGTTGCTTATTATAGCTGCTGTCTGGGGATCCGACCAGGTGGTGCTGACCACCATAATGTCTGAATCGGTCTTCATGGTAAGGACTACAATTTTGTTCAACTGTTTTTCGTTTAAAACGATCCCCTGATTTTGCAGGGTGCGCAGAGCTTCATCGGTCACCCGGCGGCTTTTGATCAATTCCCCATAGTTTTGCACCAGGGTACGGTTGTAGTATAACCCTTCGGTGCTAAGGCTTTTACCGTTTTGCTCCTGGATTACGTTCATGATATACAGGGAGGAATCGGCCTGATAATCGGGTACAATTGGAAAGAAGAGCACAAAAGCAGAGGCCGCCCCGGCACCCAGGACCGCCATCATGATTATTATCCAGATTCTGCGCCTCAAGGCGCTAAACAGTCTGTGAATATCCATAGAAACTCCTCTCGTAGTGCTTTTTCCTCTCCCATTCCCAGGCGCTGTGAATAGTGTCTTCAAGATTGTCGTAGCGCGGGTTCCATCCCAGTTTGGCCCTTATTTTTGATGAATCGGCGGTAAGCTCCGGTATGTCCCCCGGACGCCGGTCGGCATAGGCTACCGAAAAATCCACTCCGGTGATTTTCTTGACCGTATCTACAAATTCCAATACCGAATAGCCATGGCCATAACCGCAGTTAAACACATCACTCGGGTTGTTGTTTAAGAGGTAGCACAGGGCTAGTACGTGGGCCTCGGCAATATCTTCCACATTAATATAGTCCCTGACGCAGGTCCCGTCCGGGGTGTTGTAATCGGTACCCATGACAGAAAAGGGCTTATCCCCGCTCCGGGCGGCCCGGAAGCAGCATCCCAGGATATGGGTTCCCTTCTCTTTGCGGTCTCCCAGGGTTCCGTCGGCAGCTGCCCCAATGGCATTGAAATAGCGGAGTATTACGTGATTCATCTGGCCGGCTTTACTCAGATCCCCCAGGATTTTCTCCACCATCAGTTTGCTCTGACCGTAGGGGTTAATCGGGGCCAGCGGAGAATCTTCGTTTACATGAGGATTATCCGCACCATACACTGCGGCCGTTGAAGAAAAAATTATCTTATTAATACCATTATCGTTCATGGCGCCCAGAAGGTTCATAGTATTGGCAACATTATTTAGATAATTTTGCAGAGGATTTTCCACCGACTCAGATACTGCTATGCTCGCCGCAAAATGCATGACCGCATCAAATTTATAGCGTTTCATAACCCGGTTCAACAGGGCCCGATCGTTCAAATCCCCAACCACCAGGCGCCCATAGGTTACATTTTCCCTGAAGCCGGTAGATAAATTATCATAAACCACCACGTGGTATCTTTCCCCGGCCAGGCGTTTCACTACATGACTGCCTATATAGCCTGCGCCTCCAGTGACCAGTACTTTAATCATACTAACAACCTCCTTCGGCAACTTCCCTGGGCAGCAATAACGGTTCATCCTGGCTGTTTTTGCTGGTATCCTCCCTGCTTCCGGACAGCCGGGCAATCAAATTGTCCCAAATGTTCTGGTTTATAGTCAGGAGATGGACTTCATGCATCAGGCTGACGTTTTGAATTCTCAGCCTACGTATATAGACGAAAACCGATACCAAAAAGATGGCTATCAAAACCCCGGTGACATCTATGCCGACATCCAGCCAGCGGGAATAACGGTCGGCTGCCAGAGACTGGTGCAGCTCGTCCAGGACCGCCCAGACGGACATGACCGCCAGGGTAGCCAGCGCTGCCAGGCCCGCTTTCTTTAAAAGGCTGTTGAGCATGGCGCAGAGAACCAGGCCCATCAAGCCGTATTCGATAAGGTGAGCCAGCTTGTGGATAGCCCAGTTAATCGCATCAATTGTTTTTATATAATCGAGCTCCGCTCCGTAATAACCCGCCAAAGCATTGGCCAGCTTAAGGCTAAAGAAATTGGACTGGCTGCCGCTTAGGCCGCTGAAATACCAGGAGAGGCCCATCAAGCCTAAAAGTGCCGCGTACAGCGCTGCCTGATAAATGAGTTTTGGTTTGCTCTGCTGTTTAACAACCATGATTTAACCTCGATTCAGCCGCACCCGGAATACGCTTTAAGACCGGTGCGGAAACCGGGGAAGCCAGCATCGCCTCAAACTGATGCAAACCTTCCTGGTTGTTAAAGCGGCAGCCGGACAGGTAGGTACGGCAGTTTTCCAGGAGGTGGGGATTATCCAGAATCATCTTTAAAGAATCGTACATCCCCTGCTCGCTGTTATGGCAGATGAAGCCTTCCTGCCCGACTTTTATCTGCTCGCCGGCTGATACGCTTTCCGTGGTAAGGACGGGCACGCGGAGGGTTTTGGCTTCGCCAATAACCATAGGTGCGGCTTCATGATAGGAGCTTAGCATCAGGATATCCGCGGCCGCGATATAGGGATAGGGATTATCCTGGTTGCCATGCAGTTTGATGAATGAACCTGCCTCCAGCTCCCGGATGAGATTTTCTATTATGGGCCTTTGCATCCCTTCGCCTACAACATGCAGTTTCAGCCGGTAGCCTTCCCCTGCCAGACGGCTTACTACTCTTACCGCCCGGTCAATGCCCTTTTCCTCGGAGATCCGGGCCGCTATGACCAGATTGAAACAATCAGAGTCTAAATCCGGTTCGCTTAAAGTGCTTTTGGTGAGGATCTCCTCAAAATCATAGCAGTTATAGGTATAGAAAGATTTATCCGCAAAGTCGGGATGAACCGTCAAAAGACTTTTCAGGCACCCCCGGGAAACGCATACTATTTTATCCATTCGCTTTAAAAGTTCACGGGTATGAACGCAGTCGTATTCGAGGGCTTTTAAATAATCATAGTGTAAATAGGCTATCTTCTGCCCGGCGTTAACCCGGTTTAGCACAAAGTCCATGCAGCCGCTGTACATGCTGTGGCAGCTGGAGTCTTGCCGGTAGGCAATGGCATAATCAAAGCCGGACAGCTTCTTCTGGGTAAGCTGGGTAAGCCATAAAGGGATAGTGTTGGAAAAGAATTTGCAATAAAGGGCGATAAGCCCCCTGAGCAATCCCTTGGCGGCGCTGATAGCAGCGGCCTGCTGCTGGGAAAGACCCCATAGCTCTATAAGCCTGGTAGACTTTAATACCGTAATCCCTTCAGGGATGTCGCTGCACAGCGGCCCGGTTAAACTGAAGGGATAAAGATATACGTCATACCGGTCTTTTATCTCGTTTAGTAGATTTATCAGGGCTTTTTGAATACCGCCCGTTTCCAGGTTGGTTATTACGAATAAAAGCTTTTTCTTTTCCTGCATTTTCTCCATACCTTCCCTGTATCAAAATAGGGCTTCTGACTGTAAAGGGTATGGCCTTATAAAAAGGCGTGTTTACCGTATTTTTTAAGGCCGTTCAACATGTTGGCGGCCAGGTAGTAATGGGCTTGCCAAAGATTAAGCTGCATATGCCGGTAAACATGGTAGGTCATCTGAATCGATTTAAATTTGTTGCGGGTTTTGGAATTGTCCGCAATGCGATACCTTACCAGGGGGGCGTTTATGCCATAGGCCTTTTGTTCCTTCAAAATGTGCAACCAGGTGATATAGTCTTCATGCATGTGATCTCCATACATAGGGTGTTCTAAGAGCAGCTCCCGGCTGATCAGGACTGATGAGCATACGATAACGTTTTGATAGAGCAGCTGTGCATAATCCACTGTTTCCGGAACATTAAACACCCGGCCAATCAGCCGGCCCTGGTTGTTCATAAACTGGCAGCCGGTATAGCACAAAAGGGCGTTTTTTTCTTTAACCAGTTCCATCTGAGCTTCAATCTTGTTTGGCTCCCAGCAATCATCGCTGTCCACCAGGGCGATCCACTTTCCCCGGGCGGCCCTTACCCCGCGGTTCCTGGTCTCGGCTACCCCCTGGTTGATCTCGTTTTTCAGATACCGAATCCGGGCATCCCGGCTGCAGTATTCTAAAATTATCTCCTCAGTATGGTCGGGAGAACAGTCATTGACAACTATTATTTCAAGCTCCGGGTAAGTTTGCCCCAGCACGGAATTCAGGGTTTCATCTATAAACGATGCGCACTTGTAAGCCGGTATGACAACTGAACACAAGTCTTTTTTCATATACGATACCTTGCTTTCTGATATCATCCTATATATCGGCGGAATTAATAATTGGCTTTAGATAACTTGCCTGTAAGTCCTAATTGAACTGCTTTTTGCAGCCTGGCATAGTAAGTGCTTACAAATCCCGGGTACATAGACCTTATATGTTTAATTTTGCCCTGTAAGGGCTGACCATCAAGATCGACAATTTGGGACTTATTATCGAATTTAGGATGGCACATCAGTTCGATACGGTAGTGCCGGCCTTTCAGCAGGCAGCGCTGGTGGGCGGCAAAATCATCGATCTCTCCAAACAGGTCGACTCCCATCATACCGCTTACCCGCAGCCAGTAATTCACAATTTTTTTATAGCACTTTTTGGGGGCGCATATTCCGTCGCCCATATTGCGTAAGGGGCGAATGTATGCTACCTGGTTACTCCGCAGGGCGTGGACCATCACCGGGACTATAGAGAATTCGTTATGCTGGTGGTGGTGTGAGTCCCCATGAAATACAGGCAAACCGTTTTTACGGCAGAGATTGATCTGCTCGGTTATCTCTTGATAAACAGCCCTTTTTTCGAGCGGCGACATGGGCAGCCAATTTCTATTGGCTATTTTTAATTTGAAATCAAACTCTCCATCGGCATTGCACAGGCGGGGGCAGCGTTTGATCCTCTCGGTCAGGGGCTGGCCGGAAAACAGGTTGACGTGAACTCCTATGCGCTTGGTCAGTCCATTTTCACGAGCAAGTTCACAGGCCTCTGCAAACGCTGCTCCGTTTGCCATAATGGTGGCAGAGGAAACCAGTCCCTGGTTGAACGATTTAATTATGGCCCTATTGGTCTGTGACGATTTTCCGAAATCGTCCGCGTTGATAATAAGCTCACCATTGAACACTGGCCTTTCCTCCAAACTTTTAAAAGCTTGCCTAACAGGCTTTGCCTTTGAGAAATAAAACCTTGGCGGTTCTCAGTAGGATTACAAAATCCAATCCGGGAGAAGCGTTGCGCGCGTACATCAGGTCGTAGCTGAGTTTGTTGGTAGGCTCCGTGCTGTACCGGCCTTCAACCTGGGCCAAACCGGTTATTCCACCTTTAACTTGATGACGATAATCGAACTGGGGCAGATCCGCTTTAAATTCATTCACAAAATAGGGCCGTTCCGGGCGGGGGCCCACCATGCTCATATCACCTTTGAGCACGTTCCAGAACTGGGGTATCTCATCAAGGCGGATTTTCCGAAGAATTCGTCCCACCCTGGTGATGCGGGGGTCTTCCTCGGTGGCCAGAACCGGGCCGGTCAATTTTTCCGCGTCACATACCATGGTTCTAAATTTATACAGGGTAAACAGGTTGCCATTCAGGCCGGTGCGCTCCTGGGAATACAAAACCGGACCGGGTGAGTCGAGCTTAATGGCCAGGGCAATCAAGATATTCAAGGGCAAGGTGATAATGCCTGAGATTACAGACAGGAAGATGTCGCTGGCTCTCTTTATGGAACTGGTGGTATGGTTCATGGTCAGGGATTTTATCTGCATAACCGGCATGTCACCGGCACTTACCAGACGGGCTTTCTGCATGAGAATGTCATAGATGCCGGGGACTACCATCAAGGCCTTGTTGTTGACTATGCAGTAATCGAGTATAAAGATCCGGTTTTGTTCGCTAATAGAAGCACACAAGATTATGATCTCGATATTGGCGGCCTCGGGGCTGTCCAGGAAAGCCCTCCATTTTTCACAGAATGCTTGAGGGTCATTGATCATGAGGGGGCTAACTATTTTTAATCCCCGGTCCAAATTAGAGTTGATCGAATCTTGAAAGCATGCAATTTCAGCAGAGGTACCGACGAGCAGCGCTTGGCGCTGTTCTTTGACCAGTAGAGCGCGGGTCCATACCAAGTATCGCCAGGCTCCCAGCAGGGCTAGCTGCAGCAGAGAGGAAGCTACGAATATGGTTCTGGGCACTGCGAACTGTTGGAACAGAAAAGACAGGGCTATGTTTATAATACCGGTTATCAATATGGCGAAAATCAAGGAAACGGTCTTTTCATCATGCTTTACGTATTCCGAATAGAGGTCATAGACATTGGCCATAAAGATAAATACAATAATAAACCAGGGCAGCATAAAGAGAAAGTCATTCATATTTCGGCTGGGAATATCCTGGCCGAATTTCCAATACAGGGTTATAAAAAATGATGCCGCGAAGAGTCCAATATCTATCAAAGCAACCAGTAGTTTATTTATGCTAATATTTCTGGTCATCTAACAACCCTCCCCAGGAAGTCTATAATTCATCCTGGGTTTATTGTAGAATATAGCCCTGATCTGCAATACAATCGGAAGTTTGCATTTACCAACCCCGCTTAAGTAGTTTTGTTCCCCCCTTTTGTCACCCTTGATATACTACCAAAGTACCAGGCAAGGCCTAAATATTGAAAAATTCCTGAACAATTATAATCGGACAAAGCGCTTGGACCCGGCTGTCCGGGCCGGGCGAGCGTTGCCAAGAATACAAAAAGTCCCGATAAACACAGATGTGCTTTACCGGGAGCTTCTATCAAGCTGCTATAGGAGGACCGGATGCGAATTTGGGGGATAATTTATTCAATTCGCTTGTTTGAAAGGCCTAGTTCCTACAGGTTCGCTGTAGTAGGCGACAAGAGAGCGATTGACCTTATCCTGTCTGGTTGTCTTCAACGGTTAATTCGTCCCAATTAACACTCAGGTAGGCTATTGGATTGAGGCAATTGAAAGTATTGTTTTTTACCACCACATTCCGGGCCGATTTGTTTTGCAGCCGAATGCCGCCGTCGGATGCGTTATAAACCGTGTTATACATGAAGTAAATGTTTTCCATACGATGGCTGTAACCATACTCCCAATCGCCCATGCTCAAACCCCACAGGCAATCGTAAACGACATTGTGGTGTATGTTCACATTCTCTAAAACGCCGCCTAATTCCGTCGCCACGCAGATGCCCTGGGGGCAGCCGGAAACCTGGTTGTTGAAAACTTCGATATTGTAACTGTTTTTGCTGAAGGCGTCGATATAGATGCCCGGACGGGCTACGGAATCTCCATTGCCGCAGTTTCGTACTTCATTGTTATAAATCTTACCGTTGCTGCAGCCCTGTTTGGCATCAATGCCCTCCCGGGCGCTGTCGGTGACAGAATTGTATCTTATGCTGAAGTGGTCTACATTGGCCATGGTGATTGCTTCCTGGGAAGGGGAAGTGCAGGCTTTGGCCACCTGGTTTCCCTCAATCGTAAGGTAGCTGGCGTTGGCGAAAGCAATGCCGGAGGACCGGGTATTATAGGTTGAACAATTTTCAACGACTATATTGTCGCAGCCTTCGCCGTCTGGGAAATCTCCAATGCCAAACCACCTGGAATTGACCACTTTCAGTCCTGATAGCCAGATATAGCTCTGACCGCTTAAAGCCACCAGGCTGTCCCAATCATAGCCCCAGTCGTTGTCGGAACCGTCAATGATTACCGACTCACCCGGGTAAGCGCAGTACTTTATAAAATTACCCGGGGTTCCGGATTTGGATATGATCACCTGTTCCGAATAAGTGCCGCCCCGGATATAGACAGTGTCACCGGGTTCCAGAGATGCAGTGGCTTTTTTAATGGTTAGCCAGGGGTTCTCCTTGCTGCCCGGGTTGTAATCGCTGCCATTTTTAGCCACGTAATAGACGTTTCCTTCAGCCGCTACCGGATCGCTTCCCAGCGGGAAAATACAAGATACCAGGAGTAAAGTTAACAAAAAGCTTAAGGAGCGTCCCAGCATACTCTTGGCTACGATTTTCATCCGTCTACCTCCAATTAGTAGATTTAGTCGGCGGAGTATAAATAGACCGATTTTAAACATCGGCAGTGGGGAAGTTTTCCCGGCGACAGGGCCAGGATTCAATTTCTTTGAGTTTATCTGGCCGCTTCATATTCTTTATCCGGTGTTCCTCGGTCTGGGCCCGGGAACGGTTGTCCAGCTCTAAAGCCCCCAGGAGTTCGATAGGAGTCCTGCCCCGGGTGTATTTTGCGCCCCTGCCCTGCCGGTGCTCGGCCAGCCGCCGGTCGAGGTCGTTGGTAACCCCGGTATAAAGGGTGCCGCCCCGGCACTGTAAGACATAAACAAACCAGGAAATGAATATCACTTCTTCCCTTCAGAATGTCGAAACTTGCTAACTTCTATTATATAACAAAAAAGGGCCGGGAAAAAATTCCGGCCACATATTTGTAATTATAGGCAAATAAAGTTAACGCTATTAAAAGGCTCGATTCTAAGAAGCCAGGGAGGAGTCTTCGTAGTGGGAAAACTCCATGGAAAATCCGGCCCGGCCCTGGGTGAGAGAGCGCAATATAGTCGAATAACCAAACATTTCGGCCAGCGGTACGCAGCCCCGGATCACCTGGGTGTTGTTTATCATTTCCAGTGACTGCAGGCGTCCGCGGCGGTTGCTGATATTGCTGATGATGCTCCCGGTGTATTCCTCGGGGGAAGTTATCTCCAGGCGCATAACCGGTTCCAGCATACGGGGAGCCGCTTTCTTCAGGCACTCACGCGCCGCCAATAGGCCGGCGTTCCGGAAAGCCAGTTCGGAAGAGTCGACTTCATGAAAGGAACCGTCCAGCAAAACAGCGCGTACGTCTACCACCGGATAACCGCCCAGAATGCCCTCTTCCAGTGCCTGCTTGATGCCGGCTTCAACCGCTGGAATGTATTCCCGGGGAATGGCTCCCTGAGTGATCCGGTTTACAAATTCAAAGCCTTCACCGGGTTCCAGGCGCAATACTACATGAGCAAACTGTCCCCTGCCGCCGGTCTGTTTTACATAGCGGGTGGTATGTTCGGCCGCCCGGCTGACCGTTTCCTTGTAAGCGACTTCGGGTTGGCCCACATTGAATTCCACTCTGAATTCCCTGGATAAACGTTCAGCCACAATTTCCAGGTGCAGTTCGCCCATTCCCGAAATAAGGGTTTGCCCGGTTTCTTTGTTGTAGCTCAATTTGAAGGTCGGGTCCTCGGCGGTAATTCGGGCCAGGGCCTCGGATATCTTGTTCTGATCAGACTGCGATTTAGGTTCGATAGCCATTTGAATAACCGGCTCCGGAAACTCGATGGACTCCAAAAGAATATCATTGCCTTCCCGGCACAGCGTGTCGCCGGTGGAAACATCTTTGAGGCCGATAATCGCCGCAATGTCCCCGGCCTGTACTTCATTCACTTCCTCGCGGTGGTTGGCGTGCATCATTACCAGTCGCCCTACCCGCTCCTTTTTTTGCTTGCTGCTGTTGTATATATAGCAGCCGGTGTGAATCCGGCCGGAATAGACTCTGGCAAAAGCCAGCTTGCCCACATGTCGATCGCTTACTATTTTAAAGATCAGAGCGGAGAATTCTCCGTCCGGCTCAGGATACATTTCTATCTGGGTCCCCTTTTCCTGGCAGATCCCCTGGGCAGGGCTGATGTCCAGCGGCGATGGCAGGTAATCGACAATGGCGTCAAGCAAGGGCTGAACACCCATATTGCGGTAGGAACTTCCACATAAGACCGGGACCATATGACCCGTGACCGTGTTCTCCCGTATAACCCTGCTTAAATCTGCCGGATCAAGCTCGCCTCCTGAAAAATAGCTTTCCAAAAGCTCTTCATCGGTTTCGGCCAGAGCCTCGACCATGATGGTATGCCAGTGTTCAGCTGTCTCAAGATAAGCGGCCGGGACCGGCCCCTCAACGATTTCGTCGCCCATAGTGCCAGTGAAGGTGTAAAACTTCATTTTGACCAGGTCAACAATCCCGGCAAAGCTTTCACCGTCGAAAACCGGAAGGTTTACAACCAGGGGATGGGCTCCCAGACGAACCCTGATCTGGTCCACAACCTGAAAGAAATCGGCTCCCACGGCATCCATTTTATTGATATAGGCTATGCGGGGCACTTCATATTTATCAGCCTGCCTCCATACCGTTTCCGACTGCGGCTCAACTCCCCCGCGGCCACAGAATATAACCACGGCTCCGTCAAGTATTCTCAGGCTCCGTTCAACTTCGGCAGTGAAATCGACATGGCCGGGCGTATCGATAATATTGATACGGCAGTCGTTCCAAAAACAACGGGTCGCCGCGGAGGTAACGGTAATGCCCCGCTCCTTTTCATAGGGCAGGTAATCCATTACGCTCTCCCCGTCGTGGGTTTCCCCTATTTTATGGGTAAGCCCCGTATAGTAAAGGATGCGCTCAGTAGTGGTTGTTTTCCCCGCATCAATATGAGCTATTATTCCAATGTTTCTCAAGTTCCTTAACATAGTTGACGTACTACTCCTCCTCAAGGCAAAAAATAACGGCACTACCTGTGCAATGCCGGTGGATTACAAATGCTTATTTAGAAAATTGCACCCAAATATTAATTATATGTTTGGGACAAGGCCGTGTCAAGAAGTTGCAGAAAAAAATTATATTTATTGATCAATGCGGTTCGCTTTCCAGGTTTACGAATTCCAGGCACTGGTATATCCGGCGGTCATAAAGCACGGTGGAATTGAAAGGCCCCTTCTGCCTGGCCAGCAGCATTTTGCTTATAATCATAGCATCGGTTGGCGACCAGCGACGAACCGAGAGCCGGCAGCTCATCCAGCCTGAACCAGCGCAGTTCTCCCTCTGAAGATTGTCGTTCAGGCATCCCGGCGCTATTGGCCTTAAAGACAAAGACCAGGTGCTGGTAGAGAGGGGGGGCATCAGGGGCGGGCACCACCAGTTCGCAAACCATTCCCAAATAGTCGACTCGTTCCGGGGAAAGACCGGTCTCTTCATTGATTTCCCGTATCGCGGCCCGGTCCCAAAACTCTCCATAGTCGATTTTGCCGCCGGGCAGGCTCCACTGATCTTTAAAAGGTTCTTTGCAGCGTCGCAATAAAAGAATATGGTCCTGGCAGGTTATACAGGCTACTACTACGGGAAGGATCTGGTCAGACACAATTGCCCTCTTTCAGATGAAAAACATCATTTTCATTTATTTTAATACAGGTTCATAATCAATGCCACAGTCTGTCATCGGCAAGGTTCATTGTGATTCTCCTATCAGTTAGCAGTTCTCGTCAAATATTTCGGCCATTAAATCCATGGAATCAACTGTTCCGCAGAATTTGCCTTCGCTGTCAGCCACAACCAGCTTGGTAAATTGGTGTTTGATCATCTTGTTCATAACCGACTGAAGGTCTTCTCCGCAATCTGCGGTTACCGGGGTTCGGGTTAAAAACGGACTTATATTCTGCTGGCCCAGCCTTTTTAACTCGGACTCGGTTTTTAACATTTCCTGCAGCCGCAAGAGAATATCCTGGCTGGTGATGACTCCCTGAATGCGGTTTTCCCGGTCAACCACGGCCAGGATGGAAATGCGCGAAGAGATAAGATTGTTCAAGGCGTCGGAAAGGGTGCTTTCCTCGGTGACCTGTACGCCAGCCCGGATTTTGGCTTTTATACTGGCCTTTTCCATTGATTTGCTTTGCAGCTGCTGATTTAAACGCTGGTTGAAGGGCAATTCATCGATCATGTACTTGGCGCGGGCATATCCGGCGGTGGCTGCCAGAAAAACCACAATGTAAATGGCTATCAAGGGCAGGCTGAATATCATGCCGTCCAAAGTGGTCATATCCCGGGAAAATGTGCAGATCCCCAAATTCCTTAATCCCACCAGCCCCAACCCTACCAAGAAAGTCATAATCAGAAGGATAAAAAAGGCCCGATATGCTTCGCGGGAATATGATTGATGCACCTGCCTCACCCCCTTTCTGAATGCTTTTCCTAAAAAATGTATTCCCAAACCAACCGGCTTAGACCTGACCCTGTCCGGAATGACTAAACATATAGACCCAAATTGTAAGATAAAATGATTAAAATTAGGCCTTTAAGTCTAGACAATATTCCAAAATAGTAGTATAATCCCTATAAAACAAGATATTTCGTACCAAATAATAACATGGGATAGCGGAAAGGAGAGAGGGGCGGAATATGAACCAGAGCGAAGACAATGCTTTTACAGAGGCCGATTTTCTATACGATAAAGAAGTTGTCTGCCCGTTGTGCGAAAAAAAGATTAAGGTTCGGGTAGTTAAGCGCTCCGGGCTTCGCTTGATAAAAAAAGACAGCGACTCCCTTCCATACTATAAATACATTAATCCCCTCTTTTATGATGTCTGGCTGTGCAACCACTGTGGATATGCAGCTCTGGAGTCCATATTTCTAAACGAATTAAAGAGTTCGGAACAGGATTTGATCTATCAAAGGGTTTCGTCCCACTGGCAATACCGCGAATACCCTCCCACAATGCCTTTGGAGACGGCTCTGGATCGATATAAAATAGCGCTCTATTGTGCAGATATACGCCAGGCCAGAGAGAGCGAAATGAGCATGCTGCTGCTTAAAATGGCCTGGCTGCATCGCCTCAAAGGCAATTCGGAAATTGAAAAGCGCTGCCTCGCCAACGCGGTCGCTGCATTCAAAGTTCTCTATGAAAAGGGCAATTTTCCGGTGGCGGGTATGAATGAAAGCGCTCTGGTGTATATGCTGGCCGATTTAAGCCACCGCATTGATGACGAAAAGGAATGCCTGATGTGGCTGGGCATTTTGTTCAACGACCGGCAGGCCAAACCAGCCTTAAAGGAAAAAGGCCGGGATCTGAAATATCTGATCTCCGAGGAAAAAAAGAAGGCCGGTTAAGACAAGCAGTGAGTGATGGCTCAAGGCTCCCCAACGACCACCAAGCGGGGAGTCTTTTTTTTTGCCGCGCCTGGAGAATATCGTTTATATTCCGGTTTCCAGAGAAGGCCCCCGGAGTCCTTTTAAAAATACGGTGATCTCTTTAGAGTCCGGCAGCTTCCTCCAATGCATGAGTAAATCCAAACTGGAGGCAATGGCTCTTTGCTCGATTTCCATAATGCTTTCCCGGCGCTGCTCCTTCCAACCGGCATGATGGTATATAAATTCCTGCCTATAGTATTCCCGGTTGATAGAAGTCGGATAAAAGGAGGCCAGAACCGGTTTGAGGCGGCCTCCACTGAATAGGCTGGCGAGTTTATAAAGAAAATAAAGCGGGCGGTTGGCGGCGTTGCTCAGCCAACCGGCATGCAGTGTCAAAGCCTTGGTTACCTGCCGGCGGCAGGCCTGGCTACTCATAAAATAGAGCATGCAGAGGCAGTCTAAAAGCTCATCCTGGTTTATTTGGACGCTGTTCAAGGTCCTTTTTAACCAGCCCGGGTCTTGAATGTAGAAGTTATCGCTCATGTGTATGTCCAGTCCTGACTCCCACTGGCGATGGTTTACAACCGCTCTGTTCTTTGCGGCCGGGTCCGGATCATTATAGTCTCCAGTCAGATAGTAAACCAGGGGATGGAAGGCGCTGTCTATCATTATATGGGTGACCACTCCGCATAGAAAAGCAAATACCGGCCGGGGAATTTCGCTGGGATAGGATTTAAACAGCATATATATCGGGTCATAGGTGTTCTCGCCTTTTATTCCGTGAAGACGGGCGGCCAGAGACTGAAAGAAGCCCTGATCACTGCCGGTAAGGTAGTAGGGGGTGTCAAAGGCGACCGCTCCGACATAATACATATGGATATTTTCCGAAAGGCAGGCTTTCAGGGGGCAGTCCCCCATCTGTTCGTGTATCCGGTCGGCGATTATCCAGTGGGTTATTTCCTTCGGCAAGGGCTTACCTCCTCATAAGGTTAACTATTTATCCGCGGCATTCCAGCCATAGCTGCCCCGGAACTCAACAAAAGAAACCAGGCCTATGGAACGGCAGGAGACAGTATGGTCCGCGGACTTTTCAACCAGCAGCAGTTCCTGGCTGCCTGGTGGACCCACCGGGATCACCATCCTGCCACCGCTGGCCAGCTGTTCGATAAAAACAACCGGCAGTCTGCCGGCGGCAGCCGTTACTATAATCCGGTCGTAGGGCTGGTGCTCGGGCCAACCCTGGCTGCCGTCCCCTATTAAGAAGTGGACGTTTTTATAAGCCAGCTGTTCAATTCTCTTTTGGGCCTTCAAGGATAGTTGCGGAATCCTTTCCACCGTATAAACCTCACTGGAAAATTCCGCCAGGAGTACGGTTTGATAGCCGGAGCCGGTGCCTATTTCCAACACCCGGCAATAGTCGTTTAAATCGAGCTGCAGGGTCATTTCCAGGACCAGCGAGGGCTGGGAGATGGTCTGGTCGTAGCCGATGGGCAGAGCCCGGTCCTGGTAAGCCAGATGGCTGTTTTCATTATCTATAAAAAAGCTGCGATCCAGGTTTTTGAAGAAGTGTATAATCCTTTGCCTGGTTTCTGGATCCATATCTTTAACCTCCGTTTACCATCAGGAATGCAGGGCCAAATTCGAACCCTCTCCCCCGGATTCGCCGCCTGCCGCCACCCCTCCCGAAACGATAAAAGTCATTAAGTCAGAACTGTTAACGTTCAAGGGGGTAACCTGCTCACGGGGAAAGACCAGCAGATTGCCGGCAAAGTTATAGGACTGGGGAAGGTAAACCGCAATGTAGTCTTCCAGGCCGAAGTTTTTCAAAGAGTCACAGGTAATAAATCCCAGGGCATGCGCTTCGGTGCCTTTGCTCAGTTTGACCATGACCGGGCGGCTGAGGGTTTTTTTATCGCCCAGGAAAGCGTTAACCAGGTCTTTTACGGATGAATATATGAGCTTAACCAGGGGAAGCCTCTCCATCACGGTGTCAAACCAAAACAGCAGTTTTCGGGTAAGAAAGTTGGAAACCAGCAGGCCAACCAGGGTTATTAAGATTAAAGTGGTGACAAAGCCCACTCCGGGGATTACCCCCACTCCGGGTACCGGGATTTTAAGCAGATTGTCTATGGTGACAAATAGAATATATACAATGTAAATAGTCAAGGCGGATGGCACTATAAAAATCAGGCCGTTCAAAAAGTATTTGGACAGTCTTTTCATCGGTTACCTCCTTTGTTTAGACCAGGGCCAAGGCTGATTCATCCCTTGTTCAATACTATTGTAGACTTTTAAGGCAGGCCAGGAAAGAATTTCTTATCCGCCGCCTTTTTACTATTTTTGCCAATGCCGCATTATTTATCCTCATAGAATGAGTTGAAGAACCGTCCCCGAACTCACCCAAGACCCCAGCTGGTTGACAGGTGGAATTTATGGAGGATAATGAATTAAAAAACTTGGGTTGAAGGAGAACAAGCATATGCAGGAACAGAAAAAGTCCCTCGGATGCTTCCTGTGCGGGGTGGAAAATCCACACGGCATGAAGCTCACCTGGTTCAGCGATTTCGAGCAGGGGGTGGTTTGGACGGATGTGGAAGTTGCACCGTATTATAACGGCTACCCGGGTGTCACCCATGGTGGGATTGTGGCTGCGCTGCTGGACGAAACCAGTTTCCGGGCCATTGCCCTGGAAGAAAAAGAGCGATTTCTGACGGATGAGCGGGTGTTTGTTACTGGCAGTTTAAATATTCATTACCACAAGCCCACCCCTACCGGACAGCCCCTGCGGGTGGTCGGTTGGATAAAACGAGCCGGCGACAAACGGTATGAAACCTTGGCGGAAATCAGGCTGCCGGACGGGACGGTTACTGCCAGCGGCCGGGCCTTGATAATGAAGCCGGCCGATGATTTTGGAGACCAGACCGGTTTTTCGTCTGATTGGCCGGTTGATTAAACCGAAAAAAATATGAGCACCGCTGCATCAGCAGCGGTGCTCGCAATTTCAAACCTTATTTTCCGGTGGGATGATAATGGGTATGAAGCAGTTCGTGAGATTTATGTCCCAGCGGCTCATGCAGGAAGTCTTCGTAAATCTTTACAACTTCCGGGTTTTCGTGTGATTTACGGAGGGGCAGGCCGGCGTCTTCTTCATAGATGGCGTCGATCCGCTCAACCTTCTTGGCAATAGTTGAGGGAATCGGCTGTCCACCACCGCCGATGCACCCGCCGGGGCAGCACATTACTTCAATGAAGTGATAAGGAGAAGTGCCTGCCTTTATCTCGTCCATAATCTTACGGGCGCTGCCCAGTGAGTTGGCTACAGCCACCTTTACTTTGGTTCCGGCCAGATCTACTTCGGCTTCTTTCATGCCCTGGAATCCACGCACCATGTTAAAGTTCACGTCTTCCAGCTTGTTGCCGGTTACAACTTCATAAACGGTCCTCAAGGCAGCTTCCATAACTCCGCCCGAAGCACCGAAGATAACCGCTGCGCCGGTGTAGGCTCCCAGCAATGAATCAAACTGGCTGGGCTCCAGCTGTTCCCAATCGGGACCGCCGATTTTGAAAAGCTTGCCTATTTCTCTGGTGGTTAAAACCAGATCCACATCCTGGTATCCGCTGGAATTCATTTCGGGGCGGGAAGCCTCAAATTTCTTGGCGGTACAGGGCATGATGGATACGGAATAAATCTTGGAGGGGTCGACCCCCATCTTCTCCGCCCAGTAGGTTTTGACCAGAGCGCCAAACATCTGCTGGGGAGATTTGCAGGTGGACAGATGATCTAATTGATCCGGGAAGAAGGTCTCGATAAAGTTGATCCAGCCAGGGCTGCAGGAGGTTATCATCGGCAGGGTTCCACCGGTTTTTAACCGCTTGAGCAGCTCGTTGCCCTCTTCCAGGATGGTCAAGTCGGCGGTAAAGTTGGTGTGGAAAACGCGATCAAAGCCCAGGGTGCGCAGTCCGGCAACAAATTTAAGCATGTCCAGGCTGCCGGTCTTCATTCCCAGTTCCTCGGCGATGGCTACGCGTACGGCCGGAGCGATCTGGGTGACCACGATCTTGTCCGGGTCGGCTACCGCAGCCAGGAATTCATCGATCTGTTCATTCTCGACAATAGCGCCTACCGGGCATACCAGGGCACATTGTCCACACATTACACATTTGGTCTGGATAAGCGGAAGTCCGTCGACCGTACGGGGAATCCCGTTTACAACTTCCAGAGCGGCTACAGTCTGGATGTCGTTGCACATCTCAACACAGCGCAGGCAGAGAGTACATTTGGAGGGGTCGCGGACCAGTGACGGGGTGGAGGTGTCTTTAGGCTGTAGAAACGGTTTGTTCACAACGTCGCGAATAATGAATGTTTCTGCCAGGGTCTGCAATTCGCAGTTTTGGTTGCGAGCGCAGTTCAAGCAGTCCTGGGGATGAACCTGGAGAATTTTCTTCAGGCTGTCAATTTTTGCTTTGAGGGCGGCCGGACTGAAAGTCTTGACGGTCATGCCATTGACTGCGTCTACAGAACAGGCGGTCTTCAACTCTCCATTGATCTCTACTGTGCACACCTTGCAGTTGTCTTTTACTTTAAGGTCCGGATGGGTGCACAGCGAGGGAAGGTCGAACCCTGCTGCGGCACAGGCCTTCATCACGGTTGTCCCTTCGGGAACCGCAACCTCAAAGCCGTTTACTGTGATACTTACCATACTCTTACTCCTCTCCCGATCTTACTTTTTTAGGCTTCTTTCATAAGTTTATTTATCAAAAAATAGAGTGTCAAGTGTAACATATTTAGCCTTTGTTCTACAAAATTCCTATTTCAGGCAAATACGGGTAAGCTGGATAGAAAAAATCCGAATAATCAGGCCATTGTGATGTTTCTATCCGTCTGGAACTGTTGTATAATATTGCATAGTGAGCTTATTATTGCCAAAATCGATTCGGTTAGGAGGTTTATCTCATGAAAAGAATTCTGTCCTTAACATTATCTACTCTGGTTATGCTGGCCTTTTTGGCGTCTCCGGCCCTGGCTGATTTTTCGCTTTCCTTGAACGACATGTATGCCGGCAGTGCCAACCCGGTCGTGGTGGTTGACGGTCGGGGCATGGTGTCAACGGATACTATTGGTCTCCTATTCGGCGCCGATGTTGCAGTTGACAATGGAAGAGTCACAGTGCTTGAAAACGATAAAAAGCTGGTAATGGACGTCGATAGCCTTGAGGCCAGCCTGAACGGCGCCCCTCTTACGCTCAGCATCGCGCCGCAGGAGATTGACAATAGAGTCATGCTTCCCCTGTCTTCGGTTTGCGAGGCTTTGGGCGCTTCCCTGAACTATATTCCCGAACGGGCTCGTATTAACGTGGTTTATAAAGAAACCCGCAATGATTTAAGCCCGCAAGAAGTCATGGAAAAATATATGAAAGAATACCAATCCCTCAACACTTACAGCTTTAAGGGTTCTCAAGACATTATCATGAACATGGAGGCATCCGGTTTGCCAGCCGGCAGTCCGGGCCAAATGACCATGAAAATAGCCGAAAAATTAAATGGTTCGTTTTCGCAGAATCCCATTCAGGCTTATATGAATTTAAATATCAAGATGGACAGTGAGGCCCTGGCAGCGGCCGGGCCGGCTGTAACCGACCAGACCATGGAGATCATAATGACTGAAGACCAAATGTATATGAAGATGCCTGACGGCCAATGGGTTGAGATGGACCTGGGCGGTTTTAATCTCAAGGGTTTGATGCAGAGTCAGGGCAGTCTCCAGGACCTGCAGGCTATGGTTGCCGAGCTGCAAAAAAATCATGTTATTATGTCCTTTGACAATGATCAAAAGAGGAAAGGCGAAGATTACTGGGTGATAAGTAGCACCATTGATACCGAGACCTTCAGCAGTATATTTAAAAGCGTCACGGATCAAATGAGCGGAATAATGCCCGCCATGACGGCGTCTGACAACCGGGAGTTCCAGAATGTCATGAGCCAGTTGATGGAGGACCTGAAGCTTAATATGACCATGAAAATCTGGGTGGACCCCGACACCTATTTAGCCCGTTACGGGGAGGGAATTATGGATATGCAGATGAGCATAGCGATTCCGGCACAGGAAAACGGCAACGCTGGTATGCTGAATATGAACATGCATGGAATCAGCAGCCTGGAGTACTACGATTACGGGGCTGAAGTGATACTGCCCAATATCAACCAGGCGATCAGTTTCGATAAATATATCCAGCAGCAGGCCTTACCAGCAGCAGGCCTCATAGGTTAGGAAGCAAGAAAGGCAAAAGGCAACGTTTAATTAGTAAAAGCCACGGGAACCAACCGTGGCTTTACTTTTGCTCTACATTATGTATGATATTTGTTTTCAGGCGCTATCATACCCCGTTAATCATGCTTGACTGTTTTTTAAGTAATAATCCAGGCGGTTTAGACCTTCTTTGATATTGTCCAGCGAATTGGCATAGGACAGCCTGATATAGCCCTCGCAGTTGCTGCCGAAGTCAATTCCGGGGGTGACTGCCACCCGGGCCTTCTCCAGTATATCAAAGGCCAGACGGTAGGAATCCGTGCTGATATGCTTGACGTTGGCCAGGGCATAGAAGGCTCCGGTTGGTTCGCTTTTAGTGGCCAGACCCATTTCGCGCAGTCGGCCCAGCAGGTATGAACGGCGCTGGTTGTAAATTTCTTTCATCTGCTCCACTTCGTTATGGCAGAAGCGCAGGGCGGCTATACCGCCTTCTTGCGCAAAGGAAGCCGCGCAGATAAAGAGGTTTTGCTGCAGGATCTGCATGGGGCGTATATAAGGGCGGGGGGCGATCACATAGCCCAGACGCCATCCGGTCATGGCAAATAACTTGGAAAAACCGTTAATAACAAAGGCGTTGTCTGAAAATTCCAGGATGCTGTGTTCTTCTCCTTCGTATACCAGGCCTGAATAGATCTCATCGGCTATTACCGGCCGGGGCAGGTCGGCCAACTGCTTGAGCTGGGCCGCGGTGCATACCATCCCGGTGGGGTTGGCCGGACTGTTTACCAGGATGGCCTTACTTTTTTGCCCCATGCGGGCCTTGATATCCTCCACCCGGTATTGAAAACCGTCCTCTTCATTTACTTCCACATAAGCAGGACGAGAATCCAGGAAATGAATGAAATTGGGGTAGCAGGCATAGTAGGGATTGGGAAGAATAATCTCCTCCCCTCTTTCGGCAAGCACTGAGAAAACCAGCAGCATAGCCGGCGAAGTGCCCATAGTAATGATCACCTGCTCAGGTGAAATATTCACTCCGAAGCGGCGGTGATAATAAGCGGCCACTTCTTCCCGCAAGGAGAGCTTGCCCAGGCTGTGGGTATAGTGGGTATCGTCATCGCGCAAGGCTTTTAAGGCCGCTTCTTTGACCGGCTCGGGGGTGGGAAAATCCGGCTCCCCCACTTCAAGATGGATAACATCTTCACCCTGAGCCTGCATGGCCTGCGCCTTTTCCAGCACCTCCATGACAATGAACGGTGAAATGTTGTCGATGCGCGATTTGCCAGTCATCACTGCACTCCCCTTTTGCTTAAATAACATTAACCGAATTATACCAGACTTTTAATCACCCACGGTGAAACAAAGGCTTCCATAATAGCTGCTATGGCCAGCAGGATTAAAGGGAGCCAGATGAATCCCCAGGCTTTTCGGTAATCTACCGCCTGCCAGCCGGCCGCACAGGCCAAAAATAAGGCCGCAAATTCAAAAACGCCGTGGGGCAGTATGCCCAGGGCGAACTGGCCATAGCTTAACCCGGCCAGCTTGTGAATCAAAGTGGCGGCAAATCCTAAAACCAGGCCGTTAATAAGCAGCACCAGCCCAGGCAGCAGCCCCCTGGTAGGCCGGGCGGTCATCAGGCACAAAACGATGACCAGGGCGTTTTTAAAAAAATACAGAAATAAAAGGTAGACCGGTTCGGATATGCTGTTCATGGAGGCAGGCTTTTCAGCTATAGCTACCGCGTTTTTTAGCAATGGAAAGGCCAGATCATAGACTTGACGGTAGAACAGGGCTCCAGCCAAAATTCCGCCAAGAAATACAGCAATCCAAATGCGGGTTCCGGGCAACAAATCGAGCAGCTCCCTTTTTGAATACAAACAAACCCCTCCTCACCTGGATTACCAACCGGACTTCCCTCCCCGCCGTTTCTTCCTGGGTACTATTTCGGGATGCCTCAGCATGCGGCGGCTGCCTTTAGGCTCCCTTCTGCTCAATATAAAGGCCAGCAGAAAGACCAGACTGAGCAGAACACTGCCCAGGGCCCAGCCGGTCTCCCCGTTAACTTTTAAATAGGACGCGGCCAGTGCAGTGAAGCCAAACCCCAGCATCCAGGATACACCGTTCAGGGAGCGGGTGTTGCTGGCCATCTGCTCAGTCAGAGTCTGCATCGGAATATTTACCGTGAGCTCCCCGATTTCCGCCTGGCGCAAGACCTTTTCGGCCAGGGGGGGTATTTCCACCAGGGCCAGACCCAGAGCGCCGGCTTTATCTTTGACTATTTTAAACAGGCTCTCTTTTTCAGGGGCTATCTGTTCCAGGTAGGGACGGCCCACATCTATAAAACTGATATCCGGATAGAGCTTCACGCATATACCGTATAGAGTGCCCAGGGCCCTGCCCAAAAATGTAAAGTTGGCCGGCACCTGGAAAGGCTGCTCATAGAGCAACACTTCCAGGTCTTTTAGAATAACGTTTAGATCAGTTTGCGACAGTTCTTTGGTTTTGCCCAGGCTTTGCTCCAAAAACAGGCTCATAGCGCGAATAAGGACCTGCTGATTCGCCTCCGGCCGGATAAAACCGATTAGGGTCAAGTACTCCACCACTCTGGCAAAGTCACGGTTGACCAGGGCGAAGACCATTTCCACCAGGGTGTCCCGCACATCCGGGGGTATGCTGCCCATCATCCCAAAATCGATCATGACCAGTTTGTTGCCGGGGCGGGCAAACAAGTTGCCGGGATGGGGGTCGGCATGGAAGAAACCGTCGATCAGGATCTGTTTTACATAAACCTGGAGCAGTTTGCCAGCGATCTGCTGGCGGTCGATGCCCTGGGCATCCATTTCGGCAAAATCAGTCACCTTTACACCATCCAGGTATTCCATGGTCAAGACCCGGCGAGTGGTGTATTCCCAGTAGATTTCGGGGACTATTAAATCGGGGTCGTCTTTACTGTTTTCGGCAATCCGTTCAGCGTTATGCCCTTCCTGGATGTAGTTCAGCTCGGCCCACAGGGTGTCGGAAAACTCGCGATAGATAGCATCCAGGTCGACAAAGCGCTCCCAATCGGTGAACCTTTTTATCAAGGCGATAACCCGGCCGACTGCTTTAAGATCGATGGCCACCAGTTCTTCAATACCCGGCCGCTGGATCTTTATAGCCACGGTTTCGCCGCTGTGCAACTGCCCCCGGTGCACCTGACCCAGGGAGGCCGAGGCGCGGGGTATATTATCGATGCCTAAAAAGACCTCGTGTAAAGGCTTTGAAAACTCTTGCCGGGCGACTTCAATCAGCTGATCAAAAGGCACTGGCTTTACTTCGTCCTGCAGGGTGGAAAGTTCATTGATACTGGAAGGCGGCAGGATGTCAACCCGGGTGCTGAAAAACTGGCCCAATTTGATCAAAAGGCCGCCCAGGTCAACGGCGGTTTCCCGGAAAAGGCGGGCCTGGGAAACATATAAGGCGGCCTTTTGGGCTTCCAGCCAATCGGTTGCATGCCACAGCTTCTTGAAGCGCAGCGAATAGAAAGACCAGAAGATCTTCACAAAGAGGAACACGACGGTCCAAAACCTTTTAAAACCACGCCAGGATTGGTTCTTCATAAGAGCGTCCCTTCAATTAGAATTGGCTATATTATACCAGAGATATTTCTGCTGACCTAACCAGCACGAAACGCCACGTTCACAAGGGGAACGAAGCGCAAACTGTGGTGTTCGTGGCACTGGGGATTATTTGGGGTTGACTATGCCGGATACATGGTTGAACTCTCCATACCCTTCAAAGGCCAGTTCAAAGGAGTTGGGTTGAGCGGTAGCCGGCGTAAAGCGGTCGTAGTATTCTTTGGCGACTTCAGCCATGACCTTTTTACCGCCGGCATCCATGAGGAAGAAGTAGCGTCCATCCAGGGAATGAACGCGCTGGGCCAGAGTGGCCATGGTAGTAAAGGAATTCATTTGGTTTTCATTGGCGGCCTGCTCGAGGCTCGGATAAAGGGATAGAGCTTCCCAGACGCTGGAGGAGTAGGTAATGCTTAACTGCGTTTTATCCTTGCTGGTCTTTACTTTGTAGGTATCGACGTTGCCGATAAGCAGGCCTACGCTTTGACCGATCGATGAGGAGTTGTAAAACTCATAACTGGAAGCTATATAATAAGGAGAATTGGGTGAGTTTAGGACCTCGACCTCCAGGTAGTAGTCGCCGTTGTCAATTTCTTTATTCTGGATAGTCCCCTGAACTACTTTTACTTCTGTGGTGTTGTACATGTCTTTCTCACCGGAACTTGCCACCCAGGCGATGAGAACGATGCCCGCACATAGCAAAGCTGCCAGGATACTGCCGACAATCAGATACTTCTTAATTTTCGACTCATCACTCATTACGCTCACTCCTCAATAAAAGTAGGTCCGACAACGGCATAGCGATCGGTTATTCGGGCTCCCAATCTGGTGTATAGGCCGGCAAATCGATCGGCCACCAGAAAGGCTCCCAAAATCGGGTAAACCACCTGGTAATTTCGGCTGTAACTGGTATAGGATTCTATATCAAGGGCTTTGATGTCAACCAGTTCCTGGTACACCATGTTTTCATCATTTAGATCCTCAAGTTCTTCCCTGCTCAAGCCTCTGGAAAACAGCACTCCCTGCCCTTCCCTTTCCAGGTAGGGTTTGATGATACAGGGGCGCCCGTTCCAGGCCAGGTAGGTCGGGACCAGGTATCGTTCGATCAATTCTTTCTCACCCGGAGTATAAAAATCCTCCTGCAGCAGCTGCCAGACCAGGGCCAAAAAAGCCTTGCTCTGCGGTATGAGCGCGCAGGGCGGGTTTAGGCCGCAGATACTGGACAAACCAGCCAGTAAAGAGCGGCTGCGCCTGTCTTCGGCCAGCCAATCCAGCGGATAGTAACGAAAAAGGCCGTCCAGCTTCCGGCTGTTCAGAAGCAGATCTCCGCCCTGGTAGCGCAAGCCGCTGATATCGCCGTAGACCAGCCTCTCAACCCGGGGTTCCAGTATGGCCCCCATCTGCCTCAAAATCGACCAGTCTTCCTCATCCCCGGCACAGGCTGCCATACCCAGAGTCCTCACCGGGTGAGTCAGGGTGCTGGTATATTCGGAGAACTTTCCGGCTATGAGCGCGGTCAATTCCCGGTTGGGATCTTTCAGACCGGGGCAATGGGGAGCCAGCAAACGGTTGAGGCCGATCGCTTCAAGGCCCCCCGGGGTGTCGGTATTCAATTCCAGCAAACGCAGGCGGCCTTCACGGTCAAGCGCCCAGTCCAGGCGGCCGATAAAAGTCAGCCAGGGGAAATGATCGTTGCGCAGCATTTCGCCCAACTGCTCCGGTATCCCCAGTAAAGGGCCCAATATGCTGAAGTTTTGCCGGACCAGATTGCTGGTTTTTAAGAACACCCGGGCCAGGGCTTCAGTGGCATAGGCCAGCTCGTTATAAATCGAAGAAGTCAATACGACCGGGTCTATGGAAAAGGATTCCCATTCTCCGGTATAAACCCGGGTATAATCGTATTGAAATGCGGCCTGCAGGGCAGTTTCCCGCCATAAGGCGCGGTGCTCGCCCTCGCCTGAGCCGATGGTTTGGATCTTGACCGGCTCGGCAGCAGCCGGCCGCAGCCCGACCGGGGTAAACCAAACCGTGTCATCGTGGCTCAAATAATCGGTCGACCAGCGCACACAGGTCCCGGCAAAATCGCCGCAGGTGAAATATATGCCGTAATTGCCAAAGCCCACGGCGTTTTCATATTCCCTCCCGTTGTAGCAGGATACTACGCGGCGTTTTATCGGAACGAATTCCTGCATGATATGGGGCTGAGCCGACTGCCTCACGTAGTTTACGGTTTCCCGCCATTCGCAGTCGTTCATCATAGCTCCTATGTAAACCGCTTCGCTGTACCGGCCGAATACCGATTTTAAAACCCACTGCTCCCGGCCGGCCAGAAGTTCTCCGGCATCCAGAGGATCAAACATCCGGGTATAAGGTATGGTCTCCTTTATGGCCGCCTGTTCCTCGCCACTCAAAACCTGGGGGTGGTTTTGTAAAAGCTCCCACAGGTAAGCGAAGAAGCTCTTGGCCTGGGGAATAATGGCCCGCGGGTCGTTAAGCAAAAGAATCACTCCCCGCTCGTAGAGCTTTAAAAGGCCGGGGTAATCGTTTATTTCGTGGCTGAATTCGGTCGGGTACTGGTGCAGGACCAGGTCCAACGGCTCTCCGAAAGCGCTTAGCTTCTCGCGCCTTACACGAAGATTGCGGCCTCCCGCAAACCGGCAGGGATATCCCAGGGGCTTTAGCAGATCGGCAAATAAATAGGCCAGGTGGGCTTCATCATAATGGTTGGGATCAAACAGCATTCCTACTTGGGGCGGATCCGCTCCATTGCCGAATTGGGCCCATAAATCGCTTATCCCCCGCCTGAACCTATCGGCAAACCCGCGATTGGGATTGCCCTCGGGATTGTATAAATCGGATATTATGATTTCCCGCTGCAGGGAAGGTTTATCGTAGTTGAACTCGGAAAAGAAGACGCCGCCTTTGGCCCTTTCGAAGGCGTCATAACGGACCCAGAAGAAGGGTCTCAGATTACAGTCAAGCCCCAAAATCGGCTTCTTAAATGGGAAATCGGGCAGCATCGGGGCCGGATGAAGTCCGGGCTGCTCCAGGTATTGACGGACCAGGCGCTCAACCAGACGGTAGAGAACAGCCGCCGAATCGACCATTTTATGAAAAATCTCCGGCTCCAGGTAGGAAGCCTGGGGGGAGAACAATTCCAGATCCCGCGGGGAGCTGGGCAGATAGTAATCGAAATTTAAAGAAGTGATCAAATCTTCCTGTTTCATCGGGACGGCTCCACTCTTCTTTAACCTGCTGCTCCGCCTTTGGAGATGGAATATCCTCCCACCGAAGATTTCTTGGCTGCGGCGCTGGACCCCCAGGTGGCCCGCCTCGAATTCGAGTAGGAAGACCCCGTATACATAAACGGACGGTAATAGTACCCGGAACCCGGATTATAGTAACTGTAACCCTGTTCTTCGTCCTGCTCCCATTCGCGTTCGGCTTCCTGGGCTCCTTTTTCCTTTTCTTTCTCTAGAACCAGGTTTTGTTTGGCATTGTTTTTAGGGTCTGCCGCCAGAGTTGTGGTGGACTCTCCGACGCTGGCGAACACCAGAGCGACCGCAAAGCTCAAGGCCAGCGCCTTATTGGCTGGAAGGTATTTTTTTAATTCAATAAGTGCTGTTTCTTTTTCGGTTTCCTCTTTCCCTCTCCTGGCCATACAAAAACCTCCCCTAAACCTGATTCCCCAACCGGCCCGCTTTATTGCAGGTCGGTTTTAGATAATATATATTCCTCAAGCTCCATATGGTTCTGCTTTAGATGTAGAGCATAAGCCGCTGCATCCTCCATGACCGGTTCCAGGTGATAAAAGCTCACCCGTGATATTGCAAGTGCGTTTAACATATCCACACTGGGCAAATGGTCGGGACCCAGTTCGTACTGGTTGTTGAATCGGTCCCGCAGGGTCCTCTTGCTCACCCGGGTGCGATAGCGCTGGCTGTCCAATATAAAAGCGAATCCTTTTACTTCATCAACCGGCTTCAGGGCCAGCCCGTAGCTTGCCAGGTCGTTGATATAGCTGTCGCCGCCGACCAGCCCGAAAGGATGGAGGGGGCATAAAAAAGTCAAAATCGGCTTTATCTGCAAACGGTTTTGCAGTAAACAGGCCAGCCGCATACCGGACCGGGCCGGAATATCGATAAGAGCCAGGTGCGCTGTCCCGGCGTCTTGCAAGGAGGGTCCGATCTGGCGAAACAAACGGGTGGATTGAAGTTGGGGCTGCCTTAAAGCAATGTCCGGATAGTGTTTTAATGATACGAAATTGGCTTTGCTGAAAAAACAGGTAAAAGGACCGGCGCCTTGCGCCCAGCGCTCATAGAGATCGCGAAAATCAATTTCATGCAGTGTACCAGGCTGACGGATCTCTTTATTCATTGGCCTCTACCAGGCAGAAAACCCGGTTAAGATTGATATATTGCTGGTTGCCCTCTTCATCCCTGATAATTACGACTCCGTTGTCATAGCGCATTATATTACCGCTGAATACATAATCGGTCTCCGAGCGGTTCCAGTCGTCAATGGTCGCATATATATAAATTTTCAAGGGTTATCCTCCTAACTGATGCTCGCTCCAACAATATAGGATATAGCGAGAAAAGCGGTAAACATTATTACGCCCACCGCGCGGTTGTCCTTTTTCAGTTCGTCGGAAGTTTTAAATTGGGGGGTGCCTATATCGAAAAGGAGCCATCCCACCAGCATGCCTGCTATGCCTACCCCGCCCCAGATCAAAACCCCGGTCAGAGAGCTGTTAGCTATAATAGCGAAGCGAAGGATGTTGGCCAGTCCCAGGATCATACCCCCGCTGGCCAGCGCTACAGCGACGTTGCCTTTCTGAATCTCTTGCAGGTCATTATAATGAGTGACCAGGGAGAAAATCAGAACTCCGACCAGCAGAACCGCCAGTCCGGCCAGGTAGCAAACACCTGTGGCAATGTAGGGATTCATACCCGAAAAGCTAGTAACCATTCCAATAATGTTCAATTCGTTCAACCCCTCCTAGCAAATACTACCACTATTATACTTGTTAACCTATCCAGTAATAAAGTGGCAGGGTGAATTGGAACTATAAATATGTCAAAAGGACGGCCATTGCAATTGGTCGGCGAGTCCGGCCAGGGGTATGGCCAGGGCGGCGCTGTTTTCTCCCTGGCCGGTCATGGCAAAGACCACCCCGGCCACTCTGCCCTGCTTATCCAGCACCGGGCTGCCGCTGTTGCCGGGAGCTATGTTGGCTTGAATCACCATCACTCTAAAACCGTCGTCCTCTCCAACTGCATAACCGGCCAGGCTGCCCTGTACCGGTATTCCCTGATAACCCTGGGGGTCTCCGACAATGGTTAAAAGCTCCCCCGCTGCCGGAAGACGCGAATAATCAGGAGCCAGGACCGGAAGATCCCGGGCGTCTAATTGCACCAGGGCTAAATCCAGATCCCCTACCGGCTTAATTTGATTACTGGTAAAGGAGCGTCCATCGGCAAAATCTATCCGCACCTCCTGGCAATTGTCCAGCACGTGCCGGTTGGTTATGATAAGGCCCCGGGCATCGATATTAAAGCCGGTGCCCTGCCGGGGAGACGCGGCCATGCTCCCCGGCGTGGAATCAAAGGCCCGTATTTTCACAATTGCCGGACGGGAGTTTTTTACAATTTCCTCTGAACTCAGAGTGTGGAACTGCTGCAAGTAAGGCGGCAGATCTCCCAGCAGGGAATTTAAGTTGGCCACGATGAGACCCAAAAAAGCCAATAGGCATAGGAGGGCCATAAAGCGCCGGAGCAGCGGCCGGCGTTTCTCCCCCTCATCATGGAAAGCGGAGTCTTCTTCAGGCGGCCAGTCATTGTCGCCGGCGCTCATTTTACTGTCCAGTTCCCGGTCTTCTGGCGGCATCTCAGCTTCCCTTCTTTACTTCCCGGGGGCGCAGGCCGCCCAGGATGCGGCCCGGCAGAGGAACATAGAGCGATATGGCTCCTTCCGGGCACATTTCCTGACAGCAATAACAGCGCAGGCAGCGTTGGTAATCATAGGCGGGCAGCGAAGCGGGTCCCGGCCAATTCAAAGCGGACGGCTTGACCGGACAGCATGAAACGCATATCCCGCAGCACCGGCAGCGGGTCTTGTCGATTACCGGCCTGGGAACCAGGCTCTGCCGAAAACGGCCGGCCTGGACGGTAAGGCTGCCCGATGGGTGGGCCGTTTTAAAATCCAGCTTCTCAGCCGGCCCGCGAAATTCTCCCAGTATCTCTATATCCTCCGGTTGGCTATGTCCCAGACCGGCCTCATTACCGATGACGATGGTGGGAATAGTCTCCGGTTCCAGGCCCAGCAGACGGCATACGCTTGCATCCAGGGCCACCGGATCGGTGGATATGGCAACCAAGCCCAGGTGGCGGGGCTGTCCGCCGCGCGGTCCGTTGCCCTCCATAGCCACAATTCCATCCAATATATAAAGACGCGGTTTCAAAGCAAGGTTCAAGTCGACCAGCATGCGGGCAAAGTCGCCTGGATCGGGCAATTTCAGGTGAAACTCTCCTTTTAACAGCCCCGGAATGCACCCGAACTGGTTTTTAACCGCGCCGGTCATGCGCATTAATCCATGGGTTTTTAGCTTGGGCAGGCTGACCAGGCCGTCACAGGCCAAAACTCCGGCAGCTATCATAAAAGTACGGTTTTGGGCGGCCTCCGGTGAGTGCAGGGGCTGGGCCTGTGCGAAATCGGCCATTTCTATACCCAGCTCCCGGGCCGGATCCAAAAGGCCGGCTTTCCTGGCCACCCGGGGCAGGCTTCCAATTCCGGGAGAATCTCCAAAAACCAGCTTTACTCCGTAATCCTGAAGAATCTGCGCCGCCGCCCGGAACACTTCAGGGTGGGTGGTGACGGCCCGTTCCGGAGGATCAGCGGCTAACAGATTAGGCTTTAAGAGGATTTTTTCCCCGGGGTGAAACAGCTCCCGGCCCCCAAGCAGATTCAGTCCTTCTTCCAGGACAGCCAGCAACCGCTCAGGCTTATATTCTTCACAGGTCATCAGGACTACCCGCGACTTTATCGTTCATCACTCCCGCATATAAAAATCAGGCCTGGGAATGTCCATATTATACCCTATTGTTTAATCCTGGCCAAAAAATCACACTTTAAGCATTAAAGAACCAACTCCCGCACATTTTATGAGAAAGACAGTTGACAAATAGGTAGGGGGGGTACACTATATTAGTATAATAATAAGGCGGTGATAAGATGGATGAATTCAATGATTCCTGCCCTTCCTGCCAGGAGGGTTCGGACGGCCAGCGCTACAGCCATCACAGTGAAAAAACCATTCACGAACTGGTCAGCCGGATGAACCGAATTGAAGGACAGATTCGCGGTATAAAAGGTATGATCGAACGGCATGTTTACTGCGACGATATTCTGAACCAGATTGCCTCCGCCCAGTCGGCTCTGTATGGGGTGGCTAAATTGCTTTTAGAAAACCATATGAAATCCTGCGTGGTGGAGCAGCTTGAGGCCGGCGACCGGGAAGTGATCGACGAAGTTGTAAAGACCATATTTAAGCTGATGAAATAATGCACTGTGCATCTTTGGGAGGTGATCAGGTGAATTCCACTGAAACTGATGGTTTTATTAAACAGATAGAGATCCCGGTATATGGAATGACCTGTGAGCACTGCGTCCGCCGGGTAAGTCAAGCCCTGGAAGGGGTTCCGGGGGTTGAAAAAGTAGAAGTTTCACTGCAAGATGCGAATGCCCGGATAGCTTACGATCCCCATCAACTGGAATTGGCTTCGGTATACGAAGCTGTCGAGGAAGCCGGCTATGAAACCGGACCTGTGGAAGGTTCTCTCCAACCGAATGCGCCGGATGGTCCTGGGGCGGCTCCCTCCTCTGATGAAAAACAGCAGTTCAAGGTCAGCGGCATGAGCTGTGCCAATTGCGCCCTGACTATAGAAAAAGGCCTGAGTAAGATGGACGGGGTTAAATCAGCGGCGGTCAACTTTGCGTCTGAGAAATTGACGGTGGATTTTGACAGCTCGGCAGTGAGCCGGGAGGATATTCTGGCCCGTATAAAAGACCTGGGATATGAGGCTAAAAGCGAAGATGACGGCGAGGGAAGGCTGCGCTTTAAAGTGAGCGGCATGACCTGCGGCAATTGTGCATTGACAGTTGAGAAGAAGCTTAAAGCTGCTCCCGGCGTAAAAACAGCCGTCGTCAATTTGGCCAGCGAGACAGCCGCAGTTGAGTTCGACCCGGAAAAAATAAGCTCCCGCGATATTTTCGAACTGGTCAGGGACGCCGGCTATATACCCATAGAAGAGAGCGGAGCGGATGAAGATGATCGCAATGCGATCAGACAGCGCAACTGGCTGATATTCAGCGCGCTTCTTTCCCTGCCCATCATGCCTCTCATGTATCTTCCCATGTCCAGGCCGTTGATGTACACGATATTTATCCTGGCCAGCGTGGTTCAGTTTACGGCCGGCCTTATTTTTTACCGCGGGGCTTATCACGCCTTGCGCAACCGGTCGGCCAATATGGACGTTCTGGTGGCTATGGGGATTACCGCGGCTTATGGCTACAGCGTTATGACAACTCTGCACATGTGGTTCCCGGGCCTCTTTTTTGCCGGCCCCACCTTCTTTGATACCTCGGCCTTGTTGATAACCTTTGTGCGTTTTGGGAAATACCTTGAGGCCAAAGCCAAGGGCCGGGCCGGCCAGGCCTTGAAGCGATTGCTGGAACTGCAGGCCGATAAGGCGCGCTTGCTGGTGGACGGAGAGGAAAAAGAGGTATCCATCGGGGAGCTTAAGCCCGGTGATGTACTGGTCGTTAAACCGGGAGAGAGGATCCCGATGGACGGCGAGATCATTGAAGGACAGGCCAGCCTTGATGAATCTATGCTGACCGGTGAATCCATCCCGGTTGACAAGGGTGCGGGTGATCCGGTAATCGGAGCCACCATCAACCGTTCCGGCAGTATCAAGGTAAAAGTCACGGCCACGGGCAAAGATACGGTGCTCTCTGGAATAATAAAAATGGTGGAAGAGGCCCAGGGAGTCAAGCCCCCCATTCAGCGTCTGGCTGATCTTATCGCCAACTGGTTTGTGCCGGCTGTTGTTGCTATAGCCCTATTGACCTTTTATATCTGGTATGGGCTTGTAAACAGCAGTTTTGTCTTTGCCCTGACCGCCGCCATCGCCGTGCTGGTGATCGCCTGCCCCTGCGCCCTCGGTCTGGCCACCCCCACCGCGATAATGGTCGGCAGTGGAGTCGGACTGAACCGGGGTTTATTGTTCAAGTCGGCGGCGGTTTTGGAGGCTATATCGGCTATTCAGGCTATAGGTTTCGATAAGACCGGTACCCTTACCCGGGGCCTTCCGGAAGTAACAGATATCGTAGCGGCACCTCCCTACAACGAAAAGGAACTGCTCAAAATAGCCGCTTCGGGTGAGAATCCGTCTATTCATCCCCTGGCCCAGGCGATAGCAAGGCGCGCCCGGAAAGAAAACCTTGAGATAGAAGAAGTCAAGGATTATTTTGAAGAGAGCGGGCATGGAGTATCCTGTCTTTACCGGGGTAAAAAGCTGCTCCTGGGCAATAAACGACATATGCAGAAACATGGTATAGATACAGCCCCGGTCGAACCGTTCTTCCAGCAGTTAGCCAGTGCCGGGAAAACCACTATGTTTGTCTCGCTTGATGGAAGCATCGCCGGCCTGATCGCCCTGGCCGACGTACTCAAGGAAAGCAGTCATGAAGCCGTAAAACGCTTACAGAGTCTGGGTGTAAAAACCTTTATGATAACCGGGGACAATAAAAGGGTGGCTCAGGTGGTCGGGCAGGAGCTCGGAATTGACGAGATAAACGCCGAAGTGCTTCCCCAGGACAAGATCAATATTATCAAGCGGTATCAGGAACAGGGTTTAAAAGTGGCTATGGTCGGCGACGGTATAAACGACGCTCCGGCCCTGGCCCAGGCGGACATAGGCATAGCCATCGGTTCGGGAACCGATGTGGCCAAGGAAACCGGAGATGTTATTTTGGTACGCAACGACCTGCTTGATGTTGAGCGGGCCATCCGTCTGGGCAAGATGACCCTGCGTAAAATTAAACAAAATCTCTTTTGGGCTTTAATCTATAACGTCATTGGGATTCCGGTGGCGGCGGGGATCTTGTATCCCCTGACCGGGGCCCTGCTGCCGCCGGAATGGGCCGGCCTGGCTATGGCTTTCTCCTCGGTTTCGGTGGTGAGCAATTCCCTGCTCCTGGCCAGCTACGGCAAGAAGCTGATTGACTGAAGAACCGCTTTTGATAAAGGCTGAAAATTAAAGCAAAACTGGCAGGGGGAGGTGAAAAGTGATGAGTGATACGGTTCTCAAAATAGAAGGTATGAGCTGCAACCACTGTAAAATGTCTGTGGAGAAAGCCCTCAAAAAAGTAGCCGGGGTCGAAAAGGCCGAGGTTGACTTGGGCAGGAAAGAAGCCGTGGTGGCAGGTTCGGCCGATCGGGCTGAACTCGTTAAGGCGGTTGATGAAGCCGGGTTCAAGGTAGTGGAGTAAAGCCAAAGAAGCATGGGGACGGACCACAAGTCCGTCCCCATGCCTCCCTATAGTTTGGGTATCTTCAGATTGCTCACCATCAAGAGGGAAAGGGCAAAGACGGTGACCAGTACAATGGTTGGGTTTACTGTTGCGTAGCTGATCAACAGGGACAAAAGGGCCAGGAGCAGTCCGGCGATGGTGATGGGTATGCCCAGGAAATATTCGCTGATATTGAGAATGTTAAAACGGGCCAGGCGCAGAGCGCCACAGACCACAAACAAAATGCACACCATCAAACCCAGCGTATGATAATGGGACTGGAGCACCTGGGAATATAGAAGAATAGCCGGGGCCACCCCAAAGGAAACCAGATCGCAAAGCGAATCGAGTTCTTTGCCCAGTTCAGAAGTGGAATCCAATTTACGGGCTATTCTTCCGTCGGCCCCGTCCATTATAACCGCCACTAAAACCAGAAGTGCCGCGGTTCGATACTCCTGGGCCAGAATGTAGGTAATAGCCAGGGTACCAAATATAATGTTCAAAATGGTAACCACATTGGCAAACATCTTACTCAGTGAATCGCGCAACTACTGTCTCTCCTCCCTTTACTTTGTCACCCGGCTTTACCATGGGTTCAGCCGAAACCGGCAAATACAATTCGGTACAGGAGCCAAATCTGATGAGTCCGAAGCGTTCACCTATAGTAAGCTGTTCGCCAGGGTTCACCCAACAGACAACCCGTCTGGCTATCAGTCCGGTAATCTGTACTACGAGTATTCTGCCATATTCGCTCACCAGCCCCAGGTAATTGCAGGCGTTTTTTTCACTGGCTTCAGGTTTGTTGGCTGCTATAAATAAGCCGCCCCGCTTTTCAATCCATTCCACCTGACCGGCTACCGGGACTCGATTTATGTGAACGTTAAACAGGCTGAGAAAGATCCTGATGCGTAGTGCTTCATCATGCAGGTATTTGTCCTCTTTAACCCTTTGAACATCCATTACTTTACCGTCAGCCGGAGCAACTACCAGGCTGGAGTCGCGGGTTGATACTCTTTTCGGATTGCGGAAAAAGAAGACGCAAAACAGGGTTAAAAACCAGAAAATTAAAGACCATTTGTAGTACGCGGTTAAACTTATGATTATTGCTATAACGGCAGGTATAGCTATTAATACCCAGCCTTCCCGGGCAATCAAGCTGTCGTGTTTCATCAAACTCTCCCTTAATTACTTTTTCTACCCCTAATTATCTTTATGCTCTTTAGAGCGATATTAAATCTTGCTTAGCCAATTGTACCATGTACTTCAGGAAGTAAAAATAGCTTTATTTTCCCCGAAATAGATTAAATATTAGGAAAATTGAGCATATATTAACCGCTTTAGTCAGGAACCTGCAGCAGCGTTTTATTTACCATAAAATACTCCTTTGCCCTGGGGCTGCCAGGTGGATACACAAACAAAATCGCATGCGGGGACGGATTGACGGTGGTGCTCAACGGGCTTACCGAAAACATCTCCAGGTGTATGCGCCGCCGCCGGTCGCCAATGCTGGCCTTCTTGAGGTGCGGAATATATTTCAAGACCAGTTCCTCGTTCTTTACCAGGGTATAGGCCAGTTCGCTGGGACTTGCGCAATCCCCGTTTTGCAGAATCGCTGGCAGGTGCCGGGGCCCTTGATGCAGCAGGTAATCAAATTTGAGGTATTCTTTTACGGCCAGGGCAATGGGGAGACGGTTTTGACTGGCAAATTCATATAATAATGAATATTCTTCATCCCTCTTGTGCCCCTTGAGATAACAGCTCTTTTCGCGCCAGAAATGAGCCAGGTCTTGAAAGAGCTTGAAAGCATCCCCCTGGTACCAGTTTTCTATAAGATAAGCCAAAGTATGATTAAAAGCTTGGCTATTGTAATACCTTTCCACCATTTCCTCTATATCCTGGAGCAAAACCAGCTCATGATAACCCAGGTATTTATTCTTCAGGATTTGATAGGGGGGATGCTCTTGAAAGACATAGCCGTGCAGGGACGCATCAATACCGAGCGGTGACCCCTTTAACAGCTTTAAGAAGCCCAGTTGCAAGACATCGGGAGAGAGGCCTATGACCTGGTTGAAGGATTCTTTAAAGCGGTTTAGATCTTCCCAGGGCAGCCCGGCGATCAGATCCAGGTGCAGGTGAAGCGACGTATCGGAGCGGAGTTGGCTTATGCGCTTGCGGGTTTTAGCCCAGGAAGCGGGACGATTAACAGCCTGTAGAGCCTGAGGACAGGTAGACTGAATGCCGATTTCAAAATAGAAGCGCTCGGGCGGCACTGAAGCTAAAAACTTGATAAAGCTATCCGACAGGAGCTCGGCCCTTATTTCGAAATGGAATTTGCCGGGGCTGTTTTGCTGAAGAAGAAAGTCCATAATCTGCATGGCCCGCTGTTCGTCAGCATTAAAGGTTCGATCAGTGAATTTAATTTGCCGGGCCCCAATGCCCAGGAGATATTTGAGATCCTCCTGCACCCGGGCGAGCGGCAGGAAGCGAACCCCGGGAACCGTGGATGAAAGGCAGTAGGTGCAGTTGAACGGGCAGCCCCGGGATGATTCATAGTAGATGATCCGGTCCTTCAAAGAAGCCAGCAGTTCATAGGCCGGACGGGGCAGTTCGCTAAAGTCGTCTACCAGGGCCAGGTCTTCGGATTCATATACCCTGCTCCCGTCGCGCCAGCACAAACCTTCCGTTCCGATCAACCCATCCACACTGTCGAAGCTGCTTAAAATATGATCAAGGACGGCTTCCCCCTCGCCTTTTACTATAAAGTCTATTTCCGAGTGGCGTTTCATGACGGCTGCAGCGTCGAAGGATACTTCCGGCCCGCCCAGTATGACTCGCAAGCCGGGAGAGACCTCCTTGAGATCGTGGCAGAGGCGCAGGGTTGCTTCAATATTCCATATATAACAGGAAAAACAGATGATATCCGGCTGCAGTAAAAAAAGGTCGGCCAGTATTTCGGAATGGGCCTGATTTATGGTGTATTCCCGAATGGTGATGCTCCCCCGGCTCCGGCAGGATGCGGCCAGGCTGGCCAGTGAGAGGGACGAATGGCTGAACCTGGCATTTAATGTGCAAAAGACTATGTTCATGTGATTTACCTGCTAAGAGGCTACTCCTCCCCCACCACTTTTATTTCCGGGCGCAGTTCAACGCCCAACCGGGTGCGGGCCTGGTCTTGGATATAGGCAATCAGGGACAACACGTCGTCAGCTGTAGCGCCTCCCCGGTTGACCACGAAGCCGGCGTGCTTGACCGATACCTGGGCCCCGCCGATGGCGTATCCCTTTAAACCCAGTTGCTCAATTAAAGGCCCCACATAGAAGCCTTCCGGACGGCGAAAGGTGCTTCCGGCGCTGGGCATATCCAGGGGCTGTTTGGACTGCCGCTGCCCGGCCAGGGCCGCCATGCGGGCCAAAATTTCCTCTTTCTCACCCTTGACCAGCCGCAGATGGGCTTCGATGATAACAACACTAAACTGCTGAAAGATGCTGGAACGGTAGCCCAGATTCATTTCCTCCTGATTGAAAATGAGGTTTTGACCTCGTTCATCAAGGGCGGTGCAGGAAACGAGAACATCCTTCATCTCCCCTCCATAGGCTCCGGCGTTCATAGCGACCGCCCCGCCCAGGCTGCCCGGTATGCCTTCGGCGAATTCGAGGCCGGACAGGGAATGCCCGGCGGCCAGGCCGGCCAGGCGGCTCAAGCTGATCCCCGCCTGGGCCATAATGTCATTGCCCTTTATGTCAACCGCCGTAAGACAGTCTCCTATTTTTATAGCCACTCCCCTGATCCCTTTGTCCCTGACCAGCAGGTTGCTGCCCATTCCAAAAACCATGCAGGGCAGGTTTTCCCGGGTGCAAAAGGATAGAATCGATTTGATCTCCTCTATGCTTTGTGGATTAACCAGCACATCGGCCGGGCCGCCAATGGCAAAGGTGGTGTGGCGGCTCATAGGTTCGTCAAAAAAAAGCCGCTCGGGTTCAACAATGTTTTTCAAGTTCGAATACATTCTTAAATACTCCCGAATTTTATTCTTCCTGCTATTCTATGAAAAAGTTGGCCTGTTATACCGGATAAGACATCTTTACTGCCATTTTGGGCGCTTTAGGCATAATCCATAAGCCGCTGTCAGGCCCGTAACGGCCAATCAGCTCGTTCAGGTTATTTCCTTTTCATTCACCTGTGAAAAGTACTCTTTCGGCACTTATCCCCTATTATAGTATAAGGTTTAGCATATTGCTAAATTGCACCATCAGAACGGCCAAAAAAAAAAACGGAACCCGAACGGGCTCCGTGAATATCCTGTTATATTAAAGGTTTATCATCTACCCTATTTTGTTGGTCTTTTTCCAAATGCCCTGTGCTTCAGCTGCTTTAACCAGGTCGTCCCTGAGATCGGGATGGGCAATGCCGATCAATCCCTCGGCTCTCTGCCACACAGTCATGCCCTTCATTTTATACTTCCCGTACTCGGTAACGATGCAGTCGGCTACCGAGCGAGGATCGGTGACGATGCCTCCGGGAGGCAGATAGGGTACGATTCTTGATTTCAGCTTGCCGTCGGGTCCTTTATTGGCTGACGGCAGGCACAGGAAAGACTGACCGCCTTTGGAAAGCCATCCGGCGATGTGGAAATCCAGCTGTCCGCCGGTGCCGCTGATCTGGCGGAATCCATCGGACTCGCCGCAGCACTGACCATAGAGGTCTACCTCAATGATATTATTTATGGTAATTAATTTGTCCAAACGCGACGCAATATAAGGCTCATTGGTATAGTTAACCGGGTAGGTGGCGCATTTGGGATTGTCATCGATAAAATCATAAAGGATCTGGGTTCCCAGTGCGAAAGTGAAGACGATCTTTCCGGGATCGATGTTTTTATATTTGCCGCTCAGCTTTCCGGCTTCGTCCATATAAACATAGGCGTCAACCAGCATCTCGGTATGACAGGCCAGGTCTTTTAAATCAGATTCAGCGATCATCATTCCAACCGCGTTGGGCATACCGCCGATGCCCAATTGGATGCAGGCCCCGTCGGTAATTTCTTCCACTATCAGCTCAGCCACTTTTTTGTCTACATCAGTGGGCGCCGGAGAAGCAAGCTGGGGCATGGGATTGCTGGCTTCTACGATATAATTTACCTCCGATATATGGATGGCCTCTTCATAACCACCCAGGCAGCGCGGCTGCTGGTCATTAACCTCGACAATTATTACTTTGGCCCGATCGCAGACCGCTCTGGTAAAACTGCATTGAGGTCCGAAATTGAACCATCCTTGCTTATCCATAGGGCTTACCTGCATCATGGCAACATCAATGGGCTCTATCCTTTCACGAACATAGCGCGGTACTTCGGAATATTTGATCGAGGAATAATATACCGGCTTCCCTGCTTTAACAACTTTTCGGTCGGCACCGGAACAATGCCAGCTATGCCACACAAAGGATTCCCCGGTTGTATCTACGGTGTTAACTTCAGTTGGGTAAGGGTTCACCACTGACCAAATTTTGACGTCTTTAAGCTCATCCTTTCTTCTTGCCAGAGCCTTGTCCAGTTCTCTAACCTGTCCGGCAAACTCCCCATAATCTACCCAATCCCCTGATTTAATAACTTTCACCGCTTCATCTGCCGATACCAGTTTTTGCCTGTATTGATCTGCCAAACTCATTAAATAATTCCTCCTCTTCCTCAATAATCTGAGTCCCCCACTTCCCGGTAAACCGGGATACAATACTACCCTCCTTTCCCCCACTTTTTTAATAGTCAATTACCGCTGCCCCTGTTTCTCTATAACTTCTAAAGCAGCGGCATCATATAGCCCTGGTTCTGGTAAGGTGTATAAACAGCCAGGAGGAGAACTGGCTAATACAGAGCAAGATATATTTGGTTGGGTTTAACAGAACATGAAACAGATAAAGGTTTGTCGTGGTTCGCTTACCGATTCACTAAAACTGCGACGATGGGCGGTCTGAGCTCCTTAATGAATGATATTGGGTGTTTTGGTACATTATTCGCAATTGACGGATTTAATGATAGGATGTACTGCTTATATAGTGGGATGATAATAAGCTTGTAGAATCATTCAAGATTGATAGTGAATCTTGCCATCTATTATACATGTTTTTTGTCGCACCGTCTTTATTTTATCTATGTTATAATAGGCAATGTCTTGAAAGAACCTTATCCTGGATTAGGAGGAACGTAGCCATGGATATAGCGGCAATAAAAAAAGAACTGCGCAGTATATTGGGGGCGGAAAAAGTTCTGACCGAAGATCTCGACCTGATGTACTATTCATATGACAGCAGTTTCTTGACTAAACTGGAACCCAAAAACCCCTACGCGGTTGTGTTTCCCAAATCAACCGAAGATGTCCAAAAGGTGATGCGCTTTGCTTACCAGAACGACATCCCCATCATTCCAAGGGGGGCCGGAACCGGTGAAACAGGCGGCTGTATCGCCATGGACGGCGGAATTGTATTCGATCTCTCCACCTGGGACGACATAGTGGAAATAGATGCGCCCAATATGCAGGTCATAGTGCGCCCGGGCATCATACATGCCAAGCTCAATGAACAACTGGCCCAACAAAACCTGTTTTTCCCACCCGATCCGGGCAGCAGCCAGATGTGCACCGTGGGAGGCATGGTAGCCAACAACGCCAGCGGTCTGCGGGCGGTTAAATACGGCTGCACCGAACAGTATATTCTGGGGCTGGAAGTGGTTTTGCCCAACGGTGAGGTGATAATGACCGGCGGCATGAAAGCCAAGTGTATCAAGAATGTTTCCGGCCTCAATCTGACCAAGTTGATGGTAGGTTCCGAGGGAGTCCTGGGGATCGTAACCCAGATACGCCTGCGGGTCTGGCCCAAACCCAAGGCCAGAGGGATCGCCATGGCGGTATTTGATCGCCTGGATGACGCGCCGGCCGCGGTTTTGGACACCTATCAGGCCGGGATCCTGCCTTCCGGAATTGAAATACTGGACAGCTCGGCTATAGAGGCGGTAAACGGATTTAAACCGGAAATCAACCTGCCCGAGGCCGAAGCCATCCTCCTTTTTGAGGTGGACGGCAACCCCCCCAGCGTGGATTATGAAGGCCAGGTCATTAAGGAAGTTGTCGGCAAAAGAGCCCGGACCATCGAATGGTCTACCGAGCCCCAACGCATGGCCCAATTGTGGGAAGGCCGCAGTATTACGGCTACCGCAGCGGCCCGGGTGCGTAAGGACGGCAGCCGCATTTTTGCCGGTGAGGATATCAGCGTTCCCCTGTCCCGGGTGGCAGACACCCTGCGCGCCATTCGCGCCCTGGGCGACAAATATGGTATAAAAGTGGTCAATTATGGTCATATAGGCGACGGCAATGTGCATACCGCCCCGGTAATCAATCCTGAAATTCCGGAAGAAGTGGAAAGAGTCATGAAGCTGGTTGATGAAATCCACCTGCTGGCCATCGAGCTGCAGGGCTCTACCACCGGGGAACACGGGGTGGGAGCGGTGAGACGCCCCTATGCTCAACTGGAGCACGGCAAAGCGGTCGAATACATGCAGGGCGTTAAAAAGGTTTTTGACGACAAGGGCATTATGAACCCGGGCAAGCTGTTTTAACCGGGAAGGAGATAGAAAATGGATTTCAAACAATTACCTCCGGTAAAAGAACAGATCATGAAATGCGTGCGCTGCGGCAAATGCCGAAGCGTATGCCCTATTTTTGCCGAGGTTGGCAATGAGACGGTGGCTCCCCGCGGCCATGTCTTTATGGTGGGAATGCTGCGCGACGGAAAAGTTGAGCCCTCTTTAGAGGTTGTCGAACGCCTTACCAACTGCCTGATGTGCGAAACCTGCAGCATCAACTGCCCTTCCGGCATTGACATTCATGAGTTGAACGCTGCGGCCCGGTCTTATATATATGATAAAAACCCCAGCTTGAGCAGGGGATTTGTCTTTGACACCCTTTGGACCAAGCCGGGCATGCTGAAAAAATCAACCCGGATGATGTACACGGCTCAGAAGCTGGGCCTGCAGTCGCTGGCCCGCAACCTGGGCATGATGCGTATTCTGCCTGGTGATTTAGCCAAAGCCGAAGGTATTCTGGATGCGCTGCCGCGCCGCACCGCCCGGAGCGTGCTTGCAGAAGTGAACCCGGCCAAAGGGGCCAAGCAATATACGATAGGATATTTCTTGGGTTGCGCCACTGATCTGATCAATCCATCGGTGGCTATAGCCGCGGTCGACGTTCTAACCCGAAACGGCTGTGAAGTAATCATTCCGTCCACTACCAAGTGCTGCGGGCTTCCCCATATCGCCAACGGCAAAATGGAAACCGCCCGGGAACTGGCCGCCCATAATGTTAAGCTGTTCAATAAATATAATTTTGACTATATTATTACTGACTGCGCCTCCTGTTCATCGGCCTTAAGCCTCAAGAACATGGAGTTTTTGGCGGGCGGCCCTTTGAACCCGGAGGAGGCTCAGGCCTTTGCCGCTAAAGTGATGGATCTCACCCAGTTCCTGGTGGAAAAGCTGGAGTTGTCCCTGCCGCCGCTCAGTGTCGAGCCGATTAAAGTAACCTATCATGATCCCTGCCACCTGGCCAATGCCCAGGGTATTAAGCAGGCTCCCCGGGATCTGTTAAAACTCATACCGGGCTTGGAGCTGGTGGAGATGGATCTGGCCAACCGCTGCTGTGGCGGTTCGGGAACCTTTGCCCTGACTCACTACGACCTTTCTATGAAGGTTTTGGATAAAAAGATGGCCAGCGCCATGGCAACCGGCGCTCAGTATATAGCGACCTGCTGCCCGAGCTGCACTATGCAGCTTCGCTACGGAATAAAGCGCCATAATTGGGATGCTAAAGTTATCCACCCGGTAGAGCTTATAAGCCTGTACTACCAGAAAATGGCCAAGAGCGCCTGATAGGAGCATCTTCAAACGGGAGCGCCGTCCGGAGCCAGTCAGAGTTTCCTGACCGTCCTGGAACATGTTGACCGGAAAGCCTGTGGAACTGACTAAAGAACATGTGTTTTGCCTGGTAAATTCGTGCTATAATAAGCCAAAGATATTTAAGGAGGGTGCTTCATGGGCAATGATGCGGACCTTAACCAGCGACAGACACAGATCCTTGATTATATAAAAGAAAAGATCAAAACCAGCGGCTATCCCCCATCGGTAAGAGAGATCGGGCAGGCGGTCGGCTTGAAATCGAGCTCTACCGTGCATGCCTACCTCTTGCAGCTTGAAGAAAAGGGTTTTTTGAGAAGGGATCCCACCAAGCCCCGGGCGATTATTCCAACCGGAGAGGTGGAAGAGCCGGCTGAGGCCCTGGCCCTTCCGGTAGTCGGCAAGGTGGCGGCCGGCACTCCGATACTGGCCGAACAAAATATAGACTCCTATTTACCGGTGCCGATCGATTTCCTGGGCAAGGGTCATCATTTTGTCTTAAAAGTTCAGGGTGACAGCATGATCGATGCCGGGATTTTTGATGGCGACTACCTGATCGTCAAAGAGCAGGCGGACGCCTCCAACGGTGAAATTGTAGTGGCGCTCCTGGAGGACGAAGCTACGGTCAAGCGCCTTTATAAACGGAATGGCTATGTGGAGCTTAAGCCCGAAAACCAGGCCATGGAACCTATTATTGCGGAAAATGTCAAGATTGCCGGGAAGGTAGCCGGCCTGTTACGAAGAATGTGATCCGGACGTTACAAAAGAATAGCTCCGCTGTCAATAAAGCCCGCTCAGCTAATTAAGCGGGCTTTAAGTTTGTGGGCAAAGTCGATAAGCTGTCAGAGCGAGCGACGGAAGCACCATCCAGGCACCACGACTTACGCTCCGCTTCGCATATTATTAATGTTGTGAAGAGCAAGGCGCGCAATAGGCCCGCGATTCGCTTTTGTCGCTCGCTCTGAGTTTAAAATTTATCCAGGTATTGCTGCAGTTCCCAGTCATACACCCGGGAGCTGTAGGCTTCCCATTCTTTGGTCTTGGCCAGAACAAAACGGGAATAGATATGCTCGCCCAGGGCTTCCTGGATGAGCTTGTCATTTCTGAGTTCGTCAAGGGCTTCGTACAGATTTTCCGGCAGGGATTCGATCTTATTCTGCTTCCTCTCCGCCAGATCCATCTCATATATATTCTGATCCACGCTGGGCGGCGGAGTCAGCTGGTTCTTGATGCCGTCCAGGCCTGCTTTTAAGATGACCGCCAGGCCCAGGTAGGGGTTGCAGCTGGGATCGGGATTGCGTACTTCGATCCTGGTGCTGATCCCTCTTTTAGCCGGTATGCGGATGAGCGGGCTGCGGTTGCGGTGCGACCAGGCGATATAAACCGGCGCTTCATAACCGGGGACCAGTCGTTTGTATGAGTTTACGGTCGGATTGGTGATGGCCGCAATAGCCCGGGCGTGCTTCATCACTCCGGCTATAAACTGTTTGCAGGTTTCGCTCAATCCATCCGCTTGCGAGGGATCGAAGAAAATATTCTGCCCATCTTTGAACAGGGAGCAGTGCATGTGCATCCCGGAACCGTTTATTCCGAAAACCGGTTTGGGCATGAAGGTGGCGTGCAGGCCATGGCGCTGAGCGGCAATACGCACCGCAATACGGAAGGTCACGATGTTGTCCGCGGTCTTTAAGGCATCGGTATATTTAAAATCGATTTCATGCTGTCCGGGGGCTACTTCATGATGGGCCGCTTCGATCTCAAAGCCCAGGCTCTGAAGGATTTCCACCATATCCCGGCGTGCGTCTTCCCCTTTATCAACCGGAGGCAGATCGAAGTAGCTGGCCTTGTCATGAGTGACAGTCGTGGGCATGCCGTTTTCATCAACATGGAACAGGAAAAATTCCGGTTCAGGCCCCACCTGCATGTTGAATCCCATATCGGCTGCTTCTTTGAGCACCTTTTTCAAAGCATAGCGCGGACAGCCAATAAAAGGCTCGCCATTGGGCTCATATATATCACAGATGATCCGGGCGGTCTTGGCCGCCGATACCGGGCTGTTCCAGGGCAGAACCAAAAAGGTGTTGAGGTCGGGACGCAAGTACATATCGGATTCTTCTATGCGCACGAACCCTTCAATGGAAGAGCCGTCAAACATCAGTTCCCCGTCCAGGGCTTTTTGCAGCTGATCATCGGTGATGGAGATAGCTTTCAGTACTCCCAGGATATCGGTAAACTGAAGCCTGATAAATTTTACATTTTGTTCTTTAATTATTTTCCAAACATGTTCGGCGTTCATCTTTGCACCCCCGCTAAAATTGGGATTTTAACCCTGATTAGATTACCACAACAACAGGCTTCAGGCAAATTGTATACTAAAATACGCGATACAGAAAAGTGCCCACCATGATCAAGGCTATAATGAGGTGGGCCAGCATCCCGGAAAAGAGACCCAGGACAGCTCCCACACCGGCCAGCAATGCTTTTCGGGCGTCTTTATGGGCGATATACTCGCCGATAAAGGCGCCTATCCAGGGGCCCAAAAACAGTCCCGCGGGCGGCAGGACAAAAATACCCACCAGAAGCCCCAGCAAAGCCCCCCAGGTCCCGGCTTTACCGGCTCCGGTATACTTGGCCCCCCAGACCGTGGACAGGTATGACAGGGTCATGGCCAGCACCGTAAGGGCGCCCATTACCACCAGGTACTTTACGGTGATTACCTGAAATCCTTCATACCACCCATAGGCGGCAATGGCGACGAATATAAGTCCCGAGCCGGGTAAAACCGGAAATATGATCCCTGCAATCCCGACCAGCATCAAGATGATGACGATTATCAAGACCAGGGTATTGGTTGTGATCATCACGAATCCCCCCCTCATGATGTGTTATCCACTTATAAACTCGCGAACCAGTTGTTCGATTACATAGCGGCAATGCTGGTAGCTCAAGCCACCCTGGAGAAAGGCGCAGTACGGTTCACGCAGAGGCGCGTCGCAGGACAATTCTATCGAAGAACCCTGGATGAAAGTGCCGGCCGCCATCACCACCCCGTCGGAGTAGCCGGGAAGCGCCCCGTACTCCAGGGTTACATCGCTGTCTACCGGTGAATAGCGTTGGACCAATTGGCAGAAGCGCTGAACCTGGCCGGCGTCTTGGAGATGGACGGCCTGGACAATATCACTTCTCGATTCATCCCAGCCCGGAGACACCCTAAAACCGTTTTCTGCAAAAACCAGGGCCAAAAGCATAGCCCCTTTTAAGGCCTGCAGTACGACGTGGGGAGCCTGAAACAGGCCCATAAACAAATAGCGTTTATCGAAAGGAATGGAACCCAGTTCTTTACCCAGACCGGGCGCGGTCAGGTGCCAGGCGATCTCCTCCACCAGCTCGGCGGATCCGCATATGTATCCCCCATTTACAGCCAGACCGCCGCCGGGGTTTTTTATCAAGGAGCCGGCGGTCAGATCAGCCCCCAGGCTGGGGGGTTCATGATCGGCTACGAATTCGCCGTAACAATTGTCGACCAGGATTACGGTAGCAGGATTTTGCGCTTTAACCGCTTCGATAATCCGCTTTATATCTTCCAGGGAAATAGCCGGTCGGAGCTGGTAGCCCCGGGAGCGCTGAACCAGCACCATGCGGGTTTGGGCACCTACAGCCCGGGCTATGCCGCCAATATCTATTCCGTCCCGGTCGGTCAAAGCGACGCCGGCATAGTTTATTCCCCGGGCGGCCAGCGATTTACGGCCCTTTCCCTTGATTACGTTGGCCAGGGTGTCATAGGGATCAGCGGCGGCCGAGAGCAGTTCATCACCGGGCTGCAACAGGGCGGACAGGCAACTGGCGATAGCATGGGTTCCCGATACCAGCTGCGGCCTGACCAGTGCGTCCGGGGATGCAAATATCCTGGCGTACAGATTTTCCAACACTTCCCGCCCGGCATCCGAGTACCCGTAACCGGACGAGGGGTGGAAGTGGAATTCACGGACCCTAAACTCGCGGAAGGCATCTAAAACCCTGGCCTGGTTGCTATAAGCCGTCTCTTCAGCTTCCTGGAAGCGATGAGTCAGGCTCTTCTCGGCATTTCTTATCATCTGGACAGCATTCATTACATCACCCATCCCGGCGGCAAAACAACCGTTCTATCCAGCCCCCGTCTGACGGGGGGTGGCAACTGGCAATATTATATCTTTTTCTGGCACGGTCAACAAGGAAAGCATCTGCAATGAAGTTCGGTGGATGGTGATTAAAGCATAAACCGATCAGGGAAGACGGGGAGCGCGGTGCCCGCCAAAAACATGGAAGATGCTGGCGCCGGAAAACATTTTCCCGGCGTGCGGGGTATGGGCGGGAATGAACAATTCATCTCCGGTTTCCAGGAAAATTTCCTTACCGTTCAGGTGTATGATGTACTGTCCCTTTAAAACTGCGAAATATTCATCGAAATCATGGCTGTGTTCTTCCGAAATTATATCCTTCAGACATATCCAGTGGGCGAGCTGGTTCCCGTCGCAACTGTTAAAAAAATGGCCGATGATCTCATCACTTTTCAGGGTTGAATCGGAGGTTTCTTCGACTTCGATTACGTTTATGACTGGCTGTGATACTGAATCCATACCATACCCCTTAGCAATGGCCTCCCTGCCTGAATATAAATCTTAATAATTGGCTGTTTCGGCCCAGGCTGGAGATAATTGATCCTGGAAAACCAGGGTTTTAATCCTGGACCGAAGCAAGTCGAGTTCCTGGTTGTTTAGCCTGCGGACAATGTTCAACTCATGGTTTTTGTTCAGGTCCAATTCCAGGGCCTGGCTTAGCAGAGCCCCTTTTGAGTCGCTTATTATATGTACTATGGGGCGAGTAGAATTAGTTTTGGTTACTGAAGTAACCAGGGCCAAGTTCCCCGAGTCCAGCAGCAAAATACTGCCCAGCGGGTAAATCGCAACATTGCTGGTGAAAGCCTCTAAAATAAAAGGATCGAAATACGCGTTGGAAAGCTTGCCCATAATAGTCACCGCTTCCGTACTGGTATAGCCGTTTCGGTAAGGACGATCGGAGATTAGCGCGGCAAAGGTATCGGCAACCGCCACTATACGTGCATACTCCAAAATCTGCCGGCCGTCCAACTGGCGTGGATATCCACTACCGTCTACTCTTTCATGATGTTGGTAGGCTATGTGGGCTGTAGTTACGGACACCTCCCGGTAAGTTTTAAGTATGTTGAACCCGATCTCGCAATGGTTCCTGATGACGCTTATTTCCGCCTGGCTCAGCGGCGATTTCTTTTTTCCTATACGCGGATCAAGCATAATCATGCCTATATCATGAAGCAGGGCGCCCAGTCCCAAGTCCATCAGTTTGCTTTCCGGATAGCCCATAGTCAATCCGGTCATTATCGAGAAGATAGCCACATTGATGGAATGGAAGTACAGATAATCATCATAGCTGCGGATATCTTCCAACTGTATAAGCAGGTTCCGGTTGCTTAATATATCTTCTACCAACAGGGACACACTGCGCTTCAGGCTGCCCATATCCAAAAGGTTTCGCCGGTTGATATCCTTGATTGATTCCCCCAGGGTGTGTGAAACCGCGGCCAGGGCCTGATCGGAGACTATTTCCGGAATATCTATATCGCTCAGGCCGTCCTTAATGTATACCGAGCGGATGCCAAGCTTATCCAATCGTTCAATATAGGACGGGGTTAGCCTAGTGTTCTCGTTGAGCAAGGCCCGACCATCCAACCCCACAACCGTCCTGGCTATTACCATGCCGGATTCAAGGTCTTCCCAGTAAACCCTTTTCACGGAAGTCCCCCTTAACGAATGGTTTGGTCATACGACACCTGGTATGTTTGCTCCGGTAAACTATAAGGCGTTTGGTCTAATCCATAATCGGTACGATTCCCTCCCCGGGGCCCGGCGGAAGCCGGCTGGAAACCGTACGGCGGCATTTGAAGCACAGACCGAAAGGGTCGGGGTTCAATATTCCACATATTAATGTCGATCTAGCATGTAAGATTAGATTAACTCATTACCAGGAAACTGGCATCCTACGAAGGTCCCGTTTTGTATAGGCACATAGCACCCTTTATCCAAACAACTTGGCTAATTGGACAGTAAACCGGGGAAAAAAGATTCATAATTGACGCTAATGACCAGTTATTTGCCAGAACGCCTTTTTGCATCATTACGTCCAACCATTCAATGCCGGATATGAATCACATCTGTATATTATCCGGATCGGGAAGATCGTTTTCCTGAATAGTAATCAGTTCCTTGCGCAGCAAACCTTCCCGATCAACCAGTCGTAGGGCCTGGAGGCGTATCGATTTTTCGACCAGGTTGCGTACAAACCTGGCGTTGCCGCTGTAGGGATGCTTATTGCGGCAGAACTCCATAAGAACCTGCTGCAGCCTCCAGCGGCTGCGACCGGTAAGTTCATAATCCCGGTCCTGGTAGAGCTGCAAGGCTATCTGGAAAAGTTCTTCGCAGCTGTAATCATCAAAAGTGATGTGGATCGGAAAACGGGAGCGTAAACCGGGATTGGAACGCAGGAAATGGTTCATTTCCGACGAATAGCCAGCCAGCACCACGATCAGGTTGTCGCGATAGTCTTCCATGGCCTTGACCATGGTGGCAATCGCTTCCTGGCCGAAATCCTTTTCGCCTCCCTGAGAAAGAGTGTAGGCTTCATCTACAAACATGATCCCGCCCAGGGACTTTTTGATCATCTCCCTGGTCTTTTGAGCGGTATGGCCGATATATTCACCTACGAGATCGGCGCGTTCAACTTCCACCAGGTGGCCCCGGCCTAAAAGGCCGATGTCAAAAAATATTTTAGACAGGATGCGGGCCACGGTGGTTTTTCCGGTGCCGGGATTGCCTTTAAAAACCATGTGCAGAGCATTGGGAACCGTTTTCAAGCGCATCTGGTTGCGCTGGCTCTGAATCAAGGAAAAGGCGCTCAATTCAGCTATGGTCCGTTTAACTTCCCTGAGGCCTACTAGATTCTCAAGTTCTTTAAAAGAATCGGTGCGGGGTACAACCCCGGACGCCACGGGGAGCGAATTGGGCTGGGCCTCCGGGCGGGGAAATCGCATTGATATTTCCATACCATAGTCACCACTCCAGTTTATTGTGCTTTAGTGTATGCGCAATAAACAAAAGTAGTTACACCGGCCCATCTCGACCGGGTCAAGTCCCCAATACAGTATTTCAAGTTCCAATAGCAGCATTTGATGCCAATCAAAGGTTCTATTTACATAGTTTGTGATATAATTTCCCTATAGAAAGGGTGAATCATTGTGCTAAGAGACAAAAAATTCATGATAATTCTTACGCTGGTTTTATGTTCCGCTCTATTATTGCCTTTCGCTTTTGGAGCTGACCCAGTGAAGGATAAGAGTGGACATTTTAAAATGACAGCGAATGATGAACAGTTAGAACGCTTAAATAGTTTACAAGGTAAAAACGTAAGCTATGGTGAAGTGATAAGAACTGTGTACCCGGAGGCAGTGAAGAGCATTCCGGCCGAAGTGCTGGAGAACATGGATAATACACCCATGCAGTGGATTGCCAAAGATGCGGCACAATTTGGTATAACGACAACCCAGTCGCAGTTAAATGCGACAAGAGATTAGTACCCTATTCCTTTTCAAAAGAAACAAGAGCTGCCTCTTTCTCAGGCAGCTCTCAGCTTGTAGACAAAGTCTACAAGCTGCCAGAGCGAGCGACGGAAGCGAAGAGCAAGGCGCGCAACCTTATTAGTGAGCGATAGCGAACATCTGAAGTGCCTGTGGTAAAATAGGCCCGCGATTGAGGCGTACCTGAGTACGTTGATTGAGCGGGCCTATTGAGTAACGCAGCTATTCGCATTTGTCGACGGTCTGAGAGCTGCCCCTTTTCGGGCAGTTCTTTCAATTCACTACTGTACGTCGATCTTCTTCTTCTCTTCTCCTCCGGGCTGTTCCTTGGGCAGCACCACCTTCAGGACGCCGTCTGCAAAGCTGGCTTCGATAGCGTTCTTTTTGATGTTGTCGATATAGAAGCTGCGTCTGAACTCGCCCCAGTAACGCTCTCTCCTTACGTAGTTATCCTTTTCTTCGTTCTTGCCATCCTCTTTGCGGGCGCTAATAGTCAAATAATTGTTTTCGTATTCTACTTCGATGGATTCCTTGTTGAAACCGGGTAAATCGGCCTCAATGGTATAAGTGGTTTCACTCTCCTTGACGTCAACTCTAAAGGGTTTGACTTTAGCTTCCGGCATTGCTGGCGTCATATCCTGGAAAAAGGAATCGAAGAGATGATCAAAATAGTCCCGCCGGCGTGCAAGGCCAAAAGGTCTTTTAAAGGGCATCATTTCAAACATGGTAACACCTCCGTAGATGTTTTTATTTACACTTACATACTAATAATAAAGTCAGTAATAGTCAAAGTCAAATATAGGCAAAAAAAGAGCGTAAACCGGTCTGTGCTCGGATCCAACGCAATTATTTTCAGTTTAAAGCGGTTTAAATGAATTTTTTCGAACTTATTCAAACATGCCAAAAAGAGAACAAGCTTTTATCGTTAACGACTGTATGCCCTGCCTGGTACTTTAATATTTCAATTCGGCTTGCAGCGATTTCCTAAACTGTCCGTAATAAACTGAATTCTCTCCCCCGGCTCTAGCGATGGCTTTCAAAGCAGCTATATCACACAGGGCCTCTCGATCCGGTGAGCTATAGAGATCATATACTCCGGAATCGCGCAGGTAAAAATGATTTGCTTCATGCACCAGGTAGCCGATATATCCATAAAGGTTTTCGCTCCTGGAAAGCCCGGCTTGATTTTTTTCAAAGAAAGCGCCATTGATATAACAGGTGCCATTCGAATTGATATCGGAATAAGCATAAGACTCGGAAAAACGGGGTGGATCGTCATATGCAATACGGTCGAGATGGTGAATGACAAAATCCCGGTTCCCGCTGTCCATGGCATTGAGGCATTCGCTGATGAAGCTTCTAAAAGCTTCCGGCCCGGTTATGTCGGTTTTATCCTCTTTGCCGGCGTTCTCTGAGTAAATACTCACCTGCTGTTGGTCGGCATCGAATTCTACGCTGCAATTCAAGCTTTGGGCTATGGCGCTCAAGGGGACCATGGTTCGGCCGTCGATAATTTGCGGGGGAACATCGGTCTTAAGGACTGCGCCGTTTACTACGATGCTTATCGGGGCGTTGGCCCGGCCAGGTGTAACAAAGACCAGGCTGCCCAGTAAAACCAGCGCCAGGATAACTTTTTTCATATAATCATTCCCCTTTCCCAAATATCCGGTTGTACTTTATACTTGCAGCCAGCGGCCGGGGGTTAAAAAGTACAAGTAGCTTTCTTTCACCTTAAGCTGCAGGAGGCTCTCCAGGGCGACCCGGTACAATTCAAGCTGAAGGCGGTATTTCTCAACTGCCCCGGCCAGTTCCTCAGAGGTGAAGACCTGGTCGGTTTTGTAGTCGAGCAATACCAGCTCATCGTCTTCTACAAAACAGAGATCGACCACCCCCTGCACGAGCAAGTTGTCCTCGCAATCTCCACAATTATTCAGTACCAGGCGGGCCGGGCGCTGAAGGTTAAAGGGCAGCTCCCGGTAGACCCGATCGGCTTTTAAAACCCTTTTGCCAAGTTCACTGGTGAAGAACCGGGCAATCTGTGAACAATGAATATAGGAAGCTTCCTCCTCGCTCAGCATTCCGCGTCCCACCATAGCCTCCAATAAGGATTCGATAGACATACCGGCCGCCACCTGGTTTAAATCCAGGTGCTGCATTACCAAATGGGTCAGGGTTCCTCTAAGCATACCCGATATGGCGGGCGGCGGCTGCTCTCCCTCGTAAAACAGTGGAATCCGTCTCAGTGAAGGTATATCGGGTTCGAACCGCTCAGTTGACCCGGTCTTTTGACTTATTCTCCACAGCTGAGACGCCGCTATTTTAGAGGGTATGCGGGCCGCCTGTTCGTGGGGATAAGTCCAATTCAAGCATTTTAGGAGGTCCTGCTCCACTGTATGAGGCGTTAAGTTCCGGGCAAGGCGCGAGGGCGATTCCGGTGGTATAAAGCTGCTGCACCCAGAAATGATCTCCCCCGAAGAACATATGCTGATTTTCATTCTCGATCGGTCCGGCCCAAGGCCCTCATCTATATGAGTAGCGGGAATAAGCCGGCGCAGCGCTTCGCCGTCCCGGTGGCGGAGCAGAACCGGCCCTAGCCAATCCAAAAAGCATCCTCCCTGGGAAAGGGTAAACGGGGCCAGCGGCCCGGCCCACTTTGACGCGCAGCGGGGCAGATTGTCCAGGCTTCCCGCCAGGATAAGGCGGTTTTTGGCCCTGGTCATGGCTACATATAATATGCGCATTTCTTCGGCCAGCCCTTCCCGGCTAATCCGGGCGGCAATTACCTGACGGGCCAGGGTGTCCCGGTAGGTTCGCATTTCCAGATCCACGAACCGGGGCCCCAAACCCAGGCGGCGATGGAGCAGGAGCGGGGCGGTGCTGTCCTGGCGATTAAACGGCCTGCCCAGTCCGGGTATAATGACCACCGGAAATTCAAGTCCCTTGCTTTTATGAATGCTCATGATCCGCACCAGGTTTTCATTTTCACTTAAGACCCGGGCAACTCCCAGGTCGCCGCTCCCCTGCTCAACCTGGTCCAGGTAGCCCAAGAAGTGAAACAGCCCGCTAAATGAAGTCTGCTGGAACTGGCGGGCGCGATCGACCAGCAGGCGCAGGTTGCCCTGACGCTGTTCCCCACCCGGCAGGGCCCCCAGGTAATAGTAATAGGCGGTTTCGTGAATAAGCTCCCAAATAAGCTGGTCGACCGCCAGGTAGTTGGCCTTTTCCTGCCAATTTTCCAACTTGCTCAAAAATTCAGTCAGTTTGGCTCCCAACCGGTCATCCTGAAGGGCGTGTTGCATTACCGCTTCATGGTAAGGAAGCCTGGGAAAGGATGCTTTGATCAAGGCCAGCTCTTCCATGGAAAAACTTCCGATGGGAGAGCGCATAACGCTGAGCAGGGGGATATCCTGCCTCCGGTTGTCTAGCAGGCGCAGGAGATTCAAAACCACCTGTACCTCTACAGCTTCAAAATAACCGGTGTTCATATCCGCGAAAGCGGGAATGCCCTGTTCGGTCAGGGTCTGCCACATTACCGGACCCCAGTTCCGGGTGGCCCGAAGCAATATTACGATGTCTTTGTATTGCAGGTATTTTACATGGTTAGCGCGGCTATCATAGTAAGGCTGCCCGATCAGATCACGAATACGCCGGGCAATAGCGTGGGCTTCAATCTCAGCCCTCTCCATTTCCTCCCATTCATCCGGGGAGTCCATGTCCGGCTGCTTTTCCATCATAAGGACTTCCACGGCCGCTTCTTCGCCGTATTCCTGAACCTCACCGCCTATGCCGGGATAGAGAAAGACATCGGGATTGTAATCCAATTCTCCCAGTGACTCACTCATAATGCTGCAGAAAACGGTGTTGACCGAATCAAGAATGACGGGGGTGCTTCTATAATTAAGAGACAGGTCTATGCGGTGATGCTTGGGACTGCTTTGCTGCTCCGCATATTCATGATACTTTTGCAGGAAGAGTGTGGGATCAGCCAATCTGAACCGATAAATGCTCTGTTTGACGTCGCCAACCAGAAACAGGTTGTCCTCATCCCGGATGGTCTGGATAATTTCTTCCTGCACCAGATTGCTGTCCTGGTATTCATCCACAAAAATATAGCGGTATTTCTGGCGAAGCTCTCCGGCCACTTCAGGGTTCTGCAGGGTTTGCAAGCATAAGTGTTCGAGATCGTTGAAGTCGAGCAGGTTTTTGGCACGCTTCCGGGCTGAATACATACTGTCGAAAGAGCGCACCAGGGTATTTAGGTACTCCATGTAGGGATGCAGTTTATTCATGTCCGTATGCCAGTCGCTTACCGACCGGTTCTGAGCAGCCCTGATCAATTTGAGCAGGTGGCTTTTTTCCTGGTCGCGCAAGGCTTTTACTTGCTCTCGGATGGCTGGATCGGCATCCTTGCCCGCTCTCCCGAGACGGGGTATCTCTAGGTTGTTCAAGGCCAGGAAAAAGGCGGGCAGGCCTTTTCCCATGGCCCCCTCCAGGCTATGCAAATTGGCCATATCCATCTCCAGAGTGGCCTGATAGCCTTTTAGAGCCTTATCCCCTTCTGTCAGGGCGAGGGCTGCTGTTACGAGGCTGTGCATACCGCTTAAAGATTCATTCAACTGCCGGCCCATTTCCTGCATCCAGCTTCCGGTTAAAAAATCCTCATAGCTTGAACCAAAGGCCTTTACCTGTTCTTCCAGCCAGCCCCAGGGCCGGGGAAGGCTGTGGATAAAACTGTGCAGTTTATTGATCATATCGGCCAGGCCTTGATCGTTTTTATTGGAGGAAAACATTTCGACCAGGGCATGGAAACGGGGATGGGCCGCTTCGTATTCCTTTTCCATTAATTCTTCGAGCGCTTCATCTTTTATCAAGCGGGCTTCGTTTTCGTCACTGACCCGAAAATGGGGATCCAGTTCCAGCACGTGGAAGTAGCGCCTCAAAACATCTCCGCAAAAGGCGTGAATAGTGCTTATAGATGCGCTCCCCAAAAGATGCAACTGCCGGCGCAGGTGTTCCTGGCTGCCCGGGCCGCCGGCAATCCTGTCCAGAAGGGCGTCACTGATGCGCTCCTTCATTTCGGCCGCCGCCGCCTGGGTAAAAGTCACCACCAGGAGCCGGTCCAAATCCACCAGGTCTTCGCTCAAAATCTGAATAATCCGCTCAACCAAAACGGCGGTTTTCCCGGAACCGGCTCCGGCCGAGACCAGGAGGTTGCGGCCCCGATCGTTTATGGCTTCATGCTGTTCCCGGTTCCATTCCCTCATACCGGCTCTCCCTCGCTAAGAATTTTTTCCAGGGCCGCTTCCCTGCTCATGGGAGTGAGCATCTTGTAACGGTTGCCGGGAAGCCGCCGGTCAAACTGGCAGATCGACTGGTACTTACATATCTGGCAGGCCGTGCGGCTCCCGTTTTTCACCGGCGCAATATCTATAATCCCGTTTTTTAATCCCTGTCCAATATTCTGCAAAAGCCGGTCCAGGTAGTTAAAGAGACCGTTAAAGCTTCCCCGGTCCAGGGTTGACGACAGGCGCGAGACACTGGCGTCCTTGTTCAGACTGACCGGCAGGTAGCCGGGACCCGACTCCAGTTCCCGGTCCATATTGCGGATTATATCCACGTCCTCCAACACCATTCCCCGAAAACGCATTTCCCGGGCCCTGAGTTCCTCCAGTTCGGCCTGGCGGTCATCGGCTTTTAGCAGGGGATCGTCTATGGGGACGTATAAGACGCCGGCCGGCTGAACCGGTTTCCGGGTGTTTAAACCACCGCCGTCCAGAAGGGCCTTTAAATACACCAGCAGCTGCAGGTTCAAACCATAATAAACGTCGGAAAGATTTAAGTCCCTGCGCCCGCTTTTATAATCAATAATGCGTATAAAGGATTCTTGATCGTTCTCAAACAGGTCCACCCGGTCGATGCGGCCTTCGATGTACATGCTTTCGCCATCATCCAGGCTTATCTTCAGAGGCGGCAGGGAACCGCCCCGGCCGAACCGGATCTCATAGCTGCCGGGTTGAAAATTACTCCTCGATAGTTCACTGCTCAGGGTCTGAATAGTGCGCAGGCCCACCCGACCCAGGCGCTGGGCCAGGTAGTGGTTGCGGAAGCTGCTTTCCAAAATGCCATCGCCAAATTCCGGGACTATTTCCTGCCAAACCTCGTCAACCAGTTGCCGGGTGATGTCCGGGCTCAAGTCTTGCCAGCTAAGCCCGTATTTGTTTAAGCATAGCGAGAACTCATACAAGAGCCGGTGATAAAAATCTCCCAGATCAGGTGCTTCAATAGAATACAGCTTCCGTTCCCGGGCTTGTAAGCCATAATTAAGAAAATGAGAAAAGGGGCATAGTACGAAACGCTCCAGGCGCGACACGCTGGCATAGAGAGGGCTGGGCAATAGCTGCCCGGCGACTTCGGAGGGCAGGGCCTGGTCCTGGGTTTGGTAGCAGAGGCCGCTATTGACCATTTCCAGTTTGGCTGTCCAGTCGGGATGGGCTTTATACCATTGGTAAACGGCCTGCCATGCGCCGGGAATGACAGAATTGTCCCGCAGGGCTTTTATCAGGTATTTAAAGGTGCCCCCCGGAGTGCTGGTCAAATCAAGGGTGCTTTCCTCTTCCTCCGTTAAATCGCTTATCACGACCAGTTGGGGAAATAGGCGCTGCATCTGCCTGATCAGCAGAGAGGGCCGTAAAGCCCGGCCTTCAATGTCAGCCACCGGCCAGCTCACCAAGAGCCGGTCGCGAGGCTGGCTCAAGGCGTGATAAATGAGAAAATTTTCTTCACTGATGCGGCTGGAGGCATTCCAGCCCAGCTCAAGCCCTTGCAGGGACAGCTGGCTGCGTTCTTCGTTGTTTAAAAGGCTGGAAGGATTGGCGTAAGCGGGCAAAACCCCTTCATTGGCCCCCACTACAAACAAGACCTTCAGTTTTTGGCTTTTACTGCGGGCCACGCTCCCCACCAGCACCTGGTCGACGGTAGGAGGAATGATAGCCAGTTCATAGGAACGGAGTCCGGTTTCCAACAACTGCCGAAATTCGGATAGACTGACGTCCAGATCCCCGGTCAGAACTGCCAGCTGCTCCAGTATCTCCGATACTATATTCCAAATCTGCGCACTTTCCAGGGCCTGCTCCCAGAGTTCCCGCTGCATCAGGGAATCGATCTGTGCTTCGAGATGCTCTTTAGTGCCGGCATTATGCATAAAACTGAACAGGGCGGCGATCCGGGCGCGGCAGTTGGGTTGATGATGCCAGTCTGTTTCCAGGGCCTCCAACTGTCCGATGATTTTCCGGCGCAAACCTTCCATCCGCTCCAGCTCCAATTCAGAGCCCCTGGTGAAAGGCTTTTTCCAGCGGCGGCCTTTTATGCCCAGTCGCAGCACATAGTTTTCCAGGGCTTCGCAGTCGCTCCGGCTTAAGCCGGTCAGTCCGGTTTTCAGCCAGGACATGACGTCTAAAGGCAGATAGCCGTTTTGCATAGTGTCGATCAGGGACAGAATAAAACGCACCAGAGGGTTGTTCATCACACTGCGTTTGCTATCTATAAAACAGGGTATGCCGTATTCTTCAAAGGCCCTCTGGAGTAAAGGCCCGTAGGTCTCTATATCACCGCAGACCACGGCCATATCGCGCCAACGCAGTCCCCCGTCGCGCGCCTGGGCTATAATCTTCCGGGCCAGTTGCTCTACTTCGTCATATATATTGGAACAGGCCAGGATGCATAGGGAGTCTATTTGCCGGTCCATGGCCCGGGCCGGAAAGGCATACAGTTCGCTTTCCAGGTGGCTTAGCTCAGGGCGCCGCCGGGCCAGATGCGGCTCGGGAAAAAGCGCCGCTATATCCTGTTCTAAGGATGACTTCCCGGCAAATTCCTGCAGCCGCAGCAGGGCTCGGCGGGAAGGCTCAAAGAGCTCTGCATCCCTGGGAGAAGCATGGGGATCCAGGGTCAGGGTTATGGAAATCTCACTGCTCAAAAGCATGAGTTCCTGGATAACGCGTAAAGTCAAGGGGGAAAAGGTTACGAAGCTGTCAACCCAGATATATGCGCCTTGAAGAGAAGCCGCCTGGTGCATTCTATCGATGAGGGCCAGGAGGTAGTCGTCATTGTCTATATACTGTTTATCCTCCAGGAAACGGGTCAGAGCTTGATAAATGAGGGCGGCGTCATGCAGCTTGTCCCGCAGCAACTGGTCTTGGCTGAAAATCTCCTGCAGTCTGGCCAGTGCCTCTGCTTCGACCATGTTTTGCTTGAATTCCGACATTAGATCGGCGCACTGTTCAATGAATCCCGGCTGGCGTACGGCGCGGGAATACAAGGCCAGATTGGAGCTCAGTTCTTCAATAACTTTGCGCAGGGCCATTTGCCGACCCTGTTCGTTTATAAGGACGTTTTTTATTCCCCCGGTTTCCTCGAACACCCTTTCCGCCAGGCGGCTTATGCTCAAGACTTCAAGGTGAATCAGACCGGGCAGCCGCAAGTGCTCGATGAGATCCCTTTCAGCCTGCAGGGTGTACTGCTCGGGAACCAGCAATATCATCTTTTGGCCGTGATTAGAAATAAGACAGCGGGCTATTTCATTGAATATGTAGCGGGTTTTTCCCCTTCCGGCTCTTCCCAGAACAAATCGAACCACCTTGTTGTTCTCCCCTGCTGCTCAATAAGATTACATTGACCTTAATCATTACTATGATTATATTGGTTTTTCCGGGCGGATGATAGAGCCGCATAAGGTGCTGAAACGGAAGATTAGTCTGAACGGGAGGGGACCGGAACCTGGCAGGGGAATTTGACGTAAACGGTTGAACCGGAAAGGCTGGATTCAATGTCGATTCGGGCTTTATGCCGGTTGGCGATACTGTAGCAGACAGCCAGTCCCAAACCGCTTCCGCTGTCCTTGGTTGAATAAAAGGGGGTTCCGGCTTTGTTCATGGCTTCCAGGCTGAAGCCGATTCCCTGATCCTTTATATAGAGAACGGCCCCCTGCTCCCCGGTGCGGGTGCCGATGGTCAGGGTGCCGCCCGCCTTCATGGCTTCCAGCCCGTTTCGCGACAGGTTCAGGATCATCTGGCGTATCTCGGATTGATCGAGGAGCAGATCGACATCGGGCCCCGGTTCCAGGATGACCTGTTTGTCGCGCATCAGGGCTTCAGCCTGAATGATAGGTGCGATAGCCTTTATGATCCGGTTTAAGCTCTGTTGTTCCAGCTGAACCCGCTTATCCCTGGCCATAGTGAGGAATTCGGAGATAATGCGATTGGCACGGTCCAATTCTTCCATCATCAACTGGTAATAATTGCGGTTTTCCGGGTTGTCTTCTTGAGTATTAAGGAGTTGCAGAAACCCGCGCACCGCAGTCATCGGATTACGCACCTCGTGCCCTATGGAAGCAGCCATCTCACCGATCAAATTCAAGCGATCGAGCCGGGCCAGATCAGCTTCCATCTGGCGTTCCTTACTTACATCCTTACTGACCAGCAGGATGCAAATGGAGCCATTTAAATAGACATACTGCAGGGTGCTGGTGCTCTTTATCAACCTGCCGGAGCGGGTCAGGACATCCATCTCATAATTTAATATTTTGCCCTCTCTCTTCAAGCGGGTTAATATCGATGCATACTGACTCTTGTTTATCAGGCCCAGTTTTATGAGATCGCTTCCGATAACTTCTTCCCGGCTTAATCCCAGGGTGTCCAAAACCTTCTGATTGGCTTCGATAATGGAATAGTTCCTGTCATCATAGATGAGCATCATGTCCGGGCTGCTGTGAAATACCTTGAAGAAGCGTTCTTCTGACTGGCGCAACTGCTCTTCAGCCCGTTTGCGGTCACTGATATCCCGCATGGATTCAATGGCCCCTACCACGTTTCCGTCCGTATCATAGAGCGGTGATGCTTTACCGTAAATATAGGCTCCATTTTCCCCTATGGCGGGGCAAAAATTTTCGCCTTCGATATTGGCCTGATGAGATTGAAAGAACAGGTAATGCTTGATATGCTCATTGTTAAAATCCCTTACCAGGTCAATTAAGACCGGCCGGGCGAAGCCATAAAACGGGATGCCGTAGGAGTATTCCCCGCGGCCCAGTATATCCGCAGCCTCCACTCCGGTCATCACCTCGATTGCTTTATTCCAGGCTATTACCTTTCCCTGATTATCGATAACAAAGGTGGCGTCGGGTAGAAAATTAATAATATCGGTCAATCTCTGTTCCGATGCCCGGAGAGCTTTTTCATACTCTTGCAAGCGGGCTATATCTTCCCGGCGCAAGGATATCTCCTTTTCAAGGTCGCGGTTAAGGGATTGGAGATGGAGTATCATAGCCACTTTTTCATTCAGGTGGTTTATTCTGCTCCATATGTAATCCTCTTCCCCTTGAACGTTTTTACTCAAGCAAATGAACCCCCTTGAATAAGGGAAACCTTCTAATACAACAATTTAACACAGAACTATTATATAAATTGTCGAAGCATACAAAATGAAATGAAAATATACAACCGACCGGCCGTAACACTGCCATTAATGCAAATAAAATTAGGAATAACGCGCAGAAATAGATTGTTTTTAAAAACAATATGACATATATTAGCATTTTTGAGAGAAAAAATGAAGAATTAATTGCATTATCCCGATATATAGACGGGGTTAGAAGTTCTTATTTTAAAAGGAGTATTCTACCGCCAATAGCCAGAAGGGCTATACCTATAAGGTCCAGGTACTGAAACTCATATTTTTTCATTCCGAAAGCTCCCAGGCCGTCAATCAAAACAGCGGTAAGGATCTGGGCTACAATTATGGCGGTGGTGGCGTTCCCTACCCCGACCTGAGGGATGGTTTTCACCACTCCGTAAATTATAAGCACGTTTAGCAATCCGCCTAAAAAAGCATACCAGGGAACTTGAGAGAGCTGCTCCAGGTTGAACCAACCGCTGCGACAGAAGAGCATGATAAAAAAGGCGGTGGCGGTTCCGATGATGTGAACCAGAAGGGTTGAAGACCAGACTCCGATGCTTTTCCCCAGAGCGGCGTTGAATGTCCCTTGCAGGGCCATAGCGGCTCCAGCCAGGGCCGCGATGCCAAGATATAGCCAGTTCATATTACGGTCTCCTCTTAGTTTTTGTAATAGTGTCCTAACATCGCGGAATTTTTATGCTTTTATTGAAGCCTACCTCAAATAAAGGTGGCCAGACCGATTATTATCAAACCCAGGACCATGCCGTTCCAGGAACTGGCTGGATCTCGCTGGTGGGCCTGCGGCCACAATTGAAAAAGCACTATGTAAATCATTATTCCCGACGCCAGACCTAAAAGGCCGGGAAGCACTCCAGGAAGCAGGCCTATGGCGATTTTGCCCACATAAGTTCCCAGAGGAGTGACCAGGGCTACCAGCAAGGTTTGGTAGAAAACCTTAATGCGCCTCACCCGCCCCACCAGCAGGGGGGCGGCTATGGCCATGCCTTCCGGAATATTATGAAGGGAAATACCGAGGGCGATTACCATGGCGGTGCGGGCCTTCATCTCCGCCCCCAGGGCGATAGCCATTCCCTCGGGCAGATCATGCAGAGCGATGCCCAGCATGATCATGTAGCCTAGGCCTTTTACACCGGATTCTTTAGAAAAAAGGCGAACCATCCCCTTCTGGTTGAGGGACATCAATAAGAACCCGGCTGCCAGTCCCCCCAGGGTTCCTCCATAATGGGGATAAGCCAGAGCCGAGGGCAGCATGTCAAACAGCACCACCGCACTCATGACTCCAGCGGCTAAACCCAGGAAGAGAGCCAGGTTGCGGTCGGTCCAGGAACGTCGGGCAAACATCAAGAGCGCGCCCAGCAGGGTGCAGACCCCTGCTCCGGCGCTTATCCACAAGAGCGTTGAGAATGGCATAGCTCCTCCCCGTTTAGTACAAGGTTCCGTATATTCGTGCACATACGGAACCTTGTACTAGCGTTTGTTTTCATTTGTATGACGGGAAGATGGTTTTTAGTTTATAATTCACTTAAACTTCTTAGGGGGTGCCGATTTTGTTAAGCTTTTCCGTGAAAACCAGGGCGCAGCAGGAACTGGTGGACATAACGCCGCAGATTCGCAGCCTGGCCGAAGAACACGGCGGTCAAAAGAGGCTCTGCCTGGTCTATGTACCCCATACCACGGCAGCCGTAACTATCAATGAAAACGCCGATCCGGATGTGAAACGGGATATAATATATGGATTGGCCCAAATGGTTCCCGAACATCTGGACTATAAACACGGGGAAGGCAATTCCCCGGCGCATATCAAGGCTTCCCTGATGGGCTCATCCCAGACTCTCTTAATAGAAAACGGCCAATTACAGCTGGGCACCTGGCAGGGCGTATTCCTGGCCGAGTTTGACGGTCCCCGTAACCGTTCGGTTATGGTTGCTTTTGTATGAGTTTTAAGCCATCCACCTAGCAGTTTGCGTTATTCCGGGCTTGTAATAAATAGATAGGCCGGTAATAAAAACACCTCCCCTGACATAATTTTCATCAAGGAGGTGTTGAAATGAGATTAGCTCTTTCGGCTGAATTGAAAGCGCTGGGAAAAGCCCTGCTGCTTTCTCTGTTGTTGTGCGTTATATCAGCTGCCCTGGTGTACTATACCCGAATCAGTGAAATGATATTCCCCACCCTGGGCCGGATTATCCTGGCCATAACCGCATTTTACGCCGCATGCGCGGTTGCCCGGGTTCGCGGCTCCAAGGGATTGCTGCGGGGGATTAATATGGGCGCCGCGGTGTTTATTCTGGTCTTCATCGCCACCCTGGCCTTACAGCCGGCAACGGTTGGCATCAAGACGTTTGCCTATGCTTTTCTGCTCTGTTTGGTAGCCGGAGCCACGGGGGGCATCGTGGGTGTTGGTTTATATAAATAAAACCCACTCCTTTAGGAACTGCCGATATAAAGTTATGGCCAGCCCGGGATCGACCCGGCTGGTCTGGATGCGCATATCAACCATAACAGTCCAACAACGATAAAGAGCAAAGCTATTATAAATCGGATGAGAGCCAGCCTGGCCAAAACAATCCTACCTGCCTTTCTGCAGGGAAGCGGCATAAAATAAATGGAGTAGACTGCTACTCCAGATGATTAACCCCAGAACTTCATAAGTATGTTTCTTAGAAATACAGGAATCCTCACATAAATTACCCGCACTCCATTGACCCCCTCTGATTGGTTTTGTTCTATTGTATGAAAGGCTGTTAAAAAAAGTGACAGGGTTATTACCAGGCGCTTTAACGCCCGGTGTTTTGCAGCCAGTCTTTGAGGGCGGGATAAAGCCGGGTATAAGAAAGAGGACGGATGTTGCCGATGGGAATGCTGCCGGTAAAGGAGCGCCCGTAGGATTTGGAGAGCAAACGGTGATCAAGGACCACAACCGCGCCATGGTCTTGTTCACTGCGAATAAGGCGGCCCACTCCCTGTTTGAAACGAACTATGGCATCGGGCAGGCTGAAATGATTAAAGCTGTTTTTACCTTTGAAATGGCAGTCTTTGATGCAGGCGCTGGAATATGGCTCATTGGGCGGCCGAAAAGGGAGTTTGACAATTATCAGGCAGCGCAGCAGGTCGCCTTTGAGGTCGATGCCCTCCCAAAAGGTGTCCAGCCCCATCAGAACCGATTTATTACCGCTTCTGAACTGGTTTATAAGGGTGTTAAAATCCCCGTCTTCATTTTGCACCAGGAGCTCGTACCCTTTTTTCTCCAGAATAGGGCGGATCATTTCTGATAAGTCAGCCAACTGCTGCCTGGACGTAAACAGGACCATAGTCGCTCCTCCGGCCGCTTCCACCGCTGATAGTACGGCGGCCGCAGCCGCAGCCGTAAATTCACGGCTTTCCGGATCGGGCATATCTTCAACCACCATCAGGCAGGCCTGTTGTTCATAAGGAAAAGGGGAATCCTCCAGCAGGGTATGCAGCCTTTCCTGGGCCGCAATCGGTTCCAAACCCAGGCGCTCGATGGGATAGGCAAAGCTCTGCTTCACCGCTATGGTGGCTGACACCATAAGCACACTGGCCATCCTGGCAAATAGACGCTGGTATAGGAGTTCACTCATCCCCACCTGGGAAGCGGAGATGCTTACCGCCTGTTCATCCTGGTATTCAATCCAGTGCAGATAAGCTTCTCTATTCAGATATTCTTCCATGATGTTGAAAGCCGCATCGCTTATACTTTGAAGGGCCGATATCGTATTTACCAGTTCCAGTTCTTCCTCATGTCCTGACAGGGCATCGCGCAGTTCCTTGAGAGAGCCGAGCAAAAGCTGGGCTTGGTCCTGCCAATCCCGGTAGGCGGAATACACCCCGGCAAATTCGGGAGACTCCAGCAACCGGCTTTCCAGCACCAGGGAATAGCCGGTGCGCTTATCCCTCCCCTTCAAACCGCCGAGCTGCTGAAAAAAACGATAGGAGAGCTCGCGCAGCCGGTCGCCAATATGGGCAGCATCGGTAAGCTCTGGCTCCAGTTCCGGAAATACGTTTTTAAGGCGGGGCAGTAGCGTGTCCCGCCTTCCTGAAGCGCTGCTCAAAAAGCCGATTAAATCAAGGGTATCGTACCAGCTAAAAACGGTGGAGCATTTGTCAAAGGCTTCCCGTTCAAAGTTGTGGGCTTCATCTATTACCAGGCACTCGTACTCGGGCAGGATCTGGTTGTCGATCATCAGATCAGACAGGAGCAAAGCGTGATTGGCGACAATGATATCAGCCTGTTCCAGGGCCTTGAGCATTTTTAAACGAAAGCATTTTTCCCGGAAGGAACACCTTTCACGCAGGCACAAACGCCTTTGAGCGTTGACCAGGTCCCAGTGCTGAATCAGCCGGCTGCTCAGGTTTAATTCTTTACGGTCTCCGGTTTGGGTGCTCTCCGCCCAGTTTAAGATGGCGGTTATAAATTCGCTTTCCTCCTGGCTGAGACTGCGCCGGCCGCTCAGTATACTGATGTAGCGGTTCCAGCAAAGCAGGTTTTCCCTCCCCTTGGCCTGGGCCCAAGCCATTTTAAAAGGCAGGATTTTTTGCAGGGCAGGAAGGTCCTTTTCCGCCACCTGCTCCTGCAGGGCTTTGGTGCGGGTGGCTACGACCACTTTTTCCCCCGAGTAATTGGCCCATAAAATGGCGGGAATCAAATAAGCGTAGGTCTTGCCAACTCCGGTTCCCACTTCGGCCAGGAGGAACTCTTGATTGGCAAAAGCATCTATGGCCGCTTCGGCCATGCGCAACTGCTGATCCCTGAGCTTATATCCCTCAATAACGCTGGCCAGGCCATCGGAAGAACGAAAAAACTCCAGTATATTTTGGGTGCGATAATCCTCAATGCGCATATGCAAACCTGCCTAAAATAGTATCCAGGCAGCCATGAAGGCTGCCTCAGGTGGGTTGAGCGTTTTTTTAAGCCTGTGAGTTTGAATGAGTTTTTACAGTTAATTCACCGGTATTTTCTGCACCAGATTGCGCCCGTTCTTTTTTTCCACTTGATAAAGGCCGTCATAATGAAGCTGCTCGGCGGTAAATATCTGACTCAGCTCTGCTTGATCCTCCAGGCGGAATTTGATGGAAAGCCCGCAACTGGCCGATATCTCCCGCAGAGTAGGTATTATGATAAACCTGGCCTGGCTTTTTTTTAATACCTTTTCGGCCTTTAGTGCGTGGGAGGTTGTATCAAAGGTATAAAGCCCATAGCTTGTCAGCCGTGTAATATCACTATTCATGAATCCACCTGTTTGCACAGCCCGGGTGAATCCCGGGCGATCTGATTTTAATATGGCTTATTATAACATGCTGAAATGCCTGCATCACGTTCTTGTTATTCTTTTTTCTGCAATTGTAGATATAATTTGACCGAAAAAGACAAAAATTAAAATCAAAAGGGGTGAGAAAATGAATCACCGATCCTGGCAGACCGTTTTTGTAGCTCTGTCTATCATGTTATTACTGGGAGGGGTATTCTATGGCCGTTACCGGCAGCAGCACAACATTCCCCAAAAAACTCTCCCCTCTCAACCGGAAGTAACGCCCCAGCCGGAGTGGTACATTCAGTTTACCGTAAAAAACCAGAAGATAACCGCCTACACCGAAAGCAGTACGGCGCGCCGGGCGGCCAGCGGCCAGCACTATTCCCAGGACGGTATTGCCGTGCATCCCATCTATCCAGGAGTCGATCCCAGAATACCCTTGATACCTTTTGATACGATAATATGGCTTAATGAGCCCATTGAAATCCATGGTCAGACCTATGACAGCTTCCGGGTGATTGACACCGGCGACATATACTATGGACTATGGGGAAACAAGCCGTACTGGTTTGATATATATTATGGCACCGCTAATTATTACAACAATAAAGGGGCCAGGGAATTCGGAGTCCAGGAGCGCGATTACAACTGGGTGGAAAAATGGCGCTAACGCACAAAACGCCTTAAATATGACTCAATATATTCCCTGACCCGGGATGCCGGAGAATATACGCCGAAATGCCCTTCACACAATATGTCGGCTTCCAATGAAATCAGTTTTTCCATGGAATTCTTCCAGGCTTTCAGATCCGAACCCCAGTTCTTGTCAAAGGGACCGTGGATATCCTGACCGAACAAGACCCTTTGCCCGTCTACCTCCAGGAACAATGACATACTACCCCTGGTATGGCCGGGGGTGTGCAGGCATTGAAGAGTCAGCCCCCCTAATGGCAGGGTCTGTTCGGAATCGATGACCAGATCTACCTTGACGGGTCTATAGTTCACTCCGTACCAATCAGCCGCAGTCAGTTCCGGGCGGCCTTCTTCAATAGCCGGGAGTTCCAGACGGTGGGCCACCACCTGAGCCTGGGGCAACGCCCGTCGCATTTCCGGCAGTCCGCCGATGTGGTCAATGTGACCGTGAGTGGCAATCAAGTATTTTATGGATTCCCAGGTAAATCCCGCGGTCTGAATATTGTCAAATATCTGAACCACGCTGGCCCCGGCTCCCATGTCTATCAGGGCACACTGTTCCTGGTCATCCACCAGGAACACCAGGCAGTCGTCTCCCCTGGAAAAGCGTCCCCCTCCTACCTGGTAGACTCCGGTGCAGATCTTTTGAAACTTGCCCATTACCATACCTCCAGTTTATGGTTTGGCGTAACACCTGGCGCAACGGGCTTCGTAGCGCTCCATGTCGCCGATTAAAATCAGATTGCCTTTTTCCCAGTTGACATCCCCTTTAAGCCAGGTGTACGGAGCGTCCGCTCCGCACTTACAGACTGCGGTAAGCTTGTGAACCGTATCGGCTATGGCCATCAGCTCCCCCATAGAACCAAAGGGCTGACGCCGGGCATCCATGTCCAGACCGCATATAATAATTATCTTGCCCTGGTCCTTTAGAGACTGGCAGTAGTCCACCACCCAGGGTGGAAAAAACTGCCCTTCATCAATGGCCACCACATCCGCATCAGTACCAACCGGTTTATACAAGGTCAGTACTTCAATAGCGTATTCCTGCCTGGCTGAAGCTATGCGAACGTATCGATTGGTGCGCTCGTCAATGTCCGGTTTAAACAGGACCACTTTTCGGCCGGCCAGGGAATACCTCTCCAAACGGCGCATAAGCTCGGTCGTTTTACCAGAAAACATCGGACCGCTGATCAGCTCAATCCTTCCCATAATTTCCCCCTTAACTGCTTAAACAAAGCAACAACTTGTGCCGTTCCCTATCGCATTTGGATTTACCTGCTTATTTCTCCAGGAAGATCTTTTTTCCCTTTATAACATGGTTCCTGGAAAGGCACTTAAAACCTCGCTTCGGGTGGAATGACAAGAAATATGTCCTAAATAGTACCAATTGAGCATTTTCTGGTATACTATGGTTAATTGTATTTCCCCCATTTTATATATGATCCAAGGAGTGAGGGCTTTGCCGTCCAGTTTTTTAAACAAAGGACAGGATATCAGGATTGAGCTTTTATCCAATCAAGACCGGGAAAAAAAGTTGGGAGTGATAAACGGTTCGGTAGGCCGCACTTATTTCAACAGTTTCCTGGTTAAACTCCCGGGGCCGGACAAGAACTTTCCGCCCTTCGCAGTGGGCAGCCCGGTCAATATTTACCTGGGACGCAGCGGCAACCTCTATATCAGCCCGTCAAAAGTGGTGGATCTGGAAATAGGCCCTTACTCGTGGATGCAGTTGGCTTTGCCAGAAAAGATGCGCCGCATAGAGATGCGGCACTGGGTCAGGGTGAAGGCCAATCTCAATGTACGCTACCGCCTGGCCCGCTACAACTGGCCCTATTACCAGGCCAGCACCCTGGACATCAGCGGAGGAGGACTCCTTTTCACCGCTCCGCACATAGTCGATGAAAAACTAGAGTTGGAACTCGGTATTCACATGCCCGACCAGCGCCTGGTGAACAGTGTTGTAGAGGTTAAACGCTGTGTAGGCTATTCCACCCGTTGGGGAAACCGCTATAAAATAGGCTGCAGCTTCAAGGAGATCAGCAATGGGCAGCGTGAATCACTTATAAAATTTGTTTTTAGCAAGCAAAGGGAATTGTTGAAAAAGGGCCGCATTTAGTGGTCTGTAACACCTAAAAATTTGGTTCCCACCGGCCAAATTTCCGCAGGGCTTCGTTGTCGTCAATCGCAATACGTCCAGTATATTACTCTTTCCGCCGCCTTCCCCTGCGAAAATTTTGCTCGGCGGATAACCTAAACCTTTAGATGTTACAAACCACTAAGCTTTTATACAGGAATGGCTTGAACCGCCTGGATTCTTCGCGCTGGGTGGTTCTCTATTTTAAAAGAGTACTTTCTATAGCCCAACTAATCCGCTTATAATAAATTAGTAAACCGTCAACCCTGCCATTAAGATATTTTAGGAGGTAATCATGCCAAATATTGCATCGGAGAGATCTGTTATCCGCGACCTGCAGCTGGCACCGTCCGGCCACCATAAACTGGAATGGGTGCGCAAATACATGCCGGTCATGAATATCCTCAAAGAGGAATTTGAGTCCTCCCGGCCTTTTGCCGGCCTGACCATTGCCTGCTGCCTGCACCTGGAGGCAAAAACCGGATACCTCTTGCAGACCCTGCAGGCTGGAGGAGCGTGGGTGATTGCCTGCGCCAGCAACCCTCTTTCCACTCAGGATGATGTAGTGGCGGCCCTGGTTGAATCGGGTATTACCGTATTTGCCATTCACGGAGAAAGCGCCGAGGAATACCAGCGCTTCCTGGAAATGACTCTGGACTGCGAACCCGATGCCATAATAGACGACGGGGCCGATATGGTCAGCCTGCTGGTCAAAGAACGTCCCGGCCAGGCCTCTAAAATTATAGGGGGCTGTGAAGAGACCACTACCGGAATTATCAGGCTGCGCTCCATGGACCGGGAGCAGGTGCTGCCTTTTCCAATGATGGCGGTCAACGACGCCTATATGAAGTACCTTTTTGACAACCGATACGGAACCGGGCAATCGGTTTGGGACGGTATCAACCGGACTACCAACCTGGTGGTGGCCGGAAAAACGGTGGTGGTGGCCGGCTATGGCTGGTGCGGCAAAGGCGTTTCCATGCGTGCCCTGGGCATGGGGGCTAAAATCATCGTTACCGAAATCGATCCTATCAAAGCCAACGAAGCCATAATGGACGGATTCCAGGTAATGACCATGGAAGATGCGGCGCCGCTGGGCGACGTTTTTATAACTGTAACCGGCAATATCAATGTTATACGCAAAGAGCATATGCGGCTCATGAAAGACAATGCCATTATGGCCAATGCCGGGCACTTTGACGTGGAGATCTCCAAACCGGACCTGCTGAGCCTGGCCGAGAACCACCGTACTTTAAAGAACAATATTGAAGAATATCTATTGCCCGATGGACGTCGCCTGCATCTCCTGGCGGAAGGCCGTCTGGTAAATCTGGCGGCCGGGGATGGTCATCCGGCCGAGGTTATGGATTTGAGTTTTTCGCTGCAGGCTTTATCCCTCCTATATGTGATCCAAAACCGGGCCGACTTGAAGCCTCAAGTCTATAAAGTACCGGAAGAAATCGATAAAAGGGTTGCCCTCTTGAGACTGCAATCCCAGGGTGTGACCATTGACAACCTCAGCAGCGAGCAGGAGCTTTATCTGAAAAGCTGGGACCCGGAAGGCGAATAAGCATTAACCAATAAGTCTTGTATAGTAAGACCGCCCTTCTCACATAATACTAGCACAATAATGAAAAGGGCGGTTTTATATGCAGTTAAAGAGCAGGAATTACGTTTGGCTTTTCTTTTCCATTCTTATTGCGGTCATGATTGCAGCCTACCTGCTCAATGTGGTCTTTAACAATTTACCGGCTAAACCGCGCAGCATACAACAAGCCAACGACAACTCGGATGCTTCTTCCTATGTCAGCATAAGGAGTCCCCAGGGCGCGGTGCTTCTTCAAACCGGGGTGCCGGTTTATATCGATGATGAGTTCATCAGCGAAGACAACACCCGCTACCTGGTAACCAGCGTTGACGGGCAGGAAGCCGTGGCAGTTCCCAAAACCGCGGCTGAACCGGCCGCTCCCTCTGGCGGTCGCGAACAGGGTCCGGGCACGGCGCTTCCAGTGGTTGCTACCAACAAGCCCCGCCATGTCGTTTTATACAACACTCATACCGATGAATCATACCTTCCAAGTTCAGGTGCCGAAAGCCAGCCTGGAGCCGGCGATGTTTACCAGGTGGCGGCAACCCTGGGGGGCGCCCTGGAAAAGTCGGGGGTGTCTGTTTCTCAAAGCGTAAATGCTCACGACCCGCATGATATAAACGCCTACAGCCGTTCACGGCGCACGGTTGTGCAACTCCTTAAACAACAACCGGATGCCGCCTTCGATATCCATCGTGATTCCGCACCGGGTGAGTCGTATGTAACCACAGTCAATGGAATTGAAGTGGGCCGGATTATGATTGTGGTGGGACGCTCCAACCCCAATTTTCAAACCAATCTCGATTTTGCCGCCCAGATAAAGGACGCTGCCGACGCCCTGTATCCCGGGTTAATGAGGGGAATCTTCATTGGCCGGGGAGATTACAATCAGGATCTCTATCCAACCGCCCTTATATTTGAGATGGGCAGTCAGGATACTCCTATTGACGATGCTTTTAAATCGGCCAACTGCTTGGCCGACGCCGTTGTCATCGTGCTCAACCAGCGTTAGTACAAGGTTCCGTATATTCGTGCCCATAA